>NZ_JBITHP010000005.1:181195-415634 GCF_044458105.1 Embleya sp. NPDC050493
TCCCCTCACCCCGCCCCCCCCCCCCGCGGGGGGGCCCGCGGGGGGGGGGGGGGGGCCCGCGCCGGGGGGGGGGGGGGGGGGGGGGCCCACCCCCCCCCCCCCCCCCCGCGCCCGTCCTGGTGAACGTGGATCCGCGAGGTGGGATCAGAGGTTCGGGTACAGCGGGTGCTTCTTCGCCAGGGCCGTGACGCGGGTGGCCAGGGCCGCCTTGCGGGTGTCGTCGAAGCCGGGGAGGAGGGCCTCGGCGATGATGTCGGCGACCTCCTCGAAGTCGGCCGCGTCGAAGCCGCGGGTGGCCAGGGCCGGCGTGCCGATCCGCAGGCCGGAGGTGACCATGGCCGGGCGCGGGTCGAACGGGACCGCGTTGCGGTTGACCGTGATGCCGATCTCGTGCAGGCGGTCCTCGCCCTGCTGACCGTTGAGTTCCGAGTCGCGCAGGTCGACCAGGACCAGGTGCACGTCGGTGCCGCCGGTGAGCACGGTGATGCCCGCGTCGGTGACGTCCTTGCGGGTGAGCCGCTCGGCGAGGATGACCGAGCCCTCCAGGGTGCGCCGCTGGCGATCCTTGAAGTCGTCGGAGGCGGCGATCTTGAAGGCCACCGCCTTGCCCGCGATCACGTGCTCCAGGGGACCACCCTGCTGGCCCGGGAAGACCGCCGAGTTGATCTTCTTGGCGTACTCCGCCTTGGACAGGATGACGCCGCCGCGCGGGCCGCCCAGGGTCTTGTGCGTCGTGGTGGTGACCACGTCCGCGTACGGCACGGGACTGGGGTGCAGACCCGCGGCGACCAAGCCCGCGAAGTGCGCCATGTCCACCATCAGGTACGCGCCGATCTCGTCGGCGATCCGGCGGAACCCGGCGAAGTCGAGCTGCCTCGGGTAGGCCGACCAGCCGGCGATGATCAGCTTCGGTCGGTGTTCCTTGGCCAGGCGCTCGACCTCCTCCATGTCGACCCGGTGGGTCTTCTCGTCGACGTGGTAGGCGACCACGTTGTAGAGCTTGCCGGAGAAGTTGATCTTCATGCCGTGGGTGAGGTGGCCGCCGTGGGCCAGGTCCAGGCCGAGGATCGTGTCGCCGGGCGAGAGCAGCGCGACCATCGCGGCGGCGTTCGCGGACGCGCCCGAGTGCGGCTGCACGTTGGCGGCCTCGGCGCCGAAGAGCTCCTTGACCCGGTCGATGGCGAGCTGTTCGACGACGTCGACGTGCTCGCAGCCGCCGTAGTAGCGCCGGCCGGGGTAGCCCTCGGCGTACTTGTTGGTCAGGACGGAACCCTGTGCCTCCAACACCGCCACGGGGGCGAAGTTCTCGGAGGCGATCATCTCCAGGGTGTTCTGCTGGCGGTGCAGCTCGTCGGTGACGGCGGCGGCGACCTGCGGGTCCACCTCGCTCAGCGGACGGTCCAGGATCGTCACGGTTGTCAGCTCCTCGATCGGGTCGATCTCGATCATTCGCCGCAGAACGCGGCGTACTCGTCGGCCGACAGCAGGCCCTCGGCCTCGCCGTCGATGCGCACCTTGAACAGCCAGCCCGTCCCGAAGGGGTCGGAGTTCACCAGGGCGGGGTCCTCGGCGACCGCGTCGTTGATCTCGACGATCTCGCCGGAGACGGGCGCGTACATGTCGCTGACCGACTTGGTGGACTCCAACTCGCCGCACGGCTCGCCGGCGACGACCGTCTGGCCGACCTCGGGGAGCTGGACGAACACCACGTCGCCGAGCGCGTCGGCCGCGTGTTGGGTGATGCCGACGAGGGCGGGGGAGGCCGCCTCGTCGAGCCACTCGTGTTCCTTGCTGTAGCGCAGGTGCTGGGGTGCGTGCACGGGTCCATTCTCCATTCGATCGAGGGGGGTCTGTCCCTCAGGTGGGTTTGTGATGGTTTGTACCGCGGGCCCGGAGGGCCCGAGCCGGCCGCGCCCGCGGAACTCGGGTCGGGCCGCCGGCCGCCTCGGTCAGGCCCGCTTGTAGAACGGCAGCGCGACGACCTCGACCGGCTCCGCCTTGCCGCGGATGTCCACGGCCAGCCGGGTGCCCGGTTCGGCCCGCTCCTTGGCCACGTACGCCATCGCGATCGGCACGCCCAGTGTCGGCGAGGGCGCGCCGGAGGTGACCTCGCCGACCCGCTCGCCGGTCTCCGCGTCCACCACGGGGTACCCCGCACGCGGGACCCGCTTGCCCGGCGAGGTGAGCCCGACCAGGGTCCGGCGCACGTCGTCCTGCGCCGCGGCCAGTGCCTCGCGTCCGACGAAGTCCTCGGGCTTGTCCAGCCGGACCACCCGACCCAGGTTGGCCTCGTACGGCGTGGTGTCCCGGGTCAGTTCGTGCCCGTACAGCGGCATGCCCGCCTCCAGGCGCAGCGTGTCGCGGCAGGAGAGCCCGGCGGGCACCAGGCCGTGCGGCTTGCCGGCCGCGAGCAGCGCCTCCCACAGCGCGACCGCGTCGTCGGGCGAGGCGAACAGCTCGAAGCCGTCCTCGCCGGTGTAGCCGGTGCGCGCGAGCAGTACCGGAATGCCGGCGACCTCGGTGCGCAGGATCGCGTAGTACTTGAGTGCGGGCAGGTCGGCGTCGGTGAGCGAACCGACGATCCCGGTCGACGCGGGGCCCTGCACGGCGAGCAGCGTGTACTCCTCGGACGCGTCGCGCACCACGGCGTCGAAGTTCTGCGAGCGGTGCTTCAGGCTGCCCGCGACCACGTCCGCGTTGGAGGCGTTGGCCACCACCACGAAGTGCTCGTCGCCCAGCCGGTAGACGATCAGGTCGTCGACGATGCCGCCCTCTTCGGTGCAGATCATCGTGTACCGGGCGCGGTCGATCCCGATCTTCGAGACGAAGCCGACCAGGGCGTGGTCGAGCGCGCGGGCGGCGTCCGGGCCGGTGACCTCGATTTCGCCCATGTGGGTGAGGTCGAACAGGCCGGCGGTGGTGCGCACCGCGGCGTGCTCGTCGCGCTCGCTCCCGTACCGGAGCGGCATCCGCCAACCGGCGAAGTCGGTCATCGTGGCCCCGAGCGCGTCGTGCACGGCGTCGAGCGGGGTCCGGCGGTCGGTGGTCATGCGAAGGCTCCTTCGAGGGGGCGCCGGCGGGAACACCCGAGGGGCGCGGGCCGGTCGGGGGCAGGGCGTTCGGCCGCGCGCTCGGTCGGCGCGCACGGGGCACGACGCACGGACGAGGAGCGGGTGCCGGTGCGGAGTGCGGCGAAAGACGACGGGCGGTGCGGCCGGTGCGACAACGGCGAGTACGACAACAAAGGGGGCTCCCTGCCATGGCTCTCAGCCCTTTTCGATCGGAGTCGATCGAAAAGTGGGGTGCCCTCCCCTTCTGTCATCGGAACCTGAGAGCTTCATCGCTTCCGGGCGCATCCGCGCGCGGAACGGCGATTTGCACCGTGGGTGAACCGCACCAGCGGTGCAGTTGCTTTCCAGAAGTGCCTGACCCATGCGGTATCGGTGCCTGAGAGATTCCGGGGAGGAGTTGCTCCTTCGGCGCCCCGCTCGTGGGCGAGGACTCTTCCGCGTGGGGTCGACGGCCGATATGAGGTTGTGCCCGGCATGCTAGCGCGTGTCGTCAATCCCCCACCGGGGCCGGGACCCCGCCGAGTCCGAGGACTGCCGACTCCGGAAGTCGCCGACTTCGAGGGTTGCCGGTTTCGAGGGGCGGCCGACACGCGCTCGCGCGCGAGGGTGCGCGGGTGCGACACCATGCGCAAGGCAGGACGGTTCGGGACAAGGGGAGGGCTCGTGGAGACGGACTCGGCGGGGGCGCATACCGGCGCCGCGACGAGCGGCGTGTTGATGCCCCGGTCCGTGCACGACCTCCGGGAGGAGCGCGATCGCACGGGGGAGCGGATCGGCGACCGGGTGGTGGAGGTGCTGGCCTATCCGGCCTCGTGCGTGCTCGTGGTGACCGGCCTGCCCGGGGCCGGCAAGAGCACGCTGCTCGCGCGCGTGGTCACCCCCGGGCCGACCGTGGCCGTGCTGGACGCGGACCTGGTCCGGGCGCGCTGGGCGGTGCGCGCCGGGCGCATCCCGTACCGGGCCTATCGGCCGCTGGTGCGGCTCTCGCACTACGGCGAGGTGGCCCGGGCACTGCGCGGCCCCGGCGCGGTGGTCGTGCACGACAGCGGCCGCAACCCGATCCTGCGCCGGGTGCTGGTGTTCGCCGCCCGGCGGCGCGGCAGTTCGGCGCACGCACTGTTGTTGGACGTGAGCGCCCATCAGGCCCTGGCCGGCCAACGCGCACGCGGTCGCGGAGTGTCCACGCCGGTGTTCGCCCGGCATCACCGCGAGTGGCGCGAACTGCTCGCCCGACTGACGCCGTGGCTGGATGCGGGCCCCACCCTGGCATCCGCGCCCGGCGGCTTCACCTCGTGCGTACTGCTCGACCGGCCGGCCGCCCGGACGCTCAGCCGGATCGTTTTCGCAGACCCCGTACCCGGACAGCCCCGACGGCGGCGGTCGACCGAGTCGTAAACTGCGGCGGACACCAGAGGAGCACCACCATGCCGTTTCCGGCCAATCCCGTGGAGAGCGCGCTCGTCGCGGCGATGCGCGACCCGTCCCGGGCCGAGGCTCTCTTCGAGGCCCTGGCCGAGTCGGACGTGTGGGTGCCGCTGCCCGAGGGCGGCGACCCGACGGACAGTGAACTGACGCTGCCGACCACCGAGATCGACGGCCGGCCGTACGTGCCGGTGTTCTCCTCGGAGGAGGAGTTCCGGCGGGTCGCCGGCCCGATGGCGTGCACGGTCGCGCCGATGCGCGAGTTCGCCCGCGGACTGCCGCCGCACGTGGGCATCGCGGTCAACCCGGGCGGCGAGGTGGGCATCCCGATCCCGCCGCCGGGGGTGCTGGAACTGGCCCGGCTGCCCGGGGCGGGCGTGCGCGGCGCGCGGGTGCGGCTGTACGAGCCGGACGAGGAGCCGATGGAGTTCCTGATCGCGGCCGCCGCCGAGTTCACCCACGTGCCGGTGGTGCTGAGTGCGCGTCGCGGCCTGGGTGCGATCGAGTCCGACCCGCCGTGCCTGTTCATCGGTGTCGAACTGGACCGCTGGCAGGAGGAGGACCGGCTGGCCGCGGTCGGCGCCCTGGAGCGCGCGCTCGGCCGGGCCGCATGTCCGTGGCCGGTGAACGTGGTGCTGTTGGACGTTGCGCAGGATCCTGTGGGGGACTGGATGCTGGAACGGGCCGAGCCGTTCTACCTGCGGGCCGACCAGCGCTGAGCCCGCGGGCCCGGCACATCCGTGCGCCCACGCGCGCGATGCGCGCCGGCGCGCTCCGGTGCGGGGCGTTCGCACTGCGGCATTCGTCGCAACGACTTCATCGGGACGGCGGGACGGCGGGACAGTGATCCGGCGGGACGGCGGTCGGCGGGTTCGGCGGGACATCGCAACATCGGGACATCGGGACATCGGTTCGGGTTCGGGGAGGACGTCGTGAACCAGGTCGAGCAGGCATTGAGCCAGGTGGCACCCGGGCGTTACGACGCCTACGAGCGGTTGCTCGAAGCGCTCACGGGCGCTCACGTGTGGATGCTGCTGTGGCAGGGGCAACCGGGCAGCCCGGACGCGCAGTACGGGAACATGGACGTGGCCGGATGGCGCTACGCCCCGGCGTTCACGTCCGAGGAACAGCTGCGTCTCAGTGGCTGGGATCGCTCCTTCGAGGTCTGTCCGGTCACCGAGATCGCCTCCTCCTTGTACACCGACCACTGGGGCCTGTGGCTGAATCCGCACGCCCAGGGCGGCGGCGTCGGTGTTCCCTACCTCGACCTCCGGCGGATCGTCGGCGGCCTGGACCGGTTGATGGCCGGCCCCCTGGAAGTGGGCGAACCGACGTTGTGGGACCCGGCGTTCTACGCCCTGCTCGGCGGCCAACTGTTCCAGACCCAGGTGGTGCGAGCCGCGCACCGGGCCTGGGTGCGACCCACCGTCGGACCCGAACGCCTCGTCATCGGCCTGCGCCTGACGGACAATCAGCCCGCCACGATGCAACGGATGCGGGACGCGATGGCACGCGCCTCGGCCGCCGCGCCGGCCGGCCTGACGTTGTCCTCGGTCGCCCTGGACGACCCGTTCGACCCGGTCGCCGCGTGGATGCGTGAGCACACCCGGCCGTTCATCGGCATCGACATGCTCGACGAGGCCGCCCGCAACTCGCAGTGAACGAAGATCGGCACACAGTGGCGGGAGCGGGGCAACAGGCACTGATGCCCCCAATAAACTGACGTCACGTCATCAACCGCTGCCTTGTTGTGATTTCGTGACCGATCTACGCGGATCAACCGGTGAATCGTGTCGCCGTAATCACGGTTCAGTAAAGGTATTCCTCGACCCCTGTTGGTGACCCCCGTCACGGAGGAGTCTCACCCGGACGACAGATCCCGAAGATCATCGGGATCGCAATGCCGGGTATGGCGACGGGATCGGCGATCCCGAGCCGCCGTCGCATCCGTGAGCGGGGAGGGTCGATCCATGACGGCACCGATCGAGACCACCGGTGTGGCCCGAGAGGCGCACCCCGAAGCGATCGCCGAATCCTCCGGCGTACGCATCGAGGGTCGTTCCCTCGGCCAGATCGCGTGGGCCCGATTCCGTCGCGACAAGGTCGCGATGGCCGGTGGCGTGGTGATCATCTTCATGGTACTCGTGGCGATCTTCGCACCGGTGATCACCTCCTTCGTCGGAGGCGACCCCGCCGAGTACCACGACGATCTGCTCGACCCGGTGTTGAACATCCCCAACGGCAGCTTCGGCGGCGCCAGTTGGGACCATCCGCTGGGTCTGGAGCCGGTCAACGGCCGGGACATCTTCTCGCGCATCGTCTACGGCGCCCGCATCTCGATGCTCGTGGCGTTTCTCGCCACGCTCCTGTCGGTGGTCATCGGCGTCGTACTGGGCACCGTGGCGGGCTACTTCGGCGGCTGGGTCGACGCGCTGATCAGTCGCGCGATGGACGTCTTCCTGGCCTTCCCGCTGCTCCTGTTCGCGATCGCGATCGGCAGCAGCCTCCAGGGCGAGGCGTTCGGCCTGAAGGGCGACACGCTCCGGGTCACCGTGCTGATCTTCGTGATCGGCTTCTTCAGCTGGCCCTACATCGCCCGCATCGTGCGCGGCCAGACGTTGTCGCTGCGCGAGCGGGAGTTCGTCGAGGCGGCCCGCAGCCTCGGGGCCACCGACCGGCACATCATCTTCAAGGAACTGCTGCCGAACCTGGTCGGTCCGATCCTGGTGTATTCCACACTGTTGATCCCGACCAACATCCTGTTCGAGGCCGCCCTTTCCTTCCTCGGCGTCGGCGTCCAGGAACCCACCGCCTCGTGGGGCGGCATGCTCGCGCGCGCCGTCCCCCGGTACGAGGACGCACCGATGTTCATGGTCGTCCCCGGAGTCACGATCTTCATCACCGTGCTCGCGTTCAACCTGCTCGGCGACGGGCTTCGAGACGCCCTCGACCCACGCAGCCGCTGAATATTCCGCAAGTCCCCACGAGGAGGCACGACCAGCGATGAAACACCCGGTAACTCGCAGGCGCAGGGCCCAAGCGCTGATCGGCATCGTTGCGGTCACCGCGCTGGCCGCAACCGCGTGTGGCGGTGGCGGCGGCAGCTCGAAGAAGAAGTACTCGCCGAGCAACAAGGCCGTCACCGAGGTCGTCAACCAGTCGCCCAAGAAGGGCGGGACGCTCAAGCTGGTCAGCTCGGACAAGTTCGACTCGCTCGACCCGGGCGACATGTACTACGCCTCGGCCTGGAACTTCTCCCGGCTGATGGCCCGTCCGCTGCTGACCTTCAAGCCCGCCCCGGGCAACGCGAGCTACGAGTTCGCGCCGGACCTGGCCACCGAAGTGGGCAAGACCGACGACGGCGGCAAGACCTGGACGTACCACCTGCGCAAGGGCGTCAAGTACGAGGACGGGACCGAGGTCAAGGCCGCGGACGTCAAGTACGCGGTCGAGCGGACCTTCGACAAGGAGATCCTGCCCAACGGCCCGGCGTACTTCAGCCAGTACCTGGACCCGGACGGCACCTACAAGGGCCCGTACAAGGACAGCGCGCCGGACAAGCTGGGCCTGAACGCGATCGAGACGCCGGACGACTACACCATCATCTTCAAGATGAAGGAGCCGTTCGCGGACTTCAACTATCTCGCCGCGCTCCCGCAGACCGCGCCGGTCCCGCCCGCCAAGGACACCGGCAAGGAGTACGTCAAGCACCCCCTCGCCACCGGCGCGTACATGGTCGACGGCCAGTACGAGCCCGGCAAGGCGGTCAACCTGATCCGCAACCCGCACTGGGACCCGAACACCGACCCGCTGCGCAAGGCGCTGCCGGACCGGATCGAACTCCTGGAGAAGCAGGACGCGAACGACGTCGACAACCGGCTCTTCGCCGGCACGGCGCAGCTCGACGTGGTCGGCACCGGTGTCCAGGCCGCCGCCCAGAACAAGATCCTGACCGACGAGAAGCTGGCCGCGAACTCGGACGACGCGGTCTCCGGTGCGCTGGCGTACCTCGCGATCAGCTCGAAGACCCCGCCGTTCGACAACGTGCACTGCCGGCGCGCCGTGCAGTACGCGGTGAACAAGGCGCAGATGCAGCGCGCGGTCGGCGGTGAGGTCGGCGCCGACATCGCGACGAACCTGATGCCGCCGACGCTGGCCGGTTCCAAGGTCGCCGACATGTACCCGAACGGCGAAAAGCACACGGGTGACGTGGCCAAGGCCAAGGACGAGCTCAAGCAGTGCGGCAAGCCGGACGGCTTCAGCACCGTGCTCACCGCGCGCAGCAACCGGCCCAAGGAGGTCGCGGGCGCCACGTCGGTGCAGAACGCGCTCGCCAAGGTCGGCATCAAGATCGAGATCCGCCAGTACCCCTCGGGTGACTACTTCACCCAGTTCGCCGGTGTGCCCAAGTGGGTGGCGGACAACAAGGTCGGCATCATGTTCATGCAGTGGGGCCCCGACTTCCCGACCCAGTTCGGCTTCTTCCAGCAGATCGTGGACGGCCGGGCGATCAAGCCCGCCGGTGGCACGAACCTGTCCGAGCTGAACGACCCCGCGGTCAACGGTCTGATCGACCAGGCCACCCGCACGATCGACCAGAACGCGAGCGCGGCCATCTGGCAGCAGTTGGACCAGAAGGTCATGGAGTCGGCGGTGATGGTTCCGTTCGCGTGGACCAAGTCGCTGCTCTACCGCCCGCCGAACGTGACCAACCTGGTCGTCACTCCCGCGTACTCCGGGATGTACGACTACCTCAACATCGGTATCCAGTAAGCCTGCGACGAGGTCAGTAGCCCGAAGGAGAGGTGAAGGCCCGTCAGTTCCGGTGCGGGGAGTGGTGATCCCGCTCCCCGCACCGGACCGGGTCGCCGGCTCATGATTTTCTATCTGCTCAGGCGACTGGCGGGAGCGGTGGTGCTCCTGTTGATCGTCACCATGGCGGTCTTCGCCATCTTCTTCCTCATTCCGCGTCTGGGAGGCGCCACAAGCGACCAACTCGCCGCGCGGTACGTCGGCAAATCGCCCAGCCCAGAGGCGATTTCGCAGGTCAAGCACAGCCTCGGGCTGGACAAGTCGGTGCCCGAGCAGTACGGCAAGTTCGTCAAGGGCATGATCGCCGGCAAGGACTACGACACCGGCGTACGCAAGGTGCACTGCGCGCCGCCGTGCCTGGGCTTCTCCTTCCGCAACAACCTGGAGGTGTGGCCGCGGCTCCAGGACCGGATCCCGGTCACGTTGTCGCTGGCCGCGGGCGCCGCGGTGATCTGGCTGATCGCGGGCGTCTCGATCGGGGTGATCTCGGCGCTCAAACGCGGCAGCCTGTGGGACCGCTTCTCGATGGGCTTCGCGCTCGCGGGTGTGTCTTTGCCACCGTTCTTCACCGGCCTGGTGGCACTGGCGTTGTTCAGTTATCAATGGCCGATCTTCAAGGGCGTGCACTACGTGCCGTTCTTCGACAATCCCGGCAGCTGGGCCTGGAACCTGGTGCTGCCCTGGCTGACCCTGGCGTTCCTGTACGCGGCGTTGTACGCCCGACTCACCCGCGCCGGCATGCTCGAGACGATGGGCGAGGACTACATCCGCACCGCGCGGGCCAAGGGTCTGCGGGAGCGGGACGTCATCGTCAAACACGGGCTGCGCGCGGCGCTCACGCCGATCCTGACCATCTTCGGCATGGACGTCGGGCTGCTGCTGGGCGGCGCGATCCTGACCGAACAGGTCTATTCGCTCGACGGCATCGGCAAGTTCGCCGTCGAGGCGATCACGCAACAGGATCTGCCCGAAGTGCTCGGCGTGACGATGATCGCCGCCATCTTCGTGATCCTGGCCAACCTCGTCGTGGACCTGCTCTACGCGGTCGTCGATCCCCGGGTGAGGACCTGATGCCCCGACTGCTACCGCGCCGCAAGCGGGACACCGCGGCCGAGACACCCAAGCTCGCCCCGGCCGGCCCGCCGCCGGTCGCCGAAAACTTCCTCGAAGTGCGCGGCCTGACCGTGCACTTCCCCACCGACGACGGCCTGGTACGCAGTGTCGACGGGGTGGACTTCGCACTCCAACGCGGTCGTACCCTGGGCATCGTCGGCGAATCCGGCTCCGGCAAGAGCGTCACCTCGCTGGCGATCATGGGTCTGCACGGCAACACCGGTGCCCGGATCGGGGGCGAGATCTGGCTGGACGGCCGGGAGTTGGTGCGCTCGACCCCCGAGCAGGTGCGGCTGATGCGCGGCCGCCGGATGGCGATGATCTTCCAGGACCCGATGTCCTCGATGCACCCGTACTACACGGTGGGCCACCAGATCATCGAGGCCTACCAGGTGCACAACGAGGTCTCCGGCAAGCAGGCCCGCACGCATGCGATCGACCTGCTGGGCCGAGTCGGCATCCCGCGTCCGGACCGGCGCGTGGACGACTACCCGCACCAGTTCTCCGGCGGCATGCGCCAGCGCGCGATGATCGCGATGGCGCTCAGCTGCGACCCGGAACTGTTGATCGCGGACGAGCCGACGACCGCGCTGGACGTCACCGTGCAGGCCCAGATCCTGGACCTGATCCGGGACCTGCAACGGGAGTTCAACTCCGCGGTGATGATGATCACGCACGACCTGGGCGTGGTCGCCGAACTCGCCGACGACGTGCTGGTGATGTACGCCGGCCGCGCGGTCGAGCACGGCCCCTCGCGGACCCTGTTCGAGCAGCCCCGACACCCGTACACCTGGGGCCTGTTGGGCTCGCTGACCCGGCTCGACCGGGAGCGCCAGGAACGGCTGATGCCGATCAAGGGCAGCCCGCCGAGCCTGATCTCGCTGCCCTCGGGTTGCGCGTTCCGTACCCGCTGCCCGTACGCGGACCGCAACGACGGGCGCGAGAGGACCGAGGTCCCCCGGCTGCTCGAGATCGAGCCGGGCCACCGGACCGCATGCCACCTGGACATCCAGGAGCGGGAGCGGATCTGGACCGAGGACATCAGGCCGCGCCTGTGAGCGAGACGGCGAACGTGAAAGCGGACGGGCACGGGGCCGGGCACACGGACGGCCGCGCGGCCGGTGGTCCGGCCGGTCGTAGGGCCGGAAACAAAGGGAACGGGAACGCTGAAGTGACCGAGGGCGCCCGAGCGGGAGACGACGTGAAAGCTGCGCAGGCCGCCGAGGCGGCCGCCGATTCCCCGAACGCGCGGGAGCGGGACGTGCTGGTGCGCGTGCGCGGGCTGCGCAAACACTTCCCGATCCGGTCCGGGGTGACCCGGCGCCGGGCCGGCGCGGTCAAGGCCGTGGACGGGCTGGACTTCGACATTCGCGAGGGCGAGACGCTCGGTCTGGTGGGCGAGTCGGGCTGTGGCAAGTCGACCACCGGGCGGATGGTGATGCGGCTGTTGGAGCCCACCGAGGGCACCATCGAGTTCGGCGGGCGTGACATCACCGGACTCTCCCGCGGGCAACTGCGGCCGTTGCGGCGCGACTTCCAGATGATCTTCCAGGACCCGCAGTCCTCGCTGAACCCGCGGCACACCGTCGGCACCATCGTCGGGCTGCCGTTTCGGCTGCAGAAGGTCACCCCCGAGGGCGGCATCAAGAAGGCCGTCCAGGAGCTGTTGGAACTGGTCGGGCTCAGCCCCGAGCACTACAACCGCTACCCGCACGAATTCTCCGGCGGCCAGCGGCAGCGCATCGGCATCGCCCGCGCGCTGGCACTGCGGCCCAAGCTGGTGGTCGCCGACGAACCGGTGTCCGCGCTGGACGTGTCGATCCAGGCGCAGGTGGTCAACCTGCTGGACGACCTGCAGAGCGAGTTCGGGCTGACCTACCTGATCATCGCGCACGACCTGTCCGTGGTTCGGCACACCAGCGACCGGGTCGCGGTGATGTACCTCGGCAAGATCGTCGAGATCGCGGACCGCGAGGACCTCTACACCTCGCCCAAGCACCCGTACACGGTCGCCCTGATGTCCGCCGTCCCGGTCCCGGACCCGGCCCGGCGCGAGACCCGCGAGCGCATCCTGCTCAAGGGCGACGTGCCCAGCCCGATGGACCCGCCGCCGGCCTGCCGGTTCCACACCCGGTGCTGGAAGGTGCAGGACATCTGCAAGACCCGGGAGCCGCCGCTGGCCGAGGTCGCCGGCCGGCATCAGGTGGCCTGCCACTTCCCGGAGAACGTGCCGGCGGGGGATGGTGCGGGTGAGGTGGTGGAGTTGGTGAAGCCGAGGGCGGCGCCGCCGGGCGAGATGGCCACGAAGGATGCCACTGTGACGGATGGGGCCGCCGGGGATGCGCCGGACGTGGCCGCGCCCACGACGGATGCCCCCGTGGCGCACACACCGGCGCCGGACGCGGCTTCGCCGGACGCGGACCCCCAGGCTGCGGCAGCCGCGTCGGAGCCGGCACCGGAGGCCGTCGGAAAAGCCGAGGCCAAGGCCGACGGGAAGCCCGACGCGAAGCCCGACGGGGAGGACACACCGCCCACACCGGCCCCATGAGTAACGGACCGTACCCGGCGGTGTAGAACATCCGTTATGTCGCCCGAGGTGCCGCCCGAGATCTTCCACCACACGCTCCAGCAGGTCCTGGACCTGATCGGCATCTTCGTGTTCGC
The DNA here is from genome assembly GCF_044458105.1 of Embleya sp. NPDC050493. Classification (NCBI taxonomy): domain Bacteria; kingdom Bacillati; phylum Actinomycetota; class Actinomycetes; order Kitasatosporales; family Streptomycetaceae; genus Embleya; species Embleya sp. NPDC050493. The sequence goes on from NZ_JBITHP010000005.1 coordinate 194,278, forward strand.
GGCGGCCGGCGCGCTGATGGCGGTGCGGAAGAACTTCGACGTGATCGGGATCACCCTGCTCGCCGAGGTCACCGCCCTCGGCGGCGGGGTGATGCGCGATGTGATCATCGGGTCGGTGCCACCGGCGGCCTTCACCGACCTCGGTTACTTCACCACTCCGCTGCTCGCCGCCGGCCTGGTCTTCTTCCTGCACCCCCAGGTCGAACGCATCATGTCCGCGATCGACGTACTGGACGCCGCCGGGCTCGGCCTGTTCTGCGTGACCGGCACCGCGAAGGCGTACGCGTACGGCCTGAATCCGATCCCGGCCGCCGCGCTCGGGGTGACCACCGCCGTCGGCGGCGGCGCGATGCGCGACGTGCTGGCCCGCGAAGTGCCCACGCTGCTGCGCTGGGACCGGGAGATCTACACCTTCCCGGCCCTGCTCGGCGCCGGCATCACCGCCGCGCTGATCGAGTTCGACCTGTTCGGGCCGGTCACCGCGACGGCGGCGGTGACCTTCGCGTTCCTGCTTCGCGTGCTCGCGCTCCGGCGCGGGTGGCGGGCGCCGCGCGCGTGGCGCCGTAATTCGGGCACCAGCGCCGAGGAGCAGTAGCCGGCGGCGGCCCGCAACCGCTCGTGCCGCCCCGGTTCGGGCGTTCTCGCCGGGCCCGCGACCCCGGGGTGCGCCGCTCGACCGGCAGGCGCAACGCCTCCACTCATAAGGGTGGACCGTGCCCAATTCGCCCCGGCGGACGTTGCACCAGGATGTGTGGGAGATCCAGCAGCCGTTGACCTACGACCACCGGCCGAGACAACCAGATCCGAAGGACGCGCGCCTGCGCCGGCGACTCGTCGCGTACACGACCGCGATGCTGCCGTCCTGGCGCCTGTGGCTCGGCCGATTCCTGCCCGGAGGGCCGCGATACGGACGGGTGTACGGCCGCCCGCGTCGGCGCCGGCGGGTACCCGACTAAGCTGCGCAGTGCGATGGCCTACTTCGATCACGCGGCGACCACCCCGATGCGCCTTTCGGCAATCCGGGCGATGACCGTACAGCTTGCCCGACTCGGGAATCCGTCCTCGCTGCACGCGTCCGGGCGACGCGCGCGCCGCACGGTGGAGGAGTCCCGCGAGTCGCTGGCCCATGCGCTGGGCGCGCGACCGAGCGAGATCGTCTTCACCGCGGGCGGCACCGAAGCCGACAACCTCGCGGTCAAGGGGATCTACTGGTCGCGCGTCGCGGCGGACCCGGCGCGGCGACGGATACTCGTCAGTCCGGTGGAGCACCACGCCGTGCTCGACCCCGTGCTGTGGCTGGAGTCGGCCGAGGGCGCGGAGGTCGAGTGGCTGGACGTGGACGCCGACGGGCGGGTGCAACCGGACACCCTGCGGGCGGCGATCGAACGCGATCCGGCGTCGGTGGCCCTGGTGTCGGTGATGTGGGCCAACAACGAGGTCGGCACGGTCGAGCCGATCGCCGAGCTGGTCGAGATCGCGCACGAGTTCGGCATCCCGTTCCACTCCGACGCGGTCCAGGCGGTCGGCCAGGTCCCGGTGGACTTCGCGGCGACCGGTCTGGACGCGATGACCGTCACCGGACACAAGCTGGGCGGGCCGGGCAACTGCGGCGCGCTCGTGCTCGGCCGCGGCATCACGCCGGTGCCGGTGCTGCACGGCGGCGGCCAGGAGCGCGACGTGCGCTCGGGCACGCTGGACACCGCGTCGATCGCGGCGCTTGCCGTGGCGGCCGAGGAGTCGGTCCGCGAACAGGCCCAGTACGCGCGACGGGTGGGCGCCCTGCGAGACGAGCTGGTGCGGCGGATCGTGGCGGCGGTGCCGGACGCGCAGCTCAACGGCGATCGGCGGCTGGACCCGGCATACCGGTTGCCGGGCAACGCGCACTTCTCCTTCCCGGGCTGCGAGGGCGACTCGTTGTTGCTGCTGCTCGACGCGCGCGGCATCGAGTGCTCGACCGGTTCGGCCTGCTCGGCGGGCGTCGCCCAGCCGAGCCATGTACTGCTCGCGATGGGCGCGGACAGCGCCCGGGCCCGCGGTTCGCTGCGATTCAGCCTGGGACACACCACCACCGAGGCCGAGGTCACCGAACTGGCCGAGGCGATCCTGCCGGTGGTCACCCGCGCCCGATCCGCCGGGTCGGTGGCGGCGCGCCGGTAGGACCGGCTTCGGGTGGGGCCGGTATCGGTCGGGGGTGGACATCGGTCGGGGCAGGGCGTCGGTCGGGGCTGGGCGTCGGTCGGGGCTGGACGTCGGTCGGGGGCGGCTCGGGCTCGGGTTCGGGTGATTCGCTCGGGGGTCGGCTTCGCTCGGGTAATCCCCTCGGGGGTCGGCGGGGTGACCACGTACTCTTGAGGCGCTATGTCTGATCACACGCTTCCTCCTGCCAACGGCCGCCGCCTCCGGGTGCTCGCCGCCATGTCCGGCGGGGTCGACTCCGCCGTTGCCGCCGCGCGAGCGGTCGAGGCCGGACACGACGTGGTCGGTGTCCACCTCGCGCTCTCGGCGAAACCCGCGACGCTGCGCGAGGGCGCCCGGGGCTGTTGCACGATCGAGGATTCCCGGGACGCGCGGCGGGCCGCGGACGTGATCGGCATCCCGTTCTACGTATGGGACATGGCCGAGCGCTTCCGCGAGGACGTCATGGACGACTTCGTGGCCGAGTACAAGGCCGGGCGCACGCCGAACCCGTGCCTGCGCTGCAACGAGAAGATCAAGTTCGCGGCGCTGCTCGACAAGGCGCTCGGGCTCGGCTTCGACGCGGTGTGCACCGGGCACTACGCGCAGATCGTCGAGCATCCGGACGGCTCGCGTGAGCTGCACCGCTCGGTCGACATGAGCAAGGACCAGTCGTACGTGCTGGGCGTACTCGACACCGACCAGCTCGCGCACGCGATGTTCCCGCTCGGCGGCGACACCAAAGGCGACGTGCGACTGGAGGCCGAGCGGCGGGACCTCGCGGTCGCGCAGAAGCCGGACAGCCACGACATCTGCTTCATCGCCGACGGCGACACCCAGGGCTTCCTGGCCAAGCACCTGGGCACCGAGCGCGGCGACATCGTGGATGCGACGGGCACCAAGCTCGGCGAGCACGACGGCGCGTACGCGTACACGATCGGCCAGCGCAAGGGCCTGCGAATCGGCCACCCGGCGGCGGACGGCAAGCCGCGGTACGTGCTGGACATCTCGCCGGTGAGCAACACCGTCACGGTCGGCCCGGTCGAGGCGCTGGATGTGGACCGCCTGGTCGGCATCCGGCCGAGGTGGTGCGGCCCGGCCCCGGTCGGCGAGGTGGCCTGCACGGCCCAGGTCCGAGCCCACGGCGAGGAAACCCCGGCGATCGCGGAGGCGGTCGGCACCGAGGTCCGCGTGCGACTGGCCGAGCCGATCCGAGGCATCGCCCGAGGGCAGGCCGTGGTCCTGTACGACGGAACGCGCGTCATCGGCTCGGCGACGATCGACGGCACGGCGTAGGGCGAGGTCGCGGCCGGGGCGGGGCGAGCGCGACAGGTTGTGGCCCCGTTACTTCGGGGCGCCGACGCGCGCTCTCATCCCCGGTGACCCGATGTCCGTGCGCACCGGAGCCGGCAACCTCCTTCTCAACTGCATGGGCGCCGGTCGCGCCAATGAGACCCTTGGTCGAGTAGTGGAACAGACTTCGGCCACATGGCAGGCCGAGGGATTGCGGGCCGAACCGACCCTTCGACGCGCCCGGTTGACCTCTGTCGGGACGGGGTGCTGAGGCTGCGCGATGTGACGGACTTCGCCTGGGACGCCGTCTATCTGGGCGCCGCGGAGGACACCATGGCGCGACGGTACGGCGAGTCCGTACGGCTGCCTCGTAGCAGCGACGACGAACCGGTCACCTTCGTGTTCGTGAAGGGACGAGAGGCGGTGCGTACGTACGAGGTGTGGGGGGCCTTCGATGTCCGCGCCGGGGATCGGCCGTGGGGCCGGGAAGTGTATCTCCGCCTGGACGAGAAGCCGCCCGCGCCGGGCACGTTGGCGAGTCCGAAGGTAGGCGAGGGTGCCCTGCCCGCAGCCGTCGATGCGGCGACGCGGGAGCGGGTCTGCGGCGGCGGGTGAGGACGGGTGGCGGGGCCATTGCCCTTGCCGATCCCGGGAATCGGCCCCCGGGCCGGGGGTGTACCCGGGGGCCGATGGGTGCCCGCACGACGTGCCCGCACCGCCTTCGACGCCGTGCGGGCTGTCTGGGTAGCCCTGACGATGCCGGCCCCCGACACGGGTGCGGCAGCAACGAAAGTTGATCGTGATCGTCCGAAGGTTGTCGAATACCCGCCCACGGTCCCGGTCCGTGCTTCCGCGTCCGCGCTCCCGCGAATCCACGCCCCCGTCCCCGCCTCGCCTCGGCGCGAGTTGCACCTTGTCCGCACCCGGGCGTGACCCGTTGCGAGGGCGGGTGGTTCGGGTGGGGGAACCGGGTCGGGGTGGGGTGCGTCGCAGGGGTGTTCGCTGTGGGGCTATGGGGATGGTGCGTGATGGGTGTACGGGGGGCCTGGTGGGATCGGGTGCTGCGGTTGGTGTTGGCGGTGGTGTCGATCCAGGTGCTGATGGTGGCGCAGCCCGCATGGGCTTGCGGGTGTGGGGCGGCGGTGCCGGCCGGCGGGCGGACGCTGACGGTGGGCCGGGAGACCTCGGTGGTGCGCTGGGACGGGCGCGTCGAGGAGATCGACATGCAGCTGACCGTGTCCGGGGACGCGGAATCGGCGGCGTGGATCATGCCGGTGCCGTCGCGGGCGAGCGTGACGCTCGGGAACAGCGCGCTGTTCGGTGAGTTGGAGCGGGTGGTGGCCCCCGTCGAGCGGGTTCGGCACTACTTCTGGCCGAGGGCGGGTGACTGGCCCCTCTCCGACGATTCGGGCGGCGGGGACAGGTCTCCTCGCGCCGGTGCGGCGCCGGGTGCCGGTGGGGTCGAGGTGGTCGGACGCGAGCGGTTGGGCCCGTTCGACGTCGCACGCCTCGCGTCCGACGACCCGCAGGCGCTGGGGAGTTGGCTCACGCAGAACGGCTTCCACCTGCCTCCCGCGCTCGCGACCGCGCTGGAGCCGTACGTGCGGCAGCACTGGGAGTACGTGGCGATCCGGCTCGCGCCCGAGGCGCCCGCCGGCGGCGGCGTCCGGCCGGCCACGCTGCGCGGCAGCCTGGATCCGTTGCACCTGAGCTTCGCCTCGGATCGCCTGGTCTATCCCATGCGCCTGTCCCGACTGGCCAAGGTGCCGCAGCACTTGCGGCTGTACGTGGTCGCCGCACACCGCATGCAGCCGCGCTCGGACATCGGCGGCGCGACCCCGAACGTGCTGTACGCGGGCAAGCCGGACGCCGCACGATCGGCGGGCGCCGGGCAGTCGCCCGGTATCGCGGACCGGTTGGCACCGATCGACGGCAAGCCGGCCTTCCTGACCGCGTTCGACCAGAACTTCCCGATTCCGGCCGACATCGTCGACGACCACGAACTGCGCCCGGCCGCACGCGACAACGGCTATCAACGGGCCACCTACCGCGACGAGTTGCTGACCGTCGCCGGGATCCCGGCCTGGCTGCTGTCGGTACTCGGCGCGCTCGTCGTGCTGCTCGCGGCCGGCCTGCTGTGGCGCCGCCGCATCACCCGCAGGCCGCCGACCGCACCCGGCCCGGTCCCGCCGCGCCCGACGTACGCGCCGAGCTGATCCACCGTCCACGGCGCCGAGGGCTCAAGCGAGGTCCGCCCACGTGCCGGCGACCATGACCGCCGTGACGGCGGTGAGCGCCTCGATGCGGTCGAGGGGGTCGCCGGCGCACAGCAGGAGGTCGGCGTCGTGGCCGGCGCGGAGGCGGCCCTTGCGCCCGCCGAGGCCGACGGTGTCGGCGGCGAGGGAGGTGGCCGACGCGAGCGCCTCGGCTGCCGGGATGCCGCCCGCGACCAGGTCGGCGACGGCGGCCGGCAGGCTCCCGTGCGGCTTGGCGGCGCTGATCCCCGAGTCGGCTCCGGAGACGATGCGGACCCCGGCCCGGTGTGCGCGGGCCACCAGGGCGAGCCGGACCTCCCGGGTCAGTCCGAGGCGCTCCAGCAACTCCCGTACCGACGGCGGCGGGAGCGCGTCCGGGTCGGTACCGAGCGTGGGACACACGGCGACCTGCCGCGCCGCGAGCCGGTGCAGCAGGTCGTCGGAGATCCGCACGCCCCGGTCGGTCAGGCAGGTGCAGTGTTCGATGCCGTCGGCGCCTGCGGCGAGGGCCTGTTCGACCGCGGGCAGGTTGTGTGCGTGCACGGTGACCGGCAGTCCGGCGGCGTGCGCCTCGTCCACGATCAGGCGCAGTTCCGGCAGGGTGAACTGACAGCGCATCAGGTCGGTGCCCGGGGTCATCGTGCCGCCGGTGCCCATCACCTTGACCACGTTCACGCCGCGCTCGGCCCGCTCCCGAACGGCCGCACGCAGTCGATCTGGCCCGACGGCCTCGCTGCCGAATCGCCAACAGTGCCCCTTGGCACTGGTGATCGGCGGCCCGGCGGCCAGGATCGTCGGCGCGGGCAGTCCGTCGGCCGCCCGATCGCGCCGGTGCAACACCGACCAGTCACGGTCGCCGAGATCGCGGACCACGGTTACCCCGACGGCCAGTTCGCGACGTAACGAGTCGTCGATCACCGCGTCGAGTTGCTCGGGGGAGTACTCGGGCAGCCGGTCGAGCGCGCCGTCGCGACTGTCGCCGCCGAGGTGGCTGTGCAGGTCGAACAGGCCCGGCAGGACGGTCGCCGTGGGGTGTTCGACCAGGTTCCAGCCGTCCGGAACGAGGGCCTCGCCCGACTCCAGCCCGACGATTCGCCCGTCCGCCACGAAGACGGACACCGGCCCGGGGAGCGCCCGTTCGCCGTCGAAGGCGCGTGCCGCTCGGATCACCAACATGTCTCTCCCCATTCCTCGGGTTCGTCCCTCGTACAGCACCATAATCCGGAGAATCCCGGAATCCGGCGATTACGGATCGGGGACGGAATCGGGAAAGAGTCCATATTGCGCGGGTGGACTTTCCGGGACGGACGATTCGAGCCATTCGTTGTCCGAACTTCGCCGGTCCCCTAATCTTCACGCGACCGCGTGCGGAGCCGAGACGGCTCCCGGCGAGCGGTGCTCGGCAGCCGTGAAGGCGTCCCGCACCGGTACGACCGATGAGGTCGGAACAACACGTCGCAACCCTCGGAGGGTTCATTGCGGGTTCGTCTGAGAAAGCGAATTCTGCCCGTCTTTCTTGCCGTCGGCATCGCCGCGACGGTCGGGGTGGCGGTGGGCCGGCAGGACGACGGCCCATCCGCGACGATCCGAATGGAGGACAGCTACGTCAGTCAGGCCGGAGCGGCCAAACCGCACGCCGACGTCACGTGGTTGTCGGTGTGCACGGCCACCTGTGACGGCCAAGTCAACGCCGAGAAGCGCGCGTTCGTACGCGTCGACGTGTCGGGTGTGCCGGCGGGCGCGCGTGATGTGAAGCTCGCCCTGGAGTTCACCCCGGCCCGCACGGTGGACACGACCGTACGGGTGCACAAGGTCACCGCACCCTGGCAGGCCGACAAGCTCACCTGGAACAACCAACCCGCGCTCGGCGCACAGGTCGGGACGCGACAGGGCTTCACCGCCTGGCAGCGCGCACCGATCGACGTCTCCGGAGCGTTCACCGGCAACGGCAGCTACTCCTTCGCGGTGACCTCGGCCGGCGGTGCGCATGCCGTCTTCCAGTCGTCGCGCGGCAAACCCGAGGAAGCGCCTCGCGCGACCGTGACCTGGACCGAGGGATCCGACCCGGCGCCCGCCCCCTCCGCCGGGCCGCTTCCGTTCGCCATGCCGTCCACGGCGGCACTGCGCGCGAGCACCAAGAAGGTGTATGCGCACTACTTCACCCCCTATCCCGCCTCGTTCGAGAACGCACCGGCGGATCGTGACTACTACGCCCGCAACTACCTCGACCCGAACGGAGAGAGCGGAAAGCACGCCGCCTACGGCGGACTCCTGCGCGACCGGCCCAAGCCGCGCGACGTGCGCACCGGCGACTGGGCGTTGCAGGACATGCAGCAGGAGGTGCGCGAGGCGACCGCAGCCGGCATCGACGGCTTCACGGTGGACGTGCTGTCCACCACGAGCGCGCACTGGACCCGGTTGAAAACGCTGATCAAGGCGGCGGAGACGGTCGATCCGGAGTTCGACATCGTGGTGATGCCGGACATGACCGCGCTCAAGGACATCACACCCGCCGCGCTGGCCGCGTCGATGAACGAATTGGCCGCGTCCAAGGTGGTACAGCGGTTGGCGGACGGGCGGGTCGTGGTGTCGCCGTTCAAGGCCGAGCAGGTTTCGCCCCAGTGGTGGGCGGACTTCAACGCGATCATGGCGAACACGTACAAGACCAAGGTCGCGCTCGTACCGGTGTTCCTCAACTTCGGTGCGAACGCCGACAAGTACGCGGCCGTCAGCTACGGCTTCTCCAACTGGGGCAACCGCAGCCCCGATCGGCAGGGCAACATCAAGCAGGACATCGCCAAGGCACACAGCCTCGGCAAGATCTGGATGCAGCCGGTGGCGGTCCAGGACGAGCGGCCCAACCAGGGCATCTACGACGAGGCGAACAACACCGAGAACCTGCGCACCACGTGGACCAATGCGATCGACGGCGGTACGGACTGGGTGCAGTTGACCACCTGGAACGACTACTCGGAGGGCACCCAGTTCGCGCCGTCCGCCAACTCGGGGCACACGTGGGTGGACATCTCGGCGTACTACCTGGCCCGGCTCAAGACCGGTGCCTGGCCGGTGATCACCCGGGACACGGTCTATCTGACCCATCGGGTGCAATTCGCCGCGGCTCGGCCCACCTCGGGCGGGCAGACCAGGTTGATGAACCCCAGGAGCGGGACGAACAGCCCGCGCGACACGGTGGAGGTGCTCTCGTTCCTGACCGCGCCCGCGACGGTGAACGCGTCCATCGGCGGAAAGGCGCAGCCCTATCAGGCCACCGCCGGCCTTCAGGCGAAGCTGTTCCCGCTGGCCTACGGCGGCAACTCCGCCGCAGTGGTCCGAGCCGGCCGGACGACCGCGACGATCACGTCACCACACGCCGTGTCGAAGGACTTCGTCCGGCAGGACCTCGGCTACCGAGGCTCGAGTAGCGGACGCGGCCCGACGGGCTGACCCGCGCACCCGGAGCCGATCCGGCCCGACCGCCGACCGACTGCGGGGCGGAACCCCCGTGTTCCTCCCCGCACTCGGCGGCCGTCGGGCCGTCGGCGCTCGCGCGAATGGAACCCGGGTCGGGTGCCGCCGGGATGACACCACCCGTCGTGGTCAGCCGACGTCCGCTCTGCGGTGGTGGTGGAGTTCCATCGGGGCCACGGGGGTTGCGTGGGCGCCTGCGCCGTGGCGGAGGAGCCAGGCGGTGGCCTCGTCGCTCGGGAGCGCCTTGGACATCAACCAGCCCTGGGCCGCGTCGCAGCCAAGTTCGCGCAGCCGCTGGTACGTGGCCTCGTCCTCGACGCCCTCGGCGACCACGCGCAGGCCCAGCGAGTGGGCCAGTTGCACGATCGAGCAGACGATCGCGGCATCCTCCTCGTTCATGGTCAGGCGGGCCACGAACGAGCGGTCGATCTTGATCTCGCTCACCGGAATGTGCCGCAGGTGTACGAGCGAGGAGTAGCCGGTACCGAAGTCGTCCAGGGACAGCCGCACGCCCAACCGACGCAGTGCGTCCAGCGATTCGGCGGCCCGCTGCGGTTCCTCCAGCAGCACCCGCTCGGTGATCTCCAGTTGCAACGCGCCCGCCGCCACGTTGTGTTCGCGCAGCCCCGCGGCCACCGAGTCGGCGAACGAGGGCACGTGGATGTCGCGTGCGGAGATGTTCACCGCGACCGGGACGTCGATGCCCTCCGCGTGCCAGCGGGCCACCTGGTCCAGCGCGACGTCCACCACGTAGCGGGTGAGCCGGGGCATCAGCCCGGTCTGTTCGGCCAAGAGGACGAACTCCTCGGGCGAGACCTGGCCCCGGGTCGGATGCCGCCAGCGCACCAGTGCCTCGCAGCCGTCCACCCGGCCGTCCACGAGCCGAACCTTCGGCTGATAGTGCAGTTCGACCTCGTGGTTGTCCAACGCCCGACGCAGATCGCCCAGCAGCAGCAGCTTGTCCCGGGTGTTCACGTCGCGCGAGTCGTCGTAGAGCTCCACGCCGCTGCGCGAGCGTTTGGCCAAGTACATGGCCACATCGGCGAATTGCAGGAGGCCCAGGACATCGCTCGCGTGGTCCGGGAAGATCGCCACGCCGACGCTGGCCTCCACGTCCAGGGTCAACTCGTCCAGGTCGAACGGCTCGCCGAGCCGGTCCACGATGCGATGCGCGAGGCCCAGGACCAGTTCCTGCGCGGTCTGTCGATCCGAACCCATGTCCAACCCCGGTAACAGCAGCGCGAATTCGTCGCCACCGAGTCGGGCCACCGTGTCCCCCGGGCGGACCAGTGTCTCCAGCCGCGCGCCGACCTGCTGCAACAGCCGATCGCCCGCGACGTGTCCGAGGGTGTCGTTGACCTCGTGGAAGCGGTGCAGGTCGAGCAGCAACAGCGCGACCCGACCGCCACGACCGCCGGCCCGACCCAGTGCCTCCTCGCCGCGCTCCAGCAACAACCGCCGGTTCGGCAGACCGGTGAGCGCGTCGTGCCGCGACTCCTGCTCGCGGTCGAAGCGAACCATCGTGCTGCGGTACAGGGTGTGCAGCGGGAGTACGAACAGCGGGAGCAACCAAGGTTGTTCGGCGGTCACCACGGCGATCAGCGGGGACAGGCCGATCAGCGCGCCGTGCGAGACCAGCCGCGCCCGCACCTCGGCCCGCATCAGCGTGAACACACTCGTCCCGCGCCAACTCGCCCGCGCCAGCCACCCGGACGTCTGGGAGACGGCCGCCATCGCGAGCCCGGCCAGCGCGACCACCGGGAAGTCCACCACACGCAGCCCGCGGGCCTCGTCCGGGCCCGGCTCGATGTCGAACAACCCGAGCACCACGTCGGCGGCGACGAAGGCGAGTACGTAGTGGCCCATCGTGTAGCCGATCCGCCACCACGAATCGCCTCTGAGCAGGCCGGACACCAGGACCGGGACGGTCTGCCACAGCGCGGCGACCTGCCATCCGTGCACGAGCAGCAGGCCGAACGTGATGGCGATCGACGGCATCGCGCCGGGGATGTACAACCCCCGGCGCGTGAGCGCCGTGTACACGCCGTCGATCGACACCAGCGCGAGCATGATCCACACGCCGGGGGTCAGCGGGACCGGACAACGACCGTCGGCCACGGCGATCGCCGGTGGCACGACGAGCGCGAAAACGCCGGCCAACGCCACTATCCCGGTGTGGATGAAGAACGCGCGTGGTCGCGCCAGTCGCGACAGGTCCGTCCTGCCGATCCGACCCATGCGCCTGCTCCCTGCGGCCTCGTCGGGCGGCATCCCGGGCGCCGGGACGGGTACGCCTGTGGGGCACCGAGCCGCCGGATGGGCAGGCTCCCGCCCAGGGTAGGTCGTTCCGGCGGTGCGAGGGAGCGCTTTCAGCCGGCGCGCTCGGCCACCCACGCGCGGGCCGCCTCGGGCCCCTCGTCCAGGAGTACGGCGAAGCCCTCGTCGTCGAGGATCGGCAGGCCCAGTTGCACGGCCTTGTCGTATTTGGAGCCGGGATTGTCGCCCACGACCACGAAGTCGGTCTTCTTCGAGACCGAACCCGTCACCTTGGCGCCGCGCTGTTCCAGGGCCTCCTTGGAACTGTCCCGGGTGTACCCGGTGAGAGTTCCGGTGACGACCGTCACGATTCCGTCGAGCGGGCCGGGCGGCTTCTCCTCGTCGGCGCCCTCCTCGGCGAGTCGCACACCGGCCGCGCGCCACTTCTCGATGATCTCGCGGTGCCAGTCCTCGGCGAACCACTCGGTGACCGCCTTGGCGATGATCGGGCCGACGCCGTCGACCGCGGCGATCTCCTCCTCGGAGGCCGCGGCGAGCCGGTCGAGGTCGTGGAAGCCGCTCGTGATGGCCCGGGCGGTGGTGTCGCTGACGTGCCGGATACACAGCGCGGTGAGTACCCGCCACAGCGGCTGGGACTTGGCCTTGCCCAGCTGTTCGATCAGCTTGCGCGTGTTGGCCTTCGGTTCGGAGGGCTTCTTGACGTTGCCCTCCTTGTCGTAGGTGGCCTTCGACCAGAAATAGGGGACGAGTTCCTTCTCGTCCTCCGCTGCGCCCTTGCGATTGACCTTGCGCAACATCTGCACATCACGCAGTTGATCGGCCGTCAGGTCGAACAGATCGGCCTCGGTGTCGAGTACGGACGGGCCCGCGTGTGGGTGGGTGAGTGCGATCGCGGTCTCGTAGCCGAGCGCTTCGATGTCGAACGCCTTGCGGCCCGCGAGGTAGAAGATGCGCTCGCGCAACTGGGCCGGACACGAGCGCGCGTTCGGGCAACGCAGGTCGATGTCGCCCTCCTTCATCGCGCGCAACCGGGATCCGCACTCGGGGCACGTGGACGGCATCTCGAACTCGCGCTCACTCCCGTCGCGCAGGTCGGCGACCGGACCGAGGATCTCCGGGATCACATCACCGGCCTTGCGCAGCACGATCGTGTCGCCGATCAGCACGCCCTTGGCCTTGACCACCTGCTGGTTGTGCAGCGTTGCGCGAGCCACCACCGACCCCGCCACCGTCACCGGCTCCATCACCGCATACGGCGTCACCCGACCCGTACGCCCGACGCCCACCTCGATGTCGAGCAGCTTGGTGTTGACCTCCTGCGGCGGATACTTGAACGCGATCGCCCACCGAGGTGCCTTCGAGGTCGCGCCGAGCCGGCCCTGGATCGGGATCTCGTCGACCTTGATCACGATGCCGTCGATCTCGTGCTCGACGGAGTTGCGGTGCTCGCCGTAGTAGCGGACGAACTCCTTCACCTCGTCGATCGTGTCGACCACCTTGTTGTGCTGCGCGGTCGGCAGCCCCCACGCGTGCAGGCGCTCGTACGCGTGCGACTGGCAGTCGATGTCGAAGCCCCGGCGAGCGCCGATGCCGTGCACGATCATGTGCAGCGGGCGGGACGCGGTCACTCGCGGATCCTTCTGCCGCAACGATCCGGCAGCGGCGTTGCGCGGGTTGGCGAACGGCTTCTCGCCGGCCTCGACCAGTCGCGCGTTCAGTTCGTCGAACTTCTCGATCGGGAAGAACACCTCGCCGCGGATCTCGACCAGCTCGGGTACGTCGTGCCCGCCGTCGTCGCGCAGCCGGGTCGGGATCTCGGCGATCGTGCGGATGTTCGGCGTGACGTCCTCACCGGTCCGGCCGTCTCCGCGCGTCAACGCGCGCACCAGCCGGCCGTTCTCGTACAGCAGGTTGATCGCCAGTCCGTCGATCTTGAGCTCGCACAGATAGTGGAACGACCCCGTGCCCAGCTCGCGGGTGAGTCGGTCGTCCCACTCGTCGAGCTCGTCCTCGTTCATCGCGTTGTCGAGGCTGAGCAGGCGCTCCAGGTGGTCCACCGAGGCGAAGTCGGTCGAGTACGTGCCGCCGACCTTCTGGGTCGGCGAATCCGGCGTGCGCAACGCCGGGTACTCCTCCTCGATCGCCTCCAGCTCCCGCATCAGCGCGTCGAACTCGCCGTCGCTGACGATCGGCGCGTCCTTCACGTAGTAGCGGAAGCGGTGCTCCTCCAGCTCACGGGCGAGGGTCGCGGCGCGTTCGCGCACCTCGGCCGGGATCTCGTCCACTCCGGTCGTCGCACCAGCCACGTCGTCGCCCTCCAGCGCCACCAGTTCGAATGGGGTTCGCGGCGTCCCGCGGGCGGGCCGCCCGGGCGCGCCGCCGCGTTTCGCTACATGGCACCTTCGGGGTCGTCCCGAAGCACCCGGCCGGCAGCCACACTGTGGGACAGGGCGGCCCGGGCATGCGCCGGAGAGGCACCGGCGAGGCCACACGTGGGGGTCACCACGACGGCTTCGGCCAGGGACTCCGGCGGAAAACCGAGCCTGTTCCACAACGTTCCGACAGACCTGACGGTACCGGGCGGGTCGGACAGTGGCCGCGCTCCCACACCGGGGTCGACCTCGGACGCCTCGCTCTCCGGGGGCAGCGCGGGCACCACCCCGGCGAAGAAGCGGAAGCCGGCCTCGACCGCCTCGCCGATCGATTCGTCCTGGGACTGTCGCAGCAGCGAGAAGTCGAGCGAGACGCCCGCCGCACCTGCCTGACGCAGCAGCGTGACCGGCGTGCCCGGTGCGCAGCAGTGCACGACGGTCGGTACGCCCGCCACCGCGATCACGTCCCGCAGCGTGTCCCGGACCACCGCCTTGTCCACCGCCCGCAACCGGCCGAAGCCGCTGGCGGTGGGCACGTCGCCGGCGATCACGCCGGGCAGCGCGGGCTCGTCCAACTGGAGCACCAGGTCGGCGCCCGGGATCCGCCGAGCCACCTCGGCCACATGCAGCCGGATGCCCTCGGCGAGCGACACGGCCAGGTCCCGGCATGCGCCCGGGTCGGCCAACGCCTTGTCGCCGTAGGTCAGTTCGATCGTGGCGGCGAGCGTCCACGGACCGGCGACCTGGATCTTGAGCGGACCGGTGTAGCCCTGGGTGAACTCCTCCAGGGCGTCCAGGTCCTGGCCCAGGTACGAGCGGGCCCGGCGGTGGTCGCGCCCGGGGCGGTCCACGAAGCGCCACCCGGAGGGTTGCACGTCGGTGTAGAGGTCGACCAGCATCCCGGCCGAGCGGCCGGTCAGGTCGGCACCGGGCCCGCGGGCGGGCAACTCGGGCAGGTGCGGCAGGTCGGTCAGCAGGCCGAGCACCATCTTGACGGTCTCGCGGATGTCCTCACCGGGCATGGAACCGACCCCGGTGGCGCTGCCGGGTGACCAGGGAGAAGTACGTTCTGGGGTGTCCACGCCCGGAAGCTTAGTTCGACCCGGCGCGCACCCCGGCCGGTGCCGGAGCGGTGTCGGCCGCGACTTCGGACGCGGTGTCGGACGCGGCGGGTCCACCCGGTGCGCCGGGGGCCGAGCGCAAGGGGACCTCGCGGACGAACCAGGACAACCCGAACGCGAGCGCGGACAGGATCGCCAGCCCGATCACCACGCCGTGCAGGCCGCTGGTGACCGCCGTGTGGAAGGCGTCCCGTGTGGCGGCGGGCAACTCGCGCAGCGCGGCCGGGGTCAGGTCGGCCCCGCCGGAGCCCGGCCGGCCGTCCTGCGACCCCAGGCTGCCTTCGAAACGGTGTGCGTACACCGCACCCAGCAGCGCGACGCCGAGCGAGCCGCCGATCGTGCGGGTGAGCGTGGCGGTGCCGCTCGCCGCACCGAGGTCGCGGGGGTCGGCGCTGTTCATCGTGATCAGCATGGTGCTCTGCATCACGAAGCCCACACCGACGCCGATCAACAGGGTCAGTGCCGAGGCCGCGGCCGTGGGAGTGTCCACACCGAGGCCGAGCAGCACGAGCGCCCCGACGATCATCAGCGCAGCGCCCAGGATGGGGTAGGCGCGGTAGCGACCGGTCCGGCTGATCAGTCGGCCACTGGTGATCTGTACGCCGAGCATGCCGAACATCAGCGGCAGGAGCAGCAGGCCACCCGCGGTGGGCGAGGCGCCCCGGACGAACTGCATGTACTGCGGGAGGTAGTTGGTGGCGGCCATCATCACCGCGCCGACCAGAAAGCTCAGCACCTGCGCCACGGCGAAGTTGCGGTCGGCGAACAGCCGGGGCGGGATGATCGGTTCGACCGCGCGCCGCTCGACCGGGACGAACGCGGC
This sequence comes from Embleya sp. NPDC050493, assembly GCF_044458105.1. NCBI lineage: Bacteria > Bacillati > Actinomycetota > Actinomycetes > Kitasatosporales > Streptomycetaceae > Embleya > Embleya sp. NPDC050493. The sequence goes on from NZ_JBITHP010000005.1 coordinate 210,065, forward strand.
CAGCGCCACGACGGTGAGCCCGGCCAGGCCGAGGATCTGCGGCGAGGTCCACGCGTAGGTGGTGCCCGCCCAGCCGGCGAACAGGGTCAGTGCGACGATCCCGGTGGTGAGCAGGGCGGCGCCGGCGTAGTCGATCCGGGCCTTGATCCGCACGGTGTCGAGCCGGATGCCGAAGCCGACGATGCCGAGCGCCGGCAGGCCGACCGGCACGTTGACGTAGAACGCCCAGCGCCAGTTCAGGTGATCGGTGAGGAAGCCGCCGAGCAGCGGTCCGCCGACCAGCGCGATCGGCATGATCGCGCCGAACAGCGCCTGCACCCGGCCGCTGTCGCGGGGCGGTACGAGCGCGCCGATCAGCGCGAAGGCGCCGACCATCAGGCCGCCCGCGCCCAGTCCCTGGACGGCGCGGAAGAGGATCAGCTCGTTCATGTCCCGGGACATCCCGGAGAGCATCGAGCCGACCAGGAACACGCCGATCGAGGCCATGAACGCGCCCTTGCGACCGTAGAGGTCGCCGAGCTTGCCCCAGATCGGGGTGGCCGCGGCGGCGGCGAGCAGGTAGGCGGTGACCACCCAGGACAGCCGGTCCAGGCCGCCGAGGTCGCCGACGATGGTGGGCAGTGCGGTGCCCACGATGGTGCCGTCGAGCATGCCCAGGAACATGCCGAGGACCAGGCCGACGATGCCGAAGGGGATTTTGGTGGGTGGGGTGTCGGTCGCGTGTGACATGGCGCTGCCCCCGTGGTGGGTGGTGGGGTACGGACGGTCGAGGAGGCGTCAGGCCGCGTACGGGCGCACGGCCTTGGCGTCGCGCAGAGCATGCGCCCACCACACGAGTTGATCGAGCATGGTCTTCGCGGCGGCGTCCGAGGCCGGGTCGACCGCGTCGCCCTCGGCGTCGAACTTGTCCCAGTGCCCGTGGAAGCTGACCGTGTCCCGGACGGTGACCGCGTGCAGTTCGGCCAGCACGACTCGCAGCTGCTCGACCGCACGCAGACCGCCGGATACCCCGCCGTAGGACACGAAGCCGACCGGCTTGGCGTGCCATTCCGGGTTGTGCCAGTCGATCGCGTTCTTCAGCGCGGCCGGGAAGCTGTGGTTGTACTCCGGCGTGACGATCACGAACGCGTCGGCGGCGGCCAGTCGGGGTGAGACCTTCGCGAGCAACTCGGCGGTGCCGGGCGCCGGCGGCTGTCCGAAGGCCGGGAACACCGTGGGCAGCGGGGTCTCGACCAGGTCGACCACGTCCACGGTGAGGTCGTCGCGTTCGGCGGCACGGGCGCGGATCCATCCGCCGACGGTGGGCGCGAAGCGGCCGTCCCGGGTGCTGCCGACGATGATCGCGAGGCGCAGGGGAGTGGTGGCGGGCATGGTGACTCCTCGGTGTCGTGTACAACGTATCCGTTGAAATACAACGTACACAGCAGCGTGTACGGCGTCCACTCTTGATACGTTGTACGCGGAACTTCGACGTACCCGCGGCACCCGTCGCATCGCCGCATCCATCGCACTTCGGAAGGACCGCACTCATGGCCGGCCAGAAGAGGAAGTCGTCACCGGCAGAGGCAGAGGCGGAGCCGGATGCGGGCGGCGAACGTCGGGTCTCGCTGTGGGAGCGGCTGGACAACCCGACTCCCGCTCCGCGTACCGTGCTCACCTCGGGCCGGATCGCCGAGGCCGCGGTCGCGATCGCCGACGCCGAGGGCATCGACGCGGTGACGATGCGGCGGCTGGCGACCGAGCTGGGCGTCGCGCCGATGGCGGCCTATCGGTACGTGTCGGGCAAGGACGACCTGTTGGAGCTGATGGTCGACCGGGTCTACGGCGAGCTGACCGCGCCCGAGACCGGCGCGGGCTGGCGGGCCACGCTGCGCACGCTCGCGACGAGCACGCGCGAGATCGTCCTGCGGCATCCGTGGCTGGTGCAACTGCCGTCGGCGCGGGCGGCGATCTCGCTCACGCCGAACCGCCTGGCGTCGGTGGAGTGGGGGATGGCCGCGCTGGCCGAACTCGACCTTCCGCCCGACGAGTTGATGGTCGCCGTGGACACGGTCGGCGCGTACGTGCAGGGCCGTACCGCCTCCGAGGTGGCCACCCTGCGGCTGATGGAGGTGCGGGGTGCGGCCGACGGCCACGCACTGCGCACGCACCTGGCCCCGGAGATGACCTACCTGATGAGCACGGGCCGATACCCCACCTTCCACGCGTACCTGGGGGCCGCCCGGCGCAAGGACGATCCGCGCTGGCAATTCGAGACCGCCCTCGACTGCATCCTCGACGGCCTCGCCACCCGCCTGGGCATCTGACCTCGCAAGACCCAAAGATTCCATGTACTACATGTACATCTGATACATTCGTGACATGAGTGAGCCTGTGATTGCCTCCATGGCTGACGTCCGTAGCCACCTTGCGGACGTTCTCGATCGCGCTCGGCGGGACGAGACGCCGACGATCATCACGCGGCGGGGAAAGGAGGAAGCCGTCGTGATCGACATCCACGAGTACCGGCGCTTGCGTCTGCTGGCGGACCGCGTCGAGGACTCGTGGCTCAACACACTGGCGGACGAGTCGGAATCCGAGGGCGTCGAAGGGTCGGTCTCCCTCGAAGAGATGGCCGCCCTGCTCCGATCCCACCATGCCTGATTCCGCATGGGTTACGTCACCCGGTTCACGCCGCATGCCCAGCGGGATCTGCTCAAGATTCCCCGCCCCGATGCCGTGCGGATCCTCCATCGTCTGACCGAACTCCAGCGCGCGATGGACGCGGGCGACACCGGGGCTTTCGATATCAAAGCCCTCCAAGGGCACAGCTCGCGATGGCGTCTCCGAGTCGGGGACTATCGAGTCGTCTACACCATCGAACATGGCCAACTGATCGTATGGGTCATGGCTGTCGGCAATCGCCGCGATATCTACCGCAACCGGTAGGGCCCGAACGGCGGGGGTGCGGTACGCGCGGCGCCGGCCGGCCGGCGGTCAGCGGCCGGTGGTGGTCCCGCGCTCCACGAGGCGGAGTGCGTCGACCGCCATCCTGGCCGCCGTGCCGATCACCGCGTCCGCGGCCGGCAGGGCCGCTGCGGTGTCGGCCGCCCGGGTGCAGATCGCGATCGCGTAGCGGCCGCCGTCCGGATACTCGACCACTCCCGCCTCGTGCCGCATCGTCGGCAGCGTCCCGGTCTTCCCGGACACCCGCACGTCGTCGAACGGGAATCCGGACGCCAGCCGATGCGACCACGCCTGGAGGCCGAGCACCCGCCGCAGCCCGACCCCGTACTCGCCCCCACACGCCTCGTCCCGCCAGATCGCGCCCAGGAGTCGGGTCAGGTCGCGCGGGGTGCCCCGGTTGGAGCGGAGCGGATCCAGCGCCCGCAGCCGGGCCACGACCGCCGGGTCGACCAGCCCGGCCGGCCCCGCCGGACCGGCGTCCTCCCGCATGCCCGCGTACATCTCGCGCAGCGGCTCGATCGCCACCGTGCGGGTCAGCCCCAACTCGGCCATGGTCGCGTTGACCGTGTCCAGGCCCAGTTCGTCCCACAGCGCGTCGGCCGCCGCGTTGTCGCTCACCGCGATCGCGAGCGACGCGAGGTCACGCAGCGACATGGCGACCGGATCGAGCATCGCGGCCACGCCCGTGCCCCCGGGGCTGCGTTCCGCGCCCGCCGGCAGTTCGATGCGCCGGGTCAGCTCGACCCGGCCGGCCGCCGCCTCCCGGAACAGCGTGGCCACCAGGCACAGTTTGTGCAGGCTCGCCGTGCTGTGCAGGGTGTCGGCGCCCAGGTCGAGTTCGGTGCCCGCGTCGATGTCGACCGCGTGCAGCACACCGCTCACCCCCGCGTCGGCGAACGCGTCGGCGATCCGGCTCCGAACGGCACGTCGGACGCCCGCACGCGGGGCACCGGACCCGGTCACAGCGGGAACTCCGAGGCCGGACGCGGGAAGACCGGACGCCCCGGACGCTCGCCGAGCACCCCGGCATGCCGCCGAAGGGCCGCATGCGCGGTCTCGGTGAACGCGCGTACGGCAGGCCCGTCGGCGCTACGCGGCCAAGCGGTCGAGGTTCGCCAGGCCAGCGGCGTGCCCGCCAGCGGGCGCCACACCGTGCCCGGGTCGGGCGTGGTCGGCGGCGCCAGTGCCACCGCCGCGCCGGACAACACCAGCGCCCGGGCGAAGTCGCCGCCGGCCACATCGTGCACGAGCGCCGGCGTACAGCCGTGCCGGGCGCACGCGGTCAGCGTCTCGTCGTACAGCGCCGGGGCGAACTCCCGGGGAAACAGCACCAGCTCACACCCCGTCAGATCGGCGAGCGCGACCTCGGCCGAGGCCGCGAGCGGATCCCCGGCCGCCAGCAGCACTCCCAGCGGCTGATGCAGCATCGGACCCACCTCCAGATCGGCCACCGCGCACGGATGCCGGAGCAGGCCGACGTCCAGCGTGCCGGCCGCCAACTCGCGCAGTTGCCGAGTGGTGGCCAGCTCGCGCAGTTCCAGGGCGCCGCCCGGCGAGCGCTCCCGAAAGCCGGTCAGGATCGCCGCGACCGCCGCGCCGCCCAGATCGGGCGGCACCGCCGCGCGGATCGCGCCGGTACTGCCGCCGCGCAACCCCGCCACCGCGCCGCCGAGCCGGTCGGCGGCGGCGAGCAGCTCGGCCGCCTCGGCCAGGACGACCCGGCCGGCCGGGGTGAGGGCGACCCCGCGGCTGTTCCGGTCGAACAGCCGCACGCCGAGTTCGCGTTCCAGTCGCTGGATGCGCTGGGACAACGACGGCTGGGCGATCCGCAGCCGCTCGGCGGCTCGACCGACATGTCCCTCCTCCGCAACGGTCCGGAAGTACCGGAGGTGTCGGAGCAGGTCCATGACCGGCAATGATAGCCGTTTCACTATCGGATCCGGTGCGATAACGGTCTTGGACCATCCGATCGAATCCCTGTTCTCCTGGCAGCACGCGGAGATCGGGAGGGCCGGACATGACGGCGGACAGGTCGTACGGGGTGGGCGGGTCGGCGGGAGCGGATCGGGCCGAACGGGCACGGGCGGGGGCGGGCTCGGACCGGCCGGCGCCGCTCGGGCCGAGCACGCTCCGGGAAGGGCGGCGGCCCGAACGGTCCCGGCGGACCGGCAGGCGGCGACGGGCCTGGCCGGCGCTCCTGGTGGCCGGAACGCTGGTGCTGGGCGGCGGCGGTTGGGCCGCGGCCGATCGCTGGTTCGGCGACTCGGACGAGGACCGGGTCGGGCCGGCGCGAGCAGGCGGCGCCGAGGCGGATCGGGCGGCGCGGGTCTTCCTCGACCACTGGGCGGCCGGGCGCTGGGCGGACGCGGCCGCGCTGACCGACGACCCGCGGACCGCCGAGACCACGCTGCGCAGCTTCACCGTCGGCTTGGAGATAACCGCGCCCACCTTCACTCCGGGGCCGGCCAAGGCGGCGACCGACGGCGAGGTGGCGGTGCCGTTCGGCGCGGCGATGCCGGTCGGCGGGCTGGGCACCTGGAACTACGCCTCGACGCTCGCGCTGACCAAGGGCGGCGGACCGGGCGGGTGGCTGGTGAAGTGGCAGCCGTCGCTGGTGCATCCCAAACTCGGTGCGGCGGCCAAGTTCCGGCTGACCAAGGGCACGGCGGGCGGCTCGACGGTGAAGGTGCTGGACCGCGACGGAGGCGTGTTGTCGCCGGCCGACCACCCGTCGCTGACCCCGATCTTCGGCGCGACCGGCGGCGCGGGCGGATCGGCCGGCGGGGCGGTACAACTGATCAACCGTCAGACCGGCGCGGTCGAGTCCACCGAGGCCGAGTTCGGCGCACCGAAGCCGGCCGCCGGCGGTGGCCCGGTGGCCACCACGATCGATCCGCGGCTCCAACGCGCGGCGGACACGGCGGTGGCCCGGCATGCGAAGGGTCGGCTGGTCGGCCTGGTGGCGCTGAGCATCGACAAGGGCGAGGTGCTCGCCCTCGCGAACGCGCCGACCACCGGCATGAATCGGGCCTTCATGGGGCGGTACGCGCCGGGCTCGACGATGAAGGTGATCACCACGGCCGCCCTGCTCGACAAGGGCGCGGTCACGCCGAGCGACGTCGTCGACTGCCCCAAATACCTCACCGTGGGCAAGCAGTTCCACAACGTGGAGACCTCGGAGATCCGCGGCGCCACGTTCCGCGAAGACTTCATGCACTCGTGCAACACGGCGTTCGTCAACCTGCGGGGCAAGCTGGGCAACGACGAACTGGGCCGGTTCGCGAGCGAGCACTTCGGCATCGGCCGGGAGTGGAAGACGGGCATCGCGTCCTTCGACGGCAAGGTCCCGCCGCCGGTGGACGAGACCGACAAGTCGGCCGCGATGTTCGGCCAGGGCACGGTGCAGGCGAACCCGCTGGTGATGGCTTCGGCGACGGCCACCGCGGTTTCGGGCAAGTTCCGCCAGCCGGTGGTGATCAAGGGACAACGACCCACCGCCGAGGCCCGCGGCCTGAGCGCACCGGTGGTGGCCGACCTGCGCAAGCTGATGCGGGCCACGGTGACCGACGGCTCGGCCAAGGTGTTGGCCGACCTGCCCGGCGACGTCGGCGCCAAGACCGGCACCGCGGAGGTGACCGAGGACGGCCCGAACAACGGCTGGCTGGTCGCCTACCGAGGCAACGTCGCGATCGCCTGCCTGGTCGAGGCGGGCATCACCGGCAGCGGCTCGGCAGGCCCGATAGTCCACGACATTTTGTCCACCCTCCCCTGACCGGAAAGCCCACCCGCACCGCGCCGATCTCGAGCGCCGAGTTCGTGCGGCAACCTCAAGCGCCGACCGGGCCGAAAATCCGGCCCGGCCGGCGCTCGAGGCCGAGCAGCCCGTCCGGCGCTCGAGGACAGCGGGCCGCAGGCCGGCCCGCCCGAGGGCCTCGCCCGGTCGGCCGCACGGCTCGTGCGTACGGAGCTATGTCCCGAAGGCCAACCCCACGCTCCGACCTATCTCGCGCCGCTGAAGGTAGAAACAGGCCTTGTGCGGTTCCGCCCCATGCTCGCCGGTGTAACCACCCCGCAGCACCGGCCCGCCGTCCGCGGGGACCGGGAACATCCGCGACAGGGTGGGATCCGCGGCCACGAGGTCGTCGCGATCGGCCAGGTTCACCCAGTTCTCGACGAATGCCGGCGGCTGCGCGGGCTGCGGTCGCACCCACGAGTCGACGACGGTGTCCGGCCCGAGCGGCGACCCGAGCGTGATCAACAACGGCAGTGGTCTGCGCAGCCGGTGGGCGAGTTCGTACGCGACCACCGCACCGAGCGAATGCCCGATCACCACCTTGGTGTCGAAGCCGATCTCGGCACCGACCCGATCGAGCACCCGATTTCTGGTCTGATCATCCGTCAGGTATCGGGTCAGCTGGGTCAGCGCCTTGTTCACGAAGCCGCCGGCCGAGCCCGGCCCGTCGGCGGCGAACCAGCGCAGCCCGGCGAGCCCGCACGTGGGGGAGAGCACGACGGTGCGACCCGTCTCCCCCGGACCGCCCTCCAGGCGGGCTATCTCCCTTGCCGCGCGCTGCCGTTCCGGCGGAACCGAACCGCGGACCGCGGCACGATCCAGCCATTCGCGACCGATGCGCGCGGTCACCTCGTGCTGGATGGTCTCGTCGATCATCTCGCCCTGCGACGGGTGTCGGCGGAGCAGGTCACCGTAGAACGCCATCCGCGCGTCGATCCCGCGACGGGTGTGGCGGTACTTCCACAGACGATCCGCGACCTCGGGAAACCCCGCGGCCTTCACTCCCCGGGCCAGCCGTGGGACCCACTCCTCCTCGAGCGTGTGGGCCGACCTGTATTCCTGCGCGATCCCGTGTACCAGCACGATGGCGGCCATCGTGTCCCCTCCCAAGCCCCGAGTCCTTGACGAGCGCGCTCTCGGACGCCGGGCCCAAGAGTTGTGCGAAGGGCCGATCGACGCGGGGGGACGCAGACCGGAGAGTGGCTTCGCAAGGTTCTCTTACCCAGTCGGTAACGGAAGTTGGCATTTGAGTGAAGTTACTTCCGGGTTGTTCGACGAGATGTGCCATCCGGCCGGAAATATTCGCACCTGGGCGGCGGCGCGGTGCCGTCGCGAGGGCCGGCCAACCGTCCGCGGCCGGGCGCGGTGCGGACGGGTCGGTCCGTCACGGAATCCGTTCCGGCTTCGCAATAGACTTGGCGCCCACACCCGACGAAACCGAAGGAACCCGCCTGCATGCCTGGCATCACGCGCGAGGAGGTCGCCCACCTCGCCCGGCTGTCGCGGCTGGAGCTCGGGGCCGAGGAGCTTGATCACCTCGCCGCGCAGCTCGACGACATCATCGGCGCGGTCGCCCGCGTCGCCGAGGTCGCAGCCGACGACATCCCGCCGACCTCGCACCCGCTGCCGCTGACGAACGTCATGCGGCCGGACGTCATCCGCCCCGGGCTCACCCCCGAGGAGGCGCTGTCCGGTGCGCCGGCCGCCGAAGAGCAGCGTTTCCGGGTGCCCCGCATCCTGGGAGAGGAGTGACGGCCATGACCGAGACCATCCGCTGGACCGCGGCCGAGACCGCCTCCGCCATCGCCGACGGCAAGGTCACCGCCGTCGAGGTCACCCGGGCCCACCTGGACCGCATCGAGGCCGTCGACGCCAAGGTGCACGCCTTCCTGCACGTGGACGCGGACGGCGCGTTGGCCGCGGCCCAGGCCGTCGACGACGCCCGTGCGCGCGGCGACCGGCTCGGCCCGCTGGCCGGCGTACCGCTCGCGCTCAAGGACGTGTTCACCACCAAGGGCGTGCCGACCACCTGCGGGTCGAGGATGCTCGAAGGCTGGAAGCCGCCGTACGACGCGACACTGACCCGCCGGCTCAAGGACGCGGGCGTGGTCATCCTCGGCAAGACCAACATGGACGAGTTCGCCATGGGGTCCTCGACCGAGAACTCCGCCTACGGCCCGACCGGCAACCCGTGGGACCCGAGCCGGGTCCCGGGCGGCTCCGGCGGCGGCTCGGCCGCCGCCATCGCGTCCTTCCAGGCGCCGCTGGCGATCGGCACCGACACCGGCGGCTCGATCCGCCAGCCCGCCGCGCTCACCGGCACGGTCGGCGTCAAGCCCACCTACGGCGGCGTCTCCCGCTACGGCCTGGTCGCCTTCTCGTCCTCGCTCGACCAGGGCGGCCCGTGCGCACGTACGGTGCTCGACGCCGCACTCCTGCACGAGGCCATCGCCGGGCACGACCCGCTCGACTCGACCTCGATCGACGCCCCGGTGCCGAACGTGGTCGAGGCCGCGCGCAGCGGCAGCGTCAAGGGCCTGCGGATCGGCGTGGTCAAGGAGTTCGGCGGCGAGGGCTACCAGGCGGGCGTGCTGGCACGGTTCGCCGAGGCGGTCGAGTTGCTGCGCGAGCTGGGCGCCGAGATCGTCGAGATCTCCTGCCCGAACTTCACCTACGCGATGCCGGCGTACTACCTGATCGCGCCCTCGGAGGCGTCGTCCAACCTCGCCCGCTTCGACGCGATGCGCTACGGGCTGCGGGTCGGCGACGACGGCGAGCACTCGGCCGAGGAGGTCATGTCGCTGACCCGCGAGGCCGGCTTCGGCGCCGAGGTCAAGCGCCGGATCATGCTCGGCACCTACGCGCTGTCCTCGGGCTACTACGACGCGTACTACGGCCAGGCCCAGAAGGTCCGCACGCTCATCACGCGCGACTTCGAGGCCGCCTTCGGACAGGTGGACGTGCTGGTCTCGCCGACCACGCCGACCACCGCGTTCCCGATCGGGGAGCGCGCGGACGACCCGATGGCGATGTACCTCGCGGACCTGTGCACCATCCCGTCCAACCTCGCGGGCAACGCCGCGATGTCGCTGCCGTGCGGCCTCGCGGACGAGGACGGCCTGCCGGTCGGCCTGCAGATCATCGCGCCGGCCATGGCCGACGACCGGCTGTACCGGGTGGGTGCCGCCGTCGAGGCCGCCTACCTGTCCCGCTGGGGTGCCCCGCTGCTCGACCGCGCACCCGCGCTCTGACTTTTCGAGGAGTCGATATGGCCAAGAAGAAGAAAGCCCCCAAGAGCAACGTCGCCAAGGTCTTCAGCGTCGGCATGCAGTTGTTCGGCGCGATCGGTGTGCTCAAGCAGATCAAGGAGGCCCGCGGCAAGAACGACAAGCTGGAGCTGGCCGACGCGGTGATCAGCGCCGCCGCCGTGGTCACCGGCTTCGCGCTGCTGATCCGGGCGATGCGCGAGGTCGAGGAAGAGCTGACGGAGGCCGACGTCCTGTGAGTACCACCAGCCTGATGTCCTACGAGGACGCGCTGGAGACCTACGACCCGGTGATGGGCCTGGAGGTCCACGTCGAGCTGGGCACCGCGACCAAGATGTTCTGCGGCTGCTCGACCGAGTTCGGCGCGGAGCCCAACAGCCAGGTCTGCCCGACCTGTCTGGGCATGCCCGGTGCGCTGCCCGTGGTCAACGCGATCGCGGTCGAGTCGGCGATCCGGATCGGCCTCGCGCTCAACTGCAACATCGCCGAGTGGTGCCGCTTCGCCCGGAAGAACTACTTCTATCCGGACATGCCGAAGAACTTCCAGACCTCGCAGTACGACGAGCCGATCGCGTTCGACGGGTACCTCGACGTCCAGGTCGAGGGCAAGACCTGGCGGGTGGAGATCGAGCGCGCGCACATGGAGGAGGACACCGGCAAGTCGCTGCACATGGGCGGCGCGACCGGTCGCATCCACGGCGCGGACTACTCGCTGCTCGACTACAACCGGTGCGGCATCCCGCTGATCGAGATCGTCACCAAGCCGATCGAGGGCGCGGGCGAACTGGCCCCGCTGGTGGCGAAGGCGTACGTGGCCGAGCTGCGCGAGCTGATCCGCGCACTCGGGGTGTCCGAGGCCCGGATGGAACTCGGCCAGATGCGCTGCGACGCGAACCTGTCGCTGCGCCCCAAGGGCCGGGAGAAGTTCGGCACCCGCAGCGAGACCAAGAACGTCAACTCGCTGCGTTCGGTCGAGCGGGCCATCCGGTTCGAGATCCAGCGGCACGCCACCGTCCTGACCGACGGCGGCACCATCGTGCAGGAGACCCGGCACTTCCACGAGGAGGACGGCAGCACCACCGCCGGCCGGATCAAGGAAGAGGCCGAGGACTACCGCTACTTCCCGGAGCCCGACCTGGTGCCCGTCGCGCCCGCGCGCGAGTGGGTCGAGGAACTGCGCGCCACGCTGCCCGAGCTGCCGTCGCTGCGGCGTGCCCGACTCCAAGCCGAGTGGGGCGTCAACGACTTCGAGATGCAGTCGATGGTCAACGCCGGCGTGCTCGACGTGATCCTGGCCACGATCGATGCCGGGGCCGACGCGGACGCGGCGCGCAAGTGGTGGCTGGGCGAGCTGTCCCGGCGGGCCAACGAGCGCGGCGTCGAGGTGGCCACGCTGCCGATCACGGCGGCCCAGGTCGCCCGGGTGTCGGCGCTGGTCAAGAGCGGCGAGCTGAACGACAAGCTGGCCCGCCAGGTGATCGACGGCGTGCTCGCCGGCGAGGGGGAGCCGGACGCGGTGGTCGAGGCGCGCGGGCTCAAGGTCGTCTCCGACGACTCCGCGCTCGGCGCGGCCGTGGACGAGGCGATCGCGGCCAACGCGGGCATCGCCGACAAGATCCGCGGCGGCAAGGTGCAGGCGGTCGGGGCCCTGGTCGGCGCGGTCATGAAGACCACGCGCGGGCAGGCCGATGCGGCCCGGGTGCGCGAGCTGATCCTGGAGCGCCTGGGCGTGTCCTGACGAAGGACCGCTCGGTGGAACCGAGTGGGGCCCTCGGTCGCGATGCGACCGAGGGCCCTTCGTCGTCTCGGCCGTGTACGGGTCGGACGCGGGCCACGGGTAAGCCCTTCGCAGCCTTACGCAGTCCTGCGGACCCCTTGCGTAGGCCCGGCGTAGGCCCGGTATACGCCCACGAACCGGCACGACGCGATGTTCGACCGGGGTTCTCCTCAGGTCTGTTCGACCCCCTTATCGGGTTCTCCCGAGGCGCCTTAGATCGATCCGGGACGAGTCGAGCACCACGGATGCGGCATCCGACCGATGCCCGCAGGCCCCCTGGGACGCGAGGCTCGTACCACGAGCCGGAGCGACCGGCTCGGGTGACCAGGAGGTCGACACCATGTTGGAGTACGAACTGTTTCGGGCCCGTGAGCGCGAGCTGCGGGCGACCGCCGACCAGGACCGGGTGGTCCGCGAGGCGCTGCGGGCGGGCCGGGCCGCGGCCAAGGCGGCCCGGGTGGCCCGGCGCGAGGAGCGGCGAACCGGCCAAGGTGCCGGGGGGCTCAGTTCCGATCGCGGCCTGATCGGGTGGCGGGTATCCGGCCTGCACCAGCACGCGCGGTGAGCACGTGATGCCCGCCACGCTCGCCGAAACCCCTTGGTTGACCTGCGCAAACGGGTTTCGCCGGGGGTGAAAACCCCGGCTGCGAAGCGAAGGAACATGACATGCTCGGCACTGTGGCGAGTACTTCTGTTTCTCCCGTGTTCGTAGGCCGGTCATTGGAAATGGCGCGGTTCCTCACGGCTTTGCGCGACGCCGACGAGGGCACGCCGGGCGTCGTGCTCGTCGGGGGCGAGGCCGGCGTCGGCAAGACACGCCTGCTCCAGGAGTTCCTGGAGCGGGCCGAGGCACAGGGCGCGGTGACCGCCGTCGGCGGCTGTCTGGAGCTGGGCGCGGAGAGTCTGCCGTTCGCGCCGATCTCGGCGGCGCTGCGCACCCTGTCCCGCCGCCTGGGCCCCGAGCTGGCCGAGGCGGTCGCCGGGCGCGAGCGCGACCTCGCGTGGCTGCTGCCCGACCTGGCGCCGGGCACGATCGCGCGCGACGGCGAGTTCGACCGGGTCCGGCTGTTCGAGCTGATGCTCGGCCTGCTGGAGCGGCTCGGCGGCGACCGCACACTCGTGATCGCGATCGAGGACCTGCACTGGGCCGACTCGTCCACCCGCGAGCTGCTCGGCTTCCTGTTCCGGCTGCTGCGCACCGGCCGGATCCTGATCGTCGGAACGTATCGGGCGGACGCGGTCGGCCGGCGGCATCCGCTGCGATCCTTCCTGGCCGAGCTGGATCGGGTGCACAGTGTTTCCCGGATCGACCTGGCCCGACTCACCCGCTCCCAGGTGGGCGACCAGTTGCGCGGCATCCTGCGCGAGGAGCCGCCGCGCCGGCTGATCCGCCAGATCTTCCAGAAGTCCGAGGGGAACGCGTTCTTCGTCGAGGAACTCGCGTGCAGCATCCGGGACGGCCAACTCACCGGTATCTCGGACACGTTGCGCGATCTGCTGCTGATCCGGATCGAGGAGTTGTCCGAGGACACCCAGAAGGTGATCCGACTGGCGGCGATAGGCGGGGTCACCGTCGGCCACCGGCTGCTCACCGAGGTCTCCTGGCTGGAGCCGGATCGCCTGGAGGAGGCGCTGCGCACGGCGGTGTCCGCGCATGTGCTGGTGCCGGTCGGCGAGGAGTTCCAGTTCCGCCACGCGCTGGTGCGCACGGCGATCCGCGAGGACCTGATGCCGGGTGAGCGGGTCCGGCTCTACGCCACCTTCGCCGAGGCACTCGAACGCTGCCCGGACCTGGTCGCCGCCGACGAGCTGCGCGGTCGGATCGCGACCTATTGGTTCCACGCCGGCAAGGCGGTCAAGGCGCTGCCGGCGGTGCTCGCCGCAGCCGAGGCGGCACGTGAGCGGTATGCCTTCGACGAGCGCACCAGGCTGCTGGAGCGGGCGCTGCTGCTGTGGGAGCAGGTGCCCGATCCGGAACAGCTGAGCGGTCGGCGGTTGCTCGACATCTACATGGAGGCGGTCACCGCGGCCCGACTGGGCAGCGAGCGCGAGTTGGCCATCCACTTCTGCAAGCGCGCGATCGAACTGGTGGACCCGGTCGCCGAACCCGAGTTGGCCGCGTTCCTGTGGCGGGAGAAGGCCCGCAGCCTGCGCAACCTGTGCCGCTCGTCGGGCATGCCGGAGCTGCGCCGGGCACAGCAGATCCTGGAGGGCCTGCCGCCGTCGATGGAACAGGCCCGGGTGCTCGCGCACATCGCCCGGGACCGCATGCTCGACGGCGAGGGCGACGAGGCGATCGCCGAGGCCCTGCTCGCGCTGGATCAGGCGCGCACCGTGGACAGCCCCGACATCGAGGCGGAGGCGCGCAAGACGCTCGCGTGCAGCCTGGTGCAGATCGGCCGGATCGAGGAGGGGATGGCGCAACTCGCGCTGGCCGAGGAGAACGCGATCAGCAGCAGCGAGCCGGACAGCCTGGTGCACATCCTGAGCAACAAGGCGTCCTTGCTGGAGGGCCTGGGCCGACACCGGGAGAGCGCGGTGGCTGCGCGGCGCGCGATGGACATCGCCGCCGAGCGCGGACTCACCCGCACCTCGGGCTCGTTCGCGCTGGGCAACCTCGCCGAGTCGCTGCTCTCGGCCGGCGACTGGGCCGACCTGGAGACGCTGGTGGAGAAGACCCTCGACCTGGACCCCGGGCCGCAGACCACCCGCCACCTGGAACTGCAACTGGTCGACCTGTGCCTGGCCCGCGGCGACGTGCGAGGTGCGACCGCGCATCTCAAGCGCTCCCGACTGGCCGCCGGCTCGCGCTACGTCGAGGCGCAGTACGGGATCCCGCTGGCGCGTGCCGAGATCCGGGTGGCCGAGGCGCAGGGCCGGCTGGACGAGTCCCGCGAGGCGCTGATCGCGGCCCTGGAGGGGGTCGGCTGCCCGCCGGGCCACCAGCGCTACATGTGGCAACTGCTGGCGGACGCGGCGGCGAACGAGGCGGACGCGCGCACCTCGACCGTGCGTCCGCGCGAGTCCGAGCTGAAGACCCGCCAGGACATCGCCGACCGGATCGCGGCCATGGCCGATTCGCTCGCGGTGGACTGCGCGCTGGACGCGGCGTACGAATCGCTGGTCAAGGCCGAGCTCGCTCGGGCGGCCGGCACCGACGACGCCGAGCTGTGGGGGCGGGTCGTCTGCGCCTGGGAGCTGACCGAGCAGCCGTACCGCACGGCCTGGGCCCGATTCCGGCACGCGGAGACGCTCCTGGCCGCCGGCGACCGCGACGCCGCCGCGGCTCCGCTGGCCGCCGCCGCGGAGGTGGCCGTCCTCCTGGACGCCAAGACCCTGCGCGAACTCATCGACCTGCTCACCCGCCGCGCCCGGATGGCCCCCACCGCCCAGGGCGACACCGGCACGCCGCTGCCGACCCTGACGCCGCGTGAGATCGATGTGCTGCGGCTCGTGGCCGACGGCCGCAGCAACCGACAGATCGCCGAGGAGCTGTACATCAGCGTCAAGACCGCCAGCGTCCACGTGTCCAACATCCTGGCCAAACTGGAGGTGACCGGTCGCGGCGAAGCCGCAGCGGTGGCCCACCGGTTGCACCTGGTCGACGGCTGACCCGAGGCCGGAGCGCGCTACCCCGCCGCGGCGCAGGACAGGTCGGCGAGTTCGCCGAGGGTGCCCTCGAAGTCGGCGGCCAGCCCGGCCAGGACGACCCACGCCTCCGGATTCGCGCCGATCCGCTTCGCGAGTCGGGCGAGCGCCGGACGCGGGTTGCCCGGGGCCCACTGATAGGCGTCGATCGAGACCAGCGCCTCGAACGCGTGCCGGGCCGGGCGCGCGTGCCGGACGACCTCCTCGGTGTCCAACTCGCCCGCGGTGACCGCGGCGGTGAGCCAGGAGTGCCACTGGTCCAGGGGTGTATCGCGGATGCGGTCGATGGGCGGCCGGCGATGTTCGGGTATGGGCGGTTCGGCGCGCGGCCCCCGATCCCAGCGGGCCCGCAACTCGCGCAGCGGCGTGGGGTCGTCGGTGGCCAACGCGGCCCGGGCCGTGCTGCGGATCCGGTCCGGGAACAGCGCGCCGTGCCGGTCGAGGATGTCGCCGGTCACGCTCGGATCGGCCCGCTCCCACAGGCTCAGCACGATGTCGATCCAGTCGATCCGGCGCAGCTTGCGCGCCTCGCACCGCGGCAGCGCGTGGTCCACCAGCGCCGGGTCGCCGGACAGCGCGTACGCCTCGGGCTCGCTCCCGAAGGGGGGTTCCGCGATCAACTTGGCCCGCAGGTCCGGGTGCATCGGGACGCGGGGCCGGTCGGCCCGCCGGCCGGCGTAGATCTCGCGCCGCAACTCGGCGGTGACGCCGGAGCGGTTGTCCACCAGGAGGCCGTCCAGGTGGTCGTCGCCGAGGTCCTTGAGTCGGTTGGCGTAGTGCCGCCCGATGCTCTGGTGTTGGGCGAGCGCTTCGAGCAGCGCGGGGTGTCCGCAACGCAGCGCCGCCTCGGCGACGTTGGGCAGCGGCGGCACGTTGCCCGGGAGCAGTGCGGCGGCCGCCGCGTGGTCGAGATGCGGGATGAGGGCGGTCAGTTCGTCGGTGTTCAGCCGGCGGAGCAGGAAGACCACGGACGGCCGGACGGCGGCGGGCACCTCGATCGCGGCCTCGCCCCGGTGCGCCGAGGCGGCGGCGAACAACTCCGGCAGCGTGCCGGTGAAGCGGCCGAGTGTGCGGGCCAGGTGCGCCCATGCGGCCGGATTCGCGCCGAGGGTGGTCACGATGCCGGGTCTGAGCAACTCGTGGATCGTCACCTCGCCGGTGACGTAGGAGTGTTCCCGCGAGACCACCGCGAGCACCTGGGCGGCGACGCGCGCAGGCCGCATCCGGACCAGGATCTCGCGCGGCGCCAGCACCCCGGCCCGCAGCGCGGGACCCACCTGGTCGAGCGCCTCGGTCCGGGTCACCGGCGCATCCGGGGTGTGCAGCACGCCTGCGGGTCCGCCCCGGCGGGCGGTGTGCGCCAGCACGGGATGCGCGCGCAGCAGCGCGAGCGCCCGCTCGGCGGCGACTCCCGGCCGGCGCAGCTCCCGTCGCCCTCGGTCGAGGGCGTGGTCCGCCTCGCCGGCGGCACCCTCGGGAGGGGTGGCCCCGGCTTCCGCATCCCCGGCTCCCGCATTCCCCGCGTTCGCGTCCGGGGCGTCCGCGTCCGGGGGGAAGGCCCCGGCCACCACCGGGTCGCCGCCGGCCTCGATCAACAAGCACAGCTGACTCGACGTCAGTCGCGGATTGGCGGCGGCCCGAACGAGGGCCTCGGCACCGCCGTGGACGGCGAGCGCCTCGACCAGGGCGTCCGACACGCGCATCTCGTCCGCGACCGTCGCGTGGATCCCGCGCAATCCCGCCAACCGTACGAACACGCGCTCCACGTCGGCATCGGAAAGCTCGCTGAGCACCAACAGCAGGCCCTTGTTCATGAATCCCCTCCCTCGGGCCCCACGCTAACGTCCGCCTCGGACGTCGTCCGAACCGGACGGGAACCGGCGCCCGCGCCGGAACTCAGCCCGATACCAGGCGCAGGATCCGGTCGTCCCCCTTGCGCGGCGTCCCCCGGCCGTCGGTGTTGTTGGTGACCAGCCACAGTTCGCCCGAGCCGACGGTCACGACCGCGCGCAGCCGGCCGTACCGGCCCTGGAACAGGGCCCTGGGTTCGCTCACGGTGGAGCCGACGATCGGGGCCTGCCACAGGCGTTCGCCCTTGAGGCCGGCCAGGTACACCACGTCGCCCAGGATCGCGATGCCGCTCGGCGAGGCGTCGTCGGTGGCCCACTGGGCGACCGGGTTCATGTACTCGGGGTTGTCGCTGCTGCCTTCGACCGCCGGCCAGCCGTAGTTGGCGCCGGAGCGGATCAGGTTCAGCTCGTCCCAGGTGTCCTGGCCGAACTCGCTCGCCCACAATCGCCCCGTCGAATCCCACGCCAGGCCCTGGACGTTGCGGTGGCCCAGGCTCCACACCGGGGAGTTCGGGAACGGATTGCCGGGCGCCGGGCGGCCATCGGGGGTGAGCCGCAGGATCTTGCCGCCGAGCGAGGACCTGTCCTGGGCCGACGGCTTCTGCCCGGCCTCGCCGGTGCCCGCGTACAACATGCCGTCCGGGCCGAACGCGATCCGGCCGCCGTTGTGGTTCGAGCCCGCCGGGATCCCGGCGAGCAGCACCTCGGGTTGTCCCAGCGGTTGCCCCGGCACATAGGTCATCCGCACGATCCGGTTGTCCTGCGCCGTGGTGAGGTACGCGTACAGGAAGTGGTCGGTCGCGAACGTCGGCGACACCGCGATCCCGAGCAGGCCACCCTCCCCGCGATGCACCGAACCCGGCACCGTGCCGACCACCACCGGCGGCACGGTGCCCGGGCCGAGGCGGGTGATCGTGCCCGTGTCGCGCGAGGACACCAGTGCGTCCCGATCCGGCAGCAGCGCCACGCCCCAGGGGGTGTTCAGGTCCCGGGCGATCTCGCCGGCGACGACCGGCTCGACGACCCCGGTCGCGGTCGGCCCCGCCGGCACGTTCGGCGGCTGCGTCGCGGCCACCGGCGCGGTGGGCCGGGGCGTGGCCTTGCCGGACGACGAGTCGTCGTCGGAACTGCACGCGGCGAGTCCGGCAGCCAGCGCGACGGCGAGCACCAGGGAGGGCCAACGGGGCTTCGGACGATGTGCGCGCACCGGAGAACACCACCTTTCGGAGATCTCTCGACCATAGGCCGTGTCCGAGCCCGCGAAAGCGGAGCCCGGCACGACATTTAGAGTTCCTGTCATGGTCACCGAAGGCAGGATCTGGGTCCCGTACACCCTGGAGCAACTCGCCCCGCTCCCCGGCGGACTCGGCGACGGCTCGATCGTCGACGTCTACGACGGCTTCGGCGTCCCGGTTCCGGACACCGCCGCCGACGTGGAGTTCTACGTCCTGCCCTACACGTTCGACCGTGTGCCGTTGACCCGGATCGCGGAGATGCCCCGGCTCCGGGTGATCCAGGCCCTGACCGCCGGCTACGAACACGTACTGCCCCACCTGCCGCCCGGCGTGGTGCTGTGCAACGGCCGCGGCATCCACGAGACGAGCACCGCCGAACTCGCGCTCGCCCTCACCCTCGCCGCGCTGCGCGACATCCCGACGTTCGTCCGCGGCCAGGACGCGGGGGAGTGGCGGTCCGGGTTCTATCCCGCGCTGGCCGACAAGCGGGTGCTGATCGTCGGATACGGGGCGATCGGCGAGGCGGTGGACCGCCGGCTCCAGGGCTTCGAGGTGGACGTGGTCCGGGTCGCCCGCAGCGCCCGTTCCGGGCCGCACGGACCGATCCGGGCGATGGCCGACCTGCCCGGGTTGCTCCCGCACGCGGATGTGGTGATCCTCACCGTCCCGCTCACCGAGGACACCCGCGGCCTCGTCGACGCCGACTTCCTGGCCCGGCTGCCGGACGGCGCGCTCGTGGTCAACGTCGCACGCGGACCGGTCGTGGACACCGACGCACTGCTCGCCGAACTGCGCGCGGGCCGGCTGCGCGCGGCGCTGGACGTCACCGATCCCGAGCCGCTGCCGGCCGACCACCCGCTGCGCTTCGCACCCGGTGTGTTGATCAGCCCGCACGTCGGCGGCAGCTCGTCCGCCTTCCTGCCGCGCGCCCTGCGACTGATTCGCGAGCAGCTCGCACGCTGGTCCGAAGGAGTGACTCCGGCGAACATCGTGCGTGATCGAGCAACCAAAACCGCCCGGTCGCGCTCTGCTTGAGGACAGGGCCGACACCGGTACGGTGTGCCCGCGCACGCCGACCCGGACGGAGAGACATGGAAGACAGGGGGACGGCGCACGGCGCTGTTCACGAGCGGTTCGAGGCATCGGGCAGCGCCGAGGCGGTCGGGGCCCCGGCCGCCTCGCGGGTCGTCGAACCGGCGGTGGTCGCCCCCCGAACGGGTGAACACGACCGCAAGCTGCGCACGGTGGTCGAGCGGGCCCGACGACGGATCGGCCCCGGCGCGCTGCCGTACCTGCTCGCCGCATGCTTCTTCCTGATCTACGCCGCGCACTCCCTACTGCGGCATCGCCGGATGGAGACGCACGCCTACGACCTGGGCCTGTTCGAACAGGTGGTCAAGGCGTACTCGAACTTCGAGGCGCCGGTGTCGGACATCCGGGGGCCGGACTTCAACGTGCTCGGCGAGCACTTCCACCCGATCCTGGCGCTGCTCGGCCCGATCTACCGGATCTTTCCCGGCCCGAGCACCCTGCTGGTCGCGCAGGCATTCCTGATCGCCGCCTCGGTGGTACCGATCACCCGGATCGCCGCACGCGCCTTCGGCACGCTCGGCGCCGCCGGGCTCGGCATCGCGTACGGGCTGTCCTGGGGCATCCAGTCGGCCGTCTCGTTCGACTTCCACGAGATCGCGTTCGCGGTACCGCTGCTGGCCTTCGGCCTTGACCGATTCCTGCTCGGCCGGTATCCGCAGGCGCTGGCCTGGTGGTTGCCGCTGATCCTGGTCAAGGAGGACCTCGGACTCACGCTGGCCGCCGCGGCCGTGCCGCTGGTGCTGGTGCGCCGCTGGAAACTGGCCGCCGTGCACGTGCTGATCGGGGTCTCCGCGTTCGCGCTGGCGATCTTCGTGTTGCTGCCGGCGATGAACCCGAACGACACGTACGCGTTCTGGGGCAACCTCGACTCGTCCCAGCGCTCCGGCAACGCGGATCCCAAGACGTCGCTGAGCCAGGTGCCGATCGCCGAGCTGGTCGTCGAACTGCCCAAGTCGATGGTGTTGCCCAGTGCGAAGTGGATGACGCTGTTCACCCTGCTGCTGCCCACCGGGTTCATCGCGCTGCGCTCGCCGATCCTGGCGATGATCGTGCCGACGATGTTGTGGCGGTTCACCTCCAGCAACGAGTTCTACTGGGGCACCTACTTCCACTACAGCGCGGTGCTGATGCCGATCGTGTTCGCTGCCTTCGTGGACGGCGTGGTCGGGTTGCGCGCGTCGCGGGTGGACTGGTTGCGTCGGTACGCGGCCAAGGCCGCCATCGTCCCGCTCGCGGTGTCGCTGGCGTTCGCGCGCGACTTCCCGCTGATGGACCTGCTGCACAAGCGCACCTGGATGGTCCAGGACCGGGTGCACTCGGCGCACAAGGTGCTCGACCGGGTCCCGGACGACGCGACGGTGTCGGCCACGATGAGCTTCTCGCCGCAACTGGTCGCGCGGGCGGGACGGGTGACCGACTTCCCGACCATCCTGCCCGGCCCCGGTTACGCGGCGATCGAGGTGTGGGGCGACAACAAGGACTGGGCGCGCTACTGGATCGCGCATCTGATCGGGCAGGGCTTCACCCAGGTCGCCCGCGAACCGGGCGCGGTCCTGCTCAAGCGCGACTGATCCCGGACGCCCGTCCGCAGCCCTTCCCGAGCGACCCGCCCGCTCCCCTCCGCGCCGCTTCCGCGCTCGGCCGTCCGAGTTCTTCGGGTCCCTTCCACTCGCCGCGGCCGGGTCGGGCATGCGTCGCCGGGTGCCGCCCGGCCCGCCCCGCCGAGTCTCCCGAATGCGCCCGCCGAGGCCCCGGCGGGGCTCCCGAATGCCTCCGAGCCTGCCGTGAGGCTGCCCGACGACCGCTGAAACTCCCAGATTTGCCCTGATCAGGGCCCCTTTTTCCGCCCCGTGTCGGGAGTTTGTCACAAATGCGCGGGAAGGGACTCCCATGCAAGGCATGATTAGTTACTCTGTGTTGAGTAAGACAAGCTCACAGTGACGGGTTGGTGTATCGTCCGAGTCGTGGGGCGTTGAGAGACGTGCACGGTCGGGTGTTGCACCCCCGTCGCGCCGGGCGCCGACCGCCCCGCCTCACGGCTGGGGTGTGAGGGCCGGTGCAGTGCCATGAAGCGTCGTGAAGGCGACTTCGGGCAGAGGGGAGTGCGAAATGCCGGGGGACCACTGCCGGAGTGGCCGAGCCATGACGACCCGGTGCGGCTGCTGATCTTGGCCGACACCCCTACCCAGCGGCAGCTGAAGTACCTGATCGTGCCGCTGTGTCTCGTGTATGCGATCGGTGCGCTCCAGGGCTGGGGCAATCCGACGCTGTCGCTTGCGATGGGCGACTTCGGCCTGGCGGCCGCGGCCGCCGTGGCGGCCGTCTCGTGCGCGCTCAAATCCGTGCACGAATCCGGACGGGCCCGGTTGTCCTGGGCGCTGTTCGCCTTCTCGGCCACGATGGTCTCGCTCGGCAACGGGATCTGGGGCTGGTACGAGGTCGTCCTCGACGTCCCGGTGCCCACGCCCGGTCCCACCGACGTGATCTTCCTGCTGTTCGCGCCGCCCACCATCGTCGGCCTGGTCCTGGTGGCCCAGCGTCCGCGGGGCATCGCGGCGTGGACCTGCATGGCGCTGGACGGCTGGCTGATCGCGGGCTCGCTGTTCACGCTCGGGTGGAGTCTCGCGCTGGCCCGCAATACCAACGGGGACCGCTCGGACATCATCAAGATCGTGCTCACCCTCGCCTACCCGGTGCTCGACATCCTGATGATCAGCATGGTCCTCGGCTTGCGTTTTCGGGCCGGTTCGGGAGATCGCGCGGCACTGAATCTGGCGCTGGTCGGCCTCGCGGTCACCGTGATGAGCGACGCGTTGTGGACCACACCCGGGTTGAACAGCGGATATCGCTCCGGCGGCCTGCTGGACGCGGGCTGGTTCGCGGGCAGTCTGCTGCTCGCCATCGCGCCGTGGACCGGCGAGCGGGTCGAGGCGCACGAGCGACCGCGGCACCGCACCATCTCGATGTTGTCCGCGCTCACCCCCTACATCGCCGCCGCCGTGTGTACCGCGGGCGTGCTCGGCGGCGCGGTGGCCGGGCACGCCCCGGACAAGGTGGTGCTCGGGGTCGGCGCGACCGTACTGGTCACGCTGGTGCTGCGGCAGGGCATCACGCTCGTCGACAACGTCTTCATGGCCCAGGAACTGTCCGCCAAGGAAAGCCACTTCCGGTCCCTGGTGCAGGGCTCCAGCGATGTGATCATGATCGCGGCCGGCGACGGCGTGCTCCAGTACGTCAGCCACGCGGTGCGCCGGGTGTACGGCTTCGAGCCGGAGGAGTTGGTCGGCACCCGGCTGGAACTGCTCATCCATCCCGAGGAGAGCGCACGTGTACAACGCGAGCTACGCGCGTTCTTGGACGGTGCGGTGCCGGCGGGCGGGGCGGACACCGCGATGGTGCGGGTGGAGTGCCGGATCCGCTCGGCCGGCGGCACGTGGCTGCACACCGAATCCGCGGTCAACCGCTACGGCGACGGGCTGATCTTCAACAGCCGCGACGTCACCGACCGGATCAAGCTGCAGACCCAGCTGGAGCACGACGCCTTCCACGATCGGCTCACCGACCTGCCCAATCGGGCCCTGTTCGAGGACCGGATCCAGCACGCGCTGGCCCAGCGGCGCGGGATCACCCCCACGATCGCGGTGTTGTTCGTGGACCTGGACGGGTTCAAGGCGGTCAACGACAACTACGGGCACACCGCGGGCGACGAACTGCTCGTGCAGGCGGCGCGCCGGCTCGAACACGCGGTCCGGATCGGCGACACCGTGGCCCGGTTCGGCGGCGACGAATTCGCCGCACTCCTGGTCGGCGACCCCAGCCCGCGCGCGATCCGGGAGATCGCCGAGCGGTTGTTGACCACGCTGTCCGCGCCGTATCGGATCGCGGACGGCGAGGTGCGGGTCGCGGCCAGCATCGGCATCGCCTTCTCCGCGCCCGGGATCGCCCCGGCCGAGCTGATGCGGCACGCGGACGCCGCGATGTATCGGGCCAAGGACGGCGGCAAGGGCCGGGTCGAGGTCTACACCCCGGACATGGACGCGGACGTGGAGCGCCGCGCGGCCCGGGCCGCGGGCCTGCGCCGGATGGACCGGGACGGGCGTCTGGCCGTCTCGTACCAGCCGGTGGTGGACCTGGACACGGGCCGGGTGCGCGACGTGGAGGCCGCGCTGTGCCGGGCCGAGGACGGCGTGGTACCCGGCCGGGTGGACCAGGTGCGGCTGACCGCGGGCGCCGAGGGCCGCCTCTCGCCGGTGGGCCGCAGGCTGCTGGAGGAGAGCGCGCTGGCCGCCGCGACCTGGCGCGCGGCCGGCCACGACATCGGGGTCACGGTCGGCCTGGCCGCACGCCAGCTCACCGGGCCGGGCTTCCTGGACGTGCTGGAGGAGACGCTGCACAGGGCCGACCTGCCCGCCGCGGCGCTCACCCTGGAGATCACCGACAACGTGCTGCCGGACGGCGACGAACTGCTGCTCGGCCGGATCGCGGTGCTGCGCCGACTGGGCGTGCGGTTGTCGCTGGACGACTTCGGCACCGGGCACTCCTCGCTCACGT
The DNA here is from genome assembly GCF_044458105.1 of Embleya sp. NPDC050493. NCBI lineage: Bacteria > Bacillati > Actinomycetota > Actinomycetes > Kitasatosporales > Streptomycetaceae > Embleya > Embleya sp. NPDC050493. Next base: position 234,223 of record NZ_JBITHP010000005.1, read on the forward strand.
ACCTGCGCCGGCTGCCGGTGGACGCGCTCAAGATCGACCGTTCGTTCGTGGCCGAGGTCGGCACGTGTCCACATCTGACCGTGCTCACCTCGACCATCGTCCGGCTCGGGCTGGATTCCGGGCTGACCCTGGTGGCGGCCGGCATCGACAGCCACGCGCAGGTGGACATACTCCGGGAGATGGGATGTCAGCGCGGGCAGGGCAGTTGGTTCCATCCGGCGGTGTCCGGGGATGCGATCTTCGACGTGCTCGGTCAGATGCCGCTGGGCAACAGCGCGGTCCGCGGCCCGCGGCCCGAGCCGCTCCCGGAGGCCCGTCCGGCCGTGCCGGTCCAGGTGCCCAGACCGCAGATGTGACGGGTCGCACGCCGATCCGAGGGCCGGCCGAAACCATGACGGCCCGTCAGTCCTGGACAAAGGATCCCGAATACTGAGACGCGTGAAGAGTCGGCTTGACACGTACACGGGCGCGGAGGGAGAGTCGCGGGCATGCAGACCCGCATCCTCGTACTTGAGAAGCGCGTGCACTGACCACCGAGTCGGTTCGCGCGCCCCCTCCGCTTGCCTAACGGCACGGGGGGTTTTTTGTTGCAGTCCGACGGGTCCGGGCCTCGCGCCCCACTCGATATGCCGACTTCAGATCGAGAAGAGACGAAAGCATGACCGATCAGGTGACAGGAGCCCAAGCGCTGATCCGCTCCCTGGAAGCCGCAGGGGTGGACACGGTCTTCGGCATTCCCGGGGGCGCGATTCTTCCCGCCTACGATCCGATGATGGACTCGACGAAGGTGCGCCACATCCTCGTCCGGCACGAGCAGGGCGCGGGTCACGCCGCGGAGGGATACGCGCAGGCCACCGGCAAGGTCGGGGTGTGCATGGCCACGTCCGGCCCGGGCGCGACCAACCTGGTGACGCCGATCGCCGACGCGCACATGGACTCGGTGCCGATCGTCGCGATCACCGGCCAGGTGGCCAGTGCCGCGATCGGCACGGACGCCTTCCAGGAGGCGGACATCTGCGGCATCACGATGCCGATCACCAAGCACAACTTCCTGGTCACCGACCCGGCCGAGATCGCGCCCACGATCGCCGCGGCGTTCCACATCGCCGCCACCGGCCGGCCCGGCCCGGTCCTGGTGGACATCTCCAAGGACGCGCTCCAGGCGACCACCGAGTTCATCTGGAACGGCACCCCCGAACTGCCCGGCTACCGCCCCGTCACCCGGCCGCACGCGAAGCAGATCCGCGAGGCCGCCCGGCTGCTCAGCGAGGCCAAGCGTCCGGTCCTGTACGTCGGCGGCGGGGTGCTCAAGGCGCACGCGTCGGCCGAGCTGAAGATCCTCGCCGAGCTGACCGGCGCTCCGGTGGTCACCACGCTGATGGCGCTCGGCGCGTTCCCGGACAGCCACCCGCAACACCTGGGCATGCCGGGCATGCACGGCACGGTGGCCGCGGTCACCGCGCTGCAGAAGTCGGACCTGATCTTCGCGCTGGGCGCCCGCTTCGACGACCGGGTCACCGGCAAGCTGGACACCTTCGCGCCGCACGCCAAGATCGTGCACGCGGACATCGACCCCGCCGAGATCTCCAAGAACCGCATCGCGGACGTGCCGATCGTCGGCGACGCCCGCGAGGTGATCGCCGACCTGGTGGTCGCGGTCCAGGCCGAGCACGAGGCCGGCCGGTTCGGCGACTACCAGGAGTGGTGGACCGCGCTCAACCGTTGGCGCGACACCTACCCGCTGGGCTACGACGTGCCGGCGGACGGCTCGCTGTCGCCGCAACTGGTGATCGAGCGGCTCGGCGCGATCTCGGGCCCGGACACGATCTTCGCCTCCGGCGTGGGTCAGCACCAGATGTGGGCCTCGCAGTTCATCCGCTACGAGAAGCCCTACACCTGGCTCAACTCCGGCGGCGCCGGGACGATGGGCTACTCGGTGCCGGCCGCGATGGGCGCCAAGGCCGGCATGCCGGACACCACGGTGTGGGCGATCGACGGCGACGGCTGTTTCCAGATGACCAATCAGGAACTGGTCACCTGCGCGGTCAACGACATCCCGATCAAGGTCGCCATCATCAACAACGGCACCCTGGGCATGGTCCGCCAGTGGCAGACGCTCTTCTACAACGAGCGCTACTCCAACACCGACCTGCAGAGCCGCCGGCTGCCGGACTTCGTCAAGCTCGCCGAGGCGATGGGCTGCGTCGGGCTGCGCTGCGAGAGCCCGGACCAGCTGGACGAGATCATCCACAAGGCGATGTCGATCAACGACGCGCCCGTGGTCATCGACTTCGTCGTGCACCAGGACGCGATGGTGTGGCCGATGGTCGCGGCGGGCTCGTCCAACGACGAGGTGATGGCCGCGCGCGACGTGCGTCCCGACTTCGGCGACTCGGACGACTGACAGGCCGACAGGGCATCAGGAAGGCATAGGAGTCCAGCGATCATGTCCAAGCACACCCTCTCGGTCCTCGTCGAGAACAAGCCCGGTGTCCTCGCCCGGATCACCGCACTGTTCTCGCGTCGGGGCTTCAACATCGACTCGCTCGCCGTCGGCACCACCGAACATCCGGACATCTCGCGGATCACCATCGTGGTCAGCGTGGTCGAGGAACTGCCGCTGGAGCAGGTGACCAAGCAGCTGAACAAGCTGGTCAACGTGCTCAAGATCGTCGAGCTCGACCCGCCCGCGTCGGTGCAGCGCCAACTGCTGCTGGTCAAGGTGCGCGCCGATCACGAGACGCGGTCCCAGGTGGTCGAGATCGTCCAGCTCTTCCGCGCCAAGACGGTCGACGTCTCGCCGGAGGCGGTCACCATCGAGGCCACCGGCGGCCCCGACAAGCTGGCCGCGATGCTCCGCATGTTGGAGCCGTTCGGGGTCAAGGAACTCGTCCAGTCCGGCGTCGTGGCGATCGGCCGCGGCGGCCGCTCGATCACCGACCGTTCGCTGCGGTCGGTCGAGCGCTCGGCCTGACGGATATGTCCGGACCTCGGTCCTGACGGACCGTCACGGTCCACATTTCAAACCAGCGGCACGCGCCGCGCTCGTGATTTGCGAAGATGACGAGCGGGGCGTGGCCCCTGAAACACCCTGTCTTGAAGGAGAACCCCGAAGTGGCCGAGCTGTTCTACGACGACGACGCCGACCTGTCCATCATCCAGAACCGCAAGGTCGCGGTGCTCGGCTACGGCAGCCAGGGCCACGCCCACGCGCTGTCGCTGCGGGACTCCGGCGTCGACGTGCGGGTCGGTCTGCTGGAGGGCTCGAAGAGCCGCGCCAAGGCCGAGGAGGCCGGCCTGCGGGTCGTCACTCCCGCCGAGGCCGCGGCCGAGGCCAGTGTCATCATGATCCTCACCCCGGACCCGGTCCAGGCGAAGGTCTACGCCGAGGCCGTGGAGCCGAACCTGAAGGACGGCGACGCGCTGTTCTTCGGACACGGCTTCAACATCCGGTTCGGCTTCATCAAGCCGCCGGCCAACGTCGACGTGTGCATGGTCGCGCCCAAGGGCCCGGGTCACCTGGTCCGCCGGCAGTACGAAGAGGGTCGCGGCGTGCCGTGCATCGTCGCGGTCGAGCAGGACGCGTCGGGCCAGGGCCTGGCGCTCGCGCTCTCCTACGCGAAGGGCATCGGCGGCACCCGCGCCGGCGTCATCAAGACCACCTTCACCGAGGAGACCGAGACCGACCTGTTCGGTGAGCAGGCCGTGCTCTGCGGCGGCGCCTCGGCGCTGGTCAAGGCGGGCTTCGAGACCCTGGTCGAGGCCGGCTACCAGCCGGAGATCGCCTACTTCGAGTGCATGCACGAGCTCAAGCTCATCGTCGACCTCATGTACGAGGGCGGCCTGGAGAAGATGCGCTGGTCCATCTCGGAGACCGCCGAGTGGGGCGACTACATCACCGGCCCGCGGATCATCACGGCCGACACCAAGGCCGAGATGAAGAAGGTGCTCGCCGAGATCCAGGACGGTTCGTTCGCGACCGCGTGGATGGCGGAGTACGAGGCGGGTCTGCCCAAGTACAAGGAGTACGTGAAGGCGGACTCCGAGCACAAGCTGGAGACCACCGGCAAGGAACTCCGCAAGATGATGAGCTGGGTGACCAACGAGGCCTGATCCTCGACGAGTTGCCCGCCCCTCAGGCGGTGTGAGTGCCCCGGACCGAATCGGTCCGGGGCACTTTTTCAACGGGCCCGGGTGGCGGAAGCGGCGTCGCTTTGCCGTTCGCGACCCGATGCGTTGCCCTGCCGCCTTTTCGACCCGGCCCACTGCCCCACCTCGCGCCGGGTCTCGCGCAACCTTGCCTCCGTGGTGGGCGTGTGGACCGTACCGGACGTGTCATGCGGGTCGGGTCGGGGAGTGGTGGGGGGCGTTCGGCGATGGGGGATGAGGAGGTGCTTGCCGGTGCGTTCGGTGCGTTCGAACGTGACGTCGGTCGCGTTCTCGGTGGGCGGTCGGGTGCCGGGGGGATGCCGATTCGGGTGGTGATCGCTCGGCGTCGGCGGCGGCGTGGCCTGGTCGGGGTCGGGTTCGCGCTCTTGCCGGCGCTGTTCGCGGCCTATCGCTTGGCCGCCGGCCGGAACCGATCACCCGGTCGTGTGCGTGGGTGGGGGAGAGACGCCACAGGCGGGTATTCCGGGACCCGAACCGACATCGGGTCCGCGTCTCGGGCCGGATAGGGTACCGGGTCACGGCAGGACGAAATCGCCGCGACGGGACGCGGGGGAACGATGGGACGGGACACGGGCGGTCGCGCCGACTTCGACGTGTTCTACGCGGAGAGCCACGGAGCCCTCGTCGCACACCTGTACGCGCTGACCGGCGATCTCGGCGAGGCCCAGGAGGCCGCGCAGGAGACGTACATCCGGGCCTGGAAGGACTGGGACCGGATCAGCGACTACGAGAACCCCGTCGCGTGGATCCGACTCGTGGGCCAACGCATCGCGGTGAGCCGCTGGCGGCGCACCCGTACCGCGCTCAAGAGCTGGATCCGGCACGGCCCCGACGGTGACCTGCCCGCGCCGGGCCCCGAATCCGTTGCCCTGGTCACCGCGTTGCGACAGATTCCCGAGGCCCAGCGGCGCGCGGTGGTGATGCACCACATGGGCGGCCTGTCGGTCGCCGAGATCGCCGCGCACGAGGGCGCGCCCGAGGGGACCATCAAAGCCCGCCTGTCCCGGGGGCGCAGCGCGCTCGCCGGGCTGCTCGCGGACGGTTCGGAGGCGGTCCGGACCGGACGCGGTTAGGCTCCGGCGCAATCGATTCGAGTGTGCTTCGGCGGCCGTGTGCCGAGAAACCCGAAGGAATTGGCCTTCGGGTTCACATGCCAGGGCCGCATCCGAGGCAGCATGCTTGAACGAGGCAGTGCTATCGCCGCACCGGACTTGCCGTTCCGGTCCGACATCGTGGAGCGTGAGACACATGAGGGGCAGAGGGGACTCGGGTCGGGAGACGACCGTGCCGGCTCGCGGTGGCTTCCCGGAACGGACGCTGCGGCAGGACGAATTGCGCGCCGAACGGCCACCGGCGGCGGACGACGACATCTTCGGCGACCTCTATCTCGACTTCGAGGACGCGCCGACCCGCGAGCCGGTGGAGCGGATCGAACCGGCACAGCCGCCCGCGCCGACCACGTTCGACGACGAGTACGCGGCCGAAGCCGAGCCGGAGCCGGAGCCGGAAAGCGCCTACGAGCCCGAGCCGCGACGGGCCCACGAACCCGACCCGCAGCCGGAACGGGCCGACGAACCCGCCGCGGACCGAGTCCACGAGCCGGACCCCGACCACGCCGCCGGCCCGCCGCCCGCGCCGCAGGCCGAGCCGGATCCCGTCCCCGCACCGCAGGCGGCCTCGGCATCCCGGGTCGCGTCGGGATCGCTGTGGGACCAGGCCCCCCGGCCCACCGAGACGTTCGCGAACGAGCCGGAGGCCAACGGTGTGCCCGACCCGGTTCCGCACACGGTGACCCCGCGCGCGGTCCGTCCGGACGCCCGGACTCCGGCACCGCCGCCGCCGGTTCCCGCCCCGCCCACGGTCGCCGGTGGCTCCGCCGACACCACGTTCGCCGCCGGACACGCGGTGCCGCCGCCGCCCACGGTGCCGCCGATGCCCACGTCTCCGCCGCCGGTGCCCGCGCCGCAGACCGAACTGCTGCCGGCCGCCGTGCCGGTGCCCGAGCCGGTCGAGGACGCGGACGAGTTGGACGTGCCGACCACCTCGCGCAGCGACAGCCTGCGCCGGGCCGAGGCGGCCGAGGAGGACCCCCGGGCCCACAGCGGCCCCCCGCTGGGCGTCCAGGCGTCCGCGTGGTCCACCTCCTCGCACCCCGGCCGCCGGCGCGCCGCCCGGCGCGAACGGCGCGGCCTGGGCCCGGAGCTGACCGCCCGGGACAACGACGACCGATATGCCGCGACGGGCGAGGTGTTCATCGTCGCCGACGGCCTCGGCGGCCACCCCGCGGGTTGGTACGCGGCCGACGTGGCGGTGCGCACGCTGGTGGCCGAACTGGCCGCCGCCGACCTGTCCGCGGGCTGGAGCGACCGCCTCAGCGCCGCGATCGCGGTGGCCGACCTCGCGGTGCGCCGGCACGGCGTCGCGCAGTACGAGGGCATGCGTACCACCGTGGTGGCGGCCGTCCTCCAGCACGGCAGGCTGCATCTGGCCGGATGCGGCGACAGCGTGTGCTGGTTGGTGCGCGGCGGGCGGGCGTTCCGGCTGACCGAACAGGGCAATGCCGCCGAGTTCGGCCGACCGTGGCTGCTCACCTCCACCCCGTTGGGCGGCTCGCAGGCGCCCGAACCCGAGCTGCAACGGATCGAATTGCACCCGGGGGACCGTGTGGTCCTCGCCACGGACGGCGTCGGACACCTGCCCGACGAGACGGTGGCCGACCTGGTGCACGGCGATCCCTTCCACGCGGCAACGACCTTGACCAGGACGGCTGTCGAGAGCGGTGACGACGACGCGACGGCGGTCGTGGTCGAATGCGACGCACTGCCCGTACCCGAGGGTCATCGCTCCGGCGCCGACCCTCGGGAACAACCGGAGGATGCGTCGGGTGCCCCCGGGGCCCTACGGTCGGACGACGGAACGGCCTGGTGACGGTTCACCGGGAGAAGATGGGCGATGCCCCAGGGCGGGGCACGAGACCGGACGGATGGCGATGCTCGAACTGATCCTCACCGTGGCGACGTCGGACGACGCCGACCAGCAGGAGTCGGACCTGGCCCGGCCGCGCACGGTGAAGGTGCAAAGCGAGCCCGGCAAGAAGATCGCGATCGGCCGGGACCCGTCGCGATGCGGCCTGGTCACGCCGAAGGACTGGCGCTTCGTGTCGCGTGTGCACCTGGAGTTCGTCTACTCCCTGGAGCGCGGCTGGAGCGTGGAGTGGCTCCAGGGCTCGCACCCGCGCCCGGTCGCGCTGGTGCAGATCGATCGCGAGGGCGTGTCCGAACCGGTGCCCTACGGCGCCACGCTGCCGCTGGGCTCGCTGCGCCCGGGCCGGGTCGTGGTTACCGACCTGGCCCGACGCCGGCGGGTCCTGGTGGAGTGGCGGGTGTCGTTGCCGCAACGCCCGGGCGAGGAGCCCACCGAGCCGGACGTCGGTGTGCCCGAGACCCAGGACGTCGCGCCGTTCGTGTTGCAGAACCGCCTCTCCGAGACGGAGATGGAGGTGCTGGCCGCGCTGTCCTGCGACTGGGTGCACGGCCGACCGGTCAAGCGCGCCAAGTCCACCAAGGAACTGTGCGAGTTGTTGCACCTGTCGGCGGCCACGGTCGAGCGGTACAAGACCAAGCTGCGCCGCGAGTTCTACAGTTCGGGCCTGTGCCCGGAGCTGAACGCCCTGCTCGGTCCGAACTACCTCGACACCGTGCGGCACGTGCACGGCGGCTGGGACCTGATAGCGCAGACCGCGGTCACCCACGGCATAACGGGGCGCGGTCCCTGCCCGTGTGGTGCGGATGCGCCGCACGCGGGTACCAGGTGAGCGGTAGGACCGGGGAGGGGGCGAGGGGATCATGCTCGAACTGAACATGTCGTTCGTCGCGATCGAGGACGGTCGCGAGGCGGAGCGGGACCCGCTGCCGAGCCCCAAGAGCGTGCGTGAGCCCGGCGTGGTCGGCAAGCGGGTGTTCGTGGGCCGCGATCCCGGCGTGTGCCGCCCGCTGCTGACGCCGCACGACTGGCTGTTCGTCTCGCGCAAGCACCTGGTGTTCGAGTACAGCGAGGACCGGGGCTGGACGGTGGAATGGCCGCGCGGACAGCGGGACACCCCGCTGGCGATCGTGCGGATCAAGCGCGGCGAGACCTCGCAGGACATGCCGTACGGGGCGATCCTGCCGCTGCCCGCGCGCACCGGCGGCAACATCCTGATCAGCGACCTGTCCCGGCGGCGCAGCGTGGTGCTCGCGTGGCGGGCGATGCAGCCGATCCGGCCCAGCACGTCCTCCTCGTTGGACGGGAACGCGCCGCCGACCATCGACGTCGGACCGCAGGAACTGCGCGACAAGCTGAACGGGGTCCGGCTGGAGGTGCTCGCGGCGATGTCCTGCGACTGGATCCACGGTCGCGCCACCAAGCGGCCCAGGACCACCGACGAGCTGTGCGAGATGCTCTACATGGCCAAGGCCACGGTCGAGCGGTGCAAGACCGAGCTGCGTCGCGACTTCTACAGCTCGCTGCTTTGCCCGGAATTGAATCTTCTGCTGGGACCCGACTATCTGGACACGACCCCGCACGTGCACGGAGGGTGGGACCTGATCGCCCAGACGGCGGTCACCTGCGGCATTGTGGGACGCGAACCGTGTCCGTGTGCTCGTCGCGGTGGATCGATCGACTGAGACGACACGAAACGGCCGGGCCGCAGGGGCGGCGCGGTCGGGGCGCGGCATTGACTGACGGCCAGGAGCGTGGGGGAGGAAACCGGTGCTCGATCTCAACATGGCGTCGACTTCGGGGGCGGACGACGCGGCGACGGTTGCCATGCTGATGGCAAGTGCGCCGAGTCGGCCGGGGGCGACGTTGGCGGTCGGTCGCGACGCGACCCGCTGTCATCTCGTGACGCCGGCCGACTGGCTGTTCGTCTCCCGGGTGCACCTGGAATTCCAGTGCGGCGACGACACGACGTGGTGGGTGACCTGGCGGCGCGGATCGCAGGACGCGCCGGTGGCCGAGGTCCGGGTCGACGACGGCGAAGCGCGCACGCTGCCCTACGGCGGCACCGCGCCGCTGCCCACTCCCGGCTCCGGCGAGGTGGTCATCCTCGACCTGAACGGGCAGCGTCGGGTCACCATCGGGTGGTTCCTGGCCGCCGACTGATCGCCGAGCGGTAGCCGATCCGCCCTCCGTCGGGCCGGTCCGCTCCATCGTCCGGCCGATCCGCTCGACACCGGGCCGGCCGCTGACCTGACGATGAGTCAGAAGCGTTGCCCCGCGCGTCCGGAGTCCACACATCGGACATCTGTGAAGTCCTTCACAAGGGCGGCGGTAGGATCGGCCACGCGTCAGGCCACCCCGTCGTGCGTCTTCCACGCGGCCACCCGTCATCGCAGCACGCGAAGGAAAACCGTGAGCAAGCCCGTCGTTCTCATCGCCGAAGAGCTGTCCCCGGCCACCGTCGATGCCCTCGGACCCGATTTCGAGATCCGCCACTGCGATGGTGCGAACCGCGGTGAGCTGTTGTCCGCGATCGCCGACGTCGACGCCATCCTGATCCGCAGCGCGACCAAGGTGGACGCCGAGGCCATCGCCGCGGCCGGCCGCCTCAAGGTGGTCGCGCGCGCCGGTGTGGGGCTGGACAACGTCGACGTCCCCGCCGCCACCAAGGCCGGCGTCATGGTCGTCAACGCGCCGACCTCGAACATCGTCACCGCCGCGGAGCTCGCCTGCGGCCTGATCATCTCGGTCGCGCGCAACATCCCGCAGGGCAGCGCCGCACTCAAGAACGGCGAGTGGAAGCGCAGCAAGTACACCGGTGTCGAACTCTCCGAGAAGACCCTCGGCGTGGTCGGCCTGGGCCGGATCGGCGTCCTGGTCGCGCAGCGGATGTCCGCGTTCGGGATGAACATCGTGGCCTACGACCCCTACGTGCAGCCGGCCCGCGCCGCGCAGATGGGCGTGCGCCTGCTCACCCTGGACGAGGTGCTGGAGCAGTCCGACTTCATCACCGTGCACCTGCCGAAGACCCCGGAGACGCTGGGCCTGATCGGCGACGAGGCGCTGCGCAAGGTCAAGCCGACGGTGCGCATCGTCAACGCCGCCCGCGGTGGGATCGTCGACGAGGTCGCGCTCGCGTCCGCGCTCAAGGAGGGCCGGGTCGCCGGCGCCGGCCTGGACGTGTTCTCGAAGGAGCCGTGCACGGACAGCCCGCTGTTCGAGTTCGACAACGTCGTGGCCACGCCGCACCTGGGCGCGAGCACCGACGAGGCGCAGGAGAAGGCCGGCGTCGCGGTGGCCAGGTCGGTGCGGCTCGCCCTCGCCGGCGAACTGGTGCCGGACGCGGTCAACGTGCAGGGCGGCGTGATCGCCGAGGACGTACGTCCGGGCCTGCCGCTGGCCGAGAAGCTGGGTCGGATCTTCACCGCCCTCGCGGGCGGCGTCGCGGTCCGGCTGGACGTCGAGGTGCGTGGCGAGATCACCCAGCACGACGTCAAGGTGCTCGAACTCGCGGCGCTCAAGGGCGTGTTCGCGGACGTCGTGGAGGAGTCGGTCTCCTACGTGAACGCTCCGCTGCTGGCCCAGGAGCGCGGCGTGGAGATCCGGCTGACCACGAGCTCGGAGAGCCCGGACCACCGCAACCTGGTCACCGTGCGGGGCACCCTCGCCGACGGCGGCGAGATCTCGGTCTCCGGCACGCTCGCCGGACCCAAGAACATCGAGAAGATCGTCGAGGTGGACGGCTTCGACGTGGACCTGGTGCTCACCGCGCACATGGTCTTCCTGCGCTACGCGGACAAGCCGGGCGTGGTCGGCGTGATCGGCCGCCACCTCGGCGAGGCGGGCGTCAACATCGCCGGCATGCAGGTGGCCCGCGCCGCCAAGGGTGGTCAGGCGCTGGTCGCGCTCACCGTCGACACCACGGTCGAGCCCGCCACCCTCAACGCCATCGCCGAGGAGATCGGCGCCACGTTCGTGCGCTCGGTGAACCTGGACGACTGACCGCGCTGCGCGCGGCCGGAACTCGGTCCGGTAGCCCACGAGGCCCGGGAACCCCACGGTTCCCGGGCCTTCGGCATGCCCGCCCGCCGGCGCCCGCGCGCTCCGGGCCCGATTACGCCGGTCGGTGGGCCCGCGATCTCAGATAGTAGGAACTCCGAGTAAATTGCAGACAGCGGTGCGATCCGTCGCCTACGGTGAAGGAAGACGGTCCCTTCCGTACCCGGAAATCCCCGTACGGCAGGAAATTTCAGCACGCCCACAAGGCCCCTGCACGTGTCCGTCACACGCCGTGTAGAAACCCCGCCTTGTGAAGGAAGTGCAACCATGGACGAAACCACGCGCCGCAACGCCGCCCGGGCCCTTCAGCGCGCTCTCGACCGTCGGGACAACGGCGGCAGCCCCGCCGACGAGGAACGCTGACAGCCCCGATTCGCACCACTGCGTCCCACCATCCGGACTGCACATGTCAGCCCCTGGGACGGAAGGTATGGTCCCCCGTATGTCTCGCAGCATTCGTCTCGCAGTGGTTCCCGGTGACGGCATCGGCCAGGAAGTGGTCGCAGAGGGCCTGAAGGTCCTCGGCGCCGTACTTCCCCCCGACGTCAAGGTCGAGACCACCGAGTACGACCTCGGTGCCCGTTTGTACCACCGCACCGGAGAGACGCTGCCCGACAGCGTGCTCGACGAGCTGCGCGGCCGGGACGCGATCCTGCTCGGTGCGATCGGCGACCCCAGCGTGCCCTCGGGGGTGCTGGAGCGCGGTCTGCTGCTCAAGCTCCGCTTCGCGTTCGACCACCACGTCAACCTGCGTCCGGCCCGGCTCGCGCCGGGCGTGCTCTCGCCGCTGGGCGCGGACGCGAAGATCGACTTCGTGGTGGTCCGCGAGGGCACCGAAGGCCCGTACACCGGCAACGGCGGCACGCTGCGCACCGGCACCGAGCACGAGGTGGCCACCGAGGTCAGCGTGAACACCGCGTTCGGCATCGAGCGGGTCGTGCGGGACGCGTTCGCCCGGGCCCAGGCCCGGCCGCGCAAGAAGCTGACCCTGGTGCACAAGAACAACGTGCTGGTGTACGCGGGCCACCTGTGGACCCGGGTGTTCAACGCGGTCGCGGCCGAGTTCCCCGACGTCACCACCGACTACCTGCACGTGGACGCGGCGACCATCTTCATGGTTACCCAGCCCGAGCGCTTCGACGTGATCGTCACCGACAACCTGTTCGGCGACATCATCACCGACCTCGCCGCCGCCATCGCGGGCGGCATCGGCCTCGCGGCCAGCGGCAACATCAACCCGTCCCGCGAGTTCCCGTCCATGTTCGAGCCGGTGCACGGCTCCGCGCCGGACATCGCCGGCCAGGGCAAGGCCGACCCCACCGCCACCGTGCTCTCGGTCGCGATGCTCCTGGAGCACCTGGGCCTGACCGACGAGGCCCGCCGCGTCGAGGCCGCGGTCGACGCCGACCTCGCCGAGCGCGGCACCCTCGGCACGCGCAGCACGTCACAGATCGGCGACGCGCTCGCCGCCCGAGTAGCCGGCTGATTCGCCGGCACCACCACGTCCGTCGACCGGGACCGTCGACGCGTGCCCCCTGCCGGACCGGCGAGTCGGTCGTTCGGCGGGTCAGGGGCCGCGCCTGTCGGGATCCCGGTCGACTGCGTTAACGTCTCACCGGGTGGAACGCGGGTGCGGTTCCCGGGAACACTTCCAGTACGTCCAGGTACGGGAAACCGGGTCCCAGCAGCACCCGGGCCCCGCCATACTCCACGGTGAAGGACGAGAACCAGCCATGACGACTGCCGCCCCGCAGGAGCCCGCCCTCCAGGCGTCCCTGACGATCGACCTCAAGCCCTCCGCACACCCGCTGAGCGATGCCGAGCGCGCCACGCGCCTGGAGAACCCGGGCTTCGGCCGCGTGTTCACCGAGCACATGGTCGGCATCAAGTGGAGTGCGGGACGCGGCTGGTACGACGCGCAACTCACGCCCTACGCGTCCCTCGACATCGACCCCGCGAACATGACGCTGCACTACGCGCAGTCGATCTTCGAGGGTCTCAAGGCGTACCGCCGCCCCGACGGAAGCGTGGCCACCTTCCGGCCCTACGCCAACGCGGCGCGCTTCCAGAACTCCGCCCGCCGGCTCGCCATGCCCGAGCTGCCGCAGGACCTGTTCGTGGCCGCGGTGGACGCGCTGATCCGCCAGGACGCCGCGTGGGTGCCCAGCGCGCCCGAGGAGAGCCTGTACATCCGGCCCTTCATGTTCGCCACCGAGGTCGGCCTCGGCGTGCGTCCCGCGAACGAGTTCCTCTTCCTGGTCATCGCGTCGCCGGCCGGTCCCTACTTCGCGGGCGGCGTGCGGCCGGTCTCGGTGTGGCTGTCCCAGGAGTACGTGCGCGCGGTGCCCGGCGGCACCGGCGAGGCCAAGTGCGCCGGCAACTACGCCGCATCGCTGGTCGCCCAGGCCCAGGCCATCGAGCAGGGCTGTGACCAGGTGGTCTGGCTGGACGCGGTCGAGCGTCGCTGGATCGAGGAGATGGGCGGCATGAACCTGTACTTCGTGTACGGGGAGGGCAAGGACGCGCGGATCGTCACGCCGCGCCTGACCGGCTCGCTGCTGCCCGGCATCACCCGCGACTCGCTGCTCCGACTCGCTGCGGATCGTGGTTATGCCACCGAGGAGGCGCTGATCTCGGTCGACGACTGGCGCGAGGGCAACGCGAACGGCACCCTCACCGAGGTCTTCGCATGCGGCACCGCCGCGGTGATCACCCCCGTCGGCTCGGTCAAGTCCAGCACCGCGAACTGGACCGTCGGCTCCGGCGAGGCGGGCCCGATCACGATGGAACTGCGCAAGGCCCTGGTCGACATCCAAACCGGCCGAGCGGAAGACACCCACGGCTGGACGCACACGATCGAATAGTCCGCCGGGGCGTCCGGCCCCGGGGGTACACCGCAGCCCGCCCACCCGTCGAAACGGTGGGCGGGTGGGCGTACAAGACCCCCGCCCGACCACATCGTGAGACCGCACGGCCACGCGCCGAGCGGATGTGCCAGACTCGGCAACATGCAGCAGTGGCTCATTATTAGCCGCAGCGTGCCGGCAACGGGTTGATCCCCCCACAAGGGGTGCTTATCGCCCATCGCCCGCACGCAGACCTCTCGCGACCGCGAGGGGTCTTTTTGTTTGGCCGCGCCACCCCTGCGGCAGCGAGTGTGGGCCCGCCATTTGTTGATCGACGGGAGAACCGAGGCCAATGCACCCCACGACGACCGATCCGAGCGCCTTCCACGTCTTCGACACCACCCTCCGGGACGGTTCGCAGCGCGAGGGCATCAACCTGACGGTGTCCGACAAGCTCACCGTGGCCCGCCACCTGGACGACTTCGGCGTGGGCTTCATCGAGGGCGGCTGGCCCGGTGCCGTACCGCGCGACACCGAGTTCTTCCGCCGCGCCAAGGAGGAGCTGCAGCTTGCCCACGCGGTCCTGGTCGCGTTCGGCTCGACCCGCAAGGCGGGTACCACGGCCGCCGCGGATCCGCAGGTGCAGGCGCTGCTCGACGCCGAGGCGCCGGTCGTGTGTCTGGTGGCCAAGTCGCACGACAAGCACGTCTCGCTGGCGCTGCGCACCACGCTGGACGAGAACCTGGAGATGGTCCGGGACACCGTCGCCCACCTGCGGGCGCAGGGCCGCCGGGTGTTCGTCGACTGCGAGCACTTCTTCGACGGCTACCGGGCCAACCCGCAGTACGCGCTGAGCGTGGTCGCCGCCGCACACGACGCGGGCGCCGAGGTGGTCGTGCTGTGCGACACCAACGGCGGGATGTTGCCCAGCGGGGTCCGCGAGATCGTCACCGCCGTGCACGCGGGCACCGGAGCCCGCCTGGGCATCCACGCACAGGACGACACCGGCTGCGCGGTGGCCAACACCATCGCGGCCGTCGAGGGCGGCGCCACACACGTCCAGTGCACCGCCAACGGCTACGGCGAACGGGTGGGCAACGCCAACCTGTTCCAGGTGGTGGGCAACCTCGAACTCAAGCAGGGCATGCGGGTGCTGCCCGAGGGCAAGCTGCGCGAGATGACCCGGATCTCGCACGCGATCGCCGAGGTGGTCAACCTCGCCCCCTCCACCCACCTGCCCTACGTGGGCGTGTCCGCGTTCGCGCACAAGGCCGGGCTGCACGCGTCCGCGATCAAGGTCGACCCGGACCTGTACCAGCACATCGACCCCGCGCTGGTCGGCAACGACATGCGGATGCTGATCTCGGACATGGCCGGGCGCGCCTCGATCGAGCTCAAGGGCAAGGAACTGGGCTACGACCTCTCGAACGACAAGGACCTGGTCGGCCGGGTGGTCAACCAGGTCAAGGAGCGCGAGGCCGCCGGCTACACGTACGAGGCCGCGGACGCGTCCTTCGAACTGCTGCTGCGGGACGAGAGCCTGGGCCGCGCGCGGTTCTTCACGCTGGAGTCGTGGCGTGCGATCAGCGAACAGCGCGGCGACGGCGTACCGGTGAACGAGGCCACCGTGAAGCTGCACGCCAAGGGGGAGCGGATCGTCGCGACCGGCGAGGGCAACGGCCCGGTCAACGCGCTCGACCGCGCGCTGCGGCTGGCCCTGGAGCGGATCTACCCGCAACTCGCGGCGTTCGAGCTGATGGACTACAAGGTGCGGCTGTTGGAGGGCCGACACGGGACCGACGCGATCACGCGCGTGCTGGTGGAGACCACCGACGGCAAGCAGGAGTGGAGCACCGTCGGGGTCGCGGAGAACGTGATCGCGGCGTCGTGGCAGGCCCTGGAGGACGCGTACACCTACGGCCTGCTCAAGGCGGGCCTGACCCCCGGCGCCCAGGACACCGAGGGTTCGGACCGCGCGTAGACCGAAGGTGATGAACCGTCAGGGGCGGCCGGGGCGGAACGACCGCCACCCGTCGCCCCACGGTTCGTCCCAGCCCGCCGGCAGCGGTGACAGGGACCCCGGCGGCGGCGACGGCAGCGCGGGTTGCACGGGCGCCGCGGCCCTCGGTTGCAGCGGCGCCGGTGAGGGTGCGGGCGCCGGAGCGGGCGGACGGACGGGTGCGGAGGCCAGCGGGCTGGCCGCGGTCATCGGGTTGGGCGGCAGCAGCGGTTCGCTCTCTTCGAGACGTGCCAACTCGCGTCCGACGGCGAAACGTTCGAGCCGCCCTCGGACCTCTTCCGGTTCCCGCGACACGGGTAGCTCCCGGTCGAGGCCGAACTCCTCGGCCGCCGCGCCCGGCAGCAGATTCGCCTGCGGGGGCCTTCGCGGCAGCCCCGACTCGGTCGTGCCGTCGACCATCGGAAGGCGGGCCGCTTGCGCTGCGCGCCTGCTGTTGTCGTCCACCGAACCCCACCTCGGTTCGTTGTTGGGCCTGCGCCTCAAAACGTTCTGATATCAATTGGGCAACAGATGACTATGGGAGGACCTTAGCAATGTGCGGGTCGAGGCGGGCACTCGGCCGGGCATGTCGCCGAGTCCTGTCACACATTTGTCGAATTTCTCGAACGCCCTTGGGAATCCCGCCACTCGGGCTTCGCGACCACAACACCTCAGGCGAACCCCGCAATGGGATTCGCCTGAGGTGGAGTGGTGCGCAATACGAAAAAAACAGGTTCGAGCAGTTACCGAAGGCCGGCGCGAGCGAGCCCGACGGTCAGCGCAGGCGGGCCATCAGTGCGTGCTCCACCAGCGTGATCAGGGTCGACTTGGCCGATTCGCGACGCCGTGCGTCACAACTCACGATCGGGGTGTCGGGCCCTATCTGCAATGCCTCGCGGACATCCTCCGCGTGGTGGGTCTGCAATCCGTCGAAGCAGTTCAACGCCACGATGAACGGCAGCCCGCTGTTCTCGAAGTAGTCGATCGCGGGGAAGCAATCGGCGAGTCGGCGCGTGTCCACCAGGACCACGGCGCCGATCGCGCCGCGGACCAGGTCGTCCCACATGAACCAGAATCGGTGCTGACCCGGCGTACCGAAGAGGTACAGGATCAGATCCTCGTCCAGCGTGATGCGACCGAAGTCCATCGCGACCGTCGTCGTCTGCTTGTCCGGCGTCGCCGACAGGTCGTCGACTCCGGCGCTGGCGGACGTCATGACCGCTTCGGTACGCAGCGGAGCGATCTCCGAGACGGCACCGACGAGCGTGGTCTTGCCCACGCCGAATCCGCCGGCGACGACGATTTTCGCCGACGTGGTGGAGGACCTGGCGGGAGCCGGGCCCGGGCTAGAGCTTGCGAAGTCCACTGAGCACCCTTTCGAGCAGCGTGACGTCCGGCTGCCCCTGGTCGTTCCCGGGCTGGTGGATGACCACCAGCCCGGCTTCGGCGAGGTCCGCGACGAGTACGCGGGCGACGCCGAGCGGGATGGTGAGCAGAGCCGAGATCTCGGCTACCGACTTGACCTCCCGACACAGCGCACAGATGCGCTGGTGCTCGGGCAACAGGCCGGGTGGGTTGGCCACCTGAGGTGTCGTGGTGACCAGGGCCTCCAGCGCGAGCTGATAGCGAGGCCGGGTGCGACCACCGGTCATGGCGTACGGGCGGACCAGGGTCTCGTGAAACTCCTGGTCCCCGTGATCGGACATATCCGGAGGTGTCATCGCGGCAGTGCACCTTGGAGTTCGGCGCGCAAGGCCGGCGTGAGCACGGCGCCCGCGCGGTCGACGAGCAGGGCCATCTCGTAGCCGATCAGGCCGATGTCGCACTCCGGCGACGCCAGCACGGCCAGCGAGGAGCCGTCCGAAATCGACATGATAAAGAGGAAACCCCGTTCCATTTCCACGACCGTCTGGGTCACGTGCCCGCCCTCGAAGATACGGGACGCACCCTGGGTCAGGCTGGTCAAACCCGATGCGACGGCGGCGAGCTGATCCGCCCGGTCGCGAGGGAAGCCCTCGGACAGGGCGAGCAGCAGGCCGTCCGCGGAGACCACGACCGTGTGCGACACCCCGGGGGTGTTGTCCACGAAGTTCGTGATCAGCCAGTTCAGGTTCTGCGCGGCCTGGCTCAACGACTTCTCAGTCATGCCTGCTCCTGGTTGTTCTCGTCACGAGGCCGAGGGGCGGATCCCCCGGACCCGGCGGTGCGACCCTGCTGGATGCCCCGGCGGAAGTTGGTCAGTCGCCCGCGAACCTCGTCGGGCGACCGGGACAGGCCCGGAGCGCCCGGCGTGGGCCGGCCCGACTGCTCCTGACGGGTGCCGGGTGCGGCAGGACCCGCACCCGGGTGGCCCGGGGCCTGAGCCCCGCCGGACTGCTCGACGCCGCCCGGCACC
Source organism: Embleya sp. NPDC050493 (assembly GCF_044458105.1). Classification (NCBI taxonomy): domain Bacteria; kingdom Bacillati; phylum Actinomycetota; class Actinomycetes; order Kitasatosporales; family Streptomycetaceae; genus Embleya; species Embleya sp. NPDC050493. The sequence continues at coordinate 252,674 of NZ_JBITHP010000005.1, forward strand.
AGGTTGGCGCGGGGCACACGGCGAGGCAGGCCCGCTCCGGTAGTGCCACCCGAGGACGGCTCGCGAGCGGCCTCCGCCGCGCGCCAACCGTCGTCACCGGCCGAGTACCAGCCGGACTGCTGACCCTGAGGGCCGACGGCGGGTGCGACCGCGGGGGACTGCTCGACAAGCTCGTCCGGTTCCGTCGGCGTCCCGAACATGTCGGTGACGGGCTGCTGACGCCCACCACCGAAGGCCGGGGCCTGCTCGACCGGTGCCGTTGCCTGCGGCGGGTTGGTCGCCATCGGCACCCGACGGTCGAGGTTGCCGAGCGGACTCGCCTCGGCTGCCTCCTGCTCGCGCTCCGGCGCGGCCTGCTCCCCGCCTCGCGGCGTGGAACGGACCTGCGCTGCTCGCATCCGGCCGCCACGGTTGCCCTGGCGGTGGAACCAGTCGGATTCGAGCGTGTCGAAGATCGGCAGCCTACCGTCGTCGCCGGTGCTCGGCGGCGCGCTCATGTCCAACTCGGACGGAGCGGGCAGCTGTTCGGCGTTTTCCGGCGTACCGACCGGCGCGAAGGGCGAGCCCTCCGAGCGGCCGGATCCCACCGGTGCGAACGGCGAGGCCGCCGGCCGCACATCGCCCTGCGGGCCGCGTACCTGCTCGGCCCGGGTGTGCTCGTCCTGCTCCTGCCGCGCGGGCTCGGGGCGAGCCTGCGGGGCGAGACCGCGCAGCACCGGCAGCGAGTCCCCGGTGGGGGGCTGCTCGCCGTCGCGAGGAGCGCGACCGCGTTGCGGCAGGTCCTCCCGACGGGTCAGTTCCTCGCGGCGCGGCGTGTCGTAGCCGGTCGGCACTTCGGCCGGCGGCGCGACGGGCTCGACCGGCAGCGGTGCCACCGGCGTGAGTTCGTCGTAATCGGTGCCCCACGGAGCGGGCGCGCGCTCGTCCTGCCGGGGCGCGAGCTCCGCACCCGGGCGGCCGAACGGCTGCGCGGGCTGCTCGTAGCCGCCCCGGTCGATCTCGGCCCCCGGCCGCGGTTCGTCCGCGTACGGCGAACCGAACGGCGACGCGAACTGCGAGGTGTCACCCCCGCGTCCGGACCCGTCCGCGGGCTGCGGCGCGGTCGGGAACGAGCCGGTGTCCTGCCCGTACTGCGGCTGCAGCGACTCGGCCTCGCGGCCGTCGTCGTTGCCGAACATCGGCGCCGAGGGTGCGGCCGGGAAGGCCCCGGTACGCGGGTCGTCCGCGTGCGGCTGGTGCTGCGGCGGCTGCGGCAGCACCGGCGCGAACGGGTTGTCGTCCCGACCCGGCGTGGCCGGCGGCGGCGAACTCGGCGCGCGGTGCGCACCCGTGCTGGTGACGCCGGGCTCGCTCGCGAACGGGTTCACCGTGCCCGGGTAGGGCGTGTCCGTCCCGACCGAGCCGTCCTGGAAGGACGGGGCCGCGAAGGACTGCGTGCTGCCGTACGACGGCTCCTGCTGAACCGGCGGCTGTGCGGGCCGGTTGGTCGGGATCCGAGTCGGCTGCGGGGCCTGGTTGACCGGCTGGGCCGGTGCCTCGGTGCTCCGCTGCGGCAGTTCGCGTCGCCGGTTGCGCTCCTCGGCCCGGCTGCCCACCCGGGGTCCGGGCAGGGCCTGGGCGGCAGGTGCGGCCGCGGGCAGTTCCTCGGTCCAGCCGGAGACGGCCGCCGCGGTCTTGTCGCCGCCCTTGCTCCACCCGTCGCCGCCACCGGGGCGGTCGCCCTGGATGAGTTCGATCGGGAGCATGACCAGCGCGGTGGTACCGCCGCCCTCGCCCGGCCGGAGCTGGACGCGGATGCCGTGTCGGGTGGCCAGTCGGCCGACCACGAACAGACCCATGCGGCGCGAGATGGACACGTCCACCACCGGCGGGCGAGCCAGCCGCTGGTTGGCGTCGGCGAGGTCGTCGCCGGTGAGCCCGATGCCGTTGTCGTGGATCTCGATCAGCGCGCGACCGTCCGGCAGGATGTGGCCGGTGACGCGCACCTTGGTGTGCGGGCTGGAGAACGTGGTCGAGTTCTCCAGCAACTCGGCGAGCAGGTGCACGAGGTCGTTGACCGCGCGGCCGGCGATGTCGGTGGTGGGCAGTGCGCCCAACTCGACCCGCTCGTACTGCTCCACCTCGGAGGCCGCGGCGCGCAGCACGTCGACCAGCGGAACCGGTCGGGTCCAGCGGCGGCCGGGCTCCTCACCCGCGAGCACCAGGAGGTTCTCACCGTTGCGGCGCATACGCGTCGCGAGGTGGTCGAGCTTGAACAGGTTGGCCAGCTGGTCCGGGTCCGCCTCGCGGTTCTCCAGGTCGGAGATGAGCGCGAGCTGACGCTGGATCAGGCTCTGGCTGCGCCGCGAGAGGTTGACGAACATCGCGTTGACGTTGCCTCGCAGCAGGGCCTGTTCGGCGGCGAGTCGCACGGCCTCGGCGTGCACCGCGTCGAACGCGCGGGCCACCTGGCCGATCTCGTCCCGGGACAACACGCCGATCGGCTCGATCGCCAGATCCACGTCGCCGGGATCGGACTCGGAGAGCCGGCGCACCGTCTCGGGCAGTCGCTCCTCGGCGACCTCCAGCGCGGAGCGCCGCAGCGTGTTCAGCGAACGCACCAGCGACCGCGCCACGATCACACCGAGCAGGATGGTGATCAACAGCGCGCCGACGACGAGGATCGTGTTGATCAAAGCGTCGGTACGAGCCTCGTCCCGCAGCTCCTTCGCGGTGGCGGTGAGCTTGAGGCCGAGTTGGGCCTCGACCTGGCCGAGCGCGCTGATCTTGTCGGTGGACAGCGTCCACCACTCCGCCGTGGTGAAGTCGTTCGCGTTCTCCAGCCGGGCCGCGCCGTTCGGCTTGTTGTTGGAGGCCAGCGCGGCGGTGACCATGCCCTTGAAGAGCTGGAACCGCTCCTCGACCGCGGTGATCTTGTCCCGACTGACGCCGGCCTTGTAGACCGTGTTCCAGTCGGCGGGCGCGACACTGGTGAATCCGCGAATCGCGTTCTGCTCGGACTCGTTCAGGCGGGCGAGGGTCTCGCTCGCCTCCAGCGGGATCTCGTTCGGCTTGAGGCCGTACGCGATCACCGCGGCGCGCTGCGAGGACGCGTACGCCTTCGACTCACCGAACGAACCCAGGGCGCGGGCGCCCTGGATCAGGTCGGGGTCGCGGGTGACCTCGGGCGCCTCCTGGTTGATCTGCAGCAGCTGCAGAATCATCTTGTTGTAGGCGTCGACCGTGCTGCGGGTGCTGGTGCGGAAGGCGTCCTGACGGGTGCGGTTGAGCTCCGTCAGCGAGTGGCCGATGTCCTTGAGCGTGGCACCGAGCACCGGCATCGAGTCGGTGTTCATCTTCGCGACGGTCGCGTTGTAGACGGTGACCTGGTCGTCGGTGGTCTTCTTGGCCTTGTTGACCTCGGCCGTCAGATCCGACGAGGGAGCCACACTCGCCTGCGCGAGCAGGTCGCGTTCCTGCTCCAGCCACGTGGCCAGCGTCGACGCCTGGTCGATGATGGCCGCGGCTTTTTGCACCGTGTCCATCTCTTGCGTCTTGTCGATCGACGACTGGATGCGCAGGCCACCGAGCAACGCGGCGACCACGACCGGGAGCAGGAGCAGCGCGGTGATCCGGGTACGGATGCGCCAGTTCCTGATCGAGAACAGCAACTTGAACCGGGACGGTGCCGCCCCGGTGGGCCGGGCCGCCCCGGCGCCGGCTATGGAGTCCCCGACGGAGTCGGAGGGCTCGTTGGCGTCCTGGGGTCCGCTGGCTTGCTGCGGGGCTCGCACCTCCGGCGTGGAGGGACCGGCCGTGGCCGGGGCCCCTGCGGAGTCGTGCTGCTTCTTCCGACGTCCCTGCACTAGCGTCGCAACCTCTTGTGACCAGTCGTTAGACCCGCCGGTAAGGCGAGGCTCGTGTGCGTAAATCCCTGGATTCGCGTTCTTCCCAGGGCACCTCGGCTGCGTTCGCGCGCCGAGGTGAAGGAACTCCGCTTGTTGGGAACCACCCCCGTGGTCGCAGGCATTTCAGCACAGCCACGGGGCCGCAACAAGATAGCGGGGTCCGGACATAGAGCCATTGCAACCGGTCTTGGCGATTAACCCGCTTCGAGGGGTTAACAACCGGTATTAAGGGACGATAGAGGGCAAAATGCCACACGTTTGTCGAGGTTCCGGGGAGGTGAAAATCACATATTGATGTCCCGGTTCGAACACCTGGTGTAAACCGTGATGTGCATTCGGTGACCAGTCCATCGGGGTGACCCGTGACCACCCCTGACGTAACCACGGGTAATCTTGAAGAACAAGGCTGCACCCTGCATGCAGTTGTGACCGCGCTCCGCATGCGGCGCGAAACAATGCGGCACGATCAAGGAAGAGCGAGAACCGGGAACCGTGGACAACATCAGTACGCACCGCCCCAGCACGGCCAACCCCAGGCGCACCCGGGTGGACGTGGTCCTGCCCCACCAGCGCGTGGCCGAGGCGGCAGTCGGGCAGTCGGTCATCGCCGAGGTGCGGACCGCGAACCCCAGGCGCACCAACCTGATGGACATCCCGCCGGTGGACACGCACGCCTGACCCGCGACACCACCCGCCGAGGCGCTTCGCGCCCGCGTAGCCTTGGGCACGTCTCGTTCGTGTCTCTTCGGCAAGGGTGACCCATCTTGCGCATCGCCAGGTTCTCCATCGACGACTCCGTCTCCTTCGGAGTGGTGACCGGCGACACCGACCGGCCCGAGTCGCTGGTGGTGCACGCCCTCGCCGGCCACCCGTTCGGCGAACTGCAGCCCACCGGCGCCCAGTACCCGCTGTCCTCGGTCCGCCTGCTCGCGCCCGTGTTGCCGAGCAAGGTCGTCGCGATCGGCAAGAACTACGCCGCGCACGCCGCCGAGATGGGCTCGGCCGTCCCCGACGTGCCGATCACCTTCCTCAAGCCGTCCACGTCGGTGATCGGGCACGGCGACGGCATCGCGTACCCGCAGATCTCCGACGACGTGCACCACGAGGCCGAACTGGCCGTGGTGATCGGCCGGATGTGCCGGGACGTGCCGGCCGAGCGGGCGGCCGAGGTGATCTTCGGCTTCACCTGCGCCAACGACGTGACCGCGCGCGACCTGCAGCGGACCGAGGGCCAGTGGGGTCGGGCCAAGGGCATGGACACCTTCTGCCCGCTGGGCCCGTGGGTGGAGACCGACATCACGCTCGCCCAGGTCGACGAGGGCGAGGGGCTGACCGTGGCGTGCACCGTCAACGGCGAGGTGCGCCAGGCGGGCGGCACGGGGCAGATGATCCGCACCGTCGCCGAGTTGATCGTGCACGTCACCCAGGCGATGACGCTGCTGCCCGGCGACGTGCTGCTGACCGGCACTCCGGCGGGCGTCGGCCCGTTGCACGTGGGCGACCGCGTCTCGGTCACCGTCGGTGGTGTCGGCACCCTGACCAATACCGTGATCAAGCGCGGCTGATCCGGCGCGCGGCGGACAATCTTGGGCGGGACAGCCGGACTTGTGACGGTTCGAACGAGGGTCCGGTAACCCGTTTTGGTCACGCGCGCCTCATCGGGTAAAGTTCTTCTCGTGCCGCCCCGCAAGGGAGCGGCACGGAGCGAAGTCCTCGCAAAAGCCCCCGGGTACCGCGAAGGACGGAGCATTGGGGTATGGGGTAATTGGCAGCCCGACGGTTTCTGGTTCCGTTAGTCTAGGTTCGAGTCCTGGTACCCCAGCTGCATCGTCTTCGGGCGATGTCGCTGGAAGAAGTTCATGATTGATGATCTGGCCCCGTTGTGTAGTGGCCTAGCACGTCGCCCTCTCAAGGCGGTAGCGCGGGTTCGAATCCCGTCGGGGCTACCAGATCAGCCGTTCACGGCTTCCACGGCAGCGAGCACCACCCAGCAGTACGAGGCCCCGTTGTGTAGTGGCCTAGCACGCCGCCCTCTCAAGGCGGTAGCGCGGGTTCGAATCCCGTCGGGGCTACCTCGAAGAAGAAGACCTCCCGCAGTCGCGGGAGGTCTTCTTCGTTTCCGGAGCGGACACCGGTGTCGCCGGCTGTGTGTCGCGGCTGCCTGCCCGCCTGCGTGGGATGCCGGTGTGCCGGTGGCCAACCGCCGTACGCGGCACGGCTCCCCGGACGCCGCCCGGCGCCCGGGGACCGGGCGGTCAGACCTCCACCTGCGCCCGGCGCAGCGCGTCGGACAGTTTGGCGGCGGCCTCCATCACGGCCTGCGCATGCAGCCGGCCCGGGTGCCGGGTCAGCCGCTCGATCGGACCGGAGACGGATACGGCGGCCACCACGCGGTTGCTGGGGCCGCGCACGGCCGCCGAGACGGAGGCGACGCCCGGTTCGCGCTCGCCGATGCTCTGCGCCCAGCCGCGGCGGCGCACGCCGGAGAGCGTGGTCGCGGTGAACCGCGCGCCCTGCAGGCCCCGGTGCAGGCGCTCGGGCTCCTCCCAGGCGAGCAGGCACTGGGCGGCCGAACCGGCCTTCATCGGCAGCGTGCTGCCCACCGGGACGGTGTCGCGCAGACCGGAGAGCCGCTCGGCCGCGGCGACGCACACGCGCATGTCGCCCTGGCGCCGGTACAGCTGCGCACTCTCACCGGTGATGTCGCGCATGTGCGCGAGCACCGGGTGCGCGGCGGCCAGCAGGCGGTCCTCGCCGGCCGCGGCGGCCAGCTCGGCCAGGCGCGGACCGAGCACGAAGCGCCCCTGCATGTCGCGCGCGACCAGGCGGTGGTGTTCCAGGGCCACCGCGAGTCGATGCGCGGTGGGCCGGGCAAGACCGGTTATGGCGACGAGTCCCGCCAGCGTGGCAGGACCGGCTTCGAGCGCGGCCAGCACGACAGCGGCCTTGTCGAGAACGCCGACTCCGCTAGAATTGTCCATGCCTTGATATTGCCGTCTCGGATTACGAGACGCAAGTCCGCGACCGAGGCCGGTGCCGGCACAGTGGCGCAACGCGCCGAGCCGAGCACCGGAACACCACCGGGAAGCGTCGGGACGTGGGCACGCGTCAGGGGCGTCGACCGCGGATGCGGAATCAGCCGCACCCGCGCGACATGAGGACACACAGCGCCGGCAATGGCGCCGGCCGGAGGGACAGCGATGGGACGGACACTCGCGGAGAAGGTCTGGGACGCACATGTGGTGCGTCGTGCGGAGGGCGAGCCGGACCTGCTCTACATCGACCTGCACCTGCTGCACGAGGTGACCAGTCCGCAGGCGTTCGACGGTCTGCGTCAGGCCGGTCGGCGGGTTCGCCGGACCGATCTGACGATCGCGACCGAGGACCACAACACGCCGACGCTCGACGTCGACAAACCCATCGCGGATCCGGTTTCGCGCGCCCAGATCGAGACGCTCCGCAAGAACGCCGCCGAATTCGGGGTCCGGATCCACTCGCTGGGCGACGTCGAGCAGGGCATCGTGCACGTGGTCGGTCCGCAGCTGGGCCTGACCCAGCCCGGCATGACGGTGGTCTGCGGCGACAGCCACACCGCCACCCACGGTGCCTTCGGCGCGCTGGCGTTCGGGATCGGCACCAGCCAGGTCGAACACGTGCTGGCCACCCAGACGCTGCCGATGGCGCCGTTCAAGACGATGGCGGTCACCGTCGAGGGCGACCTGCCCGAGGGCGTGGGCGCCAAGGACCTGATCCTCGCGGTGATCGCGCGGATCGGCACCGGCGGCGGTCAGGGCTACGTCATCGAGTATCGCGGCCAGGCGATCCGGAACCTCTCGATGGAGGGCCGGATGACCGTGTGCAACATGTCGATCGAGGCCGGCGCCCGGGCGGGCATGATCGCGCCCGACGAGACCACGTTCGCGTACCTGAACGGCCGTCCGCACGCGCCGCAGGGCGCGGACTGGGACGCGGCCGTGGCGTACTGGAAGGGCCTGGCCACCGAGGCGGACGCGGTGTTCGACAAGGAGGTCGTCATCGACGCGGCCGAACTGTCACCGTTCGTCACGTGGGGTACCAACCCCGGCCAGGGCGCGCCGCTGGGCGAATCCGTGCCGGACCCGGTCGCGATCGAGGACCCGGTCGAGCGCGCGGCAGCCGAGAAGGCGATCGCGTACATGGGCCTGACGGCCGGCCAGAAGCTGCGCGACATCGCGGTGGACACGGTCTTCGTCGGCTCGTGCACCAACGGTCGGATCGAGGACCTGCGCGAGGTGGCCGGCATCATCAAGGGCCGCAAGGTCGCCGACGGCGTGCGCATGTTGGTCGTTCCCGGTTCGGTGCGGGTCTCGCTGCAGGCCGTGTCCGAGGGCCTGGACAAGGTGTTCACCGACTTCGGTGCCGAATGGCGCTACGCGGGCTGCTCGATGTGCCTGGGCATGAACCCCGACCAACTCGCCCCCGGCGAGCGCAGCGCGTCCACCTCCAACCGCAACTTCGAGGGGCGGCAGGGCAAGGGCGGCCGCACCCACCTGGTCTCGCCGCAGGTCGCGGCCGCGACCGCCGTGCTGGGCCACCTGGCCGCACCCGCCGACCTGAGCACCGCAGGAGTCTGAGCGATGGAAGCCTTCACCACCCACACCGGAACGGCCGTCCCGCTGCGCGAGAGCAACGTGGACACCGACCAGATCATCCCCGCGCACTGGCTCAAGAAGGTCACACGCGACGGCTTCGAGGACGGACTGTTCGAAGCCTGGCGCAAGAACCCGGAGTTCGTGCTGAACCAGCCGGAGCGCGCGGGCGCCACCGTCCTGGTGGCCGGCCCCGACTTCGGCACCGGGTCCTCGCGTGAGCACGCGGTGTGGGCCCTGCAGAACTACGGGTTCAAGACCGTCATCTCGGCCCGCTTCGCGGACATCTTCCGGGGCAACTCGCAAAAGGGCGGTCTGCTGACCGTCGTGCTGCCGCAGGAGACGGTCGAACGCCTGTGGGCACTGACCGAAGCCGACCCGACCGCGCCAATCACCGTGGATCTGGTGGATCGTCAGGTCCGCGCCGGCGAGCTCGTCGCCGACTTCGAGATCGACGACTACACGCGTTGGCGGCTGCTCGAAGGGCTGGACGACATCGGTCTGACCCTGCGTCACGAGGAGGACATCACCTCCTTCGAGACGACCCGGCCGAGTTGGCTGCCGCGTACCCAACCGGTGGGCTGATCACCAACTCCCTTACAGGGCAGGGAAATCTGCCAGGATCGAACGGCGGGGCGCGGATGCGTCCCGCCGTTCGCATGTTCGGTGTCCGCCCCCAATGGCCGCCCCGTTGTGCCCATAGCCGGATGAGCTGTCACAATTGCGGTGTGGAGCACCAAGGCCGACACGTGAACGAGTTCGAAGAAGTGGAACTCTTCGCCGAACTGGCCACCCGGTTGAAGGTCGCCCACGCCCGGGTGCGTAGGCTCCGACTACCGAACGAGGCTAAAGTGGCGCTAATACGCCGCTTGTTGGTCATCACCGACGCGGCAAAACATGATTTGGCGGACGCCTCGCGGCGACTGACCAAGCTCATGGACGAGTTGGACGCGGGACCCGCGAGTTCGCGGGACACCGCCGAAGCCTGAATCCGTTGCGACACAAGGGTGATTCGCCCGTTCGGTAATTGCTTCGGCACTTTTGGATGCTTAGCGTGCCCAATGCCGGCTGAACTGTCCCGGCATCGGTTTCCGAAGGGGAAGACGTGAACAAGGCGCAGCTCGTCGAGGCGGTCGCTGACCGACTGGGTGGCCGCAAGGCCGCCGCAGAGGCAGTCGATGCCGTCCTCGACACCATCGTTCGTGCGGTCACGGCGGGAGACCGGGTGTCCATCACGGGCTTCGGCTCGTTCGAGAAGGTGGACCGCCCGGCTCGATACGCCCGCAACCCGCAGACCGGTGAGCGGGTGCGCGTCAAGAAGACCTCGGTGCCGCGCTTCCGCGCGGGCCAGGGCTTCAAGGACTACACCAGCGGGACGAAGAAGCTCCCGAAGCCCAACGTGAAGAGCGCGGCCGCCAAGAGCAGCCCGACTCCGCGCGTGGTCGCGACGGACGCCACGGCGCCCGCCGCGAAGGCGACGACCCGCAAGGCAACCGCGGCGAAGAAGGCGCCGGCGAAGCCGGCCACTTCGCGCGCCGCGGCGGTCAAGACCCCGGCCGCCACGACGCGCAAGACCGCGGCCGCGGCCAAGACGACGGCGGTCGCCAAGCCCGCCGCCAAGAAGGCGACCAAGGCACCCGCGACCAAGGCACCCGCGACGAAGGCCGCGAGCAAGCCGGCCGCGGCGAAGAAGGTCACGGCCAAGGCCGCGACCAGCACGGTCAAGGCCACCACCACCAAGGCCGTCAAGAGCACGCCGGCGGCGGCGAAGGCTCCGGCGACCAAGGCGAAGGCGACCAAGGCCGCGCCGAAGACCGCGACCGCCAAGCCGGCCGCGGCCAAGCCCGCCGCTGCCGCCAAGGCGCCGGCGGCGAAGAAGCCCGCTACCAAGCGCGCGGCCAAGAAGGCCTGACGCAGCGGATTTCCCGGGCCGGCGACATGCCGGACGGTGGCGACGGGCCGGAACCCACACGCGTGGGTTCCGGCCCGTCGCCGTTTCCCGACCGCCGTTTCCCGACCGACGCGTGCGGGTCGCCGGCCCGGCCGACGTGCGACTCAGCGCAGCGGATCCGGCAACGTGTACAGCGTCACCAGCACCACCCGATCACCCGTCGCGTCCATGGTCATCCGTACGCGTTGACCGGGCCGCAGGAAGCGCATTCCGCCGGCGTCGAACGCCGCCGCGTCGAAGGGCACGGGAGAGCCGTCGTCGAGCAGCACGACGCCCTCTCGCGAGTCGGTCTCGAAGGTGTACACGGTGCCCTGCATGCCCCCATTGTGACCGCTGTCGCGACCACCACGGATCCGACGCGACGTCAGGAAGCGGCGGCACGCGGCAGAAACGGCACGGACGGGAGCACCGCGGCGGTGGCCGCGCCGACCCCGAGCCCGATCGCGGCCCGCAGATCCTCCCCGGTGTCCACGTCCCGGCGCACCGAATCCACGTCGTGGGGCGTGAGTTCGATCGCCCCCGAGGCCAGGTGCCGAGCCCGGGAACGGCCCTCGAAGCCGGGTGCCAACGGCACGCCCGCCGCGGCGGTGAGCAACGTGGTGCCCACCCCCGCCGCATCCGCCAGGAACGCCCGTCGGGCGAACGTCGCGGCGGCGAGCACCCGATCCAACTCCTCGGCGCGCAGCGCCGGAAGATCGGCGGACAGCGCGGCCACCCCGGTCCGCGGCCGCTCGGCGCCGGCCGACCGGGCCCCGTGTGCGAGCGCGGCGTTCAGGCCGCCGCCGACGTCGGCCACCACGTCCGCACCGAGCGCCCGGATCTCCCGCGCGACCCGGACGTCGTCGGTGACCACGAGCACCCCGTGCACGCGCACGCAGGTCAGCGCCGCGCGCACGGTGTCGAGTGCGAAGGCGAGGGCGAGTTCGGGGCGATGGCCGGGGCCGATCGTGCCCGCGAGCCGGCTCTTGGCGATCGACAACGGCTTCACCGGCACCACGAGTCGCCATGCGCGCGTGCCGGAGGGTGCGGTGCGACCGTTGCCGGCGGGCCGGCGCCGGCCGGCGGAATCCGTGGCGGGGGACATCGGCAAGATCCTCGCATCCGTACCGTAAGCCCATATCCTCGTCGGTCGACGAGGACGTTTCTCGACAATGCGGAAGGCCCAGGGGAAACTGTGGGGTCCGCGTGTACAGAATCGATGTTCCGCCAGAATCGATGCTTCGTGCTTCTCGCGGGGAGCGTCGATTGTGTGAGGAGCGACACGGCAGCGGAACACCGCAGCGGGACTTCCGCGCCGACACGCACAGATCCGAAACACATGAACGGGAGGAACGCCGGTGGCCCGCCGAAGGATCGGTTTCTGGTACCGCCTGGCGGTCGTGGTGATCAAGCCCCTGTTGTTGCTGTTCACCAAACGTGACTGGCGGGGCACCGAGAACATCCCGACGTCGGGCGGGTTCGTCACGGCGGTGAACCACATCTCCTATGTCGACCCGCTGACCTACGCGCACTATCAGTACGACAGCGGCCGGGTGCCGCGCTTCCTGGCCAAATCCGGCCTGTTCAAAATTCCCTTCGTCGGTCGGGTGCTGGCCGGCGCCGGCCAGATCCCGGTCTATCGGGACTCCGCCGATGCCGCGCTGGCGTTCCGCGCCGCGGTGGAGGCCGTGGAGAAGGGCGAGTGCGTCGCGGTCTACCCGGAGGGCACCATCACCCGGGACAAGGACCTGTGGCCGATGCCGGGCAAGACCGGCGCGGCCCGGATCGCGCTCACCACCGGTGCCCCGGTGATCCCGGTCGCCCAGTGGGGCGCGCACGAGTTGTTGCCGCCGTACGGGAAGCGGCCGCGCCTGCTGCCGCGCAAGACGATGCACGTACTGGCCGGACCGCCGGTGGACCTGGACGAGTTCCGCGGCCGCGAACTGACCGCGGACGTGTTGCGCGGGGCGACCGACCGGATCATGGAGTCGGTGACCGAATTGCTGGCCGAACTGCGCGAAGAGGCCGCCCCGCCGGATGCCGGCCGCCGGGTGCCCGGCCGCCGGGCCGAGGCCGAGATCGAGGCGAGCGGACCGGAGCCGGTCGAGAAGATCCCGATGGAGAAGGTCCCGGCCGAGAAGGAGCCGGTGGAGAAGGAGCGGGCCGGACGTGATCCGGCCGCGAAGACCCAGGCGGAGCAGGTCGCACCGGAGCAGGTCGCAGCGCCGGAGCGGACCTCCGCCGAGCCGATCCACACCGCGCCCGCGCGCGACAACGCCGCGAAGGCCGAGACCGAGCACCCGGTGGCCGAGCCCGCCGGGACCGAGCACACCGAGGATGGCCGCGCATGACGCGCTGCGCGGTATTCGGCATGGGTTCCTGGGGCACCGCCTTCTCGATCGTGCTCGCCGAGGCGGGTTGCGACGTGGTGATGTGGGGCCGGCGTCCGGAGATGGCCGACGCGATCAACGCCCGGCACGAGAACCCCGAGTACCTGCCCGGGATCGCTCTGCCGACCGGGATCCAGGCCACCACCGACGCGGCGAAGGCGGCCGAGGGCGCGGAGTTCGTGGTGCTCTCGGTGCCGTCGCAGACACTGCGCGGCAATCTCACCGCGTGGGCGCCGCTGCTCTCCGACGACGCGATCCTGGTCAGCCTGATGAAGGGCGTCGAACTGGGCACCGCGAACCGGATGAGCGAGGTGATCCGCGAGGTCACCGGCGTGTCCGAGGGCCGGATCGCGGTGGTCAGCGGGCCCAACCTGGCCCCCGAGATCGCCCAGCGTCAGCCCGCCGCGAGCGTGGTGGCGTGCGTCGACGAAGAGGTCGCCCGGCGGCTCCAGGCGGCCTGCCACACGTCCTACTTCCGCCCGTACACCAACACCGACGTGGTCGGCGCCGAACTCGGCGGCGCGGTCAAGAACGTGATCGCGCTCGCCGTCGGGATGGCCGACGGCATGGGCATGGGCGACAACACCAAGGCCACGCTGATCACCCGAGGGCTGGCCGAGACCGCCCGGCTGGGTGCGGCGATGGGCGCCGACGCCCACACCTTCGCGGGTCTGGCCGGCCTCGGCGACCTGGTGGCCACGTGCACCTCGCCGCTGTCGCGCAACCGTACGTTCGGCGAGAAGATCGGCCGCGGCATGCCGATCGAGGAGGCCGTACGGGACAGCCGGCAGATCGCCGAGGGCTTCAAGTCCTGCGAATCCGTGCAGCTGCTCGCCCGGCGGTACGGCGTCGAGATGCCGATCACCGACGTCGTCGTCTCGATCATGCACGACGGCAAGCCCCCGTCGGTGGGCATGGCCCTGCTCTCGCGCTCGGCCAAGCCGGAGCGGTAGGAAGCCGCGCTGCGCGCGGCCCCTCTTGTCGCCGCGCTGCGCGCGACGGCGGCTGCGCCGCCGGGCGGCCTCCGGCCGCTCTCCTCGCAAGCTCGTCGATCACTGGTCGACGATCAAGTCGTGGGCGCTGACGCGCCGAAGAGGGCGGCCGGATGGCGTCGCGGTGGCCGGCCCGCCCACCGTCCGAACTCGTGCGCCGGCCCGACTCGCGCCCCGGGGGCACCCGCGCCGGCCGGGCCCGCGCGGGTGGGACTCGCGTGCCGGTGAGGCCCGTGTGCCGGCCGGACGCGTACCCGGCCGGACCCGCGTGTCGGTCCGGCCCGCGCTCGCGGTCGGCGGCGACGCAACACCGCGCGCCCGGCGGGCAATACCGCGTTCGAACAACGATGGGGATAGGGTCGTCCGACCATGAACGACGTTTCCGGCACCCCCCACTCCACCTCGCGCCCCCGCGTCGCGGTCGTCTTCGGCGGCCGCAGCTCCGAGCACGCGATTTCCTGCGTCACCGCAGGGAGCGTGCTGGCCGCGATCGACCGCTCCAAGTACGACGTGCTGCCGATCGGCATCGGCACCGACGGGCGCTGGTTGCTCGTCGGCGACGACCCGGAACGCCTGGCGATCCGCGGTGACCGGCTGCCCGCGGTGTCCGACATCGCGGAGTCCTCCGCGGCCGTCGTGCTCGCCGCCGACCCCACGTCACGCGAGATCACCGTGCTCGAACCCGGCGCGCTGCCCAAGCTGCTCGGCGAGATCGACGTGGTCTTCCCGCTCCTGCACGGCCCCTACGGCGAGGACGGCACGTTCCAGGGCTTCCTGGAACTGGCCCAGGTCCCCTACGTCGGGTCCGGCGTGCTCGCCAGTGCGGCGAGCATGGACAAGGAGTACATGAAGGCCCTGTTCGCTGGCTTCGGCCTGCCGTCGGGCCCGTACGCCACGGTGCGCCCGCGCGAATGGGAGCGCGACCCGGCCGCCGTGCGCGAAGCGGTGTCCTCGCTCGGCTTCCCGGTGTTCGTCAAGCCGGCCCGGGCCGGATCCAGCATGGGCATCACCAAGGTGCACCGGATCGAGGATCTGGACGCGGCGATCGAGGAAGCCCGCCGGCACGACCCCAAGGTGATCGTCGAAGGCATGCTGATCGGTCGTGAGATCGAGTGCGGCGTCCTGGAGTTCGAGGACGGACCGCGGGCGAGCCTGCCGGCCGAGGTACGGGTCGGCGGCGAGCACGAGTTCTACGACTTCGCCGCGAAGTACCTGCCGGACAACGGCACCGAGCTGGACGTGCCGGCGTCGCTGACCAAGGAGCAGACCGCCGAGGTGCAGCGGCTCGCGGTGACCGCCTTCGAGGCGCTGTCCTGCGAGGGCCTGGCCCGAGTGGACTTCTTCCTGCTGGAGAACGGCCACTTCGTGATCAACGAGGTCAACACCATGCCGGGCTTCACCCCGGTGTCGATGTTCCCGAGCATGTGGCAGGCGACCGGGGTGGACTACGCCGACCTGGTCGACCGGCTGATCCAGGCCGCCCTGCGCCGGCCCAACACGCTGCTGCGCTAGGCATCCGCCGGGCCGTGCCCGGGAGGTGCGAACCAGGGGCGGGCGACGCGTCGCCCGCCCCTCACGCGTTGCTCAGGTCCAGTGTGGCCGGCACCGTGCGGGCGACCGCGTCGGCGACGTCGACGAGCGGCGCGGCCGGCTCGGTGAACTTCTTCGGCACGGTCATCTCGACGTTGGCCCGGCGATAGACCGTGGTGAACCGCACGCCGCCGGCGTACTTCGCGAAGCTCCAGGTCACGCCGTTGACCTCGACCGAGTCGACCGGTTCGGAACCGGCCTTGGTCGGGTCCACCACCCGCAACGACGCGGGCAGCCCCACGCCGCAGCGCAGCACGATCGCCGGATCGCCCCACGCCGCGGTCAGCGTCGACTTGGGCGAGGTCTCGCGCACCCCGGCGTCCATCACCTTCGCCGGGAGCGCGTCGTGCAACGCGCGGCAGGCCTCGGCCGCGGCGCCCGCCGGCGGAGTCGGCGCCGCAACCTCGACGTGGTCCGAACCGCCGCACCCCGTCGCGGTGAGCACGGTGACCGGAAGCAGCCAGGCGAGAAGTCGAGTCGGGCGCACGGCCCCGATCCTAGACGCGCGACGCTCCGGGGCACTCCCGCGGGGTCACCCCAGGTTGACCACCGGACACGTCAGGGTGCGGGTGATGCCGTCGATGCGTTGCACCTCGGCGACCACCATGCGACCCAACTGGTCGACGTCGGCGGCCTCGGCTCGCACGATCACGTCGTAGGGACCCGTGACGTCGTCCGCCCGGGTCACCCCGGGCAGCTCGGCGATGGCTCGGGCCACCGAAGCCGAACGGCCGACCTCGGTCTGGATCAGGATGTATGCCTGTACCACCACGGCCTCCCGGCGCGCAGGATGATGGGATCTTGACGTGACCCCCGCTGCTGCGACCATTGTCGGCCCGGCGGGCCTCGGCGACCACAGCGGGAGCCGATGGATCACAGTGAACACGGTGAACGAGGCGGATCAGGGCTGATGGGCATGGCAGGAGAGCGGCGATGAGCGGGACGCTGGGCGATCTCGGCGAGTTCGGCCTGATCGGGGCACTGGTCGCCCGCGTGCCGACGGGGCCGCACGTGTCCCTGGGCCCGGGCGACGATGCCGCCGTGGTCGCCGCCGCCGACGGGCGGGTGGTGGCCACCATGGATCTGCTCGTCGAGGGGCGGCACTTCCGACGGGACTGGTCCACCGCGTACGACGTCGGCCGCAAGGCCGCCGCGCAGAACCTGGCCGACGTCGCGGCGATGGGCGCCGTGCCCACCGCGCTGCTGATCGGCCTGTGCGGCCCGCAGGACCTGCCCACGGGGTGGGCGCTGGAGCTGTACGACGGCCTGCGCGATGAATGCGCGGTGGTCGGCGCGGGCGTCGCGGGCGGCGACGTGGTCGGCAGCGACACCGTCACCGTCGCGGTGACCGCACTGGGCGACCTCCAGGGCCGGGCCCCGGTGGTCCGCTCCGGCGCCCGACCCGGCGACGTGCTCGCGGTCGCGGGTTGGCTGGGCTGGTCCGCCGCGGGGCTGGCGATCCTGGGCCACGGGCACCGCGCACCGCGCGCTTTCGTGGAGGCGCACCGCAGGCCCGAGCCGCCCTACGACGCCGGCCCCGGCGCGGCGATCCTCGGTGCGACCTCGATGATCGACGTCAGCGACGGCCTGCTTGCCGACATGGGCCACGTCTCGCGCGCCTCCGACGTGCGGATCGACATCCTCTCCGCCCGGCTGGACGTGCCCGCCCAGATGCGCGACGTGGCCCGCGCGCTGGGCGCCGACCCGCTCAACTGGGTGCTCACCGGCGGCGAGGACCACGCCCTGGTCGCCACCTTCCCGGCGGGAACCGCGCTGCCCGCGCGTTGGCGCGTGATCGGCCGCGTGCATCCGGGCGCCGGCGTCACCGTGGACGGGCGGGACCCGGGCCTGGCGGGCGGGTGGGATCACTTCGGCCGCGGCTGAGGGGCGCACACGTCGGGCGCACGGTCGGCGTGGATAGGCTGCCGGCATGGTGCAGACTCCTCCGCGCGTGCTCACGGTGGCCGGCTCCGACTCCGGCGGCGGCGCCGGGATCCAGGCCGACCTCAAGACGATGCTGGCCCACGGCGTACACGGGATGAGCGTGATCGCCGCGGTGACCGCGCAGAACTCGCTCGGCGTGCAGGGCTATTGGGAATTGCCCGCGGAAGCCGTGCGGGCGCAGTTCCGCAGTGTGGTGGACGACATCGGCGTGCAGGCGATCAAGACCGGGATGCTCGCGTCGCCGAACCTGGTGGCGGTGGTCGCCGCGCTGCTGGCCGAGGTGTCCGTACCGGTGGTGGTCGACCCGGTGGCCTCCTCCAAGCACGGCGACACCCTCCTGGCCAACGAGGCGCTGGAGACGCTGCGCACCCGACTGCTCCCGGTGGCCACCGTCGTCACCCCGAACCTGTACGAGGTCGAACTGCTCACCGGCCACAAGGTGCGCGAGCGGGCCGACATGCGCGGCGCGGCCGAGGCGGTGCTCGCTTTCGGTCCGCGCTGGGCGCTGGTCAAGGGTGGTCATCTCGAAGGCGAGGCCGCCGACCTGCTCTTCGACGGCACCCGCGAGTACTGGTTCGGCAGTCCGCGCTACGACAACCGGCACACCCACGGCACCGGCTGCACGCTGGCGAGCGCGATCGCCTCGCGGCTGGCCGTCGGCGACACCGTGCCGGACGCGGTCGCCGCGGCCAAGGAGTACGTCACCGGCGCGATCCGGGCCGGCTTCCCGCTGGGCGAGGGGATCGGGCCGGTCGACCACGCGTGGCGGTGGCGGGACGGGTTCTGAACCCGAGTGGGCCGGGCCTCGCGCCCACGGCGGTGTACGTCCCGGCCCGCTCGGCACGGACCCCGGACAAGCGGAAGGGCCGGTCCACCCTGGGGTGAACCGGCCCTTCGAAGTCGTGCGGTCGAGCAACTAGCGGGAAACCTTGCCCGCCTTGATGCAAGAGGTGCAGACATTGAGGCGCTTCGGCGTGGCACCAACCATCGCGCGCACCGTCTGGATGTTGGGGTTCCAGCGACGGGGCGTCCGGCGGTGAGAGTGCGAAATGCTGTTGCCGAAGCCCGGCCCCTTGCCGCAGACGTCGCAGTTGGCAGCCACGGGAACACTCC
Source organism: Embleya sp. NPDC050493 (assembly GCF_044458105.1). Classification (NCBI taxonomy): domain Bacteria; kingdom Bacillati; phylum Actinomycetota; class Actinomycetes; order Kitasatosporales; family Streptomycetaceae; genus Embleya; species Embleya sp. NPDC050493. Next base: position 271,148 of record NZ_JBITHP010000005.1, read on the forward strand.
AAAGACGAATGGGAATTGCGTACGAACACGTGCCGGCCGAATGCCGGACAACCGCAGAAGAGTAACCGACGAACCATGCGCTGCGCGAACCCGGGATGATCCGGGCATACGCAATCAGCTGATCTCGTCATGCTTCCCGCCAAGCCTAACCCATCCGGGTCGGCCGCTTCACCGCTCCCCGTCTCGATAACGTGGCCGGCGGACGGGACGCGCAGAGACGGATTCGTACAGGAGGTGGGCGTGCAGGGCCTGCTGGGAGAGCTGGACGGTCCGGCGGTACGCCGCTGGGGTCGCGTCGCCTTGGAACTGATGGGGCGAGCGCGCGAGGAAATCGACGCCCTCAACGTGTATCCCGTGCCCGACGGCGACACCGGCACGAACCTGTTCCTGACCCTGGAGTCGGGAACCGCCGAGGTCGACGCCCTGTTCGGCGGGGACCTGCCCGAACCCGACCTGCCGACCGCCTTCCGGGCCCTGGCGCACGGCGCGTTGATGGGCGCGCGCGGCAACTCCGGGGTGATCCTCAGCCAGCTCCTGCGCGGCATGGCCGAGCGCCTGGAGGTCGAACAGGCCGCCGCGATCGAGACCGGCCGCGAGGTGCCCTCCGGCCTCGCCCTCGCGCACGCGCTGCGCACCGCCGCCGACGCCGCGTACGCCGCGGTGGCCCGGCCCGTCGAGGGGACCATGCTCACCGTGGCCCGGGCCGCCGCCGACGCCGCGGCCGGCGCGGGCGTGGAGCTGCGGCCGGTGGTGCGAGCGGCCGCGACCGCGGCGCGCGGGGCCCTGGCCCGCACCCCCGAGCAACTGGACGTACTGCGCCGGGCGGGCGTGGTGGACGCGGGCGGCCGCGGCCTGACCGTGCTGCTGGACGCGCTGCTCGCGGTGGTCACCGGCGAGCGCTCGGCGTACCGGATCCACCCGCATCAGGTGCACACCCCGGTCCCGGTCCCGTTCGCCGGACCGGTCGGGCCGGACGCCTCGCCCGAGGGGCCCGGGTTCGAGGTGATCTACCTGCTGGACGCGCCCGCCGACGCGCTGCCCGCGCTGCGCGAGCGGCTCGGCGCGCTCGGCGACTCGCTCGTGGTGGTCGGCGGCGAGGGGTTGTGGAACGTGCACGTGCACGTGGACGACGCGGGTGCGGCCGTCGAGGCGGGCATCGAGGCCGGCCGGCCGCACCGGATCCGGATCACCCACCTGGAGCGCCCCCTCGCCGGCCTCGCCGCGCCCGAGCCCGCCCCCACGCGCGGGATCGTCGCGGTCGCCCAGGGCGGCGGCCTGGCCACGCTGTTCGCCGAGAACGGCGCGCACGTCGTGCAGGCCGGTCCCGGCCGGCGGCCCTCCACCGGGGTGCTCGTCGACGCGATCCGGCGCACCGAGGCGCGCGAGGTGGTGCTGCTGCCCAACGACGCCGACTGCCACGCGGTGGCCGGGGTGGCCGCGCAGCAGGCCCAGGCGCACGGCATCCGGGTCCAGGTGATCCCGACCAAGGCGGCCGTACAGGGCCTGGCCGCGCTCGCCGTGCACGAGCCCGGCCGGCGCTTCGACCAGGACATCGTCGGGATGACCTCGGCCGCCGGCGCCACCCGCTACGGCGCGCTCACCGTCGCCGTCCGCGAGTCGTGGACGATGGCCGGCGTCTGCCAGGCGGGCGACGTGCTCGGCGTGATCGAGGGCGACATCGCGGTGATCGGCCACGACCAGCGCGAGACCGGCACCGTGGTGGTGGACCGCATGCTCGCCGGTGGCGGCGAACTGGTCACCCTGGTCACCGGCAGCGCCTGCCCGCCGGGCCTGGCCGCCGCGATCGAGCGCCACCTGCGGGCCACCCGGCTCGGCGTGGACGTGATGGTCTACGAGGGCGGCCAGGAGGTGTACCCGCTGCTCATCGGGGTCGAGTAGGACCCGACCCGGCGGTTGCGCCGACCCGATGACACCCTCGACCAGTACCGTTGGGCGGCATGTCGCGCCTTGACGAACCGCTGAAGAAACTCGTCGGCGACCGCACGGCGACGGTGCTGGCCAAATCCCTCAAGCTGGACACCGTCGGAGATCTGCTGCGCCACTACCCCCGGCGCTACGCGGAGCGCGGGCGCCTGACCGACCTCTCCCGCCTGGAGCCCGAGGAACACGTCACCGTGATGGCGGAGATCGCCAAGGTGAGCAAGCGGCAGTTCCGCAATCGGCGCGGCAACCTGCTGGAGGTCGAGGTCACCGACGGGCGCGGCAAACTCACCCTGATCTTCTTCAACCAGGCCTGGCGCGAGGAGGAACTGCGCCCGGGACGGCGCGGCCTGTTCGCGGGCAAGGTGGGTCGGTTCAACAACGTGATCCAGCTCAGCCAGCCCGACTACCAACTGATCGGCGAGGACGATCAGGACGGCGTGGCGGACGTGTTCGCGGGCGCGCTGATCCCGGTCTACCCGGCCGCCGCCAACATGCCGTCCTGGAAGATCGCCCAGTGCGTCGGCATGGCGTTGGACACGCTGGGCGAGGTCGGCGACCCGCTGCCCGCCGAGATGCGCGAGCGACGCGGTATGCCGGGACTGGCCGAGGCGCTCCTGCGGGTGCACCGGCCGACCTCGTGGGACGACGTCACCGCGGCCAAGGACCGGCTCAAGTGGGACGAGGCGTTCGTCCTGCAGATCGCGCTGGCCCGCCGCCGCCGGGACGCCCGGGCCCTGTCCGCGGTGGCCCGCCCGCGCCGTTCGAACGGCATCCTGGACGCCTTCGACGCCCGCCTCCCGTTCGAACTCACCGACGGCCAGAAGGAGGTCTGCGCCGAGATCGAGGCCGACCTGGCCACCGAGCACCCGATGCACCGCCTCCTCCAGGGCGAGGTCGGTGCCGGAAAGACCTTGGTCGCGCTGCGCGGGATGTTGACCGTGGTCGACGCCGGAGGGCAGACGGCGTTGTTGGCGCCGACGGAGGTGCTCGCGCAGCAGCACTATCGGTCGATCGTGGAGATGCTCGGGCCGCTGGCCGAGGGCGCCGGGATGCTCGGCGGGTCGGAGATCGGCACCAAGGTGACCCTGCTCACCGGCTCGATGGGGGTGCCCGCGCGCCGCGCCGCACTGCTGGACCTGGTCACCGGCGAGGCCGGGATCGCGATCGGCACGCACGCGCTGATCGAGGACAAGGTGGAGTTCCACGACCTGGGTCTGGTCGTGGTCGACGAGCAGCACCGGTTCGGCGTCGAACAGCGCGACGCGCTGCGCGGCAAGGGCAAACGCCCGCCGCACCTGCTGGTGATGACCGCGACGCCGATCCCGCGCACGGTGGCGATGACCGTGTTCGGCGACCTGGAGACCTCGATCCTGGCCCAGCTCCCGTCCGGCCGATCGCCGATCGCCACGCACGTGGTCCCGGCCAAGGAGAAGCCGCACTTCCTCGACCGCGCCTGGCAGCGGGTGCGCGAGGAGGTGGAGAACGGCCACCAGGCGTACGTGGTGTGCCCGCGGATCGGCGACGAGGAGGACGACCCGAAGGCCAAGAAGAAGGCCAAGTCGAAGGCCAAGGCCGCCGCGCGGGACGAGGACCTGCCCGCCGAGGCGTACCTGGACGACCCCGAGGACATCGGCGCGGACGCCGCTGGCGGAGCCGAGGAGCGCCGCCCGCCGCTGGCCGTGCTCGACGTCGCCGCGGCGCTGACCGCCGGTCCGCTGGCCGGCCTGCGGATCGCGGTGTTGCACGGCCGGATGGCGCCGGACGACAAGGACGACGTGATGCGCCGCTTCACCGCCGGCGAACTGGACGTGCTGGTGGCGACCACGGTGATCGAGGTCGGCGTCAACGTGCCCAACGCGACCGCCATGGTGATCATGGACGCCGACCGGTTCGGCGTCTCGCAACTGCACCAGCTGCGCGGCCGGGTCGGCCGGGGCAGCGCCCCGGGGTTGACCCTGCTGGTCAGCGAGATGCCCGGCGGCACCTCCGCGCGCGAACGCCTGGACGCGGTGGCCGCGACCCTGGACGGCTTCGAGCTGTCCCGGATCGACCTCGAACAACGCCGCGAGGGCGACGTGCTCGGCGACGCGCAGTCCGGCTCGCGCTCGTCGCTGCGCATGCTGGAGGTGGTCCGGGACGAGGAACTGATCGTGGCGGCCCGCGAGGAGGCGAGCACGATCGTGGCGGAGGACCCGGACCTGGTCGAGCACCACGACCTGCGCAGCGCGCTGGCCAGCATCCTGGACGACGAGCGCGCGGAGTACCTCGACAAGGGCTGACCGCCCTCGCTCCGCTCCCGCGCGCCCCCACGGCTCACCCGTTCGGAGCACGCGGAACAGCCCGTCGGTTGGCTACCAATGGGCCATGGACGCATGTACGGGGGACGAGGGCTTCGACGCGCTCTTCTGCGGGTTGCTCCCTCGGCTGTATCGACGCGCCGTGCTGCTCGCCGGCGAGGGCAGCGCCGAGGACGCGGTGCACGAGACGTATCTCAAGCTGGCCCGCAGACCCGACCGCCTGCTCGGCCATCCCGAGCCCTACGCCTACGCCTTCCGGGCCCTGGTCAGCGTCACCCGCGACATGTGGCGCGCCCGCAGCCGGCAGGTCCTGCTGCCCGAACCCCCCGAACCGGGGGAGCGGGCCCAGTCCGCCGCCGGCGATGCGATCGCCCGGCGCGAGGCCGAGTGGGAGGCGGTGCGCATGCTCGGCTCGCTGCCCGCCAAGCAGGCCGCCGCGGTGCTCCTGGTCGACCTGGACGGATACACGATCGATCAGGCCGCCGAGATCCTCGGTGTGCACCGGGGCACGGTGTCCCGCTCGCGCGAGCGCGCCCTGGCCCGGCTGCGGGCCGGCCTGGGCGGCCCCGCCGGCCGGTTCCGCCGCCGGGACCGACACGAAGGAGTCACCCGGTGAACCCGCCGCCCCCCGATCTCGACGCCCCCGACGACGCGGTCCACGAGCTGCGCTCTCGGCTGCGCGCCGCGGACGCCGCCTGTGTCGAACCACCCGGCCTGGCGCTGCGGGTCATGCGCCGGCCGGCCCCGCGCCCGGTGTGGCGCGGCGCGTTCGCGATGGCGCTGGCCGCGGTGCTGGTGGTCGCCGTGGTCGGCCTGGGTGCCTTCCTGGTCGGCCGGCACGACCCGACCGAGCAGCCGGCGCCCAGGCCGCCCGCCGCGCGTGCGGTCAGCGTGCAGAGCGAGGTCTACAACTCCGAGGTACCGTGCCGCGGGCTGCGCACGCTCGAATGCTCGCTCGGCGTCTTCAAGGAAGCGCGGTTGTCGTCGCGGACGGCCGATCTGGCGGACCGGGTCTGGCACGGCGACCGACTGCTCCTGGTCTGCCTGCTCGCGGACGGCCCGCGCGTGACCGACGAGACCGGCGTCGCCTCCAAGCACTGGTATCGGGTGGTGGTGCTGGGCACCGGCGCCGAGGGCTGGCTGCCCGGCGTCCGCACCCGCAACGAGGCCGAGGTGCCGGACTGCGCGTTCTGAGCGGACGGGTGGGCGCACCCCACTCGGGCACGCGGCCGGCGGACGGGACGATCTCCGTCCGCCGGCCGCGTGGGTCGGTCGGCGGTCGGTCAGCAGTGGTACATGCCCGGCATCGGGTCCTGCGGCGTGAACACGCGCTGCGCGGGCAGGAAGCCGTGCCCGCCGTCGTCGCCGTCGGTGTAATACCAGATGTCGTTGCCGCCCGAGTGCGGGTCGCCCTCGGTCCAGCAGCTGAAGTAGCTGTAGGTGCTGTCCAGTCGGCTGACCACCGGGGCCCGGAAGTACGGCTGGGAGCGCAGGTGGCTCGCGCCGTTGGCGCAGTGCAGGGTGCCGTTGCTGTCGACGTAGCAGTTCGCCGCGGTCGTCGGCGGCGTGTCGGGCGTCTCGGCGACGGCAGGGGTTGTGCCGGTCGCGGCCAGCGCGGCGCCCGTGACGACGGTGGCGAGGAAGGTGCGGAGCTGCATCGGGCTCTCCCGGGATCGGGTGTGGGATCGATGTCTCGACGGCGATCGTTGTCGCCCGTGCCCGGCGATGGCGCCCTCGCCGTGCATACCCCTCATACGATCCGGTGGCCCTGTGTGTATGACGGGTCGCACATCGTGTTTCGGCCCGGATTTCGTCGGCCGGGACCAGTCGATAGCGTTGACCTCATGCAGGACACGTATGCCCGGCCCGCCCGTGGCGCCGACCGCCGGCCCGCCCTCCGTCCACGAGCCCACGCATGACCCGGGTGATCGCCGGGGCGGCGGGCGGCCGACGGCTGAGCACGCCGCCGGGCGAGGGCACCCGGCCGACCTCGGACCGGGCCCGTGAGGGACTGTTCTCCACCCTCCAGTCGCTGCGCGGCAACCTGCACGGCGCACGGGTGCTCGACCTGTTCGCGGGTTCCGGCGCGGTCGGCCTGGAAGCGCTGTCCCGAGGCGCGGCGCGAGTGCTGCTGGTCGAGTCCGACCCGCGTGCGGCGAACACGATTCGGACCAACATCCGCCTCGTCGCCCTGCCCGGCGCGGAGCTGCGGCCGGCCCGCGCGGAGAAGACCGCCGCGGTGCCCTGCCCCGACGAGCCGTACGACGTGGTTTTCCTCGATCCGCCGTACGCGGTCACCGACGGTGAGGTCGGCACGCTGCTCGGCACACTGGCCGAGCACGGCTGGCTGGCGCCCGGGGCGCTGATCGTGGTCGAACGTGCAACGCGTGGGGGGCCATTCGCGTGGCCTGCGGATTTCGTCGAGATCAGATCCCGTCGCTACGGCGAGGGAACGCTCTGGTACGGTCGCGCCGCGCAAGCCTGACCAGGCGGGCGGACCATCGGGTCCGGACCCGTCGGCACCCGATTTCGAGGGGAACCTCCGTTGCGTCGAGTCGTCTGCCCCGGTTCGTTCGACCCGGTCACCAACGGTCATCTGGACATCATCGGACGGGCCGCGAGCCTGTACGACGAGGTCTACGTGGCGATCGGCTTCAATCGCGCCAAGCGCTCGGGTCTGTTCACCATCGAGGAGCGCATCGAGATGCTCCACGAGGTGGTCGAGCAGTACAAGAACGTCAAGGTCGAGGCCTTCGAGGGGTTGCTGGTCAACTTCTGCAAGGAGCGCGGGATTCCGGCCATCATCAAGGGCCTGCGCGCGGTCACCGACTTCGACTACGAGTTGCAGATGGCGCAGATGAACTACGGTCTTACCGAGGTGGAGACGTTGTTCGTCGCGACGAACCCCCTCTACAGCTTTCTGTCGTCGAGTCTCATCAAAGAGGTCGCGACGTACGGAGGCGACGTGTCCGGCCTGGTGCCGGAGACGGTGCTACGTCGGCTCACCGAGCGGCTCGCGCAGGGCTGACGCGGCACGTGCCTCGTCGCCGGGCCGACCGCCCGCGGCGAGTCGGTCCGTCACGCGATGCCGGCGAACACGACGGCTACCGTCGGTTTGAGGAGAGAGAGCAAGCCCGTGGACGTGCAGCCCAAGCTCGATGAACTGATCGCACTGGTCGAGAACGCGCGCTCGATGCCGATGTCGGCGTCGTGCGTGGTCAACCGCGCGGACGTGGTGGCCCGGCTCGAGGAACTCAAGAACCTGCTGCCGGCGGAGTTCGACCACGCGCGCCGGGTGCTCGGCGACCGCGAGTCGGTGATCGAGGAGGGGCGCCGCGAGGCCGAGCGCGTGTTGGCCAAGGCGCGCGAGGAGCGCGGCTCGCTGGTCGCCGACACCGAGGTGGCGCGGGAGGCGTACGGCGAGGCCGACCGGATTTTGTCCGAGGCCCGCCGCGAGGCCCAGCGCATCCGCGAGGAGGCCGACGACTACGTCGACCAGAAGCTGGCCAACTTCGAGGTCGTGCTGACCAAGACGCTCGGTGCGATCGGCCGGGGTCGGGACAAGATGCGCGGGCGCCGTCCCTCCGACGAGCTCGGCGAGTACATGCAGGCGCAGGAGTTGGCCGACGCCCAGGCCAAGGGCCGCCCGGGCAGCCTGCAGGCCCAGCTCGACGGCCACGAGGAGACGTTCGCCGCGCCCGCCCAACCCGACTACCCGGCCGCGCCGCCCGCCGCGCCGACCGTGCCCGCGCAGGCCGGCCCCTACGGCGGTCAGCACGGCTACGGCCAGGACGCCTACGGGCAGCCCGCCTACGCACAGGGCGCCGGACCGGACACCGGCTACTCCGGCGGCTACGAGGGCCAGTACGACATGCCGCAGTACGACCAGCACGGGCAGCAGCAGGCGTACCCGGCGCAGCACGATCCGGCGCAGCACGACCCGGCGAACAGCACGGGGCAGCAGCCCGCCTACGACCCGCAGGCCCAGTACGCGCAGTCGCTGGACGAGACCAGCTTCTTCGACACGAGCCTGATCGACGTGCGGCAGTTCCAGCAGGACGGCGGCCGCCAGTAACCGTCGGCCGGAGCCGGGGCCCGGCAGCCGCGCCGCCCGCTCGTCGGGCGCCGCGTGCCGGGCACCCTTCGCCGGGCGTCGCGCGGACCCGCTCGAATGGCCCCGTTTGGGGCCTGGCGCGCGGGCTGCGATACTCTTACGGACCGACCCTGCCCGAGGCGTGCTTTTCGCGTGCCCCGAGGGTTGGCACCCTGACCATTCGAGCCCCCCGCGACCCGGGGGGTGGCACTGCATGAGGTAGGACGTCCTGGACCGCTTGGATCACCGCAAACCACTCGTCGTCGACACACGCGAGCTGGGACGTCGGCCTGGATCCATGCTGAAGGTGTCCCGCTCCGTGCCGGCCCCGAAGGACATGGGTGTGGCAGATGTGATCGGCGCGCCCGAAGGTGCCCCCATCCAGCTGGGTATCCGGCTGGAAGCGGTCATGGAGGGTGTGCTGGTCACCGGCGTCGCACAGATGCCGCTGACCGGTGAGTGCGTCCGGTGCCTGGAACCGCTCGAGCGTGAGCTCACGGTGCGTTTCCAGGAGCTGTACGTCTACCCGGACGCGGAAGCCGACGAGGACGCCTTCCGGCTCACGGACGACCTGTTCGACCTGGAGCCGGTGCTGCGGGACGCGACGGTGCTCGCACTGCCGCTCTCGCCGCTGTGCCGGGAGGACTGCCCGGGCCTGTGTTCCGAATGCGGAGCACTGCTCGCGGAGGACCCCGACCACAGTCACGAGCTCGCCGACCCCCGGTGGGCGAAGTTGACCAACATCTTCGACGGACCTTCCGCCGAAGCCGACGTTGACGGCGCGTCCAGCGCCGACGAGAACCAGGAGAAGTAGCCGTGGCTGTTCCGAAGCGGAAGATGTCGCGCAGCAACACCCGGCACCGCCGGAGCCAGTGGAAGGCCACTGCCGCCAACCTGGTGACCTGCGAGCGCTGCCGTGAGCCGAAGCTGTCGCACATCGCGTGCCCGAGCTGCGGCACCTACAACCGCCGCCAGGTCCTCGACGTCTGATCAGGCCGGTGGTCGTTCCGGTGACGGAATCACTCGCGCAATACGCGGATCTGGAAGGGCGGCTGGGCTGGTCGCTCGATGCCGCCCTTCTGGAACGCGCCCTCACCCATCGCTCGTACGCGTACGAGCACGGCGGGCTCCCGACCAACGAGCGCCTGGAGTTCCTGGGCGACTCGGTGCTCGGTCTCGTCGTCACCGACACGCTGTACCGCAGGCACCCCGACCTGCCCGAGGGCCAGCTCGCGAAACTGCGGGCCGCCGTCGTCAACTCGCGCGCCCTCGCGGGCGTCAGTCGGCGACTGGACCTGGGCGCCTTCATCCGGCTCGGCCGAGGTGAAGTGGGCACGGGTGGGCGAGACAAGTCCTCGATCCTCGCGGACACGCTCGAAGCCATCCTCGGTGCGGTGTACCTGGACCAGGGCCTCGACGCGGCGACCGAGCTGATCCACCGGTTGTTCGATCCGCTGATCGAGCAGTCGGCGAATCTCGGCGCGGGCCTGGACTGGAAGACCAGTCTCCAGGAGCAGACCGCCGCGGCGGGTATCGGAGTCCCCGAGTACGTGGTCTCCGAGACCGGTCCCGACCACGAGAAGACCTTCACCGCGCTCGCCCGGGTCGCGGGTGTCGATTACGGCACCGGTGTCGGGCGGAGCAAGAAGGAGGCGGAGCAGCAGGCCGCCGAAAGCGCTTGGCACTCGATCCGCGCCAAGTACGGAGACGGTTCCGGCACGCAGCCGGCCACCGCGTAGTCTCCGAGCCAATGCCTGCCGATAGGTAAGTTCGAACCGGTCACCGACCTCGCGGTCGCCCGGCACGATCTCACCTACCGGCAGGCATTTTCGCATTCCCGACGGCGGCCCCGCCGCCGGTCGCAGTGTCGCCCGTCGTGGTGTCTCCCGTCGTGTCGTCTCCGGTTGTGCCGTCCCCAGGGGGAGTGCAAGGTGCCCGAACTGCCCGAGGTCGAGGTCGTCCGTCGCGGACTGGAGAAGTGGGTGGTGGGTCGCACCATCGCGCACGTCGAGGTCACCCACGAACGCGCCGTGCGGCGCCATCTCGCGGGCCTCGTGGACTTCGCCGACGCGCTCGTCGGCGCCCGGGTGCACGCCGCCCGACGACGCGGGAAGTATCTGTGGTTGCCGTTGGTGGCGCCGGGCGCGGAGGCTCCGGAGGACGCGCTGCTCGCGCACCTGGGCATGAGTGGGCAACTCCTGGTGCAACCGCCCGAGGCGCCCCGGGAGAAGCACCTGCACGTGCGGTTCACCTTCACCGACGGCGGGCTCGAGTTGCGCTTCGTCGACCAGCGCACGTTCGGCGGGCTCGCGGTCGAGCGCGGCGGTGCCGAACTGCCGCCCTCGATCGCGCACATCGCGCGCGACCCGTTGGATCCGCTGTTCGACGACGCGCTCTTCCACGCGGCGCTGCGCCGGCGCAACACCGAGATCAAGCGTGCGCTCCTGGACCAGACCCTGGTCAGCGGGATCGGCAACATCTACGCCGACGAGGCGCTGTGGCGGGCCCGGCTGCACGGTGCCCGGCAGACCGGAAAGCTCACGCTCGCCCAGACCACGCTGCTGCTCGCGTCCGCGCGGGACGTGATGACCGACGCACTGGCGGCGGGCGGCACCTCCTTCGACAGCCTGTACGTCAACGTGAACGGGGAGAGCGGCTACTTCTCCCGGGGCCTGGACGCCTACGGGCGCGAGGGCGAGCCGTGCAACCGGTGTGCCACGCCGATCCGGCGGATCTCGTTCATGAACCGCAGCAGTTACTTCTGCCCGGCCTGTCAGCGCGCGCCACGCAAGGCGACGGCCGGGGCGTAGGCACCGGAATCCAGGGAGCGCGTGTCATGGGATTCAACGGGGACATCGTCGTCGTGCGCGAGGCGCGGCCGTTGTCCGAATTCGCGCCGCACGTGGACACGGCGGCGCACCCGGCCCGGACGATGTGGGAGTCGCCGGACGGTTGGACCGCGACGCACGTGCGGCACGAGGACGATCCGTACGCGTTCGAGCGGCCGTGGCTGGAGGCACTGGCGGCGAAGGCGGACTCGCCGGTGTTGGTGTGCTGGGTCTTCGAGACGCACGTGGCGCACGTCCAGGGAGTGAGCGCGGCGGGCGCCTGGGAGGCGTGGCTGAATCCGGGCGAGGCGGCGGCGCACCTGGCGATGGGCCGGCTCGAACTGGAGGCCGCCCGCGCCGGTGCGGACGTCTTCGACGGGGGCGGCGAGTTGCGTCGGCCGGAGCGCTACGCCCAACTGCGCGACGAGGTGGGCGAGGTGCTGGACCGGGCCCGACCGAAGGTGGTCGACGCGGCGGTGCGCTGGGCGCGGGCGGCGGGTCGCGCGGCGGCGGCGGAGGCGGTCGACCTCGTGCTCGCCCGCAACCAGGGCGAATCGGGGCTGTACGTGTTCGGTCTGCTGGCGGATCGGCTCGGGGTGGGGCCGCGCTGAGCGGGCGGTTTGCGGGCCGGGCCGCGGATCCCGCGGGGATGCGCCACCGGGTGCGCCGGCCCGGCCCGGCCGATCCGCCCGATCAGCGGCCGAACTCCTGGGTCCACCAAGGGCCGTTGGCGCCCTCCCGGATGCCGACGCCGAGCTTGGTCAGGCCGCAGTCGAGGATGTTGCGGCGGTGGCCGGGGCTGTTCATCCAGGCCCGCATCACCGCGTCGGCGGTCTTCTGGCCGCGCGCTATGTTCTCCGCGCCCAGGTAGCTCACGCCGGCCTTCTCGGCGCGGTCCCACGGGGTCAGGCCCTCGGGCGTGTTGTGGTCGAAGTAGTCGCGGTCGGCCATGTCCGCGCTGTGCGCGCGGGCCAGCGCGACCAGTTTGGCATCGCTCTTGACCGGGCCGCAGCCCGCGGTCGCGCGCTCCTGATTGACCACCGCGAGCACCTTGTCCTCGGGGCCGCTCGGCGGGTTCGCCGCACTCGTGGTCGGGGTGCCTGCGGGCTTGCTCGGCGTCGCGCTCGCGCTCGGGGTCGTGGCCGCGCTCGTGGTCGGCGCGCCGGTCGTGGTGCTCGCCGTGGGCCCGGGGCTCGTCGCGGGCAGCGCGGTTCGGCCGGTGGTCGACGCGCCCGGGAGCAGGCTGCGGGACGCCTCGTCGCCGGTCCGGTCGGCCCCGACGGCGCCGGGCGGGGCGGAGCCGTCGAGGGCATGCCCGGGCAGCGGCCCGTCGGCGCCCGCGACGCGGTTGGCGGAGGACTCGCCCGCCCGGTCCGAGACGACCATGCCGGCCACGGTGCCGCCCACCGCGAGCAGGGCCAGCAGGGCGAGCAGGGGGGCGACGCGCCGGCGACGCGACTTCGCGCGTCGTCGATGCGGGCGGGCGGGGGCCGAGGCCGAGGTACGACTGTGCCGAGCCATGGAGGGTTGAGTCACCTTCCGGCAGGGGATATCAATTCACCCGAACGGGTGGTGGTGCCGGAGTGACTCTAGGGCACGGCCGTCCGGAGTTGGCGGACAACCGGAATCTTCTTGACTGGGGAGGTCGAAAGATGATCTCGTACACCCAGCACGACAGCCGTCACCCCAGTCCGCGGTCGAACCGCGTTTGATCGGGTGAAGGTCTCGTTATCGTGCCGTTATGATATTGACCTCCTGCGTTTTTGGTGCGACGCTGGAAGCCCGCGCACCCTATCAGGAGCCTTGCGGCCGGGTGCCACATTTAGACCCGCGAACTTGCGTGGTCATTCATTTTCAGCGTGGAGGACCCTCTCATGGCGAAGGCGCTTCTCGGTTACGTCGGTGGCCCCGATCCCCGACTGCTCGCCGAGAATCGACGGCTCCAGCAGCGTGTTCGTGACCTGGAAACGGAACTTGTCCGTGCCCAGGAGCGTAACGACGCGCTCAACGCCGCCGCTTCGGACGAGCTGCTTGCCGGCTTCGACGTCTCCGCGACGGAACCGGCGCTTTCGCGAGCGTAGGTTCGCGCAAGCGATAATCAGGGACGCCTTCAGGCGTCCCTTTGTCGTTTCCGGAGCCGGCCCGGGCACGCCTTGACATGCCGTGAGCGTTAGCGGGCCGTTACCTACAACGTGTCTCTGCTTGGTGTCTCTGCGTGGTTCTCGTCCGTGACTCGCGGTGCCGTGACTCTCGCGGGGCCCTGCCTCCGCGCGGCCCTGCCTCGCGCTCATGGGTGCGATCGCGGGTCCCGATCCCCGCGCGACCCCTGTGGCGCGCCCCGTGATCCGCGCGCCCGGTACTTCGATTTCTCTGCTGCCGTCCCCGCCGTGCCCCCTCGCGCCCACCCGCTCGCTTCCAGCGGTTGATACCCCCATCCGAGGCGCTCGACACGCCCTCGGACGGACCGAGCGGGCGAATCGTCCGGGTCGTGCCGACTACTCTTTCGTCGCGTGCACCTGAAGAGTCTGACCCTGCGTGGCTTCAAGTCCTTCGCGTCGGCGACGACGCTGCGCTTCGAGCCGGGGATCACCTGCGTGGTCGGGCCCAACGGCTCCGGCAAGTCGAACGTGGTCGACGCACTGTCGTGGGTGATGGGCGAGCAGGGCGCCAAGACGCTGCGCGGCGGCAAGATGGAGGACGTCATCTTCGCCGGCACCACCGGCCGACCGCCGCTCGGGCGTGCCGAGGTGAGCCTGACCATCGACAACGCCGACGGCGCGCTGCCCATCGACTACTCCGAAGTCACGATCACCCGGCGGATGTTCCGCAACGGCGGCTCCGAGTACGAGATCAACGGCAGCACGTGTCGGCTGCTGGACATCCAGGAGCTGCTCTCCGACTCCGGCATCGGCCGGGAGATGCACGTGATCGTCGGTCAGGGGCGGCTCGACTCGGTGCTTCAGGCCGACCCCGCCGGCCGGCGGGCGTTCATCGAGGAGGCGGCGGGGGTCCTCAAGCACCGCAAGCGCAAGGAGAAGGCGCTGCGCAAGCTGGACGCGATGCAGGCCAACCTGACCCGGGTGCAGGACCTGACCAACGAACTGCGCAGGCAGCTCAAGCCGCTCGGGCGCCAGGCCCAGGTGGCCCGCCGGGCCGCGGCGATCCAGGCCGACCTGCGGGACGCGCGGCTGCGGTTGCTCGCCGACGACCTGGTACGGCTCAAGAACGCGCTGGCCGAGGAGGTCGCGGACGAGGCCGCGCTGCGCGAGCGGCGCACCGCCGTGGAGCGCGAACTCGCACTGGTGCAGGCGCGCGAGGCACGACTGGAGACCGAGGTGCGGGCGATGGCGCCGCGGCTGGCCCGGGCGCAGGAGACCTGGTACGCGCTGTCCGCGCAGGCCGAACGGGTGCGCGGAACGGCCGGGCTGGCCCGGCAGCGGGTCCGCCATGCGACGTCGGCGCCCGCCGAGGAGCGGCGCGGGCGCGACCCGCAGGAGATGGAGCGCGAGGCCGAGCGGATCCGCGAGCAGGAGGCGGAGCTGGCCGCCGCGCTGGAATCGGCGCAGGTCGAGCTGGCCGAGACGGTGGAGCGGCGCGGCGAGCTGGAACGCGCCCTGGTCGAGGAGGAGCGCCGGCTCAAGGAGGTCGCCCGGGCGCTGGCGGACCGTCGCGAGGGTCTGGCCCGGCTGGTCGGCCGGGTCGGCGCCGCGCGCAGTCGGGTGGCCGCGGCGGAGGCCGAGATCGGTCGGTTGGTGGGCGCCCGGGACGAGGCACGCGAGCGTGCGGTCGCGGCGCAGGAGGAGTACGAGCAGCTCCGGCTCGGCGTCGAGGGCGCCCCGCAGGACGACGGCGGCGGGGGACTCGCCGCGATCGAGGCCCGGTTGGCCGCGGCCCGCGAGGTGCTGGCCGAGGCCGAGGAGGCGCTCGTGCTCACCCGCGACGCGGAGAAGGAGGCCGAGCGGGAGCGGTCGGCGGTCGTCGCGCGCAAGGAGGCGCTGGAGCCGGCGCTCAGGCGCAAGGACGGTACCGGCGCGCTGCTCGCCGCGGGGGACCGGTTGTCCGGCGTGCTGGGTACGGTGGCCGCGCTGATCACCGTCGAGCACGGCGCCGAACAGGCGATCGCGGCGGCCCTGGGCGCGGCCTCGGACGCGGTCGCGGTCACGGGTGTGCAGCCGGCCGTGGACGCGTTGCGGCTGCTGCGCAAGGACGACGCGGGCCGGGCCGCGCTGCTGCTGGGCGGGGGCGCGGCGCAAGGGGCGACGGGCGGTGGGCCGGCGGAGTGGCCGGAGCTGCCGGCGGGGGTGGTCTACGCGACGCGCCTGGTGTCCGTACCGGAGGAGTTGCGCGGCGCGGTCCACCCGCTGCTCGACCGGGTCGCGGTGGTCGAGGATCTGACCGCCGCCGCCGAGCTGGTCCGGGCGCTGCCCGGGGTGCGCGCGGTCACCCGGGAGGGCGACCTGGTCGGCGCGGGCTTCGCGCACGGCGGGTCGGCGAGCGCGCCGAGCCTGCTGGAGGTGCAGGCGGCGGTGGACGAGGCGGCCGAGCGGGCGGCGGTGTTGACCGAGCGGTGTGCCGGGCTGGCCGCGGCGCTGGCCGGTGCGGTGGCGACCCGCCGGGAGGCGGCGGCCGAGGTCGAGCGGATCACCGCGCAGCGCCGCGAGGCGGAGCGCAAGGCCGCCGCGGCGGCGCAGCAGTTGGGCCGGCTCGGCGGGCAGGCCCGGGCGGCGGCGGGCGAGGCCGAGCGGTTGGCGGGTGCGGTGGCCGAGGCCGAGGCGGCGCGCGCGCAGGAGGAGCTCAAGGTCGAGGAGCTCGCGGCACGGCTGGAGGCGGCGCAGGAGTACAACGCGGCCGAGGGCGACGAGGAACCGGACACCGCCGAGCGGGACCGGCTCGCGGGCGCCGCGAGCGCCGCGCGGCAGGCCGAGATGGAGGCCCGCCTCGCGGTGCGCACGCACGAGGAGCGGGTGCGGTCGCTGGCCGGCCGGGCCGACGCGCTCGACCGGGGCGCGCGGGCCGAGCGCGAGGCGCGGGCGAGCGCGGCCCGGCGCCGGGAGCGGCTGGCGGTGGAGGCGCGGATCGCGGGCGCGGTGGTCGCGGGCACCGAGGTGCTGCTGCGGCATGTCGAGGCGTCGTTGGCCCGGGCCGGGGCCGAGCGCGACGCGGCGGAGGGCGCCCGGGCCGCGCACGAGGCGGAGCTGGCCCGCGAGCGCGGCCGGTCCCGCAGCTTCGCGGCCGAGTTGGAGAAGTTGACCGACTCGGTGCACCGGGACGAGATGTTGCGCGCGGAGAAGCGGCTGCGGGTCGAGCAGTTGGAGGCCAAGTCCCTGGAGGAGCACGGGATCGAGGCCGAGGGTCTGCTGGCCGAGTACGGCCCGGACCAGCCGGTGCCGCCGTCGCCGCCGGCCGAGGGCGAGGAGCGCGACCCGGACTCGCCCGAGGCGCAGCTGCGCCCGTACGTCCGGGCCGAGCAGGAGAAGCGGCTGCGCGCGGCGGAGAAGGCGCATGTGCAACTGGGCAAGGTGAACCCGCTCGCGTTGGAGGAGTTCGCCGCGCTGGAGGAGCGACACAACTTCCTCACCGAGCAGTTGGAGGACCTGAAGAACACCCGCCGGGACCTGATGACCGTGGTCAAGGAGGTGGACGAGCGGGTCGAGCAGGTCTTCACGGCGGCGTACCACGACACCGCGCGCGAGTTCGTGGGCGTGTTCGCGCGGTTGTTCCCGGGCGGCGAGGGTCGGCTGATCCTGACCGACCCGGACGACATGCTGACCACCGGCATCGAGGTGGAGGCCCGGCCGCCGGGCAAGAAGGTCAAGCGGTTGTCGCTGCTCTCCGGCGGCGAGCGCTCGCTGACCGCGGTGGCCCTGCTGGTGGCCATCTTCAAGGCCCGGCCCAGTCCGTTCTACGTGATGGACGAGGTCGAGGCGGCGCTGGACGACATGAACCTGCAGCGGCTGATCGGGATCTTCGCGGAGCTGCGGGAAAGTTCGCAGCTGATCGTGATCACCCACCAGAAGCGCACGATGGAGGTGGCCGACGCGCTGTACGGCGTCTCGATGCGCGGCGACGGGGTCACCACGGTGATCAGTCAGCGACTGCGTCAGGAGGACCGGCGGCCGGCGTCCGAGCACGCGGAGCCGATGAGCGGGGTCTCCGCGGGCGGGTGAAGCCGAGCGGCGGCCACACCCCGGTCGAGTCGAGGGTGTGACCGCCGTCGGTCGCGGGTCGGCCGGGTCACCGGGCCTGCGGGTTCACCGGGCCTGTGGGATCACTCGGCCGGCACGTTGCGCGGCATGACCTTGTCGTTGAACAGCTGCAGGCTCGCCCAGCCCGCGTCGATCGGCAGGCCGCCGACCAGCGGGTGCAGGATCAGCGCGTCGGTCAGGCCGCCGGACCGGCCGATCTCGACGCACTCGTCGGGGGTGAGGCAGCAGTAGATGCCCTCCTCGCGCAGCGCGGCGACCGTGGTGGCCGAGGACTCGACCACGGAGGCTATGTCGGGGGTCTGCCAGCCGGCGTACGTGGTGGCCTCGTGCAGGAAGTACTCGCCGTACTCGGCCCACGCCTTGTCCGGGTCCTCGGTGCAGAAGATCATCCGGGTCTTGACCGGCGGCAGGATCGCGAAGCCGCCCTCGAAGCCTTCCTCGGCCGCGAGCTCGTAGTAGTACTGCTCCAGCTCCGGGATCGGCGCCGCGGCGTAGAACGGCAGCCGCAGCCGGACCGCGCGGCGTACGGACGCCTTGGCGGTGCCGCCGACCATGACCATCGGGTGCGGGTCGGTGAACGGCTTGGGGGTGACCCGGACGGTGGCGCCGCGGTACTCGAACGGCTCGCCGGTCCACGCCTTGAGCAGCGTCTCCAGCACCTCGTCCTGGATCTTCCCGCGCCGCTTCCAGTCCTTGCCGAGCGCCGCGTACTCCTCGGGCCGGTAGCCCAGGCCCGCGACGAGCGAGAGTCGGCCGCCGCTGATGTTGTCCAGGACGGCGATGTCCTCGGCGAGCCGGATCGGGTCGTACAGCGGGGCGAGCAGTGCGCAGACGATCACGCCTATCCGCTCCGTGGCGCCGAAGATCGCGCCTGCGGTGCTCAGCGGGGAGGGGCTCCACGCGTTGTCCGCGCCGTGGTGCTCCTCCAGGCTGATCATGTCGAACCCGTTCTTGTCCGCGAAGGCCGCCATCTCGACGGTGGCCCGGTAGCGCGCGGACATCTCCTGCCGGTCGAGACCGGGGAGGACCTGGTTGAACCGCAGATTCGTGACAGCCATGGAGCGTGAACACCTTCCGGGTCGAGCCGAAGCCGTCTCGGACACGTGTCATCTGCCGGACGGTGCTTGGCATGGGCAAGCTATCTGACGCAGTGTCAGGATTCAACGGTCTCCGGGTCACGGACGGGCGGTCGGGCACGGACCCGCCGGGAGCGGCCGGTCGCGGTTCGGCGCCGGACCGTCTGGGAGACTGGAGGTCCTATGGAGACTGTGATCCTGATCGTCGTCATTGCCCTCGTCGCCCTCGTCGCCGCCGGCTGGTTCGTGGTCGGCTCGCGCCGCAAGGGCGTGCCGCCGGCGCCCCCGCGCACACCGGTCGAGCCGGGTGTCGGCGACGAGGCCGCCCCGCCCGTCGAAGCGCCCCGGCGCACCATCGACACGGTCGATCTGCCGGAAACGTCGGTCGTCGTGCCGACCGAGCCGGAAGTCGTCCCGCTGGAGGTTCCGGAGCCCACGGCCGGGCGGCTGGTTCGGCTGCGCGCCCGGCTGGCCCGCTCGCAGACCACGTTCGGCAAGGGCCTGTTGGCGCTGCTCGCGCGCGAGCACCTGGACGAGGACACCTGGGAGGAGATCGAGGACACCCTGCTGACCGCCGACGTCGGTGTCGCGCCCACGCAGGAGCTGGTCGACCGCCTCCGGACCCGGGTCAAGGTGCTGGGCACCCGTACTCCCGCCGAATTGCGCTCACTGCTGCACGAAGAACTGCTCACCCTGCTCGGTCCCGACCTGGACCGCACGCTCAAGACCGCCCGGCACACCGGCGGCGAGGGCGGCGACCGGCCGGCCGTGGTGCTGGTGGTCGGCGTCAACGGCACCGGCAAGACCACCACGACCGGCAAGCTCGCGCGAGTGCTGGTCGCCGACGGCCGCAGTGTCGTGCTGGGCGCCGCGGACACCTTCCGCGCCGCCGCCGCCGATCAGTTGCAGACGTGGGGCGAGCGGGTCGGTGCTCGTACGGTGCGCGGCCCCGAGGCGGGCGATCCGGCCAGCGTCGCGTTCGACGCGGTCAAGGAGGGCATCGCCGAGGGCGTGGACACGGTGCTCGTGGACACCGCCGGCCGACTGCACACCAAGACCGGCCTGATGGACGAGCTGGGCAAGGTCAAGCGGGTGGTGGAGAAGCACGGTCCGGTGGACGAGGTGCTGCTCGTGCTCGACGCCACCACCGGTCAGAACGGCCTGGTCCAGGCCCGGGTGTTCGCCGAGGTGGTGGACATCACCGGCATCGTGCTGACCAAGCTCGACGGCACCGCCAAGGGCGGCATCGTGGTCTCGGTGCAGCGCGAGCTGGGCGTGCCGGTCAAGCTGATCGGCCTCGGCGAGGGTCCGGACGACCTGGCGCCGTTCGAGCCGTCCGCGTTCGTGGACGCGCTGATCGGGGACTGACGGGCCGATCACGAACGCCGGACGGGTCGACACGGCCCGTCCGGCGTTTTTTCCGCGCTCGGCGCGGCCCGCTCAGGAGGCCAGCCACAGACCTCGGCCGGTCGAGGAGGCGTCCTTGCGGTGGCACGCGTAGGCCAGGGTGCCCAGGAGCAGGCGGGCCTCCGGGAGCGCGGGGTCGCCGCTCTCGGGCGGGCGGATCCACTCCACCGGGCCGAGCATGCCCATCGGCGACGGCGGCGCGAACACGTAGTCGCCCTCGCCGTGGCAGCGCAGGTCCAGGACGGCGTCGTCCCAGCCCATCTGGTACAGCAGATGGGGCAGTTCGGCCGCCGCGCCCGGGGCCACCAGGAACGCGACCCGCCCGGTCGGCGTGGCCAGGACCGGGCCCAGCGGGGTGCCCATCCGCTCCAGGCGCACCAGGGCCCGGGTGCCCTCCCGGCGCGGCACGCTGATCGCGTCGAAGACCCGACCGGTGGGCACCACGACGGTGCTGTCCGGCCACTGCGACCACAGGTAGCGCACCGCGGCCGGTGATGCGGTGGCCCGCTCCGCCCAGCGCGGGTCCGCCGGATGCATGCCCGGCGCGGCACACGTGACGCGGCCGCACGAGCAGTGGGTGCCGCGTCCGTCGCGTACCAGGTGCGCACCCTGGGCCACCGGCCAGCCGCGTTCCTCCGCGAACTCGGCCACCGCCTGCCACAGTGCGGCCCGCGTACGCCGGCGCGATCCGAGCATGATGTCCATGTCCTCCCCAACGGCACTCATTACTTTTGGTTACGCTCTGACCGCAACGAGTCATCTCGACGGCCGCGGGGTTCGCACGATATGAACGGGACCGGCAGCCGTCGTCGGCCTGTGTCGCCGATCAGTCAAACGCGGTCTCCCCCCTGGCGCGTCCCGGGCGCGTGGGGTGGCGAAGCCTGGCGTTTGGCGCATCGACCGACGCCTGCGGGCGAGTCGGAATACGTTCGGCAAACGGGCCTGCGCGTACGGTTCCCATCGGGGCCCGACGCCTGACCGGCCGGACCGCTGAGGGCATGGGGGCGATGCGGTGGCGACGACGCGAGCGCGGGACGGCGGGTCCGCGGACGAGCACGAACCGGACGGCGGGCGGCAGCCCAACGACCGGCTCTCCGCGTGGTTCGCCCGCAGCGGATGGTCGAAGGGCGAGTTGGCCCGTCAGGTGAACCGGCACGCGCGGGCGATGTCGGCCCCGCACGTGAGCACCGACACCTCCCGGGTACGCCGCTGGCTGGACGGTGAGCAGCCGCGCGAACCGATACCGCAGATCCTGGCCGAGTTGTTCACCCGACGGTTCGGTCGTGTGGTCAGCATCGACGAACTGGGCCTGCGCGAGCCGGACGAGCCGCATGGCGACTTCGGCGTGGACCTGCCCTGGACGTTCGAGACGGTGGTCGAGATCCTCGGCGAGTACACCCGGGGCGATCTGCTGCTCGGTCGGCAGGAGTTCGTCGGTCCGTCGTTGCGTCTGGCGGCGGGCCGCGATCTGGTCGAGCCGCTCCAGCGCTGGTCCGCGCCGCTGCCCGCGGCGCCGGCTCCGCTGCCCGCGCCGATCGTGCCCGGTGCCGGTGTGGGTGCCGGTGCCGGTGTGGGGCGCGGCGGGCGACGGCCGCGGTTGCCGGCGTCCGCGACCGAGCATCTGCACGAGTCGGTCCGGCTGTTCCGGCGCTGGGACATGCAGGGCGGCGGCGGGCTGCGGCGCAAGGCGGTGATCGGCCAACTCAACGCGCTCACCGATCTGTTGCGCGACGAGCACCCACCCGCCGTGCGCGCTCGGCTGCTCGGGCTGACCGCCGAACTCGCGCTGCTCGCCGGGTGGATGTCCTACGACACCGGCCTGCAACCGGGCGCGCAGAAGTACATGGTGCTCGCCCTGCACGCGGCGAAGGAGTGCGACGACGCGCCGTTCGGGGCGAACGTGCTCGGGGTGATGTCCCGGCAGATGATCCACTACGAATTGGCCGAGGACGCGCTGGAGTTGATCCACCTGGCCCAGTACGGCAGCCGGGACACCGGTGGCGCCGGGTTGCAGGCGATGTTGTACACGCTGGAGGGGCGCGCGTATGCCGCGCTGGGCGACACGGATCGATGTCGGCGCGCACTGGGACTGGCCGAACAGGCGCTGGCGGACAGTCGGCCGCACACCGAGCCGGATTGGATCCGCTATTTCAACCGGGCCGAACTGCTCTGCGAGAGCGGCCACGCCTATCGCGATCTCGCCTACACCCGACCGGCGTTCGTGGCCCCGGCGAAGGAGCGGCTGAGCGAGACCGTACGGCTGTTGCTGGGCACCGGCGAGTTCGTGCGCAGCCTCGCCCTCGCGCATGTGGGGCTGGCCACGGTGTTCCTGATCGAGCACGACCCGGCGGGTGCGGTCGAGCAGGCCACGGCGGCCCTGGAGATCGCCTTCCGGGTGCGCTCGGAGCGGCTGATCGTACGACTGCGGCGCACCGTGGAGGCGCTGGCCGGGCGCTTCCCGGCGGATCCGGCGGTGTGCGAACTGGCCGCCCGGGTGGCCCGGGAGTTGCCCGAGGCGCCGTTCCCGACCGCGTGACGCGCGTCGGCCCCCGCCCGCGCGTGGCGGACGGGGGCCGAACGGCTTCGGGGGCGGGCTACTTCATGCCGATCCGGTCCATGAAGAAGACGCCGGTGTTGTACTGCACGACACCGGTGACCTTCTTGTTGAACAGGACGCCGATCGAGGACTCCGCGTACGTCCACACCGGCAGATCGGCGACCATCGCCTTTTGCAGGTCCGAATAGGCCTTCTTGCGGGCCGCAGGGTCGGTCGAGCTACGGCCGGCCACCAGCGCGCCGTCCACCGCCGGGTTGTTCCAGCCGATGAAGTTGGTCGGGCTCTTGGAGAACCAGTTGTTGAAGGTCAACGGTTCCGGGTCGACCAGCCACTGCTGGAAGAGCATCGCCTGGAAGTCCTTGCGCAGCGCGTACTTCTCGATGTACGCGCCGATCTCCAGCGACTCCAGCTTCATCGAGACGTTCTTGTACTCGGCCAGCTGGGTCTGCATCCACTCGGCGACCTTGACCGAGGACGGGTTCTGTGGCAGCAGGTAGCTGAACTCGACCTTCTTGCCCTCGCGCTCCAGCTCGTCGAAGAGCTGCTTGGCCTTGGCCTTGTCGGGGTTCGCCTGCACGTTCGCCGGGTCGAAGAACGGCGACTTCTGGGCGAAGTAGCCCTTCGCGGGCACGTAGCCGTTGGACAGCGTCTTGGGGATCCCGGCCGGGTCGAGGGCGAGAGTGATCGCCTGCCGCGCCCGCAGGTCGTCGAACGGCGGCTTGGTCATGTTGAACTGGATCATCTGGCCGCCGTCGACCGAGCGCTGGACGACGCCGATCTCCTTCTCCGCCTGCGCGATGGTGGCGTTGTCGGAGCTGATGAAGACGTCCGCGCCACCGCCGTTGATGGTGTTGTACTGCTGCTTGATGTCCGGCACGTTCTTGATCGTCAGCTTGTCCAGCTTGGGCAGGCCCTTGTCCTTCTGCCAGTAGTTCTCGTTCTTGACGTAGACCTGCTGGCTGCCGCGGGTCCAGCTCTCCAGCTTGAACGGTCCCGCGCCCACCGGCTTGTTGCGGTACTCGTCCGGCCCCTTGGCCAGCGAGGCGGGCGAGGCGATGTAGGTCAGGTCGATGGCGATGGCCCGGTCCAGCTGGGCGTTCGGCATGCCCAGCGGGGTGACCTCCAGCGTGGTCGGGTCGATCACCTTGCTGGTCAGTCCCGCGGCTATCTGGCGGTGCTGGGACTGGGTCTCCGCCTTGGCGTGCATGTCCCAGTTGAACTTGACCGCGGCCGCGTCGAGCGGCGTGCCGTCGGAGAACTTGACCCCCGGCCGGACCTTGAGCTGCCAGGTCTTGCCGTTGTCCGCGGTGGTCAGGCTCTCACCCAGGTGCGCCTTGACCGAGTTGTCCGCGGCGTCGATGTAGAACAGCGGGTCGTACAGGGCCGCCAGCCGCGGCTCGTCGGCCACCGCGACGGACGCGGACTTGAACGGGTCGAGCGAGGCGGAGTCCTGTACGGCCAGCATGGTCATGCTGCCGCCGGACTTGGCCTCGCCCTGGACGGTCGACTGTTTGCCGCCCGTGGATCCGGAGTCGTCCGAACCGCCACACGCGGTGGCCGTGATGCCGAGAACCACCATCATCGTAACGAGAGTCGTGCGACGTGCGGTCGTGCGTCGTGCAGACAACGTTCTTGCCACCTCCGCCGGGGAACAACACAAGTGGTGCCGGGAGCCATGAGCGTGGAGCGGGAACAGCCGAATCGGTACTGCGTGCGGCACACCGTAGGACCACCGGGCGCAACTTGCACGACCTGTAAGCCGATCTGTTACATCGTTACAGACGGTTGTCGAATCGTGTCGGAAAACCTGCCCCCGGTTGCCGCGGACCGGCCGGGAAGCTCGTCCGCACCTGGCGAACGAGCCTCCCGAACACGGATGGTGACGGTGCGTCGGATCAGCCGGGGATGATCCGGGCCCGGGGTCGGACTACTTCAGGCCGACCCGGTCCATCAGCATGCCGCCGTCCTGGACGCCGACGACACCCACGGCCCGCGGGCCGGAGATGATGTTGGTGACCGCCTCCTGGTAGGCGAGCATCGGCAGATCCTTGACGAGCACCTTCTGCAGGTCCGCGTACGCGGCCTTGCGCGCCGCCTCGTCGGTGGTGGAGCGACCCTTGATCAGCGCCGCGTCCGCCTCCGGGCTCTTGTAGCCGGTGAAGTTCAACGGGGTCTGCGAGAACAGGCTGTTGAACAGCACCGGTTCCGGGTCGCTGGACCAGATCTGGTACAGCGCCGCGGTGAAGTTCTTCTGCACCGTCAGCCGCAGGTAGTAGCTGGCGACCTCGGCCTTGTCGAGCTTGACCTCGACGTTCTTGAACGCGTTGAGCGCGGTCATGGTGTACTCGGAGGTCGCGTTGGAGGTCGGGTTCTCCGGGACCAGGTAGTTGAACTTGACCGGCTTGCCCTCGGCCGCCAGCTCGTCGAAGAGCTTCTGCGCCTCGACCTTGTTGGGGCTCGGCTGCGCGGCGGTGGGGTCGGTGAAGGTCTTGCCGCTGTGGAAGATGCTCTTGGCCGGGGTCGCCGTGCCCGCGTACATCTTCTGGTTCAGGTCGGCCGGGTCGAGCGCGAGCGCCACCGCACGCCGGGCGCGCGGGTCGTCGAACGGCGCCGTCGAGGTGTTGAAGACGATCATCTGGCCGCCGTCGAGGGTGAACGGCGTGACGCCCAGGCCCGCTTCCTGCGCGGCCTTGGTCTTCTGCGGGTCGATCGTGAAGGTGATGTCGGCGCCGCCGGCCTTGATCGTGTCGACCTGCTGCTTGACGTCGTTGACCACCTTGATGGTCAGCGTGTCCAGGTACGGCTTGTCCGCGCCCTGCCAGTAGTTCGGGTTCTTCTCGAACACCATCTGGCTGTCCCGGGTCCAGGTCTTGAGCACGAACGGGCCCGCGCCGACCGGCTTTTCGCCCTTCGGGTCGATCGCGTACTGCTTGGGCGACTCGATGTAGGACAACTCCGAGGCCACCGTGCGGTCGAAGTTCGCGTTCAGCATCGGCAGGGTGATCTTCAGCGTCAGCGGGTCGACCACCTCCAGCCCCAGGCCGCTCGCGGCCGGGCGGTGCTGGCTGAGCACCTCCGGCTTGGCGTGCATCTCCCAGTTGAACTTGACCGCCGCGGCGTCCAGCGGGGTGCCGTCGCTGAACTTGACGTTCGGCTTGACCTTGAGGGTCCAGACCTTGCCGCCGTCGTCGCTCTTGAGGCTCTCGCCGATCTGCGGCAGGACCTTGTTCTGCGTGTTGTCCACGTAGAACAGCGCGTCGTAGACGGCGAGCATGCGGTTGAGGTCGGTGACCGCCGCATAGGACGCGTTGAACGGCGTCATGCTGCGGGCGTCGGACACGGTCAGAAGGGTCAGGTTGCCGCCCTTCTTGGCGCCCGCCGACGCGTTCGGATCGGCCTTGCCGCCGGCGCCGTCGTCCCCGCCGCCACACGCGGCGAGGATCAGGGCCAGAGCCGATACGCCGGCGACGGCCGCCGCGCGCTTTCGTGCGTTGTTGCCGAGGTGCTTGCTCATGTGACTCCTCCGTTGTCACAAGGCACACCCGGTCCCCGTTCGGATCGGGTGTGATGGTGCGGTGGTGCACGGCCGGGGGCCGGTCCGGCGCCGAGATCGCTGCGCCGGGCCGGCCACCCGGCCGGGTCTGTGGGGGTCAGCCGCTCATCAGCGCCGCCCGATGGCGTCGAAGTGGATCAGGCCGTCGTTGTAGAGCTGGATCCCGACCAGGTCGGACCGGTGCACGGCGCCGATCACCGCCGACGAGTAGACCCAGAACGGCAGATCGCGGTTGACCTGGTTCTGCAGCCGGGTGTAGGCATCACGCCGCGAACCGGCGTCGGTGGAGCGCCGACCGTCCTCCAGGGCGGTGTCCACGATGTCGTTCGCGTAGCCGGTGATGTTGCTCAAACCGGCCTTGCTGTACAGGAATTGGTAGATCGTAGGCTCGACGTCGTCGGCCCACAGCTGACAGACGGTGGCGTCGAAGTCGTTGCCCGCCAATCGGGTCACCAGCGAGGCCATGTCGGTGACCTCGACGATCACGGTCACGCCCGGGAAACCCTCCAGGGTCTGCCGGATGTACTCGGCGGTGGCGCGCATCTTGGCGCTGTCCGGCACCAGATAGCGGAAGACGAACGGTTTCTTCCCGTTGTTGGTGACCTGCGCGAACAGCGCGCGGGCCTCCTCGGGCCGATTCTCCGGCGCGGCCAGGTTGACGTTCGCGAGCGGGGACGCGCTGTCGAAGATGCCGCGCGCCGATTCGCCCCGGCCGCCGTAGAAGCGCCGGCTGATCTCGGTGCTGCTGAGCGCCAGTGCC
The DNA here is from genome assembly GCF_044458105.1 of Embleya sp. NPDC050493. NCBI lineage: Bacteria > Bacillati > Actinomycetota > Actinomycetes > Kitasatosporales > Streptomycetaceae > Embleya > Embleya sp. NPDC050493. Next base: position 297,869 of record NZ_JBITHP010000005.1, read on the forward strand.
GTCGCCCGGCGGGCGTTCGGGTCCTGGAACGGCCCCTTGCGCACGTTGAAGGCGACCATCAGGCCGCCGTTGAGCCGGGCGTCCTCGGCCACCAGGCCGTCCGCGCGGGCCTGCGCGATGCTCTGCGGGTCCGTACTCAGGGTGAGGTCGGCCCGCTTGGCCTGGATCGCCTTGTTGCTGCCCTCGACGTCCTTGTCCACCCGGAAGACCACCTCGTCGAGGTAGGGCCGATCCCGCTGCCAGTACAGGGGGTTGCGCTCCAGGCGGACCTCCCGGCCCGGTTCCCAGCTCTTCACCTTGAACGGGCCCGCACCGACCGGCGCGTGCTTGAGCTCGAAGCGGCCCTCGGGCGTGGCGGCCAGTCGCCGGGGTGCGACGAAGGAGAGGTTGCGCGCGATGGTGTGGTCGAAGTTGGCATTGGAGGACGGGAGTTCGATGCGCAGCTGGAGCGGGCCGAGTTCGGTCAGCTGCACACCGCGCAGCGGACCGCCGACCAGCGATCGCACCGTGGGGTCGCGATGCGCCTCCCAGTTGGCCTTGACCGTGCCGGCGTCGAGCGGGCTCCCGTCGCTGAAGCGCACGTCGGGACGCAGGGTCAGGGTCCAGATCCGCGCGCTCTGGTCGGAGACCAGCGATTCGGCCAGTTTGGGACGTACCCCACCCGTGCTCGGATCGGTCCACACCAGCACGTCGTACAGCGCGGACAACCGGTTCGAGTCGGCCACGCTGGAGTAGGACGCGGTGAACGGATCGAGCCCACGCTCCTCGCCGGGCATCAGGATCGTGACCGAACCGCCGTGCTCGGGCTCGCCGGACGAGCCGCCCGAGTCGGACGAGCCCAGGCCGCAACCGGTCGTCGCCAGCACGGTGGCCGCAGCGAGCCCGAGGGCGAGGGAGAGTCGGCGGCGCAGGCCGCGACACGGTGGTCGTCGTAGGGGTGTCTTCGGGTGGAGTACCACTGCCGGCCTACCTACCTATCACTGTGGGGTTCGAACGTGCCTCGTGCGTCGGTGCAGTCGTGCAGTCGTTCCGGAAGTGCGGTAGCGCTGTGGTGCGGTGGCTCGCGCGAGCCGCGCGAGGGGACCGAATGTCGCGCGCCGGCCGGGTACGGCGGGGCGTCCCGCCCGGGGTCACGGAACCCGGGCGGGACGAGTCGATCGACTAGCCGGTCGTGCCGATCCGGTCCCACAGGACGACGCCGTCGTTGGCCAACTGGATGCCGGTGATCCTGGGGTTGTGGACCGCGGCGGTGACCGCTTCCTGGTAGACCCAGAACGGCATGTCCTTGTTCACCTGCAGCTGTACACGCGTGTACGCGTCACGTCGCTGGGCGGGGTCGGTCGTCCTGCGCGCGTCCTCGAGCGCGGTGTCGACCGTCGCGTTCTCGTAACTGCTGTTGTTCGGCATGCTCTTGCTGTGCAGGAGATCGTAGATGCCCGGCTCCGGGTCGTCGATCCATTGTTGACCGAGAGCCGCCGCCCATTCGGTGGTGCCGCCTCGGACGGTGCGGACATAGGTCGCGATGTCGACGACCTTGACCTCCATCTGGACCCCGGGGTAGGTGTTGAGTACCGACTTCATGTACTCCGCGACCCGGATCGAGGCGGGGGCCTGGGGAACCCAGTAGGTGAACTTGAGCGGCTTGGTGCCGCCCGCGGTCACGTCGTCGAAGAGCTCCCTGGCCCGCTTGGGGTCGTTCTCCGACGCCGCGAGCTGGATGTTGGCCACCGGGGACGAGGCGGCGAAGATGCCCTTGGCGGGGGTGCCCTTGCCGCCGAAGAACTTCTGGTTGATCTCGATCCCGTTGAACGCGTAGACGAATGCCCGACGTGCCCGCAGGTCCTTGAACGGCGCGACGTTCAGGTTGAACACGACCATCTGGCCGCCGTTGAGGCCGATGCGGGACACGCCCAGCTTCTTCTCCTCGGCCTGCGCCACGGCGAGCGGGTCCACCGCGACGGTGAGGTCGGTCTTGCCGTCGTCGACCGCGGCGACCGAGTGGTTGACGTCGGTGTCCACCGTGATGGTCAGGTTGTCCAGATGCGGCAGACCCTTGTCCAACTGCCAGTAGTCGGGGTTGCGGGTGTAGGTCTGCTTGACCCCGCGCTCCCACTGCACCAGCTTGTACGGCCCGGCCCCGACCGGCTTGTCGCCGATCCCGGTGGGGCTCGCCCGCAGCGCGGTGGGCGAGGCGATGTAGGCGAGGTTGCGCGTGACCAGGTGGTCGAAGTTCGCGTTCTCGCTGATCAGCTTGATGTCCAGGGTGAGCGGGTCGCTGACGTTGAGCGAGAGGATGACGCTCGCCGCGCCCCGCTGGAAGGAACCGACCTTGGGGTCCTTGTGCCGGTCCCAGTTGAACCGCACGGCCTCGGCGTCGAACACCGTGCCGTCGCTGAACTTCACGTTCGGACGGATCTTGAGTCGCCACGTGTCGGCCTTGGGGCCGTTGATCGCCAGCGACTCGGCGATCTGCGGGCGAATGCTGCCGGTGCTGGGGTCCGTCCACACCAGCGAGTCGTAGAGCGCCGACATGCGACTGCCGTCGGCGACGTTGACATACGACGTGGCGAAGGGGTCCAGGCTGGTGGAGTCGCCCGGGAGGCTCATCGTGAGCGAGCCGCCCTGCTTGGGCGTACCCGCGGCCGACGGCTTGGTCTTGTCGTCGTCCCCGCAACCGGCGAGGACGGTGGCCAGCGCGGTCGTGACGACCAGCACGGCTATTCGGCGCCGGGGACGGGGGCGGCGCGTGGATCGAAGGGACAACAGGGAAGTACGAGTCACTGCAGGGCCAACCTTCACCTGACGGACCGTCCGGGCGTCTGTGGCCGGGCGGCGGACGTGCTTGGTGCCGGGTACGTCGGCCGACTCGGGGGGAGAGGGCGACGGCGCCCCGGGTGGAGCATGGTGGTGCGTCCGTGCGGCTGTGCTGTTGTGCGGTGGTGCGTGCTATGCGACTGTCTGCAACCCTCGGGCGAGACACGTGAAGGCCGGGAATCACCAAGGTGATTCCCGGCCTCCACGAACCGACTGGTAAGGGTGCCGTCTCTTTCTACTGCCTTCCGGCGGTCTGGTCCATCAAGATCGGGTCACTGTTGTACTTCTGATGACCTGTCAGGCCTTTTTGCCGATGCGATCGAAGAGGAAGATGCCGTCGTTGGACAACTGCACCCCGGTCACCCCGGAGTGGAACACGCCCGCCACGACCGCCTCCTGGTAGACCCACAGGGGCATGTCCCGGTCCAACTGGAGCTGGAGCTGGGTGTAGGCGGCCCGGCGTCGGGCCGGGTCGGTGGTGTTGCGGGCGTCGTCGAGTGCCTTGTCCACCACGTCGTCGCCGTAGAAGCAGCAGTTGCTCGGGCTGCCCCGGTGCAGGTACTGGTACACCACCGGCTCGGGATCGTCGGCCAGCAGTTGGCTGACCTTGACGTCGAACGCCTCGGCCAGATTGGAGCGCTTGACGAACTCGGCCAGGTCGGCGGTCTCCACGTCGACCGCCACTCCGGGGTACTTCTCCAGCGTTTCCTTCATGTACCGGCCGAGTTCGTCGATCGCGCCGCTCTTGGGCGCGAAGAACTTGAGCCGCATCGGCTTGGCGCCGTTGTCGGTCACCCTGGCGAACAGCTCCGCGGCCTGCTTCGGCTTGTTCTCCGGCGCGGACAGCTGCGGGTTGGCCAACGCGGTGGCCTGGTTGAAGATGCCGCGCGCGGGGGTGCCCGCGCCGCCGAACACGCGCCTGTTGATCTCTTCGCTGCTCAGCGCCAGCACGATCGCGCGCCGCACCTCGGGGTTGGCGGTGGGACCGCCGGAGGTGTCGAAGCTGAGCAACTGGCCGCCGGAGAGCGCGAGCGACTCGACGCCGACGCCCGCGTCGCGCGCGGCCTTGAGGGTGAACGCGTCGCTGACGTTGGCGACGTCGGCCTTGCCCTTCCTGACCTTGTCGACCGCCGCGCTGCCACTGGACTCGAAACGGAAGGTGAGGCTGTCCAGGTACGGCTTGGCCGGGCCCTGCCAGTAGTTCGGGTTCTTCACCAGGGTCAGGTGGTCGCCCTTGACCCAGTCGCCCGGGCGCAGCATGAACGGGCCCGCGCCGACCGGGTGTTCGGCCAGCTTGTCGACGCCCTCGGCGATCGCCTTGGGCGAGGCGATGAAGGACAGGCTGCGTGCGACCAGGCGGTCGAAGTTGCCGTTCGGCTTGTCCAGGATGATCCGCAGCTCCAGCGCGTCGGCGCCGATCTGGCTCTTCATGCCCACCGTCGCGTCCCGCTGTCGCGACTTGGTGGTGGGCACCGCGTGCGTGTCCCAGTTGATCTTGACCGCCGCGGCATCGAAGACCGTGCCGTCGGTGAACTTGAGGTTGGGCCGCAGCCGCAGGCTCCAGATCTTGTTGCCGCCGCCCTCCACCGGGGCCAGGCTCTCGGCCAACTGCGGCTGTACGGAGCCGGTGACGGGGTTCGTCCAGACCAGGCTGTCGTACAGGGCCGCCATCCGGTTTCCGTCCGCCTGTGCCGCGTAGGAGGGCAGGAACGGGTCGAGGCTGCGGGCGTCGGAGGTGGCCAGGATGTCCAGCGAGCCGCCGGCTCGGGGGGTGCCCACCGCGCTGGGGGCCTCACCGGACTCGGAGCCGCAGCCGGCCGCGGCCAACAGGCCGATTGCCGCGATCACGGCGGCGGTGCGACGGCGTGCCCGAAGGGCGAAAGGTCGTGCGTGTGCCACAGAAAACGTCCTCAAGCATGGAGCAGGCCGGCCGATGGCCGGATGCCGCGCGATGAGCGCGGTCAGCGCCGTGAGGCTACAACTCGACACGTGTCGCATCGTCGACGGGATGCCCGATTCGACCCCCGCACGGTCGACCGGGACACGGGCGTGTACGCACAGCGACGCGGTACGGCCCGGGGTCGGCCGTACCGCGTCGGGGGTCGGCGGTCAGTCCCGCTTGGTCGCGTCGGGTGCGTCGGCTGCGGCCTTCGGCTCTGCTCCCGGGGCGGGCTCGGGGTCGGAGTCGGCCTTGGCCGCGGCCTCGGGCTCGGAGGCGGTCTCGGCCTTCGGCTCGGTCTCGGCCTTCGCTTCCGCCTCCGGCTCGGGCTCGGGCTTCGTTTCCGGCTTCGCCTCGGCCCCGGCCTCCGGTTCCGGCTTCGGCTCGGGCTCCGGTGCGGCCTCGACGGCGGGCGTGCTCCGCTCGAACACCGCCGCCTCGCCGACCAGCGGGAAGTGGCACGCCACCCGGTGTCCCGGCGCGATCTCGCGCAGCGTCGGCACGTGCGCCGCGCATTCCTCGCGCGCGATCGGGCAGCGGGTGCGGAACCGGCAGCCGCTGGGCGGGTTCATCGGCGAGGGGATCTCGCCCTTGAGCGAGGGCCCGGCCGGCGCCGCCGCGGGGTCGGGCGCGGGCACCGCGTCGAGCAGGGCGCGGGTGTACGGGTGCGCGGGCGAGTCGTAGATGGCCGCGGTATCGCCGGTCTCGGCGATGGTGCCCAGGTACATCACCGCGACGTCGTCGCTGATGTTGCGCACCACCGCGAGGTCGTGCGCCACGAAGATCATCGACACACCGGTGCGGTTCTTCATCTCGTCGAGCAGGTCGAGCACCTGCGCCTGCACCGATACGTCCAGGGACGCCACCGGCTCGTCGCAGATCAGCAGGTCCGGGTCGACCACCATGGCCCGGGCGATGGCGATCCGCTGGCACTGGCCGCCGGAGAACTGGTGCGGACGCCGGTCCGAGACCAACTCCGGGTCCAGGCCCACCTGGCGCAGCACCGCCTCCACCCGCGGGCGGATCTCCTCGGCGGACATGCCCGAGATGACCAGTCCCTCGGCGACGATGTCGAAGATCTTCCGGCGCGGATTCAGCGCCGAGATGGGGTCCTGGAACACCATCTGGATCCGCCGACGCATCGTGCGCAGACCGGACTTGGGCAGGGTGGTGAGCTCCTGCCCGTCGAACCGGACCGATCCCTCGGACGGCTTGGTCAACTGCAGGATGGCCCGGGCCAGCGTGGACTTGCCGCACCCGGACTCGCCGACCAGGCCCAGCGTGCGGCCGCGCCCGAGCTCGAAGCTCACGCCCGCGACCGCGTTCATCATCCCGCCGGGCACCCGGAAGCGCTGGACCAGGTCGGTGACCGTGAGCAGCGGATCGGTGCCGGTCGAGGTCTCGGCGGCGGGCTTGTCGTCCAGGGCGAGCGCGCCCGGCGCGGTGCCGTCGGCGGTCATGCGGAGGCCTCCTTCATCAGGGACGGCTGCCCGCTCTCGACACCCTCGGCGGGCGCGACGTCCTCGCCGACGGGGTGATGGCAGGCGAACCGGTGTGCGCCGAGTTCGTCGCCGAGCTCGGGTCGCTCCTCGCGGCACAGGTCGTCCGCCGCCGTGCAGCGGGCCGCGAACGCACAACCGGACTTGAGCGTGACCAGGTCCGGCGGGACGCCGGGAATCGCCCGCGGGCGCTGGTCGCGGGGCACGTCCAGGCGCGGCACGGCGCCCAGCAGGGCCTCGGTGTAGCGATGCCGGCGGTGCAGGAACAGGTCTGCGGTGGGGGAGTGTTCGACCATGCGACCGGCGTACATCACGGCGATCTGGTCGGTTCGCCCGGCCACCACGCCCAGGTCGTGGCTGACCAGGATCATGCCCATGCCGCGTTCGGCCTGGATCTCCTGGAGCAGGTCGAGGATCTGCCGCTGCACGGTCACGTCCAGCGCGGTGGTCGCCTCGTCCGCGATCAGCACGTCGGGGTCGCAGGCGAGTGCCATCGCGATGGTCACCCGCTGGCGCATGCCGCCGGAGAGCTGGTGCGGGTACTGCCGGGCGCGTTTGATCGGTTCGGGGATGCCGACCAGCTTGAGCAGTTCGATCGCGCGCTCGCCGGCCTCCTTCTTGCCCAGGCCCAGGTGCAGCCGCATCGACTCGGTGAGCTGTCGGTCGATCCGCAGCACCGGGTTGAGCGAGGTCATCGGGTCCTGGAAGACCATCGCGATCCGGTTGCCCCAGATCTTGCGGGCCTCCTTGCGCGGTACGCCCACCAGTTCGCGGCCGTCCAGGCGCACACTGCCGTGGATGTTGGCGATCGAGGGGCAGATGCCCATCAGCGAGCGCACGAGCATCGACTTGCCCGAGCCGGACTCGCCGACCAGGCCGAGCGTCTCGCCGCGTTCGATGCTGAAGGACACCCCGTCCACCGCCTTGAGCAGCCCGCGCGGGGTGTCCAGGTGCACCCGCAGATCGGTGGCCCGCAGCAGTGGTTCGTCCGGCGTGGGCGAGCCGGTCGTCTTCGGCTCCGCCATGGTCACCACGCCACCTTCGCGCCGCGCGGCTGTTGGATCCCGTCCATGTGTGCGGTCCCGTCTGTGTGAGGGGGTCGAAGAACGAGGCCGACGGCGGTCCCGTGGGAGGCGGGACCGCCGTCGATCCCTCGGCTACAGCTTGGTGTCGCGGACGTCGAACCTGGCACGCAGCCGGTCGCCGATGACGTTCAGCGAGAAGACGGTCAGGAACAGCACCCCGCAGGGCACGAACACCTGGGCCGGATACAGCGAGAGATCGTCCCGGGCGGCGTTGATCATGCCGCCCCAGCTGGGCATCGGCGGCGGGATGCTCAGGCCGAGGAAGGACAGCGAACCCTCCGCGACGATCAGCACGGCCATCACGATCACCGAGTACGACATCACCGCGGGGAACGTGTTGGGCAACAGTTCCTTGAAGATGATCCGACCCGGTCCCGCGCCCATCGCCTTGGCCACCGTGACGTATTCGCGGTTGGACTGGGCGATCGCGCTCGCCTTGGTGAGCCGGGTGAAGCCGGGGATGGTGAGCACGGCCAGGCCCGCGGTGATGCTGGTCTGCGACGGCTCGTACACCGAGGACAGCGCGAGCAGCAGGATCAGCGGCGGGAAGGCCAGCAGCGCGTCGGAGAACAGGTCGATGATCATCTCGGTGATGCCGCGGAAGTAGGCCGCGACCAGGCCGAGCAGACCACCGATGATGACGCCGACCACGACCGACACCAGCGCGACGATCATCGACACGCGCGCGCCGAAGGCGAGCCGGGTCAGGTGGCTGCGGCCGAGGCCGTCGGTGCCGAGGAACTCGGGCCAGGCCGAGAACGGCTTCTGCTTCGCGTCGCCGAACGCCTGCCCGTACTCGTGCGGGAAGACGCCCGGGGCGATCAGGCTCAGCACCGCGCCGAGCAGCACGATGCCCATCCACCCGATCGCGAACCACAGCAGCACGCTGGGCCGCTTGCGGGCCTTGCCGCTCTTGGCCCGCTTGATCTGCGAGGGTCGCAGGCCCGTCGGTTCGGCCGCACCGAGGGCCGGCTCCGGGGCGGTTTCGAGTGTGCTCATCGGGCCCTCACTCTCGGGTCGATGAGTGAGTAGCCGATGTCCACGAGCGTGTTGAGCAGCACGTAGACGATCGCGATCACCACGACCGTGCCCTGGACGACCGGGATGTCCTTGCCGTTGATCGCCTGGTACATGCCCTGCCCCAGGCCGGGGATGGAGAAGTACGACTCGACGATGACGGTGCCGCCGATCAGCCGGCCCAGGGTCAGTCCGGAGACGGTCAGCAGCGAGAACGACGAGGGCCGCAGGGCGTGTCGGAACAGTACGTACGACGTCGACAGGCCCTTGGACCGGGCGGTCAGGATGAAGTCCTCCTGGAGCGTGGCGAGCATGTCGCTGCGCAGGAGGCGTTGGAACTGGGGGATCTCGGCGAGGGCCAGCGCGAGCGCGGGCAGGAACGCGAACTCGATGTTCTTGGCGAAGTCGATCGAGATGTACTCCCATCCCGTCGGCTTGAACGCCGCGATCATCTCCCGGTTCGCGAAGAAGTAGACGAGCAGGAACACGCTCACGAAGGTGGGGATCGACAGCAGCGCCGAGGACACGCCGCCCACGACGCGGTCGACGCGACCGCCTGCCTTCGCGGCCGTCCACACACCCAGCGGCACGGCCACGATCAGGGCCATGAGGAGGGCGAAGACGGCGAGTTCCAAGGTCACCGGGAAACGCTCGGTGATGCCGTCCATGACGGGGGTTCGAGTCTTCAGCGACTCCCCGAGGTCGCCGGTGAGCGCGTGGCCCACCCAGGTCACGTATCGGACGGGCAGCGACTTGTCGTACCCGAACTCGTGCTCCAGGTCCTTGAGGTCCTGTGGCGTGGAGCCGGGGCCGAGCATCTGGGCGACCGGTGAACCGTCCACCAGGTCGGGCAGGGCCGTGGTCGCGAACGTCACCAGGAACAGCACCGGAATCAGGGCCAGCAACTTGCGACCGAGCAGGCGCAACACGACGGTGTCACCCCCTCTCGCTGGTCTGGTCGGTTGACGAGGTCTGTTGACGTTCCGTGCGGTGGTGCGGTCGTGCGCTCGCGCGAAACCGCCGAATCCCGGACAGGGCCGATCACCTGTGGTGACACGTGCCTTGACGGGTCGTCAGTTAAGCGCGGTGATTAATTACGGCAGTGGGCGCGATCAATGTCAATGGATTCAACGCAACCGTTAGCGGGTCGAAAACGTCCGGTGCGAACCGGAGCGTCGGGCTCCGGCGGCACGTGTCGACCTGCGGGAATAAGGTGCGGAGGCCAACTAACTGACGGTGCGTCAGATGTGGTCGACGGGCTGTGTGTGGGTCGCCCGTCGCTCACCTGCGGGACACCCGCCGGCCCTCTCGCGCGCGAGCCCGACTCGTCCGGAGACCGGCCCGCCGCGCGTCCGGGGATCGGCGCGATCCGGCCGGCCGTGCGCGTGAGCGGACGTTCATCCGCCGGAAACACATGTGCGGCAAGCGTCACGTCGGCGAAACACGTCGCGCCACGGCGTGAAACCTCACGCCCCGAAGCTCCTTTCCATGAGCTCCCGGAGGTCGGCCGGGGCCACGGAGAAGAGAGGCAGAGTATGGACACGGGTAACACCGCATTCGTACTCCTGAGCGCCGCACTGGTCATGCTCATGACACCCGGGCTGGCGTTCTTCTACGGCGGCATGGTCCGCGTGAAGAGCGTCCTCAACATGCTGATGATGAGCTTCATCTGCCTGGCTGTCGTGACGGTGCTGTGGGTGCTCTACGGGTTTTCGATGACCTTCTCCACGGACGCCTTCGGCGGCCTGGTGGGGAACCTGGACTGGTACGGCATGCGCGACATCGGGGTCGCCGAGTTGTGGGACGGCTACACGATCCCGGTGACGGTGTTCGCGGCCTTCCAGCTGATGTTCGCGATCATCACCCCGGCGTTGATCAGCGGCGCCGTCGCGGACCGTACCAAGTTCACCGCCTGGGCCGTGTTCGTGGCGTTCTGGGTCACCCTGGTCTACTTCCCCATCGCGCACTGGGTCTGGGCCGCGGACGGCTGGTTGTTCGAGAAGGGTGTGATCGACTTCGCCGGCGGTACGGCGGTGCACATCAACGCCGGTATCGCGGCGCTGGCCCTGGTCCTGGTGATCGGCAAGCGGGTCGGCTTCAAGCGTGACCCGATGCGCCCGCACAACCTGCCGCTGGTGATGATCGGCGCCGGCCTGCTGTGGTTCGGCTGGTTCGGCTTCAACGCCGGCTCCTGGCTCGCCGCGGACGGCGTCACCGGCCGCGCCCTGATCAACACCCAGATCGCCACCGCCGCGGCCATGCTCGGCTGGCTGTTCCTGGAGAAGATCCGGGACGGACACCTGACCACCCTGGGCGCCGCGTCCGGCGCGGTGGCCGGCCTGGTCGCGATCACCCCCGCGTGCGGTGCGCTCAGCCCGCTCGGCTCGATCGCCCTGGGCCTGGTCGCCGGCGCGGTGTGCGCCTGGGCGGTGGGCCTGAAGTACAAGCTCGGCTACGACGACTCGCTCGACGTGGTCGGTGTGCACCTGGTCGGCGGCATCATCGGTTCGCTCGCCCCCGGCTTCCTGGCCACCGGTCACGTCCAGAGCGACGCCGAGGGCTTGTTCTACGGTGGGGGCTTCGACCAGCTGGGCAAGCAGCTGATCGGCGTCGGTGCCGTCCTGGCCTACTCCTTCGTCGTCACGTTCATCCTGGGCACGGTCATTCACAAGACCATCGGCTTCCGGGTGTCCGAGGACGAGGAGGTGGCCGGCATCGACCAGGTCGAGCACGCCGAGACCGGGTACGACTTCGCCACACTCGGCGGTTCCACCCGACCGTCGGCGGGCATCGGCACCTCTACGGGCGCGGGCGCCACGGCGTCCGCCGACACGAAGGTGGATGCGTGAAGCTCATCACGGCGGTGATCAAGCCGCACCGGCTCGACGACGTGAAGAACGCCCTCCAGGCGTTCGGCGTCCACGGCCTCACCGTGACCGAGGCGAGCGGCTACGGCCGGCAGCGCGGCCACACCGAGGTCTACCGGGGCGCCGAGTACCAGGTCGACCTCGTGCCGAAGGTGCGCATCGAGGTCGTCGCGGACGACGAGGACGCCGAGGAACTGCTCGACGTCCTGGTCAAGGCCGCACGCACCGGCAAGATCGGCGACGGCAAGGCGTGGATCGTCCCGGTGGACAGCGTGGTGCGGGTACGCACCGGCGAGCGCGGCCCGGAAGCCCTGTAGCACCCCGATGGCCGGTCCCGCCCCGAAGGCAGTCTTCGGGGACGGGTCCGGCCATCCGCCTTCGTGTCGACCGCTCGCAGCGCCCGGCGGCCCGTGCCGCCGGCGCGTGTGAACGAGGGAGCAGGCCCCGATGGAACCGACCGCCACCTCTCGGTACACCCGAGCCAGGGACGACCTCCTGGCCGATCCCGCCGGGCCCACCGGCGTGGCCCGTCGACAGGCGCTCGGCGCGCTGTCGGACCGCTGGCTGACCGAACTGTTCACCGCCGCGGGCGCGCCCACCGAGGGCGTGTGCCTGGTCGCGGTCGGCGGCTACGGCCGACGTGAGCTGTCCCCGGGCAGCGACCTGGACCTGGTCCTGCTGCACGAGGGCCACGACCGGATCACCGAACTCGCCGACGCGATCTGGTACCCGGTCTGGGACGCGGGCATCGCCCTGGACCACTCGGTGCGCACTCCCGACGAGGCCCGCCGAGCCGCCGCCGAGGACCTGCGGGTGCAGACCGGCCTGCTCGACATCCGCCACATCGCCGGCGACCCCGACCTGACCGCCGCGCTGCGCACGTCGATGTTCGGCGCGTGGCGTGCGGCAGCGGTCAAGCGGTTGCCCGAGCTCTTGGAGTCCTGCCGCGAGCGTGCGCGGCGGCACGGCGAGGTCGCCTTCCTGCTCGAACCCGACCTCAAGGAGGCCCGGGGCGGCCTGCGCGACGCGACCGCGCTGCGGGCCGTCTCGGCCTCGTGGATCGCGGACGCGCCGCACGAGGAGGTGGACACCGCGCGGGCCACCCTGCTCGACGTGCGCGACGCACTGCACCTGGTCACCGGGCGCGGCGCGGATCGACTGCTGCTCCAGGAGCAGGACGCGGTCGCCCGGCGGCTGGGCCTGCTGGACGCGGACACCCTGCTGCGCCGGGTCTCCGAGGCGGCCCGGGCGCTGGCCTACGCATCCGACGTGACCTGGCGCGAGGTGTGCCGGGTGCTCGCGGCGCGCGAGGCGGGCGCCGGGATACGCCGACTGCGCCGGGCCCGGACCGGGGTGTCCGCACGCACGCCGCTGGCCGAGGGCGTGGTCGAGTACGCGGGCGAGGCGGTGCTCGCACAGGCCGCGCAACCGGCCCGGGACCCGGTGTTGTTGCTGCGCGCCGCCGCGGCCGCCGCGCAGGCCGGCCTGCCGCTGTCCCGACACACCGTGGACCGGCTCGCGATCGAGTGCCCGCCGTTGGCCGATCCGTGGCCGCCGGCCGCCCGCGAGGCGTTCGTGTCGCTGCTCGGCGCCGGGCGGGACGTGTTGCCGGTGTGGGAGGCGTTGGAGTCCAAGCGGCTGATCACCGCGTTGTTGCCGGACTGGGAGCGGGTGCGCTGTCGTCCGCAGCGCAACGCGGTGCACCGCTTCACGGTCGACCGGCACCTGATCGAGACCGCGATCGAGGCCGCCGCGCACACCCGCCGGGTGGCCCGGCCGGACCTGCTCCTGGTGGCCGCGCTGCTGCACGACATCGGCAAGGGCTGGCCGGGCGACCACAGTGTGAGCGGCGAGGTGATCGCGCGCGAGGCCGCGGCGCGGATGGGCTTCGCCAAGAACGACGTGGACGTGCTGGGCACCCTGGTGCGCCACCACCTGCTCCTGGTGGACACCGCGACCCGGCGCGACCTGGACGATCCGACCACCGTGGCGGCGTTCGCCGAGGCGGTGGGCAGCGTGGAAACCCTCGATCTGCTCCACGCGCTCACCGAGGCCGACGCCGCCGCCACCGGACCCGCCGCGTGGAGCGAGTGGCGGGACGCCCTGGTTCGGGACCTCGTCGCCCGGACCAGGGCGGTGTTCGCCGGCCGGCCCGCCCCGGCGGTGTCCGAGCGGATCGTCACCGCCGACGTGTCCGGCGAACTTCCGGTGGTGCGGCTGGAACCGCTGCCCTTCGGCGCCGAGGTGACCATCGCGGCGCCGGACCGGGTCGGCCTGATGGCGCTCTCCGCGGGGGTGCTGGCGCTGCACCGCCTCACCGTGCGCTCGGCCGCGATCGACGTGATCGAGGAATTGGGCGTCACCGTGTGGACGGTGGAGACCGAGTTCGGCCGGCTGCCCGACCCGGCCGCACTGCGCGAGGACGTGCGCAGGGCCCTGGCCGGCGGCCTGGACGTGGCCGCCCGGCTGGCCAAGCGGGAGGCGGCCTACCCGCCCCGGCGCGGCACCACCCGGGCGCCCGCCCGGGTGGAGGTGATCGCGGACGCGTCGGAGAGCGCGACCGTCCTGGAGGTGCGGGCGCACGACAGCCCCGGGCTGCTGCACCGGATCGGCAAGGCGCTGGCCGATGCCCGGGTGAGCGTGCGTCAGGCCCGGGTCGGCACGCACGGCGCGGACGCGGTGGACGCGTTCTACGTGGTCGCCCCGAACGGGAACCCGTTGACCGCCGCCGACGCCCGGAGCCTGGCCAGGTCGCTGGAGAAGGCGCTCGCGCCGTGATCAGCGGCCCGGCGCCGCGGCCCGGGGCACGCGCGCCGTGATCGCAGGCACCGGCGCCGCCTCCCGGGCACGCGTGCCGCGGCCCGGCAGGCGGTGGCGCCGGGCGGGTCGGCGGGCACCCCGCGGGTCGACGCCCGTGCCACTGCCCCTTCGCGTCGGGGTCGGCCGGGGCGCCCGTGCCGGGATCCGCGCGGGGGCGAACGGCGCCGGTCACGGCGTCGGCGGGCGGATCCCGGACGCGTGCCCCCGCCACGACCGCTCGGCGGGCGGTTAGGCTGGGCCCGACACCACCCGTATCTGACGAAGGACCTCTGCCGACGTGTTCGACACTCTCTCCGACCGCCTCGCAGCGACCTTCAAGAACCTTCGCGGCAAGGGGCGGCTCTCCGAAGCCGACATCGACGCCACCGCACGCGAGATCCGCGTCGCCCTCCTGGAGGCCGACGTGGCCCTCCCGGTGGTCCGCGAGTTCATCGGACGCGTCAAGGAACGCGCCCGGGGCGCCGAGGTGTCGGGTGCGCTCAACCCGGCACAGCAGATCGTCAAGATCGTCAACGAGGAACTCGTCGGGATCCTCGGCGGCGAGACCCGCCGGCTGCGCTTCGCCAAGACCGGCCCCACGGTGATCATGCTCGCCGGCCTCCAGGGCGCGGGCAAGACCACCCTGGCGGGCAAGCTGGGCAAGTGGCTCAAGGAGCAGAAGCACCAGCCGCTCCTGGTGGCCTGTGACCTCCAGCGCCCGAACGCGGTCAACCAGCTCTCCGTGGTCGCCCAGCGGGCCGGCGTCGCGGTCTACGCGCCCGAGCCCGGCAACGGCGTCGGCGACCCGGTCAAGGTCGCCCGCGACTCGATCGAGTTCGCCAAGACCAAGCAGTACGACGTGGTCGTGGTGGACACCGCCGGACGCCTGGGCATCGACGCCGAGATGATGCAGCAGGCCGCGGACATCCGGGACGCGGTCAAGCCGGACGAGATCCTGTTCGTCGTCGACGCGATGATCGGTCAGGACGCGGTGGTCACCGCGCAGGCCTTCCTCGACGGCGTCGGCTTCGACGGCGTGGTGCTCTCCAAGCTCGACGGCGACGCGCGCGGTGGCGCGGCCCTGTCGGTCGCGTCGGTGACCGGCCGGCAGATCATGTTCGCCTCCAGCGGCGAGAAGCTCGACGAGTTCGACGCCTTCCACCCGGACCGGATGGCCTCGCGCATCCTGGGCATGGGCGACATGCTCAGCCTGATCGAGATGGCCGAGGCCAAGTACGACCAGGACCTCGCGCTCAAGGCCGCCGAGAAGCTGCACGGTGGCGGCAACAACTTCACCCTGGAGGACTTCCTCCAGCAGATGGAGCAGGTCAAGAAGCTCGGCTCGATCTCGAAGCTGCTCGGCATGCTGCCCGGCATGGGCGCGATGAAGGAGCAGATCGACAACATCGACGACCGCGACCTGGACCGGGTCGCGGCGATCATCAAGTCGATGACGCCCGCCGAGCGGGCGGACGTGAAGATCCTCAACGGCTCGCGCCGGGCCCGGATCGCCAAGGGTGCCGGTACCGAGGTCAACGCGGTCAACAACCTGATCGAGCGGTTCGTCGAGGCCCGCAAGATGATGGGGCAGATGGCCAAGGGCGGCGGCATGCCGGGAATGCCCGGGATTCCGGGCATGGGCGGCGGCGCCGGCAAGAAGAAGGGCAAGGCGCCCAAGCAGGCCAAGGGCAAGCGCCAGTCGGGCAACCCGATGAAGCGCAAGCAGGAGGCTGCGGCCGAGGCGGCGCGCCGCGAGGAGCGCGCGGCGAACCCGTTCGGCCTGCCGGCCGGCGGCGGTGCGGGTGGCGCGGCCGACTTCGAACTGCCCGAGGAGTTCAAGAACTTCCTGCCGCCGGGCCAGAAGTAGGCCCGGTCGCGACACGGGACCACCGCACCCGGGGGCGACCCCCGGGGGCGGTCGGATCGGACGACGAAGGGACACAGGCAGATGGCGGGGGTCGTGGACCTGTACACCGTGCCCGGTGCCCGCGTGGGCATCCGCGCGCCGCGGGAGTCGGACGCGGCGGCGTCCGCCGCGGCGATCCGCCGCTCGGACCACATCGCACGCTGGAATCCGTCCGACCCGGACGACCTGCCGGACCTGATCCGCCGACAGAGCGACAACTTCCGCACGTTCCTGGTGGTGGATCTCGCCGATACGGCCCTGGCCGGCCGGGTCAACGTCTCGAACATCGTGCGCTCGCGGTTCTGCAACGCCTCGCTCGGCTACGACGCGTACAAGCCGTACGTGGGCACCGGGCGGATGACCGAGGCACTCGCCCTGGTGATCGATCGGGTGTTCGCGCCGGACGGGCTGGGGTTGCACCGGCTGGAGATCAACGTGCAACCCGGGAACGAGAGTTCGATCGCGCTCGCGCGCCGGATGGGCTTTCGGCACGAGGGCTTCACCCCGCGGATGCTCTTCATCAACGACGCGTGGCGCGACCACGAACGGTTCGCGCTGACCGCGGAGGAGTGGCCCGGGGCGGAGAAGGCGATTCTTCCCTCGTAGCGCCGGACATGGCAGGCTGCCCGCCCATGACGTACGAGGTCGAGCCTGCCGTTCATCCCGAACTCGCCGCCCACACCGCGCACTTCACCAAGCGCGTGTACACCGTGGCCGAGCACGTACACGTCGCCGTGGGCTGGTCCTCGGCCAATGCGACGGTGATCGAGGGCCCCGGCGGCCTGGTGGTCGTCGACACCGGCAGCGGCGCGGATCTGGCCGCCGTGATCGAGGCGGAGGTACGCCCGCACCTGAGCGACCCGCAGGCACCGGTCCGGGCCGTGGTGGTCACCCACCATCACCCCGACCATGTGAACGGCCTGAGCCACTGGGCCGCGACGCCGGGCGTGGACGTCTACGCACACCGGACGTTCCTGGCGAGTCTGACCGACCAGTCCGGTCCCGCGCTGCACATCATGGGCCTGCGCTCGGTGTACTCGCTCGGCAACCTGCTCGCCCCCTCGGACACCGAGGGGGTCAACGACGCGGTCGGCCCGCACGCGGGGGTGGGCACACCGTCGTTCGTGATGCCCACGGTGCTGGTGGGCGACGAGTTGGAGACCGAGGTCGCGGGCGTGCGACTGCGCCTGTTCCACAACCCCGGCGAGACCGACGACGCGATCAGCGTGTACCTCCCGGACAGCGACGTGCTCCTGTGCGGGGACACCATCCAGGGCCCGACCCTGCCGAACATCCATACCCTGCGCGGTTGTCGCTACCGCGACCCGATGCAGTGGGTGCGCAGCATCGACGCGCTGCGCGCGCACCGGGCCGCGCACCTGATCCCCAGTCACGGGCAGCCGGTGTCGGGAGCCGCGAAGGTGGCCGAGGTGCTGGCGGTGGAGCGGGACTGCATCCAGTACATCCACGACCAGACGGTGCGCCGGATGAACGAGGGGCTGACCCCGGACGAGTTGGCCGAGACCGTCGAACTGCCCGAACACCTGGCCTCGTACGCGCCCTACGCACGCGAGTACTACGGCACGGTCAAGCACACCGTGCGGCAGATCTTCTTCGGCTACCTGGGCTGGTTCGGCGGCGATCCGGTCGACCTGGACCCGCTGCCCCGGGCCGAATACGCGCGCCGGACGGTGGAGTTGATGGGCGGCCGGGAGCGGGTGCTGGACGCGGCGAGGCAGGCGTACGCGGCGGCCGAGTACCAGTGGGCGGCCGAGCTGGCCACGCATCTGACCCGGATCGACCGCGAGGATGCGGACGCGCGCTCGGTCAAGGCCGCCGCGTTTCGCCGGCTGGGCTACGCGCAGCTCAACATCAACTGGCGGAACTGGTACCTGACCAGCGCGGACGAGTTGGAGGACCGGATCCAGCCGATCCTGCCCCTGATCAACTTCGCGGCGATCTTCGCACCGAGGGACCTGGTCGCGCAGATCCCGGCGGCGTGGCTGATCGAGCTGTACACGACCCGGCTGCGGGCCGAGGAGGCGCTGGACGTGGACGCCGTGCTCGGTTGGCGGGTGCTGGGCGGGGTGCACGGCGAGGAGGAGGTCGCGCTGCACATCCACCGCGGCGTCGCCCGCTTCCTGCGCGAGATCCCCTCGGACGCCGAGGTGATCCTCGAACTCCGGCGCGAAACCGTGGAATCGCTGCACCTGGGTCGCACCGACCTGCGCGGCGCCCTGGCCGGCGAGGACGCCCGCACCATCCGGGGCGGCGCCGAACGGGCGGTGACCCTGCTCGATCTCTTCGACCCGGCCCAACCGAAGAAGCCCACCGAACTCACACTGCGCTGAGCCCCCGACATCCGGTCGGCGGCACCCGGGCCCCGGGTGCCGCCGACCGGCTGCGAAGCGGGGTCGGCTTCGGCAACGATTGGGTCCGGTCGGTCACGCGAGGCAGGCATGCGGGTGATCCCGGCCCCGTCGGACGGGAGCGACGGCCGGAGTCGACGACGGGGGAACCCAGTGGAGCCATTACGGGCCGACGATCCGCGTCGGGTGGGACCGTTCCGATTGCTGGGTCGGCTCGGGGCCGGCGGCATGGGTCAGGTGTACCTCGGCCGGGGTCCGGCCGGGCGGACGGTGGCGGTCAAGCGGGTCCGGGTCGAACTCCTGGACGACGAGGACGCGTTCCGGCAGCGGTTCGCCCGCGAGGTGGAGGCCGCGCGTCGGGTGCGGGGACCGTTCACCGCACCGGTCGTGGCCGCGGACGCGTATGCCGAGGTGCCCTGGCTGGCCACCGCGTACATCCCCGGGATGACGCTCGGCGAGGCGGTCGGCGCGTTCGGTCCACTGCCCGCGCACACGCTGGGCGCGGTGGCCTCGGGGCTGGCCGACGCGCTGCTTGCCATGCACGCGGTGGGCCTGGTGCACCGGGACCTGAAACCGGCGAACGTGCTGCTCGCGGTCGACGGCCCGATCGTGATCGACTTCGGCATCGCGCTGCTGGACGGGGCGACCGCGCTGACCCGCACCGGGCGCACCCTCGGCACGCTCGGGTTCATGTCGCCCGAGCAGTTCGAGCGGGCCGACGTCGGGCCGGCCAGCGACGTCTTCTCCTACGGAGCGGTGCTCGCCTATGCGGCCACCGGGCGACTGCCGTTCGGATCCGGGCCCTGGCCGGTCCTGCTGGCCAACCTGACCGGCCGCGATCCGGACCTGGCGGACGCCCCGGAGGCGTTCCTGCCGTTGCTGCGGGCATGCCTGGACAAGGACCCGACCCGCCGGCCGACGCCGACCCGGGCCCGCGAACTGGTGCCGACCGGGACGGGCGAGGATCTGCCGGGTGGCTGGTTGCCGATGCCGCTCGCCCACGAACTGCTGCGGATCGCGGGGCGTGCGCTGGACGCCGAGGGCATGCCGGATCCGCGCGCCGAGGGGTTCGGCGAGGTATCGGGCCGGGCGCCGGAGGACGAGGCGACCGACGACCCGCGGTTCCCGCCGATCGTCGGCTGGGCGGTCGAGGACACCGCCGACTCGGGGGAGTTCGGGCCGGCCCGGGTCCGGGTCGAGCCCGCTCGGGACGCGCTGCCGGGCGACCCGCCGGGCGATCTCCCGGACGGCGCGTCGAGCCGGGTCGAGCCGGCCGCCGCCCCCGCCGCGCGCGTGGTGCATGCGGGCGGCCCGGGCCGGGGCGGGAGCCATCGGCTGCCCTCGACCCGATCCCGGTTCACACTCGTGGTCGTGACGGCCGTCGTGGTCGCGCTGACGGCCGCCCTCCTGGTGTGGCGCGGGTTCGGGGACGACACCTCCGACGCCGCCCACACGCCCGCCGCGTTCCCGGTCGGCCTGCTGCTGCCCGACGACCGGGCGGAGCGCACGGTACGACCGGCGTTCGAGGCCCGGCTTCGACACCTGTGTCCCGGCTGCACCGTGCGTTTCGCCCGGGCCGACCGGCAGCCGGGCGTGCAGGGTGCGCAGGTCGACGCGATGATCTCGGCCGGTGTCCGGGTGCTGGTCCTGGGCCCGGTGGACCCCAAGGACGCGGCGCCGACGGTGACCAGGGCCCGGGCACACGGCATCCCGGTGATCTCCTTCGACAAACTGGCCGCCGGTCCGGTGGCCGGGCACGTCTCGTTCGACTTCCGGGCGGTGGGCCGACTCCAGGCCGAGGCGCTGCTCGACGCGGTGCGGACGGCCGGCGGACCGCACCGCGGCTCGATCGTGATGCTCAACGGCCGCGCGGGCGATCGGGCCGGGAACGAGGTCAAGCGCGGCGCCCACGAGGTGCTCGACGGTGAGGTGACGATCGGGCGCGAGTACGACGTCGAGGACGCCGGCGGGTCCAAGGCCCAGCAGGTGATCGGCGACGCGGTCACCGCACTCGGCGGGCCGCGGCAGCTGATCGGGGTCTACGCGGCGGACGACACGATGGCCGAGGGCGTGCTCCGGGGCCTGACCGCCGCCGGTGTCGGCCGGCCCGTGCCGCTGACCGGACAGGATCCGGACCCGGCCGCGCTGCGCCGGATCATCGCGGGCACCCAGACCGTCTCGGTGCTCAAGCCCGTCGGGCCCGAGGCCGAGGCCGCCGCCGAGATGGCGATCGCGCTGGGCCGGGGCGAACCGTTGCCGGGCGTGAACGCGGCCCGCGACAACGGGACGATCCGGGTGCCGACCGCGGCGTTGGCGCCGATCGCGCTGACCCGGGCCAACCTCAAGGAACTGCTGCCCACGCTCCCGGGCCTGGACGTACGCGAGGTGTGCACGGCCGAACTCGCGTCCGCGTGCGCCCTGCTCGGTCTCGGCTGACGGCGTCGCGGATCGCGGGCCCGGGTCGACGGCCGCGGATCCGGAGGCACGAGGCACGAGGCTGGGGGCGCCGAACTCGGGGCGCGGAACTCGGCGCTCGGGAACGGACGACAACGGTCGCGTGGGTCGATCGGTGGTCGGTGGTCGGTGGCCGGTGGCCGGCGCCGTCGACATCGGGGAATCGATCCATGCCCTGACCCCGGACCCGTTCGGCACCAACCGGGTGCGGGTCGAGGAGATCGCCCGCCGGGCACCGCGACCCGGCACCGACCCGGCACCGGGCAGGTGTCGGGTCGGTACAGGGTCGGCGCATCGCAGCCGTGGTCAGCTCGCGTCGAGGACCAGCTTGCGCACGTACTCGACCGCCTCGGCGACCGGGACCATGGCCTTCTCGCCGCTCGCGCGCGAGACGATCTCCACGTTGCCCTCGGCCAGGCTGCGGGCGCCGACGGTGACCCGGAACGGGATGCCGACCAGTTCGATGTCCTTGAACTTCACCCCGGGACGCTCGGCGCGGTCGTCCAGGATCGTGTCCACCCGCTGCCGGACCAGTTCGGCGTAGATCTCCTCGGCGGTGCCGCGCGACTTCTCGTCGTCCACGTCCAGGAGCGCGACCGCGACCTCGAACGGCGCCACCGCGACCGGCCAGACGATGCCGTTCTTGTCGTGGTGCGTCTCCACGACCGCGGCCATCGCGCGCTCGACGCCGATCCCGTAGCTGCCCATGATCGGGGTGACCCGCTCACCGTCCGCGCCCAGCACGTTCACGCCCAGGGCCTCGGTGTACTTGTAGCCGAGCTTGAAGATGTGGCCGATCTCGACCGTCTGCTCGACCTCCAGGCCGGTGCCGCAGGCGGGGCACGGCTCGCCGGCCACCACCTCGCGCAGGTCGGCCCAGGTGCCCACGGCGATGTCCCGCTCCACGTCCACGCCGCGCACGTGCACCTTGTCGACGTTGGCACCGGTCACCATGTCCCGGCGACCGCGCAGCGCCTGGTCGGCCAGGATCGGCAGGTCGCGCACGCCGACCCCGCCCAGGCTGCCCGGGTAGGCGCCGAGCGCGGCCTTGATCTCGTCCGGCGTCGCCGGGCGCACGTCGGTGGAGCCGGTGGTGTCGATCAGCTTCTGCTCGACCAGCGCGTGGTCGCCGCGCAGCAGGGCCAGGGTGAGCTGCCCGCCGACCATGTAGACCAGGGTCTTGATCTGCCGGTCGGCCGGCACGCCGTGCGCCTTGGTCAGGTTCTCGATGGTCTTGATGCCCGGGGTGTCGAACCGCTCCGGCGCATCGAGCCCGGGGCCGTCCTCGATCGCCGCGAGCTGCGAGGTGGCCTTCTCGACGTTGGCCGCGTAGTCGCAGTTCGGACAGTGCACGACGAGGTCCTCGCCGGCGGCCGAGGGGCACATGAACTCGGTCGAGCCGCTGCCGCCCATGGTGCCGCTGGACGCCTGCACCGCGATCGCCGGAATGCCCAGGCGCTGGAAGATCCGCACGTACGCCTGCCGGTGCGCCTCGAACGAGCGGTCCAGCCCCTCGGCGTCCAGGTCGAAGCTGTACGAGTCCTTCATGGTGAACTCGCGCACCCGGATCAGACCGCTCTTGGGCCGCGGCTCGTCGCGGAACTTGGTCTGGAACTGGTACCAGGTCTGCGGCAGGTCGCGGTAGGAGCTGAGCTCGTGCGCGAGGGTGGTGAAGATCTCCTCGTGCGTCATGCCCAGCGCGAGGTCCGAGCCCTTGCGGTCCTTGAGCCGGAACATCTCGTCGCCCATGACCTCCCAGCGACCGCTCTTCTGCCAGATCTCGGCCGGGTGCATGGTCGGCAGGATCATCTCCTGCGAGCCGATCCGGTTCATCTCCTCGCGGATGATCGCGACCACCTTCGCCCGCACCCGCACTGCGAGCGGCAGCAGCGAGTAGTGGCCGGCCATCAGCTGGCGGATGTACCCCGCGCGGACGAGCAGACGGTGACTGACCGCGTCGGCATCGGCGGGGTCCTGGCGGAGGGTGGGTACGTACAGTTCGGACCAACGCATGAGACCGTGGCGACCTAACTACTGGAGTGGGAGAAGGGCGATGCGGCTTGCATTCTAAAAGCCGCGCGACCCTCGGCCGGTCGAGTTTGCGCCCGGCTTTGGCCGGGGCCCGGAAGTCTGGCAGAATGGCCAGCTGAGTACCCGGGGCATTGCCGGACCCTCTCTCCGCATGCTTACCGTGTCCACGATCAGCCGAGCCTCATGTCCCCACGTGAATGCCGGCTGTTCACCCACGTCAAGATGCAGGAGACACCACTCTCGTGGCAGTCAAGATCAAGCTGAAGCGCCTGGGCAAGATCCGTTCGCCCCACTACCGCATCGTCGTCGCCGACGCCCGCACCAAGCGTGACGGTCGGGCGATCGAGGAGATCGGTATCTACCACCCGATGGAGAACCCCTCGCGCATCGAGGTCGACTCCGAGCGGGCGCTCTACTGGCTGGGTGTCGGCGCGCAGCCGACCGAGCCGGTCGCGCACATCCTCAAGCTCACCGGCGACTGGCAGAAGCACAAGGGTCTGCCGGCCCCGGCCCCGCTGCTCGTCGCCGCGGAGAAGGCCGACAAGAAGTCGCTCTTCGAGGCCGCCGCCCGTGAGGCGATGGACGAGCCCAAGGACGGCGCCACCACGCCGAAGGCCAAGAAGGAGAAGAAGGTCGAGGCTGCCGCCGAGACCGAGACTCCGGCCGCCGAGGGCGAAGCCGCCGCCGAGACCGCCGCTAACGAGGGCTGACCGTGCTCGAGGAAGCCCTCGAACACTTGGTCAAGGGCATCGTCGAGCATCCGGACGAGGTCAAGGTACGGGCGCGTAATCTCCGCCGCGGCCGCATTCTCGAGGTTCGGGTCCACCCCGAAGACCTCGGGAAGGTCATCGGTCGAGGCGGTCGCACCGCGCGTGCGCTGCGCACCGTCGTGACCGCGCTCGGCGGCCGGGGAGTCCGCGTCGACCTCGTCGACGTCGACCAGGTTCGCTGACGTACCCGGACATCACGTCCAACCGGGAGCTGCCCGGCGGAATCATCCGCCGGGCAGCTTCTTGGCATCTACAGTCCCGGCATTTCCGCCGACTTGGCATTTCCCCCTCCTGCCCCGGGCATGAGGTCCCATCGGGCAGAGATTGAGGAGTCGCAGGTGCAGCTTGTGGTCGGCCGTATCGGCAAGGCACACGGCATCAAGGGCCAGGTGACCGTCGAGGTCCGTACCGACGAGCCGGAACTGCGGCTTGCGCCCGGGGCGGTGCTGATGACGGATCCCCCCTCGGTCGGCCCGCTGACCATCGCCGACGGTCGGGTGCACAGTGGCCGGCTGCTGCTCACCATCGAGGGCGTGACCACCCGCAGCGGCGCCGAGGCGCTGCGCAACACGCTGCTGATCGCCGAGATCGACCCCGAGGAACTCCCCGAGGACCCCGAGGAGTACTACGACCACCAGCTGATCGGGCTCGACGTGGTCACCGCGGACGGCGAGGCGGTCGGCGAGCTGACCGAGGTCGTGCACCTGCCCTCGCAGGACCTGCTCCTGGTCCGGCGCTCGGATGGTCGCGAGGTGATGATCCCGTTCGTGCACCAGATCGTCCCGGAGATCGACCTGGAGAACCAGCGCGCGGTGATCACCCCGCCGCCGGGTCTGCTGGACGCGGAGAACGCGGTGCTCGCGGTACCGGATCCGGATGCGACCGAGGCCGAGCCGCGCGAGCGCAAGCCGAAGAAGGCCAAGCCGAAGAAGCTCACGGCCGCCGAACGGGCCGAGGCGAAGGCCGCCCGGGCCGCGGCGAAGCCCGACGCCGAGCCCGAGCCGGGACCGACGCGGCAGTCGCAGTCGGATTCGGAGTCCGAGCAGGACCCCTCGTGAGGATCGACGTCGTCACGATCTTCCCCGAATATCTCGCGCCGCTGGACGTCTCCCTGGTCGGCAAGGCATGCGCCAAGGGGCTCATCGACGTACACCTGCACCAGTTGCGGGACTGGACGTACGACGTGCACAAGACCGTCGACGACACCCCGTACGGCGGCGGCCCCGGCATGGTGATGAAGCCCGAGCCGTGGGGCCTCGCGCTGGACGCGGTGCTCGAGCGAGGCGCGAGCGAGGCGGCCCCGGTGCCCCGGATGATCGTGCCGACCCCCTCCGGGCGGCCGTTCACCCAGGACCTCGCGGTCGAACTGGCCGACGAGCCGTGGTTGTTGTTCGCACCGGCCCGGTACGAGGGCATCGACCGGCGGGTGCTCGACGAGGCGGCGACCCGGATGCGGGTGGACGAGGTGTCGATCGGCGACTACGTGCTCGCCGGCGGCGAGGTGGCCGTGCTCGTCATGGTCGAGGCGGTGGCCCGGCTGCTGCCCGGTGTGCTCGGCAACGCCGAATCGCACCGGGACGACTCGTTCGCCCCGGGCGCGATGGCCAACCTGCTCGAAGGGCCGGTGTACACCAAGCCCGCCGAGTGGCGCGGTCGCGAGGTGCCGCCGATCACGGTGTCCGGGAACCACGGCGCGATCGCCCGCTGGCGGCGGGACGAGGCGCTGCGCCGGACCGCCGCGCACCGGCCCGACCTGATCGCCCGGATCGATCCGGGGGCCGTGGACAAGAAGGATCGGGCCACCCTCGCCGAGCTGGGCTGGGTCGAGCGGGACGGCCGGTTTCGGCCGGCCGATACACCTGTGGCAGACTGAGACGCTGTTGCCATGTCCCGATCCGGACCGGGTTCCCCGGGAGCCGGACGGCACCCCTGCCACAGGGGGAGCGCCACTCGGGAGCGGCGACCCCACACCTGTGACCACGAAACCCGTGGGTGACCTGTGGCACCCACGAGAAAGCGACGCGAGATGAACAAGCTCGACCACATCGATGCCGCATCCCTGCGGGACGACGTCCCGGACTTCCGTCCCGGTGACACCCTCAAGGTGCACGTGCGAGTCATCGAAGGCAACAAGTCCCGCGTCCAGGTCTTCCAGGGCTTCGTCCTGCGTCGCCAGGGTGACGGCGTGCGCGAGACCTTCACGGTCCGCAAGGTCAGCTACGGCGTCGGCGTGGAGCGCACCTTCCCGGTGCACACCCCGGTGATCGAGAAGATCGAGCTGGTCACCCGCGGTGCGGTCCGTCGCGCGAAGCTGTACTACATGCGCGACCTGCGCGGCAAGGCTGCGAAGATCAAGGAGAAGCGCACGGACCGTCCGGGCCGCTGACCCGTACGTTCCAACCCGGGGTGCCTCGGCCCTGTCGAGGCGACCCGGACGCTAGTCTCGTTCGTGATGGACGACGCAGAGCAGAGCAAAGGCCGTGCCTCCACGGCGGAGGAATCCGCCGGCACCTCGTCCACCGAGGTCGTGGAGGCGCGGCCTTCGCGTGTCTCGGAGCAGGCGCGGAGCGCCGGCGGCGGCGAGAGCGGCTCCGAGGGGGCCGTCGCCACGGTCACGGAGGCGGCGAAGTCTCCGATTCCGGCAAAGGATTCGGCCCCGAACCCGACCCGGGAGTCGGCCGCGACCGCCGAACCCGCCGCCGCCCCGAAGCCCGCCGCGGACGCGGACGGCGCCACCGCCCCGGTTCCGGCCCCCGCCCACGCCCCCGACGCCGACCGCGACCCGGCCGCGGAGCGGGACGAGCCCGTCGAGCCGGCGGACGCCCCCGCAGACACCGATGACGACAGCGGTGACGGCACCGATGGCACCGACGGCACCGACGACCCGCCCCCCGCGCCGCGCCGGCGGCGGATGCCCGCGTGGGTCGAACTGCCGCTCCTGGTCGCGGTGGCGATGGTCGTGGTGCTCGCGGTGAACTCGTGGGTGGCCCAGCCGTTCGTGATCCCGAGCGGTTCGATGGAGAACACGCTCCAGGTCGGCGACCGGGTGCTGGTCAACAAACTCGCCTATCGATTCGGGGACATCCGACGCGGCGACATGATCGTCTTCGACGGCCGCGGCTCGTTCACCCCCGAGGACACCGACAAGCCCAATCCGGTGGCCGGCGCACTGCGCAAGCTCGGCGGGGTGTTCGGCTTCACCAACCCGGACGACAGCGACTTCGTGAAGCGGGTGATCGGGGTCGGCGGCGACGTGGTCAAGTGTTGCGACGCGCAGGGGCGGGTCACCGTCAACGGCGTGCCGCTCGACGAGGGCGACTATCTGCATCCGGGCGACAAGCCCTCGGACTTCCCCTTCGAAGCCGAGGTGCCCAAGGGCAAGCTGTGGGTCATGGGTGACCACCGCAGCAACTCGGCCGACTCGCGCGACCACCTGGGCGACCCGGGCGGCGGCATGGTGCCCGAGAGCCGAGTGATCGGGCGGGCGCAGTGGATCATCTGGCCGTTCGGTCGAATCCAGGGCGCGGACCGGCCGAGGACGTTCGAGCGGTCGGACTTCGACCGTCGTGGGTAAGCGCGGCAAGCCCAAGGGTGCCCGCGCCGCAGCCCGCACGTCGGGGCCGGCCACCGGCGCGGACGTCCCCGTCCCCGGTGCCCCGCCCGCGGGAGCAGCCGGCGCGGTGGTGCTCGGCGAGGCCGAACCGCCGGTGCCGGCGCCCGTATCGCGCGCGGCGCCCTCGGTCGAGGCGGGTACGCCCACCCGGCGGCGGCGGCGGGGCCGGCGCTCGCGGCGCAAGGACAAGGTGGTGCCGCTGTGGCGCGAGTTGCCGATGCTGGCGGTGATCGCGCTCGCGCTCGCGCTGCTCATCAAGACCTTCCTCGTGCAGGCGTTCTACATCCCGTCCGGTTCGATGGAGCACACCATCGACATCGGCGACCGGGTGCTGGTGGACAAGTTCTCGCCGTGGTTCGGGTGGACCCCCGAACGCGGCGAGGTGGTGGTCTTCCGGGATCCGGGCGGTTGGCTGGGCAAGAAGAAGTCGGACGACCCGCCGCCCGTGCTCAAGCAGATCAAGCAGGGTCTGGTGTTCGTCGGCATGTTGCCCTCGGACGACGAACAGGACCTGATCAAGCGGGTGATCGGGGTCGGCGGCGATACGGTGGCCTGCTGCGACCCCTCCGGTCGGATCACCGTCAACGGTGTCCCGCTGGACGAGCCGTACCTGTACAAGGGCAACGCGCCCTCGGAAAAGAGATTCAGCGTGACCGTGCCCAAGGGTCGGTTGTGGGTGATGGGCGACCATCGCGGTGACTCGGCCGACTCGCGGGCACATATGGATCGGCCCTACCAGGGCACGATCCCGGAGGGTGACGTGGTCGGCCGGGCCTTCGTGGTGGCCTGGCCGTTCGGCCGGGCGCATCGCCTGCCCGTTCCGGAAACGTTCGGGAACAAAGCCCTGTCGGTTGCGATTCCCCCGCCCACCCCGGTCGTTATGGGAATGGTGGGTGCGGTTCCGCTGGTCCTGCTACGCCGACGTGTACGCTCGCGCCGGCGCATGCCGGACCCTTGGGGCCGACATCGACCCGGCAACGTGCGCGGCACGGGTCGGAAATCATCAAGACAGAGCTGTGGGCAGCCGGTGGACAGCCCCGACCGGGTGCCGTCCGGCCTGCACGGGTACGAGGAGGCGCCGTGGGGGAAGTCGTGATCGGAGCGCGATCCGCTGGTGGAGACGACGATCGTGGGCGGGAGCCGCAGGAGCGGTACCCGACCGACGCGCCGCACGATCCCGGAGCGCCACCGACCCAACCAACGAGCGGGGACGGGCCGGCGCAGTCGTCCGATCCGGTGAAACGCCCGGGGCCGGATCTGGGGAAGCGACCGGGGGGCGTCCCGGACGCGGCGCCGGTCTTCCCGCCGGTGGGTCCGACCCCCACGTCCGGCGGCCCGGGCGACGGTTCGCCGCCGGACGCGAACGACCCCGGCGGCCCGGGCGGCCCCGGTGGATCGCACGGCCCGGAGGACTCCGGCGACGACGAGGGTGCCTCCGACTCGGGCGAACGGCGCAAGAAGAAGGGGTCGTTCTGGAAGGAACTGCCGCTGCTCCTGCTGATCGCCATCGTCCTGGCGCTGCTCATCAAGACCTTCCTGGTCCAGGCGTTCTCGATTCCCTCGGAGTCGATGGAGAACACCATCAAGGTCGGCGACCGGGTGCTGGTGAACAAGTTCTCGCCGTGGTTCGGCGCGGAGCCCGAGCGCGGCCAGGTCGTGGTCTTCCACGACCCGGGCAACTGGCTCCAGGAGGCCCCGAAGCAGTCCGACAACGCGGTCGTGCGCGGGTTGCAGAAGGGCATGTCCTGGGTCGGCCTGATGCCGTCCGCGGACGAGAAGGACCTGATCAAGCGGGTGATCGGGGTGGGTGGCGACCGCGTGCAGTGTTGTGACGCGCAGGGTCGCCTGATGGTCAACGGGAAGCCGTTGGACGAGAGTTCGTACCTCAAGAAGGGCGTGGCCCCGTCGACGAAGGTGTTCGACGTGACCGTGCCCAAGGGCCGGATCTGGCTGATGGGCGACAACCGGGACAACTCCTCCGACTCGCGCTACCACATGGACCAGCCGTTCAACGGGACCGTGGACAAGGACCAGGTGATCGGGCGCGCGTTCACCGTGGTGTGGCCGCTGAACCGGATCCACGGTCTCGGGGTGCCGGGCACGTTCGATCAGCCGGGGCTGGGGCTCGACGTGATCGGCGGCACGCCGATGGCGGCCGGCCTGATCGGGGCCGTGCCGCTGGTGCTGTGGCGCCGCCGGCGCCGGGCCGGGGCGGACGACGCGCCGCAGGCACGCGTGAGCACGCGCGACCCCTCGGGAGCGCCGCCGGCCTGACCACGGGCCCTCGGGCCGGTCGGTACGGCCGGGTCGCTCGGGAATCCTTCTCCCGGGCGGCCCGGCCGTTCGCGGTCGGGGCACAATCCGTGGATGACGACTCAACCCGTGTCATGGCCCGGAGACGTGCCGGAGCCGGTTCCGGACTACCCCGCGGACCTCGCTCCCGACCTGGAACGCCGCGCCGTGCGCGTGGTGCTGCTCGACCCGGACGGCCGGGTGCTGCTGTTTCGCACCCGGGTCGCCGAATCCGATCCGTCGCAGTGGTACGACCTGCCGGGCGGCGGCCTGGACCCCGGTGAGACCTACGTCGACGCGGCGGTGCGGGAGATCCTGGAGGAGACCGGCCTGCGGATCACCCCCGCCGATGTGGGCCCGCCCACATGGCGGCGGAGTGTGACCTGGGTGCGTCCGGGGCATCGGCGGGTGCAACACGAGTTCGTGGTCCTGGTCCGGATCGCCGAGCGGGCGCCGACGGTCGGCGAGGACCGGTCGCAGTGGACGGCCGAGGAGCTGGCCGAGTACCAGGAGGCGGTGTGGTGGTCGCCGGCCGAGATCGCGGCCGCCCCGGCGCGGTTCTATCCCGGCCGGTTGCCGCAGCTGCTGGAGCCGTTCCTGGCCGGCGAGCTGATCGACGAGCCGTTCGAGTGGTGGAACGGCTGAGGTACGGCCGGCGGGCCGGGATCCGCCCGGCCGATCCGGGCCGCCCGCAGGCTCCCGGACGGTTGTGCCATGGTGCGCCGGTGGTCGCGTGGGTCGCCGGTACACAATGGGAGACGACAGCGAAGCGCAGGAGCGAGGGGCGCGCATGAGTGCGGAAGATCTCGAAAAGTACGAGACCGAGATGGAGCTGCAGCTCTACCGCGAGTACCGCGACGTCGTGGGTCTCTTCAAGTACGTCATCGAGACGGAAAGGCGCTTCTACCTCACCAACCAGTACGAGCTGCACGTGAGGTCGGCCGACGGGGAGGTCTTCTTCGAGTTGTCCATGGCGGACGCGTGGGTGTGGGACATGTATCGACCCGCGCGTTTCGTGAAGAATGTCCGAGTCCTCACCTTCAAGGACGTCAACGTCGAGGAATTGACCAAGAGCGAGTTCGAGATGCCCTCGGGCAACGAAGGGTTCGGCGGCTGAGCGGCCCGGACGCGGTTCCCTACCCGCAAGGGCGGCATCCACAACGACCGGTTTGTGCACAGCCGGTCGCGCACGCGCTCTCGACCACCTTCGGCACCGGCACTGTCGGTACCGGAGGTGGTCGTCGTGCGAATCGGAGCAGGTGGCGGCGAAGACCGGGGCAGCGGGCCCCGGGGCGCGCGGGAGGGGACCGGCCCGGCCCGCCGGTCGCGCAACACCGCGGTGGGGCGGTACGGCGAACGGGTCGCGGCCCGGTTCCTGATCGAGGCCGGGATGGCCGTCCTGGATCGGAACTGGCGCTGTCGCGACGGTGAGATCGACATCGTCGCCCGGGACGGGCCCACGCTCGTGGTGTGCGAGGTCAAGACCCGCCGGGCGGGCGGCTTCGAGCACCCGCTGGAGGCGGTCGGCGCGGTCAAGGCGGAGCGGCTGCGGCTGCTCGCGGAGCGCTGGCTGCTGGCCCACCCGCTCGGCGGCCCGCCGGGGCGCGAGGTGCGGATCGACCTGGTCGCGGTGATCCCGGCCGAGCGCGGGGCGGCCCGGGTCGAGCACATCCGGGGGGTGTGCTGATCGTGGGCTTCGCACGTACCCGCTCGGTCACCCTGCTGGGCGTGGACGGCGTGGTGGTCGAGGTCCAGGCCGATCTGGAGCCCGGCGTGACCACGTTCACGCTGGTGGGGCTCCCCGACAAGACCCTCGTGGAGTCCAAGGAACGAGTCCGCGCCGCGCTGGTCAACAGCGGAGAGGAGTGGCCGCAGCGACGGCTCACGGTGGGGCTGTCACCCGCGACCGTGCCCAAGACCGGGTCCGGGTTCGACCTGCCGATCGCCGCCGCCGTGCTGGCCGCGGCGGGTGTGCTCGACCCCCGCGTGATCGAGGACCTGGTGATGGTCGGCGAACTGGGCCTGGACGGGCGCCTGCGGCCGGTGCGCGGGGTCCTGCCGGCGGTGATGGCCGCCGCCGCGGCGGGCTGTGCCCGGGTCGTGGTGCCCGCCGTGGTGGCCGGCGAGGCCGAGTTGGTGCCCGGCATCACCGTGTGCGGGGTGACCTCGCTGCGCCACCTGCTCGCCCTGCTGCGCGGTGAGCCGGTGCCCGTGCCGGAACACGCGGTGGCCGACATCGGCCTGGGCCCGGATCCGCTGGCCGTGGTCGGCACCCTGGCCGCGGGCCCCGCCCCGGCCGGCGCCGAACCGCCCGACCTGGCCGATGTCGCGGGACAGGGCCGGGCCCGGCGGGCGCTGGAGGTGTGCGCGGCGGGCGGACACCACCTCTTCCTGCTCGGCAGCCCGGGGGCGGGCAAGACGATGCTGGCCGAGCGGCTGCCCGGGATCCTGCCCGCGCTCGACGGCCCGGCGTCGCTGGAGGTCAGCGCGGTGCACTCGATCGCCGGCACGCTGCGTCCGGACCTGCCACTGGTGACCACGCCACCGTTCTGCGCACCGCACCACAGCGCCACGATGCCCGCGATCGTGGGCGGCGGCAACGGCCTGCCCCGCCCCGGCGCGGTCTCGCTGGCCCACCGGGGCGTGCTGTTTCTGGACGAGAGCCCGGAATTTTCCGGGCGGGTCCTGGACGCACTGCGGCAGCCGCTGGAGTCGGGCACGGTCACCGTGGCGCGCAGCGGCGGGATGTTGTGCTTCCCGGCCCGGTTCCTGCTGGTGATGGCGGCCAACCCGTGCCCGTGCGGGCGGTTCTCCGGGCGTGGCCTGGACTGCACGTGCTCGGTGCTGATGCGGCACAAGTACCTCTCCCGGCTGTCCGGGCCGCTGATGGACCGGATCGACGTACGGGTGACCGTGGACGCGGTCTCCCGGGCCGAGTTGTTCGCACCCGAGGGGTCGGGGGAGCGGTCCGCGGTGGTGGCCGCGCGGGTGCTCGCGGCCCGGGAGCGGGCCGCCCGGCGGCTGGCCGGGACCGGGTGGGCGGTCAACGCCGAGGTGCCCGGGCGCGAGCTGCGCACCCGCTGGAGCGTCGAGCCGGACGCGCTGGATCGCGCCGCCCGGGACATGGAGCGCGGCCTGCTCACCGCCCGGGGCCTGGATCGGGTGTTGCGGGTCGCCTGGACCGTCGCCGACCTGCGCGGGCACGAGCGGCCCGATCGGGCCGACGTGGACGCGGCCCTGGAGCTGCGGACCGGGATCGTCCGGGGCGACTCGGCCGGCGACGGCGAGCCCGCGCCGTGACGGGGCCGGATCCGCTGCCCTGGGACGAGTCGGACCCGCCCGCCCGGGACGCCGCGGCGGAGCGGGTGGCCCGGGCGGCGCTGACCCGCCTGGTGGAGCCGGGCGACGCGGCGTTCGGCCGTGCGGTGCGCACCCACGGCGCCGCCCGGCTGTGGGCCGACCTGCGGTCCGGCGCCGCGTTGCCGGTCGAGCTGGCCCGGCGGGATCCGGCCGGCTACCGGGTTCGGCTGGGCGGGCACGACCCGGAGCGGGACCTGGCCCGGATCGCCGGGCTGGGGGGCGCCTTCGTGGTCCCGGGCGACCCGGGCTGGCCCAGCCAGCTCGACGACCTCGGGGACGTCCGGCCGCTGGGCCTGTGGGTGCGCGGCGCGGTTCCGCTGCGGCTCGCCGCGCTGCGCTCGGTGGCGGTCGTGGGCGCGCGGGCGTGCACCGACTACGGCGCGCACGTGGCCGCGACGCTGGCCGCCGACCTGGTCGAGGCGGGCTGGACGGTGGTCTCGGGCGGCGCCTACGGGGTGGACGCCGCCGCGCACCGCGGCGCGCTCGTGGTGGCCGGCCCGACCGTCGCGGTGCTCGCGTGCGGGATCGACGTGAACTATCCGCGCGGCCACGAGCGGCTGCTCGCCCGGATCGCCGACGAGGGCACCCTGGTCACCGAGCTGCCGCCGGGGGCGCATCCCACCCGCTACCGCTTCGTCGAGCGGAACCGGGTGATCGCCGCGCTGACCCGGGGCACCGTGGTGGTCGAGGCGGCGCTGCGCAGCGGGGCGCTGATCAGCGCGCGGCGGGCGGCGCGGCTGGGCCGCCAGGTGATGGGCGTGCCGGGGCCGGTCGGATCGCCGAGTTCGGCCGGTGTGCATGCGCTGCTGCGCGAGCCGGGCTCGGTGCTGGTCACCCGGGCGGCCGAGGTGATCGAACAGGTGGGGCTGATCGGCGACGACCTCGCGCCGGTGTTGTCCGGCCCGGTCCGGCCGGGCGACGATCTGGCGCCGACGACGCGCCGGATCCTGGAGACGGTGCCGAACCGGGGCACCTCGTCCACGGCGCGGATCGCCCGCGAGGCCGGCATCGGGCCCGCCGCCACCCGCCGCCATCTCGACGTCCTGGCCGCCCGCGAACTGGTCGATCGCACCTCGAAGGGGTGGCGTCGCCGTGGCGGTGCTTGACCTGGGGCGGCAGTGATCATCACCGTGAGGGGAGGCCCAATCGAGGAGGTGCCATACCCCGTGACCGACGAGAGCGTGGCCGAGGCCGCGGCCGCGGAAGGCGACACCGGCGGCCCCGACCGGATCGCCCCACCGCCGGCCGCGCCCGCCCGACCGGCGGATCGCGACCGGGCCCGACGGTTCGACCCGCGCCCGCGCACCCGGCGCGACGCCGCCCGCGGTCCGCTCGAACGCGCGTGCCCGGGCGGTGTCGGCCCGACACGCGACGACACGCCCGTACCGGCCCGCGTCCTCCCGGTTGCGGCGGCGGCCGGGCCGGCCCGCGGGGCGGCGGGTACACCCGTTCGGGGAGGCGTGATCGCCGCGCGCGGGCGCGCCACGGCGCGGACGCCGAGCACGATCGGGCACATGCACACGCCGCCCCGGGCCGGCCGACCCGCGGGCACCCTCGATCGGTGGATCATCGCCGGTGGGCGGCACCGCGCGGGCCGGATCCCCGCTGCCGCCCGCCGTCCGGCCGAACCGCCGGCCCGGCCGCCCCGACCGGCGCCCTCGGCCCCGGCAGAAGCCGCCTCCGCCGGCCCGATCGAATCCGCCGGGGGCGATCCGCGCGGCCCCGGCCGCACCGCCGCGACCCGGCCGATCCGGGCCGGGCGGGATCTTCGTAGCGCTCGGGAGTCGTCAGGTCACGCTACGCTCGCGAGGACCCAGATCTGCACGCACGTCTCCGTGGAACGACACAAGGCCACGCATGCCCAAGCAAACCCCAGGGCGTAAGAGCGCCACCGCGGCCGCGTCCCAGGACGGACCGGCCGTCACCGTCGAGGACGGTGGCGCTTCCAACCGCGCGCTGGAGAACCTCTGGAGCGACTTCAAGCGCTCGGGGGATCCCACCCTGCGGGAACGCCTCATCCTGAATTACTCGCCGCTCGTGAAGTACGTCGCCGGGCGCGTCGGCGTCGGCCTTCCGGCCAATGTGGACCAGGCCGACTTCGTCTCGTACGGGATGTTCGGCCTGATCGACGCGATCGAGAAGTTCGACCTCGACCGCGCGATCAAGTTCGAGACGTACGCGATCAGCCGCATCCGAGGCGCGATCATCGACGAACTGCGCGCGCTGGACTGGATCCCCCGGTCCGTGCGGCAGAAGGCCCGCGCGGTCGAACTGGCCTACGCGGGCCTGGAGGCGAAGCTCAATCGCACGCCCTCGGAGGTCGAGGTCGCGCGCGAGATGGGCATCGCGCTGGAGGACCTGCACGCGATCTTCAGCCAACTCTCGCTGATCAACGTGATGGCCCTGGACGAACTCCTGCACACCGGGCAGGACGGCGGCGATCGGCTCAGCCTGGTGGACACGCTGGAGGACACCACCGCCGACGACCCGGTCGAGGTGGCCGAGAGCCGAGAGATGCGACACCTGCTCGCCCGCGCGGTCAACGCCCTGCCCGAACGGGAGAAGACCGTCGTGACGCTCTACTACTTCGAGGGCCTGACCCTGTCCCAGATCGGCCAGGTGCTCGGGGTGACCGAGAGCCGCACCTGCCAGATCCACACCAAGGCGGTGCTGCAACTGCGCGGCAAGTTGTCCGACGCGCGGTGAAGGCTTCCCCCGGTGTTCGCGGCCCGGACTTCGTCGAATGTCGGCGGCATTCCTTAATGTGGACAAGTGGACAGCACATCGGCATGCACGACAGGACTTCCCGCGGCCCGTCCCGGGGCGGAAGATCGATCCGGGCGCGGCCACTATGGAGCCGAGGATCTCGCCCGGTGGGTCCCCGAACCCAACAAGCGGCCCGGGCGCACCGCGTTCGAGCGCGACCGGGCCCGGGTGCTGCACTCGGCCGCGCTGCGCCGCCTCGCGGGCAAGACCCAGGTCGTGGTCCCCGGCGAGACCGCCGCCGCGGGCCAGGACAGCCCGCGCACCCGGCTGACCCACTCGCTCGAGTGCGCCCAGATCGGTCGTGAGCTGGGCCAAGCGCTGGGCTGCGATCCGGACCTGGTGGAGACCGCGTGCCTGGCCCACGACCTGGGCCACCCGCCGTTCGGCCACAACGGCGAGCGCGCCCTGGACGAGGCGGCCGAGAGCTGCGGCGGCTTCGAGGGCAACGCCCAGAGCCTGCGCCTGCTCACCCGGCTCGAACCCAAGACGTTCGGCCCCGACGGCCGCAGTGTGGGCCTGAACCTGACCCGCGCCGGGCTGGACGCGGTGCTCAAGTACCCGTGGCCGCGCCGGCGCGACACCCACTCCTACGGCGCCTACGAAGACGACCTGGCCGTGTTCGAGTGGGTGCGCGCCGGCGCCGACCCGAACCGCCGTTGCCTGGAGGCCCAGGTGATGGACTGGTCCGACGACGTCGCCTACTCGGTGCACGACCTGGAGGACGCGGTGCAGTCGCACCGGCTCGACCTGGTCCGACTGCGCGACGCCGGCGAACGACGCGAACTGCTCGACCTCACCGTGCGCCGCTACCGCCCCGACTGCGCGGCCGACGAACTCGGCGAGGCGCTGGACCGCCTGCTCGCGCTCGACTTCTGGCCGGTGGGCTACGACGGCTCGCGCCGGGCCCAAGCCCGGCTCAAGAACGCCACCAGCGGTCTAATCGGCCGCTTCTGCCTGGCCGCCGAACACGCCACCCGCGAGCTGTACGGCACCGACCCGGTCGCCCGCTACACCGCCGACCTGATCGTCCCGCGCGACATCCGGCTCGAATGCGCCGTGCTCAAGGCGGTCACCGCGCGCTACGTGATGGCCCGCGAGGGCGCCGATCGGCTGCGCGAGCGCCAGCGCGCGGTGATCACCGAACTGGTCGAACTGCTCGTGGCCGGCGGCCCCGAGGTACTGGACGCATCGCTGCGCGAGGACTGGGCCCGGGCCGCGGACGACGCGGCCCGCCTGCGGGTGGTCGTCGACCAGGTGGCCTCGCTCACCGACCGCGCCGCGATCACCCTGCACGCCGCGCTGAGCTCGCGGTGAGCCGCCCGGTCGGCGCCACCACCCCTCGCGCGGCCCCGTAGACTCGACGATCGTGGCCGGCCGTATCCGTGAGGAAGACGTCAGGCGGGTCCGCGAGACGGCACGCATCGCGGAGATCGCCGAACAACACCTGCAACTGCGCAACGCGGGCGGAGGAAACTTCAAGGGGCTGTGCCCCTTCCATGACGAGAAGTCCCCGTCCTTCCAGGTCAGCCCGGCGAAGAACCTCTGGTACTGCTTCGGCTGCGGCGAAGGCGGCGACGTTCTCGACTTCGTCATGCGCCTGGACCACACCACGTTCTCGGAGACCGTGGAGCGGCTGGCCCAGCAGTACGGCATCGAGCTGCGCTACGAGGAGGGCGGCTACACACCCGGCCGCCAACAGGGTCGGCGCACCCGGCTGGTCGAGGCGCACAAGATCGCCGCACGCTGGTTCGCCGATCAGCTCGCCGGCCCCGAGGCCCAGACCGCCCGCCAATTCCTCGCCGACCGCGGCTTCGAGCAGGACGCCGCCGAACGGTTCGCGCTCGGCTACGCGCCCAAGGGCTGGGAGAACCTGGTGCGATTCCTGCGCGGCAAGGGCTTCACCCCGCAGGAGATGCTCGAAGGCGGCCTGGCCAGCGAGGGCCGCAACGGCCCGATGGACCGCTTCCGGGGCCGGCTGATCTGGCCCATCCGCGACATCACCGGCGACGTGATCGGCTTCGGCGCGCGCAAGCTCTACGACGACGACAACGGCCCCAAATACCTGAACACCCCCGAGACGCCGATCTACAAGAAGTCCCAGGTGCTCTACGGCCTGGACCTGGCCAAGAAGGAGATCGCCAAATCCGGCCGGGCGGTCATCGTCGAGGGCTACACCGACGTGATGGCCTGCCACCTCGCCGGAGCCGGCACCGCGATCGCCACGTGCGGCACCTCCTTCGGCGACGAGCACATCAAGGTGCTGCGCCGGCTGCTGATGGACTCCGGCGAGTTCCGCGGTGAGGTGATCTTCACCTTCGACGGCGACGCGGCCGGCCAAAAGGCCGCGCTGCGGGCGTTCGAGGAGGACCAGAAGTTCGTCACCCGCACCTTCGTCGCGGTCGAGCCGCGCGGCCTGGACCCGTGCGACCTGCGCCTGGCACACGGCGACGAGGCCGTGCTCGGTCTGATCGACGCGCGCGTCCCGCTGTTCGAGTTCGCCATCAAGTCCCGGATCGAGGGTCACGACCTGTCCACCGCCGAGGGCCGGGTGGCCGCCCTGGACGCGGCCGCGCCGGTCATCGCGGGCATCAAGGACCAGGCCCTGCGGCACACCTACGCGGTCCGCCTCGACTCCATGCTCGGCTTCCTGGACGAGCGGTTCGTGGTCGCCCGGGTCGCCCAGGTCAACCGGTGGCAGCGCGAGCGCGCCGCGCGCGGCGAGCGGGGCGCCCACCAGGGCCAGGTCCCGGCACAGCCCGGCCGGCAACCGCAGGCCCCGCAACGACCGGCCGGCTTCCGACCGGACCCGCGCGACATGTGCCAGGCCGTGCAACGCGAGGTGCTCAAGCTCGCGTTGCAGGCTCCCGCGCTGGTGGCACCGGCGTTCGACCACTACGAGGTCGACGAGTTCACCGCGCCGCCGTACGCGGCCGTGCGTGCGGCGATCACCGCCGCCGGCGGCGTGTGCTGCGAGCTTGCCCAGACCGCGAACTGGGTCGCCGAGGTGCGCACGGCCGCACCCGACGACGTCGTCCGGCACATGGTCACCGAACTTGCCGTGGAGAGCCTGCACCGCACCGCCGACCCGGACCGGGCCTACGCCGACGGCAACCTGGTGCGCCTGCGGGTGTTCTCCGCCGAACGCCGGATCGCGGACGCCAAGTCCCGCCTGCTGCGCATCGATCCGGTCCGCGACGCGGACGAGTACGCGCTGGTCTGGCAGGAGTTGAACACGCTGGAGACGTACAAGCGCGCCCTGGTCGACCGGGGCGCCGAGGCGCTGTACGCCCCGGGCGGCTGACGGTTCGGCCGCCCGGCCGGCAGAAAAACCGCCCCCGCCCGGGGCATCGGGCCACGTCGATCGCCCGAATCGCCTTGGGGCCGGCGAGATTTCCGCGCCGGACTCTCGGCTACAGGCCCCCTCGTACAGCAGACTGGGGAAGGTGCATCGGCACACCAGAGGGGGGAAAACGCCCGGCGGAGACCCCACCCATACGGATCGGACGGATGAGCCTGAACCGGGCCCGGCCACCGTCCTCACGGAGTACGTCACCCCAGGAACCGCGCCACCCGCGCCACCCGCACCGGCCACGGCCGAAGACGTCGCGCGACCGGCCGCCGACGATGCCCCCCGGGACGCCCCGCGCAGCACGGAGTCCGGCGGCTCGTCCGCCGACCTGCTGCGCCAGTACCTGCGCGAGATCGGCCGGGTGCCACTGCTGAGCGCCGCGGACGAGGTGGACCTGGCCCGTCGGGTCGAGGCCGGCCTGTTCGCCGGCGAACGCCTGCTCGACGACCCGCCCGCCGACCCCGCCGTCCGCGACGCGTTGACCACCCTGGTCCACGACGGCGAACGGGCCAAGCGCCGCCTGATCGAGGCCAACCTGCGCCTGGTGGTCTCGATCGCCAAGCGCTACGTCGGACGCGGCCTTGGCCTGCTCGACCTGGTCCAGGAGGGCAATCTGGGTCTGATCCGGGCGGTGGAGAAGTTCGACTACACCCGCGGCTACAAGTTCTCCACCTATGCGACCTGGTGGATCCGCCAGGCGATGAGCCGGGCGCTGGCCGACCAGGCGCGCACCATCCGGGTCCCGGTCCACGTGGTCGAACTGATCAACCGGGTGATCCGAGTGCAGCGCCGACTGCTCCAGGAACGCGGCGAGGAGCCCACCGCCGAGGACGTCGGCGAGGTGCTCGACCTGACCGCCGAGCGGGTCACCGAGATCCTGCGGCTGGCCCAGGAGCCGGTGTCCCTGCACACCCCCGTCGGCGAGGACGAGGTGCTGCTCGGGGACATCGTCGAGGACACCGACGCGACCTCCCCGGCCGAGGCCGCCGCGTCCCTGATGTTGCGCGAACACCTGGAGGCGCTGCTGTCCACGCTGGGCGACCGCGAGCGTCGGGTGGTGCAACTGCGCTACGGGCTGGCCGACGGCGAACCGCACACGCTGGAGGAGATCGGCCGGGTCTTCGGGGTGACCCGCGAGCGCATTCGCCAGATCGAGTCGCGCACGCTGTCCCGACTTCGCGAACGGTCCTACTCGGAGCAACTGCGAGGCTATCTCGACTGATCCTCGATCGATGTGACCCGGAGACCGGTTGTCGTCGGTCGTCTGCTGTCAGAATTCGCCCATGCCGACAAGCCCGACACCCACCCTCGTCGCCGGGGTGCACTGCTCAGCGCGACAGTTGCGCATCCTCGTCTGCGACGCCGCGACCGGTACGCCCCATCGCCAGGGGCGCGCCGCGTACGCCGAGGGCGCCGCGACCACGCCGGGCGCGTGGTTGCGTGCCTTCGGCGAGGCCGCGGCGGACGGCCTCCTCGACGGCGTGGCGGCGATCGCGGTGGCCGCACAGAACCACGGCGCGGTCCCGCTGGACGCACAGGGCGTGATTCTGGGGCATCCGCTGCCCGGGGACGACCCCGGCGCCTCCGGGGCCGCCGCGGACCTCGTCGACGCACTCGGCGGGCCGGCCGCATGGACCGCCGCGACCGGCTCGGTGCCGGGCTCGTCCTCGGCGATCGCCCAACTGCGCCGATTCGCCCGGTTCGAACCCGAGGCGGTGACCCGGATCGCCTCCGTGCTGCTGCCGCACGACTGGGTCACCTGGCAACTGCTCGGCTGTCCGCCGGACCCGGTCACCGACCGCGCGGACGCCTCCACCACCGGCTACTACGCCACCACGGGAGAGTGGCGTGCGGACCTGCTGCACCTGGCCATCGGTCGGGTGCCGCGCACGCCGATCGTGCTGCCGCCGGGCGGCGTCGCGGGACACACCCCCGAAGGTGTCCTGGTCTCGGCCGGCACCGGCGCCGAGGCGGCGCTGGCACTGGGCGCGGGGTTGTCCGACGGCGACGTGGTGGTCGCGATCGGTACCACCGGCACCGCGTTCGCGCCGCATCCGGTCTCGGTGGCCGATCCCACCGGCGTGGTCTCCTCCTACGCCGACGCCACCGGGCGGCACCTGCCGCTGGCGCGCACCCTCAACGCGGCCCGGGTGCTGCGCGGGACCGCGACGATGCTGGGGCTGGACGCCGACGAGTTCGACCGGGTCGCGCTGGAGTGCACGCCGGGCGCGTGCGGACTGGTCCTGGTGCCCTACCTCGACGGCGAGCAGATCCCCGACCTGCCGCACGCGGCGGGCACGCTCACCGGGCTGCGCCGGGAGAGCATGACGCCGGCGGCACTGGCCCGGGCCTCGGTGGAGGGCATGTTGTGCGGCATCTCGGACGCACTGGACGTGCTGCGCGATCGGGACGTGGCGGTGGACCGGGTGATCCTGGTCGGCCCCGGCGCCCGCTCGAGCGCGGTGTCCACGATCGCGCCGGCCCTGCTCGGCTTGCCCACCGCGGTGCCCGCGGCGTCGCTCGCCGGACGCTTCGTGGCCCAGGGTGCGGCCCGTCAGGCCGCGTGGGCGCTGTTCGGGGCGCTGCCGGCGTGGCCCTCGGGGGTCGGCGCCTTCGTGCAACCCCCCGAGGAGGAACTCGGACTCGGCGACGCGGTCCGGGCGCAGTACCGCGAGGTGCGCGATCGGCTGCACCCGGGCGCGGTGCCGCCGCCGCGCGAGGGCGCGGAGGTGGGTGGGCGCCACCGCAGGGGGTGACCGGACGGCGGATGCCGGCGCCGGCGGGGCGGGCCGGCGCCGGGCGAACCCGGTGTCCGACCCACCCCGCCGACGCCGCCGACCGTGGGTACCCGAAAACCTCCACGCGGGCCGCCCGGGGTCGCCACGAACCCGGTCCGCAGCCCGTTCATCCGCTGCTGCGGGCCGTTA
The DNA here is from genome assembly GCF_044458105.1 of Embleya sp. NPDC050493. Lineage (NCBI taxonomy): Bacteria > Bacillati > Actinomycetota > Actinomycetes > Kitasatosporales > Streptomycetaceae > Embleya > Embleya sp. NPDC050493. Next base: position 339,726 of record NZ_JBITHP010000005.1, read on the forward strand.
CAGCCCCTGTCCGTAGCGCGAGGTCGTCACCGACGTGCCGTTCGTGTGGTGTCGGCCGAACCGGTCCGGCAGGTGTCGTCCCACCCGCTCGGGCAGGTGGTCGCCGATGGCCCGACCGGCCTTGACGCCGGCCTCGCGGCCGAGTCCGGCCGCCGCGTGCCCGGCCTTGCGGGCAGGCGGGCTGCCCGCCACCGTGCCGGACAACTTCCGGATCTGCTCGTACCGCTCCCGCCCGGCCTTCGTCCCCAGGACGTAGCCGATGGCGAGGCCGGTGACGAAGGTGAGCTTGTTGATCATGATGTCCTCCGCGGTCGTGTGTCCCGCCCGTGCACGTCAGCGCCTACCCGGGCGCGGTGCGTGGGCAACCTGTGAGGTCCTACCGGAAAAACCCTGGTGCGGGCCACCCCCGGGAATGCGCTAATGTATTCCACGCAGCGACCGCCACACGGTCCGACGCAATCCCGCATAGCTCAATTGGCAGAGCAGCCGGCTGTTAACCGGCAGGTTATTGGTTCGAGTCCAATTGCGGGAGCCATCACGAGCGCCCGCCGGGTCCATCCGGCGGGCGCTCGTGCGTTGTGGAGCGGGTCCGGCTCACTCGCTTCCGGTGCGGGCCCAGAACTCCTGCCACGAGGGCCACGCCTGCGGGAGGCGGGCGTCCGTGATCAGCGGGTTGTTCGGAAAGTGGAACCGGTCGGGCACGGACAGCGGGTGTTCCAGGACGTCCGCCGCGTAGAACACCCGGGGCTTGCGGCTGCGGAAGTACCACCGCCCGTCCCGCCGTTCGTAGCGGTCCAGATACTGCATCGGCATCACCACCCACAGGTCGCCCACCTCGTGTTCGGGGCGGCAGTAGACCACCCCGGTGGCGTGATCCTCGTCCACCAGGTCGATCACGTGGTTCCCGATCAGGTGAAACGTGATCCCGTACGGGCGCAGGACCGGGTCGAACCACCGGGCCAGGGCATCCCGACCGACCCCGCCGTCACCCGTGCGCACGTCGTCCACGAACAGTGCGGCCAGCGCCGGCACGTCCCGACTGTCCAGTGCGAGCGCGTAGCGGGCGGCGAGTTGGCGGATCTGCTCGTGCGCCTCCAGGCGATCCAGCCGGGTGGTGATCGGGTCGGACATGCTGCCTCCGTAAGCTGACGGTCAGTCAGATATCACCGTGTCAGATGACCGACCGAGGCGTTGCCCCGGGTCGGCCCATCCGGGCACCCACCGTGGGGAGCGTCGCGTGGTCAACGTCGGCATCTACCTGGACCTGCGCAATCCGGTCGAGTGGCGGCAGGACTGGTCCCGGCTGTACGCCTTCACCCTGGAACTGTGCGAGGAGGCGGACCGGCTCGGAGTGCACTCGATCTGGACCACCGAACACCACGGCTTCGAGGACGGCTACCTCAGCCAACCGCTCACCCTGGCCGCCGCGATCGCCGCGCGCACCCGGCGGGCCCGGATCGGCACCGGCGTCACCATCGCGCCGCTGCGCCACCCCGCGCACCTGGCCGAGGAGGCCGCGATCGTGGACCTGATCGGCGGCGGCCGGCTGGAGCTGGGCATCGGCACCGGATACCGGCAGCCCGAGTACGACCTTTTCGACCGGACCGAGCTGCTCAGGACCCGGTTCGCGGCCACCGACGCGAGCGCCCGCGAGATCCGCCGGTTGTGGGAGAGCGGGACCATCACGCCGGCCCCGGTCCAGCGCCGGCCGCGGATCTGGCTCGGCTACCAGGGGCCGCAGGGCGCACGTCGGGCCGGACTGCTCGGCGAATCGCTGCTCACCGCGAACCCGGCGATGGCCGCGCCCTACCTGGACGGACTGCGCGAGGCGGGCCACGACCCGGCGGGCGCCCGGATGGCCGGACTGCTGAACGGCTGGATCACCGAGGATCCCGACCGGGACTGGCCCGTGGTCTCCCGACACCTGGCGCACCAGTGGGACGGCTACCACCGCTACGCGGTCGAGGGCACCGACGCCGCACCCCCGCGCCCGATCGACCCGGACCGGTGGCGGGCGCGGGGGTTGTCCGCGGCACCCGGCCACTTCCTGCACGCGACGCCCGAGGACGCGGCACGCGAGATTCGGGCCTACGTGGCCGATACGCCGATCGAGACGGTGTGGTTCTTCGCCTCGCTGAGCGGCATGGGCGAGGAGATGGTGCGCACCCACGTGACCACCCTGTGCTCGCGGTTGGCGCCGCTGCTGGCCTGACCGGCGGTCCGGCCGGCGCGGCGGGCGAGCGGGTGGGCGAATCGCGGCGACAGCCCGGTTCGGCGGCGGACATGGCGCGCGCCGGCCCCGGTGCGACCCGGGGACGGGAAGCGAACACTTTCGGGCAGGATGAGACCACGCTCGCGAGGATCCCCCCGGGCGATGGTCGTGCCTGACCGGTTATGCTGCCTCAGGTTGTCCGGCAGCGGACGGCGAGGGGCGGTAGCTCAGCTGGTTAGAGCAGGGGACTCATAATCCTCTGGCCGTGGGTTCGAGTCCCACCCGCCCCACCCATTCAGGTCGGCGTCTCGCAGTGTGTTCTCGCGTCGTATGTCTCGGTCGGCTGCTTTCGTCACCATGCTTCGTCGCTGTGTGTCGTCGAGCGACTCTATTCCGTAGTCGAGTGAGAGCTTAGCGGGCTCGCCGGGGATTCCGGGAGAGAAATCACTCATACGGGCTATCCCCATGTATATCCCTGGCGGGACGTCACCTCCGCGAGCGTGCGCTGACCGGCCACGCTGGGGTGGAACCAGTCCCAGTGGCTGACGTCGTTCTTGCCGAACCGCTGGGTGTTCACGACGCCGCCGTCGTAGCGGCAGTTGGACCACGACGAACACACCTCGCGCAGCTTCGCGTTGTAGGCGGTGACCCGGTCGCGCACCCGCTGTCGGCGGTCCAGTGCCGCGGGCTTGGCCGACTGTGGGTCCTCCAGCATCGTCTGGCACACGTTCGCCACCGACCACACCGCCCGGGCCACCATCTCGTCGTGGCCGGTCTCCCACATCCGACCCAGGTCCGGCACGCTGACCACGAGTACCCGCGCGTGCGGCAGTCCCTCGCGCAACACCGACAGCGCGTCGCGGAACTGGCTCTCGAACGTGCCCGGCGAGGTCATCTCGGCCTCGGTGCGGCGGCACGCGTCGTTGGCACCCATCAGGATCGTCACGTAGTCGGCCCGCTCCCGGACCGCCTCGCGGGCCTGGCCGGCCAGATCCGACATCCGGGCGCCGGTCTCGGCGTTGTTGAACACCGCGTCCGCGGGCAACCCCAGCCGCTTGGCGTGACTGTTCACGTCGGAAGAGGTGCCGGTGGCCCAGGACTTTTCCGGGCAGTCCCGCAGCGGCGAGCACGAGTCGAAGCCGCGGGTGATCGAGTCGCCCAGGGCCGCCATCGAGCGCGGCCGCGGCGGGGCGGTCGCGGTCGCCGGCGCATCCGGAGTGGGCACGAGCGCCTTTGCGTTGGGCTGTTCGGACGCGCTCGGGTTGCCGGGCCTGCCGGTCTTCCCCCCACTCGGCTCGGCCGCCGCACCGGCCCCGACCGCGGCCGGCGCGGCACTCTTGCCCCCGGCCGAGTCGTTACAGGAGGACAGCGTCAACAAGGTCGCGACCATCGTCGCGGTTGCCACCCCTACTCGTCGTTTCCCACCCACGCCGCCCCCTCCGACCCCTAGCATCGACACGACGATGTCCATCGACGGTACGTCACTCCTTCGTGTGAAGGCCGACACTGCCGGGAGTGGCGTTGTCGACGGCCGGGCACGTTGAGTGCAGTGGCTCACCATTCCGAGACGGTGAGTAACGAATTGTTCCTTCGCATCGGACAATTGCCCACATGTGATTACGGACAGCAACTGGTGCCTGTGGTACATCCGTGGTCCGTGGGGCACAATGGAAGACCGGGATTCGAACAGGCAGTCCGAGACAAGGCTTGAGGCCGCTGGGGAAGGCGAACCTCGTCCTTGAAGCCTGGAGGTCCCGGTGACGACACGTGGAGTTCTGTACGTGCACTCCGCGCCGCGTGCGCTGTGCCCGCACGTCGAGTGGGCCGCAGCGGGCGTTCTTGGCGTGCGCGTGAGTCTTGACTGGGTCCGCCAGCCGGTGGCGCCCGGCATGTTGCGGGCCGAGCTGTCCTGGCAGGGCGCGCCCGGTACTGCGTCGCGCCTGGCCTCGGCGCTGCGCGGGTGGCACCTGCTGCGCTTCGAGGCCACCGAGGAGCCCTCGGCCAACGCCGAGGGGGAGCGCTACAGCAACACCCCCGACCTCGGTATCTTCCACGCGGTCACGGGGGCGCACGGCGACATCCTGATCCCCGAGGATCGGCTGCGCGCGGTGCTCGGTCGGGCGGCGCGCGGCGAGGTCGACCTGCGTACCGAGGTGGAGAAGCTGCTCGGCAAGCCGTGGGACGACGAGTTGGAGCCCTTCCGCTACGCGGGGGAGGGCACGCCGGTGCGCTGGTTGCACCAGGTGGTTTGAGCGTGGCAGGCGGGCCTGCGGCGGCGGCCGGAGCGGCCGGGGAGAAGACATACGTATAGACATACCGACGCGAGGGGCCCTTCCGAATCATCCGGAAGGGCCCCCCGCGTCTCCGCCTTCGGGCCCATCGGGGCCGCGGGAGTACCGGGTGCCGGGTGCGGACCGAGCTCCGCAGACGCAACCTAGAGCGGGATGTTGCCGTGTGCGCCGCGGGTTCGCGGTGCGGCGGCGATCGCCTTCGCGATCGCGAGCCGGCTCTCGTCCGGGTCGATCACCTCGTCCACGACGCCGATCTCGATCGCCCGGTCCAGGCCGCCCGCGACCTTCTCGTGCTCGGCCGCCAGCTCCAGTTCGACCTGCGGCTTCAGCTCGTCCGGAACCTCCGCGAGCCGGCGGCGGTGCAGGATGCGCACGGCGGCGACCGCGCCCATCACCGCGACCTCGGCGGTCGGCCAGGCCAGTACCCGAGTCGCGCCCAGCGAGCGCGAGTTCATCGCGATGTACGCCCCGCCGTACGCCTTGCGGGTGACCATCGTCACGCGCGGCACGACGCACTCGCCGAACGCGTGCAGCAGCTTCGCGCCGCGGCGCACCACGCCGTCCCACTCCTGGCCCACGCCGGGCAGGTAGCCGGGCACGTCCACGACCACCACGAGCGGCACGCCGAACGCGTCGCACATGCGCACGAAGCGCGAGGCCTTCTCGGCCGACGCCGAGTCCAGGCAACCGCCCAGTCGCAGCGGGTTGTTCGCGACCAGGCCGACGGTGCGCCCGCCGAGCCGGCCGAGTGTGGTGACGATGTTCGGCGCCCACTTGGGGTGCAGTTCCTGGCCGGGCTCGTCCAGCAGCCCGTCGACCACCGGGTGCACGTCGTAGGCGCGCTTGGCGGACTCGGGCAGCAGCGCGCCCAGTTCGCGGCGGTCGAGGGTGGCCGGGTCGATCTCGCCCTGGTTGGCCAGCAGGTCGGCCAGGCCGCGGGCCCGGTCGATCGCGTCCTGCTCGGACTCGGCGACCACGTGCACGACGCCGCTGCGCCGGCCGTGCGGCTCGGGGCCGCCCAGGCGCAGCGCGTCGACGTCCTCACCGGTGACCGAGCGGACCACGTCCGGTCCGGTGACGAAGATGCGGCCCTCGGGCGCCAGGATCACGATGTCGGTGAGCGCGGGTCCGTAGGCCGCGCCGCCGGCGGCCGCGCCGAGCACGACCGAGATCTGCGGGATGCGACCCGAGGCCATGGTCATCGCGTGGAAGATCCGGCCCACCGCGTGCAGGCTCGCCACACCCTCCTGGAGGCGGGCGCCGCCGGAGTGGAACAGCGCGATGATCGGCGCCTGCTCGGCCATCGCCCGCTGGTAGGCCTCGACCACGATGGCGCAGCCCTCTTCGCCCATCGCCCCGCCCTGGACGGTGGGGTCCGACGCGTAGGCCACCACTCGGGCGCCGTTGATCGTGCCGACACAGGCGAGAGTGCCCGAGGTGGTCTCGTAGGCCGAGATCTCCTCGTACGAACCCGGATCGACCAGCTTCCGCAGCCGCAGCCTCGGGTTGCGCGGGTCGTCGTCGCGGTGCGGACGGGTGGGCCGGGCGGTGGGCGCGGGTGCGGCCTCGGTGCCGGGTCGGTTGTCCATCACGGTCACGGCTGTCTGGTCCGTCCTGCCGACCGCGGCACGCGCGCCGGGCATGGTGCGGCCCGGCGGCACGCGTCGCGAGCCGGCGCAAGGAGTTCGGGGGTCACCCGAACGTGCGGAAGGCGACGACGACGTTGTGGCCGCCGAAGCCGAACGAGTTGTTGAGGGCGACGACGTTGCCGTCGGGCAGGGTGCGCGGCTCGTCCCGGATGACGTCCAGGTCGACCTCGTCGTCGAGGTCGTCCACGTTGATCGTGGGCGGCGCCGTGCGGTGGTACAGGGCGAGCACCGTGGCGACCGACTCGACCGCGCCGGTGCCGCCGAGCAGGTGGCCGGTCATCGACTTGGTGCTGGTGACGGTGACCTTGTCGGCCGCCGCGTCGCCCAGCGTGGCGCGGATCGCCTTGAGTTCGGTGACGTCGCCCGCCGGGGTCGAGGTGCCGTGCGCGTTGACGTGCACGACCTCCTCCGGCTCGATCGCGCCGTCCGCCAGGGCCAGGGCCATCGCCCGGGCGATGTCGCGGCCGGTCGGCTCGGGCTGGGCGATGTGGTGGCCGTCGGAGCTGAGTCCGGCGCCCGCGACCTCGGCGTACACGCGCGCTCCGCGGGCCGCCGCGAATTCGGCGCTCTCCAGGACCAGGACGCCCGCGCCCTCGCCCATCACGAAGCCGTCGCGGCCCTTGTCGTACGGGCGCGACGCGCGCTGCGGCTCGTCGTTGCGCTTGGACATCGCCATCATGTTCGCGAAGGCGGCCATCGGCAGCGGGTGGATCGCCGCCTCGGTACCGCCGCAGACCACCACGTCGGCACGGCCGGAACGGATCATCTCCAGGCCGTAGGCGACCGCCTCGGCGCCGGAGGCGCACGCGCTGACAGGGGTGTGCACACCGGCCCGCGCGCCCAGCTCGATGCCGACGTTGGCGGCCGGGCTGTTGGGCATGAGCATCGGGACGGTGAGCGGGCCGACCCGGCGCGGACCCTTCTCGCGGAAGGTGTCCCACGCGTCGAGCAGGGTGGTCACGCCGCCGATGCCGGACGCGATGACCACACCGAGGCGGACCGGGTCCACCACGAGCGCGTCCGGGGCGTCCTCGTTCGCGGTGTTCTTCGCCGCGTAGCCGGCGTCCAGCCAGGCCTCGCGTGCGGCGATCATCGCGAACTGGCCGGACCGGTCCAGGCGACGGGCCTCGACCTTGGGCATGACCTCGAGTGGCTCGACGGCGATCCGCGCGGCGAAGGTCACCGGCAGCTCTGCGGCCCATTCCTCGGTCAGCGCCCGCGCGCCGGACGTGCCCGCGAGCAGCGCGGACCACGTGGTCGCGACATCGCCGCCGACCGGCGTGGTCGCGCCCAGACCGGTGACGACCACGGTTCGCGCGGCGTCGTTGCGCTCGGTCGACTTCACTGTCTTCTCACTCTCACGCTCTTGTTTCGGGGATCCGGCGGCCGAGCGGGCCGGGGCCCGGTGTGGCTGCGACGGACCGGGCCGGACTCGCGGACGCGGGTCCGGCCCGGAAAACGGCCGTACTACATCCGACCTAGGCGGCCTTGACGATGTAGTCCACCGCGTCGCGAACGGTCTTGAGGCCCTTGACGTCGTCGTCCGGGATCTTGACCTCGAACTTCTCCTCGGCCGCCACGACGACCTCGACCATCGACAGCGAGTCCACGTCCAGGTCGTCGATGAAGGACTTGTCCAGCTCGACCTCGTCCTGCGGGACGCCGGCGATCTCGTTCACGATGTCGGCGAGGCCCGCGAGGACCTCTTCCTGGCTGGCAGCCATGTTGCTCCTTGATTCGAATCTTCTGCGGTGACGGGTACTGCGTGTGTTGCGCGTCCGCCGGCGTGGACCGACGGGGGACTACGGAAGCGTAATGACCTGGCCCGCGTAGACGAGGCCCGCCCCGAATCCCATGATCAGTGCGGTTCCGCCGCTGACCGCTTCGCCGCTTTCGAGCATGCGCTCCATGGCGAGCGGGATGGACGCGGCGGAGGTGTTTCCGTTCTCGGCGATGTCGCGGGCGACCGGCACCTCGGCGGGCAGCTTCAGCGCCTTGATCATCGCGTCGGTGATGCGCATGTTGGCCTGGTGCGGGATGAACGCGTCCAGGTCCTCGGCCTTGATGCCGGCCGCGTCCAAAGCCTGCTCGCAGACCTTGGCCATCTCCCACACGGCCCACCGGAAGACCTTCTGGCCCTCCATCTTGAGCGTGGGGAACTCCTGCTCGGGCCGGTCGCGCAGCTCGTTCCAGTCGACGGTCTGGGTGATCGCCTCGGACTGCGAGCCGTCGGAACCCCACACGACCGGGCCGATGCCCGGCGTGTTCGAGGGACCGATCACCACGGCGCCCGCGCCGTCGCCGAAGATGAACGCGGTGCCGCGGTCCGCCAGGTTGGTCAGGTCGCTCAGTCGCTCGACCCCGATCACCAGGACGTACTCGGCACTGCCGCCGCGGACCATGTCACTGGCCAGCGAGACGCCGTAGCAGAAGCCGGCGCAGGCCGCGGAGACGTCGAATGCCGCCGCCCGCCCGCCGCCCGCACCCAGGCGGTGCGCGATCTCGGTCGCGATCGCCGGGGTCTGCTTGAGGTGCGTGACCGTCGAGACGATCACGCAACCCACCTGCGACGCATCCAGACCGGCGTGCGCGAGCGCCTTGCCCGCCGCGGCGATGGACATCTCCGCGACGGTCTCCTCGGCGGAGGCCCAGCGCCGGGTCTTGATCCCGGAACGGGTCTGGATCCACTCGTCGGACGAGTCGATCCGGTCCACCAGTTCGGAGTTGGGCACGATCCGAGCCGGGCGGTATCCACCGACGCCGAGGATGCGCGCGTGTGCGGCTCCGGCGCGGGGGGTGATGGAAGCGGTCACGCGTGGTCCTCCCGTACGGGTTCGAGGCCGGGTGGGTTCGCGGCCGGGTGCGGAGCGGGTGCCGCGACGTGTGTCACAGCGCGCTCTGCGGGTGGATGCGCAACAGCGGCATGCCGGGCGCGACCGGGTCGCCGTCCTCGACGAGCCACTCGACCACGGTGCCGCCGTGCGGAACGGTGATGCTCTGCTCGTCGCGGTGCGAGCGCACCGTGGCGACCCGGGCACCGGGCACCAGGGCGTCGCCCGACTTGATGTCGGTGAGTTCGATGATGCCCTTGAACGGCGCGACCACCAGGCGCCACGTGGGCGAGGCGTCGATCGCGCTGGGGCTGCCGTGCCGCTCGACCAGCTTGCGGGCCGCCTCCAGGTCGTCCGGGGTCTTGAGGGCGACCGTCTCCACGCCGGGCAGGGCGCGCTTGGCCAAACCGGTCAGGGTGCCGGCCGGGGCCACTTCGATCAGACCGGTGACGCCCAAGTCCTTCATGGTCTCCATACACAGGTCCCAGCGCACCGGGTTGGAGACCTGGGTGACCAGCCGCCCGACCACGGCGCGGCCGTCGTGCAGCACGGCGCCGTCGGAGTTGGAGATGAACGGGGTGCGCGGGTCGCGCACGGTGACGCCCGGGACCAGCTCGGCGAGCCGGTCCACCGCGGAGGCCATGTGCTCGGTGTGGAAGGCACCCGCCACCGACAGCGGACGTACGCGGGCCTTCTCCGGCGGGTCGGCGGCGAACGCGGCGAGCTGCTCCAGGGTGCCGGCCGCGACGATCTGGCCCGCACCGTTCATGTTCGCCGGGGTGAGCCCGTGTTCGGCGATCTTCGCGAGCACCGTCTCCGGGTCGCCGCCGAGTACCGCGCTCATGCCGGTCTGCGTGACGGCTGCGGCCGCGGCCATCGCCCTGCCGCGCTCGCGCACGATGGTCATCGCCGACTCGGCGGTGATCACGCCGGTGCCGGCGGCGGCGGTCAGCTCGCCGACGCTGTGACCGGCGGCGGCGCCGACCACGCGGTAGGCGTCGGAGGGGTGCGGGAACAGGGCCAGGGCGGCCACCAGACCCGAGGCGACGAGCAGCGGCTGGGCCACCGCCGTGTCCCGGATCTCGTCCGCGTCGGCCTTGGTGCCGTAGTGGATCAGGTCGAGGCCCGTGACGGCGGACCACCAGCGCAGCCGATCGGCCACACCGTCGAGGTCCAGCCAAGGGGCGAGGAATCCGGGCGTCTGGGCACCCTGTCCGGGAGCGACGAGTACGAGCACGAGGTCAAGCCTCTCTCCTGCGAGGGGTGTGAGCCCCTTATCGGCAGGGACGAAGATCCGATGGTGACTTTGTGGGTTTCCTACAAAATAGTCTCGACTAGATCTCGATTGCGGCGAGCCGGCCGAGGATCAGCGAGACCTGGAGGGTGAATGCGGAACGGGTCTCCGTCGGTACGAGTCCGGTCACGTCGACGACGCGTCGCAGCCGGTAGCGCACGGTATTCGGGTGTACGAAGAGCATTCGGGCGGCCCCCTCCAGGCTCGCCGCCTGCTCCAGGTACACGGAGAGTGTCTCCAACAATGCGGAGCCCGCCGCGTGCAGAGGTATGTAGATCTCCTCCACCAACTGCTCCCGGGCCTCCTCGTCACCCGCGAGCGCCCGCTCGGGCAGGAGATCGTCGGCGGACACCGGGCGCGGAGCGTCCGGCCACGCGACGCAGGCCCGGTGTCCCGACATCGCCGCCTGCGCCGAGCGCACCGCGGCCAGCAGGTCCGGCACCTCGGGGCCGACCACCACCGGGCCCGGGCCGAACTGGCCGATCAGCGAGCGGGTGGCCCGGATCGGATCGTCGGTGCCGCCCAGGATCACCACGAGCCGTTCGCCCTGGACGCCGGTGAGCACGTTGAGTCGGGCGTGTCGGCCCGCCCGGTGGATGCCGTCCACCACCGCCTGCGAGTCCGCGTCCGGCGCGTTGCCCACCACCACCATGACCGAGTCCGGCGAGCCCCAGCCCAGCGCCGAGGCGCGGGAGAGGATGCCCTCGTCCGCCTCGCCGCGCAACAACGAGTGCACGACCAGCGCCTCCAGCCGCGCGTCCCACGCGCCGCGCGTCTCGGCGGCGTGCGCGTACACCTGCGCGGTGGCGAAGGCGATCTCGCGGGAGTACAGCAACAGTGCCTCGCGCAGCGCCTGTTCGTAGCCGGGCGCGGCAAGCGTGGCGATCTCGGCCTCGACCACCTCGATCGTGGTGCGGATCAACTCCACCGTGTGCGGCAGCGTGATGGTGCGGGTCAACTCGCGCGGCGCGGTGCCGAACACGTCGGCGCTGACCTTCTGCGGGGTCTCCGGATGCCGGAACCACTCGGTGAACGCGGAGATACCCGCCTGGGCTACCAGGCCGATCCAGGAACGGTTGTCGGCGGGCATGTTCCGGTACCAGGGGAGTGCCTCGTCCATCCTGGCCAGCGCCGCTCCGGCCAGTGCGCCGGCGGACTTCTCCAGCCTGCGGACGGTCGCGGCGCGCAAATCGGGCTTGGAACTCACAGGGCCATCATCCTCCGGCTGTCGGGCGACTTCGTCGCCGGCTCGCGCGGGACCACCTTTTTCTCTCCCTCGCAGGCTTTTCCGAGAAAGAAAGCGACCCTTCGCTCGTGACTTCGGGTCCGTCCGCTTCGCTGCGGGCCACGAAGTCGCTGTTCCGCGGCTCTGCCGCTCTCCGCGCTGCGCGCGTCGATCCCCGGGGCGGGCGCGGGTCGGGTGCCGACGCGCCCGGTGGTGGGCGATGGGGGTCAGGGTTCCCGGGGCGGAGGTGGCTTCGGGGTGGTGTGTCTGCGGTGGCGGTCGTCGAGGGCGCCGCGCAGTACCGCCGTGTACACCGCTCGGGCCAGGCGGGCGCCCCACAGGGAGCGTGGACCGCCGAAGGGTTCCGTCGGTCGGGACGGATTGGGTGTGTGGGCGGCGATGCAGACCGCGTCGGAGGGGGTTCCGGTGCAGGCGTAGCCGGCGTCGAGGAGGGCTTGGACCTTTGCCTCGGTGGCGGTGGCCACCGCGTTGATCAAGGCCGCGTCGGAGAGGGCGGCGGGGATGGCCGCGAGGATGTTGATCGTGCCGGGCGGCGGTGCCCCGGGGCGGCCCGGGACGGGGGCGGCGGCCCAGGTGGGGATGCCGATCCCGGTGGTGACCGCGGCCTCGACGCCCTCGTCGGCGCCGTGTGTCCAGGCGGTGACGTCGGCGGCGGTCATCAGGCCGACCCCGGCTCCGGTCAGGCCCAATGGCGCGGCCACCTCGGTCAGATGGGCGACCGGGTCCATCCGGTCGTAGCCGGGTCGGACCTGGAGGTTGAGCACCCACGCGCGCTCGCCGATGCCGCCGCCGAGCAGCGCGGAGGAGGCCATCTGCCAGTCGGGGCCGGCCCGCCACACCAGGGCCCGGCGGCGAGTGCCGTCCTCGTCGCGCCACACCGTGCGTGGGCGCAGCAGTTCGGCCGGTGTCTCGCGCGGCCGCGGCAGCGTGCTCACGCGGGCCCCTCGGCGGCGTCCCGGCCCGCGTGTCCCGGTCGGATCAGGTGCACCCGCGGGCGGCCGTCCGGACCCGGCTCCACCGATACGCGGGCCTGGTAATGCTCGGCGATCGACCGGGGGGTGAGCACCTCGGCGGCCGACCCGGACGCCACCGGGCGCCCGTCGACCAGCATCAGCAACCGGTCCGCGTACTGCGCGGCGACGCCCAGGTCGTGCAGCGTGGTGAGCACCGTGAGGCCGTCGTCGCGGCGCAGCCCGTCCACGATCTCCAGCACCTGCTGCTGGTGACCCAGGTCGAGCGCGGTGGTCGGCTCGTCCAGGAGCAGTACCGGCGCCTGCTGGGTGAGCGCCCGGGCCAGCACCACCCGCTGCCGCTCGCCGCCGGAGAGCCGGCCCACGTCGCGGCCGGCGAACGCACCCAGGTCCAGTCGCTCGATCACCTCGTCGGTGATCGCCCGGTCGCGTCGGCCCGGCCGGGCCAGATAGCCCAGATGCGGCGTGCGGCCGAGCAGGATGTACTCGTGTACCGGCATCTGCGCCGGTACCACCGGGCTCTGCGCGGTGTAGGCGATGCCGCGGCCCAATTCGCGCCGGGTGAGCTCGCGGACCGGGCGGCCGGCCACGCTGATCGAACCCAGGTAGGGCAGCAGCCCGGCGACCGCCTTGAGCAGCGTGGACTTGCCCGCGCCGTTGGGGCCGATCACCGCGAGCCACTCGCCGGGTTCGACGTCCGCGTCCACCCCGCGCAGCACCGGCACCCGGTCACGGTCCACGCCGGTGTCGCGCAGCATCAGGCGGGCGCTCACACGTCCACCTTGCGGGTGCCGCGCAGCACGAACACGAAGAAGGGTGCGCCGACGAACGCGGTCACCACGCCGATCGGCAGTTCGCCGGGTGCGGTGATCGTGCGCGCGAGCAGGTCGGTGAGCACCAGGAACGCCGCGCCGCACAGCAGCGACATGGGCAGGACACGGCGATAGCTGCCGCCGACGAAGCGGCGCACGATGTGCGGCACGACGATGCCGACGAAGCCGATCAGGCCGCTGATCGCGACGGCGGACGCGGTGGCCAGGGAGGCGGCGAGCAGCACCACCAGGCGGACCCGGCCGGCCCGTACGCCCAGGCCCGCGGCCTCCTCGTCGCCGACCGACATGACGTCGAGCAGGCGTCCGTGCAGGAGCAGCACCGCGGTGCTCAGCAGTGCGTACGGCAGGATCATCCGCAGGTCGGCCCAGCCGATCCCGGACAGCCGGCCGAAGATCCACGAGTAGATCCGACGCAGTTCGTCGGTGTTGGCGGACTGCACGTAGGTCTGTGCGGAGGCCAGGAACTGGGCGACCGCGACGCCGGCCAGGACCAGGTTCGCGGTGCCGTCGGAGCGGCTCGTGCTCGCGCCGAGCCCGTAGGCGAGCAGCACGCCGCCCATCGCGCCGACGAACGAGGCGAGCGGCACCACCGGGATCCCGCCCACGCTGTTCCCGTCCGCGTACACGATCACCAGCGTCGCGCCCAGTCCCGCGCCGGAGGCGGCGCCGAGCAGGTACGGATCGGCCAGCGGGTTGCGAAAGACGCCCTGATAGCCGGCGCCGGCCATGGCCAGCAGCCCGCCCACGGTCACCGCGGCCAGCACCCGGGGCAGCCGCAGGTCCATCAGGACCGCGTACTGGACCGGGGACAGGCCGTGGTCGAGGTGCACGAAGGGCAGCTTGTCCAGCAGCGCGAGCAGCACCCCGCTCGCGGGCAGATCGGCCGCCCCGACGCTCAGGGCGAGTACGACGACGCCGACCAGCAGTACGCCCGCGCCGAGCAGGGGCATCACCGCCGGTCGGGATCGCATGGGCAGGAGATCCCGCACGAGCCGGCCGTCAGCCCTGCGTCGCGCCGGCCTTGGTGACCGCCTCCGACACGGCCCGGACCAGGTCCACCACGCGCGGGCCCCAGCGCGAGGCGATGTCGTCGTCGAGCGCGACCACGCCGCCCTTGCGCACCGCGGTCACCCGGTCCCAGCCCGGCCGCTTGCCGACCTCGTCGGCGTTTTGGCCGCAGCACTTGGTGTCGGCGAGGAAGACCAGATCGGGGTTGGCCTGCACGAGGTATTCGGCGGACAACTGCGGGTAGCCGGTGCCGGCCTTGTCCGCCTCGTCGGCGATGTTCTTCAGGCCGAACTGCGCGTACACCTGACCGAGGAAGGTCTTGGAGGTCGAGGTGTAGAGCGTGTTGTCCAACTCGTGGAAGTAGCTCAGCTGCCTCGCCGGCTTGGGCGTCGCCGCGACGACGGCCGCGATGTCGCTCTTCATCTTCGCCGCCACCTCGCCGGCCTGCTTGGCGTGTCCGGTGGCCGTGCCCAGCGTGGTCAGCTGCGCGTACGAGTCGTCGAAGGTCTTCGCCGCCGGCGTCAGCACGACCGGGATCTTGAGCTTGCCCAAGGACGCGACCAGGCCGTCGATGTCGTCCGAGACGACCACGAGGTCGGGGGTGTAGTTGGTGATCGCCTCGATGTTCGGCTTGAAGCCGGACAGCTTGGTCTTGGGCGCGCTCGCCGGGAAGTTCGACTGGTCGTCGACCGCGGTGACCTGGCCGCCGGCACCGATCGCGAACAACATCTCGGTGGCGCTGGGCGCGAGCGAGACGATCTTCTTCGGGGCGCTCGCGATGGTGACCTTGGCGCCACCGGAGTCCACGGTCGCCGGGAACGCCTTGCTGTCGGGACCCGACCCGGCCGAGGTGCCGGTCGCCGCCGGCGTGCCCTGGGTCTTGTCGTCCTTCGAGTCGTCCGAGTCACCGCAACCGGTGAGGACGAGCGCGCCGAGCAGCAGCACGGCGGCGGAACGAAGCAGGGGTACGGATCTCAACGAAGACTCCAGGTCCTTCGACGCGGCAGGCGTCGGGACCCGTGGAGACGGATCGCCCCTCCTGCGAGGCCGATGTCGTCGGCGCGAACGAGGCGACCCGGCTCGTCCCCGACCTCCCGGGCGTCCGGGCGGGGCATCACGGTTGCGGGACAGCGCCGGGATCCCACCGGACTTCGCTGCGTTCGACGCCGTCGGCGACAAACCGGCCGCCGACGCGCGAACGATATCAACCGGCCCGTTCACCCTCGGTGATGGGGGCCGGATTCCGGGCGATCCGCCGGCAATCGGGCGCCGCCGGACCGGGCGCGGCACGGGAACAGCCCGCGCCCGGTTCGTGGTTGAAGCGGGCATGACCACCATCGACGTGCGCCGGGCCGGCGAACGCTTCCACACGCGTGCGGGCTGGCTCGACTCGCACCACAGCTTCTCCTTCAGTCGCCACTACGCGCCGGACAACACCCATTTCGGGTTGCTCCTGGTCAGCAACGACGACGTGGTCGCTCCGGGTACCGGCTTCGACACCCATCCGCATCGGGACATGGAGATCGTCACGTGGGTGCTCTCCGGCTCCCTGGTGCACCAGGATTCCGAGGGGCACAACGGGATCATCCACCCGGGCCTGGCCCAGCGGATGAGCGCCGGCCGGGGGATTCTGCACTCGGAGAAGAACGACGCGGCCGGCTCGTCGGACCCGGTGCACTTCGTGCAGATGTGGGTGGCTCCCGACGAGGACGGGATCACTCCGGGTTACCAGCAGCAGGACGTGCGCACCGAACTGGAGCGCGGCGGCCTGGTGCCGATCGCGTCCGGGCGGCCCGGGCACGACGCGGCGATCCGGATCCACCAGAAGGACGCCGCGCTGCATGTGGCGCAGCTGCCCGCCGGTGGCACCGCGACACTGCCGGACGCGCCGTTCGTGCACGTGTTCGTCGCCCGCGGGATCGTCGACCTGGAGGGCGCCGGCGCGCTCGCGGCGGGTGACGCGGTGCGCCTGTCCGACGCCGGGGGACAGCGGCTCACCGCCTTCCCGGACGGCCCGGCCGAGGTGCTCGTGTGGGAGATGCACGCGGGGTTGACGCTCGCGTGAAGGCTCGGGCTTGCTTGGAGTGCGCTCCAACTCCGTAGCGTTCGTCTCGTGCCCGCCCATCGGGGCGGGCTTCCCACCGGAGGCTCCACCATGTCGGCCACCCAGCAGGTCACCGCACCCGAGGACTACGAGGTCGGCAAGTACTCGATCGGCGAAGTGGTCGAGCGCACCGGTCTGACCGCGCACACGCTGCGCTGGTACGAGCGGATCGGCCTGATGCGGCACGTGAACCGGCAGGGGCCCCGGACGGGAGGCAACGGGAACGGGCGGGGGAGTCGGCGTCGCTACAGCGACCACGACCTCGACTGGCTGGAATTCGTCGGCAAGATGCGGCTGACCGGCATGCCGGTGGCGGACATGCTCCGCTACGCGGAACTGGTTCGCCGAGGCGACGAGACCCGGCCCGATCGCCGAGAGTTGCTGGAGGACCACCGCGAGGAGGTCCGCAACCGAATCAGCGACCTCCAGAGCTGCCTGCTCGTGATCGACCACAAGATCCGGATGTACGCGGACGCGGAGCGGAGTAACGACGATGAGCACCACGAAGACGAACACTCTCAAGCTGGGTGACCGGGGCCCCGAGGTCTTCGCCCAGGGCCTGGGTTGCATGGGCATGAGCGCCTTCTACGCGGGCGCCGAGCACAACGAGTCGGTGGCCACCCTGGAGCGTGCCCTCGAATTGGGCGTCACCCTGTTCGACACCTCGGACATGTACGGCCCGCACACCAACGAGGAACTGCTCGGTGCCTTCCTCGCCGAGGGCGGCCGGCGCGAGCGGGTCACCCTGGCCACCAAGTTCGCGATCAACGTCACGCCCGAGGGCGAGCGCGAGATCCGTGGCGACGCGGCCTACGTCAAGCAGGCCGCCGAGGCCAGCCTGCGCCGGCTGCGCACCGACGTGATCGACCTGTACTACATGCACCGCCGCGACGTCCGGGTGCCGATCGAGGAGACCGTCGGCGCGATGGCGGAGCTGGTGCGCGAGGGCAAGGTGCGCCACCTGGGTCTGTCCGAGGTGACCGCCAAGGAGCTGCACGCGGCGGCGGCCGTGCACCCGATCGCCGCCGTGCAGTCCGAGTGGAGCCTGTTCACCCGCGACATCGAGGACAGCGTGGTGCCGGCCACTCGCGAGGTGGGCGCGGCGCTGGTCGCCTACTCGCCGCTCGGCCGGGGTTTCCTGACCGGTGCCTGGGCCACCGCCGACACGTTGCCCGAAGGTGACTTCCGCCGTTTCCAGCCGCGCTTCACCGGCGACAACGCCGCCGCCAACGCGGCCATCCTGGCGCCGGTGCGGGCGATCGCCGAGGCCCACGGCGCCACCCCGGCACAGGTCGCGCTCGCCTGGGTGCAGTCGCGCACCGCGGCGTGGGGCCTGTCGGTGGTGCCGATTCCGGGTACCACCAAGCGGCACCGCCTGGAGGAGAACGTGGGCGCGGTCGACCTGGTGCTCACCGAGGCCGAACTGGCCGCACTCGAACCGATCGCCGGGCAGGTCACCGGGGCGCGCTACCCGGACATGACGGCGACCTTCAACGACCGCGACTAGCGCCGGCCTGTCCGATCCCACCGGGCCCACCGATCCCACCGATCCCACCGGGCCCGATCGGCCCGAGGCCGCTCCGCCCGACGCGGGGCGGCCTCAGCCGCGTCGGCGTCCCTCACGCTCCAGCCGGTCCGCCACGTGCGGCCGGAGCAGCCCGTCGAAGCCCGATTCGCGGATCCGGCGGGTCAACTCGGACGGTGTCGTGCGCAACGCGCTCGCGGTCGCGACCAGATCCCACTCGTGCGCACGCAGGGTGGCGAGCAGGTGGCCCCTGCGGGTCTGCGCCGGGGACAGCCGGAACGTCTTGCAGTACGCGAGTCGGCCGTCCTCGTGGGTGATCCGCTCACCGATGTGGTTCTCCTCGTCGAGCCGGAACGAGGGCAGGAATCGAGTGAGCTCGAACGACCCCATCCGGTACACCGATTCACTCGTGTAGGCGCTCTCGCCGGTGAGACCGGCCAGCATCAGCCGGTGGAAACGTTCCCATGCGAGGGACTGCTCGGCTGCCTCCCGGCGCAGGTCCGCGAGCGAGGACACCCGCTCGCTCTCGATGCCCACGACGAAATCCGGTACCGCCTCGACGTAGTTGGCGTAGTGGAACAGCGCCTCGCCGTACAGGTCTTCGAGCAGCGTCCTGTGCAGGGCCCGGTAGTCGGCCGGATGCGGCACCACGAACACGCTCGCGAGCGTGTCCGCGACGTACAGCGCGACCCCGCACTGGCCCGGATGAATCTCGAACACCTTGAGCGCATCGGCCAGTCCGCGCACCGCACAACCGCAGAAGGCCTCCTCCATGCGCGGCGACAACCCCTTGCGCACGGCCCGGTCGGTCCATTCCTCCCACACGATCGACGGCCCGCCGAAGTGCAACGAGAGATATCCCTCCAGGGCCAGGTGCATCGGCAGAAACCGCAGCCGATTGCTGCTCTCCCGGTGGGCCATGCGCCGCAACGCCCGCCTGGGCGCCCGCATCTTCGCGTGCGAAGGCGTCGCCGGCCGCTCCTGGAGCTGGGTGCCGAAGGCCGCCGACGGCTCGGCGTCGGCGCCCCAGGACGCCACGAACGCGTGCGGGATGAAGGACTGGTAGCAGGTGCCGTCGCCGAGATCGACGATCGAGGGGTCGTCGGCATCGTAGACGCGCCGATCCAGCCGCAGGCCCACCAGCGGCTCCTCGCGCACGAGCGGTACCAGCCGGATCGCGCCCCACACCTGTGCGGGCCGGGCCACCAGCCCGGTCGCCGCGAATTTGCCGCTCATACCCCCGCCTTCCGGGCCCGGAACCGGTCCTGACGCTCCGCCAGGTAGTGCCGCAGCTCCGCGAAGCCGGCCCGGCCCTCGGCGAATCGGGCCAACTCGACCAGCGCCGGCACGTCCTCCGCGTCGCGCACCCCGACCGTCGGCACGCTCGCCGACAACCGCTTCACGTCGAAGCCGTCCGCGTCGTACACGGGATTGAGATGCACCACGGTGGTCGCCCCGTCCGGGTCCAGCCGCTCGCGCCACACCCGCAGCACCTCGGCGGCCAGCCCCGGCGGGCTGTTGTCCCAGCCGTCGGAGACCACGACCAGGCGGTCCGGGGCCAATTCGAGCGCGTCGATCAGCCGTTCGCCCAGCGGCGTGGGGCCGCTCGGCCGCACCAGCAGCGGGTCGTGCAGTCCCGAGGTCCACAGACCGGTGAAGTCGCGGGCGAGCGCCTTCAGCAGGAATCGACAGGCCAGCGCGACCGCCAGCGGGCGCTGTCGCTTCGTGGTCGACCCGAACGAGGAGAAGCTGTCGTCGAGCACGGCCACGACCCGGCCCCAGGACCCCGCCGCGTCCCCCGCCGCACGACGTGCGGACTCGGTCAGCGCCTGCCGCAGCTCGTCGTATCGGGCGGTGCGCTGGGCACGGGTCAGGGACAACACGTAGGACGCCAGCCGGGTCAGCGGCATCCGGTCGAGTTCCGCCCGCACCGCGCCGGCCCCGGCCCGCTCGCCGGCGCCCTGCAGGCGCAGCCGCTCCAGCCGGGTCAGTTGCGGGGCGATCTTCTCCAGGAACGTCGCACGCTTGATGCCGTGCTTGGACGCGAGCCCCTCGGCGACGGTGTACGGCAGGTCGTACAGCGCACTCTGCGCGTAGTGCGCCCGTCGCCAGGTCTCGAACAGCGGCGTCTCGAAGACCGCCACCCTTCGGGTCGCGGTGAACAGGAACGTGCCGGTCTCGGCGGGCGCGCGCAGATGCGCGTGCCGCATCGTCGCCTTCACCCCGGACCGGTACTTCACCGCGTCGAAGACCGGATCACGACGACCCGCCGTCCAGTCGCGCATGATCGCGCGCGTGCGCCGATTGTTGACGCCGCGTCGGGCCAGTTCACGAAAGAGCTTGAAGACCCGCTGAGGGGCCATCAGTTCCAGCCGGCGTGCGATCAGTTCGCCCTCGCGGCGGCGCACCTCGGGGGTCAGGTCGCGGCTGCTCTCCAGCAGGTGCCGGACGATCAGGGCCGCGTTGAAGTCGTTGATGTCCAGCGCGAGGGTGGCGGCGTAGAGCTCGCGGTAATTGCCCACGATGTACTCGTGCAGGAATTGCACCGACAACCGTTGTGCGTCCGCGTCGTCGCGGAACTCACGCTGGCCGGTGGCGGTCACCGCCGCGTTGACGAACATCACCACGTCTTCGCACGCGGCCAGGTCCCGGCGGTCCACGACGCATCCCCTCGGCCGGACAAAAGCTGATGCCGGCCGGGGAATGGAGGCGCGAACAGCGAAGTGACGCTTAAGAGGCGATTCCGAAAGTCGCAGCCGAAGTCCCGCGGCCGGCCCGGAGAGTCTAGACCCGGGACCGTGCCGAAGGCTCGGCAAATAAGGCTCGGCAAATAAGGCTCGGCACCCACGGCTCGGCAGGTGCGCCCGAAGGCTGGGCGACAACGGCCGTGGGGGCGCCCCGAGCCGGGGGGGGGGGGCCGCCGCGCCCCGCCCCCCCCCCCCCGGGGGCCGCCCCCCCCCCCCCCCCCCCCCCCCCGCCCGGCCGCACTACCCGCCGATCAGGCGTCGCCGCCGACCGTACCCACGCCGGCCGCCTTGACGTCCAGGAGCTGGTACTGGGAGATCGCCTTCGAGACCACACTCGGGTCGATCTCGCCGCGCCGCGCGAGCTCGGACAGCACGCCCACCACGACGGACTCGGTGTCCACGTGGAAGAAGCGTCGCGCCGCACCGCGGGTGTCCGCGAAGCCGAAGCCGTCGGTGCCCAGCGACGCGAAGTCGGCCGGGACCCAGCGCGAGATCTGGTCCGGGACGGCCCGCATCCAGTCGCTGACCGCCACCACCGGGCCGGGTCGGCCGTCGAGTACTCGGGTCACGTACGGGATGTGCGGCTCGGCCTCGGGGTGGAGCAGGTTGTGCTCCTCCGCCGCGACCGCGTCGCGCCGCAGCTCGTTCCAGGACGTGGCCGACCACACGTCGGCGACCACGTTCCAGTCCTCGGCGAGCAGCTTCTGCGCTTCCAGCGCCCACGGCATGCCGACACCGGAGGCGAGGATCTGGGCGCGCAGCGCGCCCTCCTTGGCCGGACCCTCCTGGTAGAGGTACAGACCCTTGAGGATGCCGTCCACGTCGACGTTCGCGGGCTCCGCCGGCTGCGCGATGGGCTCGTTGTAGACCGTCATGTAGTAGAAGACGTCCTCGGCGTTCTCGCCGTACATCCGGCGCAGACCGTCCTTGACGATGTGCGCGATCTCGTACGAGAACGCCGGGTCGTACGCCACACAGGCCGGGTTGGTCGAGGCCAGCAGCTGCGAGTGCCCGTCCGCGTGCTGGGTGCCCTCGCCGGTCAGCGTGGTGCGACCGGCCGTGGCGCCGAGCACGAAGCCGCGGCTGAGCTGGTCGGCCATCTGCCAGAACTGGTCGCCCGTGCGCTGGAACCCGAACATCGAGTAGAAGACGTACACGGGGATCATCTGCTCGCCGTGCGTCGAGTACGTCGAGCCCGCGGCGATCAGCGACGCCACACAACCGGCCTCGGAGATGCCGTCGTGCAACATCTGGCCCTGCGCCGACTCCTTGTAGGACAGGAGCAGCTCACGGTCGACCGAGTCGTAGGTCTGCCCGTGCGGGTTGTAGACCTTCGCGGTCGGGAACATCGCGTCCATGCCGAAGGTGCGGTACTCGTCCGGCGCGATCGGCACGAACCGCTTGCCGATCTCGGAGTCGCGCATCAGGTCCTTGAGCAGGCGCACGAACGCCTGCGTCGTGGCGACCGGCTGCTTCGAGCCCTTCTTCAGCACGCTGTAGACCGGGTCGCCGGGCAGCTTGAGCGGCTTGGAGCGGTCCAGCCGCCGCGGCAGCGAACCACCGAGCGCGGCGCGCCGCTCGCGCATGTACTCCATCTCCTCGGACTTCTCACCGGGGTGGAAGTACGGGGGGACGTCGCCTTCGAGCTGCTCGTCCGAGATCGGCAGGTAGAGCCGGTCGCGGAACGCCTTCAGGTCGGACTTGGTGAGCTTCTTCATCTGGTGCGTGGCGTTGCGCGACTCGAAGTTCGGGCCGAGCGTCCACCCCTTCACCGTCTGCGCCAGGATCACCGTCGGCTGGCCGACGTGCTCGCGTGCCGACTTGAAGGCCGCGTAGACCTTGCGGTAGTCGTGCCCGCCGCGACCGAGCTTTTGGATGTCCTCGTCGGAGAGGTCCTGCACCATCCGGCGCAGCCGCGCGTCGTCGCCGAAGAAGTGCTCGCGCACGTAGGCGCCGGACTCCACCGCGTAGGTCTGGAACTGGCCGTCGGGCGTCGTGTTCATCTTGTTCACGAGCGCGCCGTCGGTGTCCTGGGCCAGCAGCGGGTCCCAGTCGCGACCCCAGACGACCTTGATCACGTTCCAGCCGGCGCCGCGGAAGTACGACTCCAGCTCCTGGATGATCTTGCCGTTGCCGCGCACCGGACCGTCGAGCCGCTGCAGGTTGCAGTTGATCACGAAGGTGAGGTTGTCCAGCTCCTCACGGGCGGCCAGGCCGATGTTGCCGAGCGACTCGGGCTCGTCCATCTCGCCGTCGCCGAGGAAGGCCCAGACGTGGCTGCGCGAGGTGTCCTTGATGTTTCGGTTGTGCAGGTACCGGTTGAACCGGGCCTGGTAGATCGCCCCGAGCGGGCCCAGGCCCATCGAGACGGTCGGGAACTCCCAGAAGTCCGGCATCATCCGCGGGTGCGGATAGCTGGGCAGCCCGTTCGGGGCGGCCGACTTCTCCTGGCGGAAACCGTCGAGCTGCGCCTCGCTGAGGCGTCCCTCCAGGAAGGCACGTGCGTAGATGCCCGGGGACGCGTGTCCC
Organism: Embleya sp. NPDC050493; assembly: GCF_044458105.1. NCBI lineage: Bacteria > Bacillati > Actinomycetota > Actinomycetes > Kitasatosporales > Streptomycetaceae > Embleya > Embleya sp. NPDC050493. Next base: position 362,966 of record NZ_JBITHP010000005.1, read on the forward strand.
TGGAAGTAGATCTGGTCGCCCGACTCCCCGTGGTCCTTGCCGCGGAAGAAGTGGTTGAAGCCGACCTCGTACAGACTCGCCGAGGATGCGTAGGTGGCGATGTGACCGCCGACCCCGAGCCCCGGGCGGTTCGCCCGCGACACCATGATCGCGGCGTTCCACCGGACGAACGCACGGATGCGTCGCTCGATGTTCTCGTCGCCGGGGAACCAGGGCTCGCTCTCCGGGGCAATCGTGTTGATGTAGTCCGTGCTGCGCAGAGCCGGCACGCCGACCTGTCGTTCACGGGCCCGTTCGAGCAGCTTGAGCATGATGTAGCGGGCTCGCTGGCGGCCCTGCTCGTTGATGACTGCGTCCAGCGACTCCAGCCATTCCCCGGTCTCGTTCGGATCGATGTCGGGGAGCTGGCTCGGGAGGCCGTCGCTGATGATCGAGAAGCGCTCTCGTCCGGAAGCCACGCTGTTCCTTCGCCTTATCGGTAGATGGGGACCCTCCCCGCGAGAGCGGGGTCGACCACCCTGAGCGGTGTCGCGCCGTCCCCATCGTGGTACCCGGACGTTGGATCCGTCATCTCTACCGACCGGTAATGGACCGGCGGGGTGCCCGCCTGCATCTCATCCACCGAGCCCGATCCGTGTTCGGTTACCGCGAAAGGAGCGGAGCTGCCCTGATCGTCCGACTGTCGCCGGACGCTCCACGCGGCGGTTCGCGATTGCGGGGTGATGCAACCGTGAACCTCCAAGACCTTACGCCGACTGTCTTACGCACAACGCACTGGCGTAGTTCCCTGGGAGGGTGTGAGTGGTTTCGCACCCGTTCGACAGGGAGGTCAGAGCTGATGCGGGCACGAATTGGCGACCGGCTCCACGTGCACGGGAAGACGGTCGGTCGCGGGGATCGTTTCGGGGAGATCGTCGAGGTCAGGGGCCCGGACGGGGCGCCGCCGTACGTGGTGCGGTTCGAGGACGGGCACACCGGGCTGGTGATCCCCGGGGCGGACGCGGTGATCGAGCGGGCGGGCGGTGCCGATCCGGCCGCCGGACGGCCCCGGCGAACCTGATGAGTTCTCGTCTGTCACGCTGGACCCTCGAATACGTTGCGTGATCCACACCTGGTCGGGGTAGCTTCCGCACAGGGCGTGGTGTGGCGTTTGCGCGAGTACGTGACCTGGGTACTTGCGCGAACAGCCTGGCGCGTGTGGACTTACGCGCGTGAGCCCCGAAGCGTTGTGGGGCCGGACAAGGGAGGTTAATTCGTGAGCGCGACCGCGGACCACGCGGAAGAACGGGCCAACTCGGCCGTTCGACTTGGGTTCCAGCCCGGACAGGTGGTCCAGGAGCTCGGTTACGACGACGACGTGGACGAGGAGCTGCGCGAGGAGATCGCGGAACTCACCGGCAACGAACTCGTCGATGAGGACTACGAGGAAGACGTCGCCGACGTCGTCCTGCTGTGGTTCCGCGAGGATGACGGCGACCTCGTCGACACCCTCGTGGATGCCCTCGCCACGCTCACGGATGGTGGCCATATCTGGCTGCTGACCCCGAAGACCGGCCGGGACGGATATGTAGAACCCTCGGATATCGGTGAGGCCGCGCCGACTGCGGGATTGGCCCGCACGACGAGCTTCGGCGCCGTCAAGGACTGGTCGGCGACCCGTCTGGTATCGCCCAAGGCGGTGCGCAGCGGCAAGAAGTAATCCGACGCCACTGCGGTAAGCAGACGAAACGCAGGACCTCGAGCGGTGAGTTCCATCACCGGTCGGGGTCCTGCTGCTTGTCGGGCGCCGTCGGCGCGGCTCGCGAGGGTGGGCGCGGTGGGGCGGGGCGCCGGAGTCGTCGGTGTGGCGAACCGGGTGGCCGGAGTCGCGAGGGCGACGTTGGGGCGGGGGGATTGGGGGGAGGATGCGGGCATGTCGTCGATCGAGATTGTGAGTGGCCCGTGGGGCGTCGCCTCCATGTCCGTCGCCGTGCAGCGTGGGCGGGCCCTTGCCGCCTGGGACGCCTTTCGTGATCTGGTCGCGCGGGTCGACCCGGACGCGCCCTCCCGGCTGACGGGCTGGGACGGGCGGGCCGTGATAACCCATCTCGCGTCCTGGCCCGAGGCCCCGCTGCTGGCCCGCCTGCTCGCCGAGGCCCGCGGCCGACGTGCCCCGGATGCCGCCCCGATGCACCAGGACGACGTCAACGCGCGCCTGGTCGACACGCACCGCGACGCCACGGCCGCGGAGCTGCTCGCCGCGCTCGACGACGGGCGGGACCGGCTGGCCGCGGCCTTCGACGCGACCGCACAGGACCCGACCCTGGCCCTGGCCCGCACCGGTTCCCAGGTCGGCCCGGTGCCGCTGCTCACCCAGCTCGGCGCGATCGCCTACGAACTGGCCGTGCACGCGCTCGACCTGGCCCCGTGCGGAGCCGGCGAACCGCCTGCCGTGCTGCTCGACGCGGGGGTGCTGGCCCTGGCCGACATCACCGGCGCGCTCGCCGCCCGACACGGCGTCCGGGCCCGGACCGGGCTGGCCGTACCCGGCGGCGGCTGGGGCTTCGCCGCGCCCGGCACCGACGGCGTCGGCTGGGAGGTCTTCCCGCTCCCGCCGGGCCGCCTTGGCCTGCCCGCCGTCGAGGCCCGCTCCGCCGCCCTGCTGCTGGACGCCTCCGCGGGCCGCCGGGCCGTCCCGGCCCTGCTGGCCCGGCGCGAACTCAAGCCGCACAACCTGCCCGGACTGCTCGCGCTGGCCCCGCTCCTCGACCACGTCCCCGGCCTCCCGGGCGGCCCGGCCCTGCGCCTGACCGCCACCGCCCTGGGCACCGTCGGCCGGATGACCGCCCTCCTCCCGACCCTGAGCCGCCCCCGTTCCTGAACCGGGCCGTCCCGAGCCCGGCCGACAGCCTCGGCCGAAGGGGTCGCGGGCCGGCTGGGGATGGGGGCCGGCCGGGCCGAGGGGCTTTCCGGTCCCCGACTAGGCTCGCCGCTGAGAGGCGGACGTCGCCTGGGACAAGGAGATCGCATCATGGCCGTCGAGATCGGTAGCAAGGCCCCCGAGTTCGAGCTCAAGAACCAGCACGGCGAGGTTGTTCGGCTGGCGGACTTCCGTGGCGAGAAGAACGTCCTGCTGGTCTTCTATCCGTTCGCGTTCACCGGTGTGTGCACCGGTGAGCTGTGTGCGCTGCGGGACGATCTGCCGAACTACCAGAACGACGACGTGCAGGTCCTGGCCGTCTCCTGCGACGCGCCGTTCTCGCTGCGCGTGTTCGCCGAGCAGGAGGGCTACGAGTACCCGCTGCTCTCGGACTTCTGGCCGCACGGCGGGGTCGCGCAGGCGTACGGCGTCTTCGCCGAGGACAAGGGTTGCGCCGTGCGGGCGACCTTCGTCATCGACAAGGAGGGCGTGATCAAGTGGAGCGTGGTCAACGCGATCCCGGACGCGCGGGACGAGGCGGAGTACCTCAAGGCGCTCGCGAGCGTCTGATCGGCGGATTCGGTGCGCGGTCGAGGGTTCTCCGGCCGGTTCGGGCGTAGGTCGGGCCGGGCCGGGGTACCCATGCCGCGGCGAGACTCCCGCCGGTCAGGAACTCCTGACTAGGATCGGCGCGTTGTCACGTCTGTAGGCGAAAATTCCGGGGCACCAGTTGCTCCATGAACCTTTGGAGGACTCGTGGGCGTCAGCCTGAGCAAGGGCGGCAACGTCTCGCTCTCGAAGGAGGCTCCGGGCCTCACCGCTGTTCTGGTCGGCCTGGGCTGGGATGTGCGTACGACCACCGGCACGGACTTCGACCTCGACGCGAGCGCGATCCTGCTCAACGGAAGTGGTCAGGCGCCGTCGGACGGGCACTTCGTCTTCTTCAACAACCTCAAGAGCCCCGACGGCTCCGTCGAGCACACCGGTGACAACACCACCGGTGAGGGCGAGGGAGACGACGAGGCGATCAAGGTCAACCTGGCGGGTGTTCCGGCGGATGTCGAGCGGATCGTCTTCCCGGTCTCGATCTACGACGCCGAGACGCGCCAGCAGAGCTTCGGCCAGGTCCGCAACGCGTTCATTCGCATCGTGAACCAGGCCGACAACAAGGAACTCGCCCGGTACGACCTCACCGAGGACGCGTCCACGGAGACCGCGATGGTCTTCGGCGAGCTGTACCGCAACGGCGCGGAGTGGAAGTTCCGCGCGGTGGGCCAGGGCTACGCCTCGGGCCTGCGCGGCATCGCCAAGGACTTCGGAGTCAACGTCTGACAGGCGAGACATCACGAACGCCCGCCGACCGCACCCGCGGTCGGCGGGCGTTCGCCGTCCCGGACTCGGTGGGCTCGCGCGCACCGCGGTCGAATATGCGCCTGTGCACGCCTTGAGCTGTGCAAAAAGGGGGTCCCGCCGGGTCGGGGGCGTGGCAAGGTTGAAGCGAATGTACGACGATCAGGAGGAATCGATGGGGGTCACCCTCGCCAAGGGCGGAAACGTCTCGCTGAGCAAGGCCGCACCCAATCTCACCAATGTGCTGGTGGGTCTGGGCTGGGACGCGCGTGCCACCACGGGCGCCTCGTTCGACCTGGACGCGAGTGCGCTGCTGTGCGGTGGTGCGGGCAAGGTGCTCGGCGACGATTATTTCGTTTTCTACAACAACCTCAAGAGCCCCGAGGGTTCGATCGAGCACACCGGCGACAACCTCACGGGCGACGGTGACGGCGACGACGAGGTGATCCTCGTCGACCTGATGGCCGTCCCCGAGCAGGTCGAGAAGGTGGTCTTCCCGGTCTCGATCTACGACGCCGAGATGCGCGGGCAGACCTTCGGACAGGTCCGCAACGCCTACATCCGGATCGTGAATCAGGCGGACAACAACGAGCTGGCTCGTTACGACCTGACCGAGGATGCGTCAAGCGAGACTGCCATGATCTTTGGAGAACTTTACCGTTACCAGGGGGAGTGGAAGTTCCGCGCAGTAGGGCAGGGGTACGCTTCGGGCCTGCGGGGGATCGCACTCGACTTCGGCGTCAGCGTGCAATGAGTACGTACTGACGTTGTGTCAGGGTCGGTCACCCGGTGGGGCCGGCCCTGACACCTTTCCCGAGGTCTCTCGCGTGGGGGATGAGGGCCGGTCTTCCTGATGACCCACCCGGAGATGCAATCCCCAGGTAGATAAGGACCTCATCCGTGGTAATCCGTACGTTCGGCTGGTCGTTCGGCGTGACGGCAGTCGGTCTCGCCGTCGCCGCGTATTTCTGGGGGGCGACCGGATTCGGCATCGTGCTGATCCTGTCGATCCTCGAGATCTCGTTGTCTTTCGACAACGCTGTAGTAAACGCCACGATCCTCAAGAAGATGAATGCCTTCTGGCAGAAGATGTTCTTGACGATCGGCATTTTGATCGCCGTCTTCGGCATGCGGCTCGTCTTCCCGCTGCTCATCGTGAGCCTGACCGCCGGTATCGGCCCGATGGACGTCGTGGACCTCGCGTTCCACGACGACAAGATGATCGACGGGATGACCTACGCGCAGCACCTGGACGAGGCGCATCCGGCGATCGCCGCCTTCGGTGGCCTGTTCCTGTTGATGATCTTCCTGGACTTCATGTTCGACGACGAGCGCGAGCACAAGTGGGTCGGCCCGCTGGAGCGGTTCACCGGCAAGCTCGGCAACTTCGACGTGCTCTCCACGCTGATCGCGCTGATCGCGCTCGTGGTGGTCGCCCAGACGCTCTCGCCCGCGCACAAGGAGGGCACGGTCATGGTGGCCGGCGTGCTCGGCCTGATCGCCTACCTGGGCGTCGGCGGGCTCTCGGACTACTTCGAGACGCACGGCACGCTGGCGCACATCAACGATGAAGAGGACGAGGCCGAGGAGGAGGGCGCCGAGCCGGCCAAGGCCGAGGGGCGCAGCGGCCCCAAGCCCGTGCAGCTCGCCGCCGGCAAGGCCGCGTTCTTCATGTTCCTCTACCTCGAGGTGCTCGACGCGTCGTTCTCCTTCGACGGTGTGGTCGGTGCGTTCGCGATCACCCAGGACCTGCTGATGATCACGCTGGGTCTGGGCATCGGCGCGATGTACATCCGGTCGCTCACGGTCTACCTGGTGCGCCAGGGCACGCTGGACGACTACGTGTACCTGGAGCACGGCGCGATGTACGCGATCGGCGCCCTGGCGACGATCCTGCTGGTGTCGATCAAGTGGGAGATCCACGAGGTGATCACCGGCGTGGTCGGGGTCGGCTTCATCGGCCTCGCGCTGATCTCCTCGATCATGCGCAACAAGCGGATCGGACACGTTCCGGGGCAGAACAGCGAAGCGGCCAAGGTCGACGCCTAGCCGTCGGCCGGCGGTCCACGCGCGACCCGCGACCGGTACCGCGCCCGAGCACGATTCGGGCGCGGTACCGGTTTTTTCGCGCCCGGTTATGTTGTGTACTGAAGCCGCCACTACGCGTACGCGTGCGGGCCGGGGGATCAGGGAGGGCTTGATGCCGCTTTTCGACTGGCGTCGGGGATTGATGGAACGCGAACCCGAGCACGGCGGGCACAAGGTCGCGCTGACCCGTTCGACGCCCGAGGTCTCACTGACCCAGGCCGGTTCCGCCACCGGGACGCTGCGGGTCAACCTGCACTGGAACCCGCAGGTCGAGGAGGCGCCGCCGAGACAGCGCAGCGGCGGCCTGTTCCGGCCCCTGGCGGTGCAGGCGCCGCCCTTGCCGCAGAAGATCGACCTCGACCTCGGCTGCCTGTGGGAGATGAGCGACGGCTCCAAGGGCGTGGTCCAGGCGCTGGGCAACCTGTACGGGGCGTTCAGCCAGCCGCCGTATGTCCGCTTGGACACCGACGACCGGTCCGGGTCGGCGTCGGGTGAGACGTTGTTCATCAACATCGACCAGGCGCGCAATGTGCGCCGGCTGTTGATCTTCGTCTACATCTACGAGGGCATCCCGGCGTTCGACCAGGTCAACGGAGTGGTCACGCTGTTCCCGAACGCGGGTCTGCCGATCGAGGTGCGGCTGGACGAGCACGCCCGCGAGGCGCACACGTGCGCGGTCGCGGTGGTGGAGAACCACGGCGACGAGATCGTGGTCCGGCGCGAGGTGCGCTACGTGCACGGCTACCAGGCCGAGCTGGACCGGGAGTACGGGTGGGGCCTGCTGTGGGCGCGCGGCTACAAGTGAGCCCGCGCCGGTGAGGTGAACCGACCCGGCCGGGTCGTCGTCCCCGCAGACCGCCGCGGGCGGTGGTCTCCGGGGACGACGACCGGCTCAGCCCTGGAACTGCGGGCCCTGCGGCGGTGAGTCCAGCCGGCGCAGCTGCGGCGGGCCGCCCTGACCCTGCGGCGGGGTGCCCTGGTACTGCTGCTGAGGCGGCATCCCCATGCCCTGCGCCGGGGTGCCCTGGTACTGCTGTTGGGGCATGCCCATGCCCTGGGGCGGAGTGGTCCCGTGCGGGGGCATGGGAGCGCCGTGCGAGGGCGTGTACGGCCCGGGCGGCTGTGGGACGCCGTGGGCCGGCGAGTACTGGCCCGGCGCGGGCAGCTGCGGGCCGCCCGGGGGCATGTGCATCACGCCCGGCGGGGTCTGGAAGGCCATGCCGTGCGCGGGCGTGCCCGGGGCCTGCGGCGGGGTGCCGCCCATCGCGGGCGGCGGTGGGACCGGGGCGCCGCCGGAGGGGGTGTGCGGGTATCCCGGCGGCGGGCCGCCGATCGTGTGCGGGGCCGGGGGCGGGGGGATCATCGGGCCGTCGTGGCGCGGCGGAGGCGGCGGCAGCGGGGCGCCGCCGTACGGCGTGTTGCCGGAGATCGGCAGCACGCCCTGTGGCTGCGACGGCTGCTGCGGCGGGGGCGGTGCGGGCAGCGTGCCCCGGCCGTACTGCGGCAGGACGGCGGTGGGGGCCGGCTCCTGATGGGCGGGCGGGGCGGGCGGGCCGTCGTGGAACGCCGGTCGCGGCGGCGGGGCGGGGGCGGTCGGCGGGGACTGGTGCACCGGCGGCAGCGGCATCGGAGTCGGCACGGGGGCCGGCGTCGGTGCGCCGGGTTCGTCGTCGACGCTGATGCCGTAATCGGTCGCCAGGCCCGCGAGACCGCTCGCGTAGCCCTGCCCGACCGCGCGGAACTTCCACTGGTCGGCCCGCCGGTAGATCTCGCCGAAGACGAACGCCGTCTCGGTGGTGGCTCCGGCGATCGGGAAGTTGAGCAGCTCGCCGCCGCCGTCGGCGTCGTACAGTCGAAGGACGAGGCCGGGCACCGAACCGATCGTGCCGCCGTCCGCGGACGCGGCCACGATCACGTGCTGCACGTCGTTGCCGAGCGCGGCGACATCCACCCGGACGCCGTCGGTGCAGCGGTTCGGGGCGGTGTTCTTGCCCTCGTGCACGACCGTGCCGGACGGATGCCGGGGCTGGTTGTAGAAAACGAAATCGTTGTCGTCGCGCACCTTGTTGTTCGCGCCGAGCAGCAGGGCCGAGGCGTCCATGTCCGGAACACCGGCTCCCGGCCGCCATTCGAGGACCACGCGCACGGACCGGGCAGGGAGGGCCGTATTCGCTCCCTTGGACATCACCTGGGTCATGCGCCCATCCTGCCGTCCCGAAGGAGCTGCGCTCAACGTGGGTCAGGCTCGTGACGATTGTGTGAACACATGGTCCTATAACCGGATCGTACGCCTTCGATTTTGCTTTTCGGTTACCGTAGGCAGTCGCCTGCCGGCGGCTCACCGGCTCGGCGCGAATGCGCCTATTTCGATACACCCAGGGCGCGCACGGGTTTCCCGCCCCGACGCGCCTTTGCCACCACCACCGTCAGTCGAGGGGGATCAGATCACGATGCGGCATTTCGGTTACCTGGACGATGCGGTCCGCGATCATCTGTTCCACCGCCCGCCGGAGAGCTTCGACCGGGACAGCGACCCCGCAGTCCTGGCCGCGGCCCTCGGCGCGACGCTGTACAGCCCCGCGACGCGCCGCACGCTCGCGGCGGACATCGTCAAACAGGCCGCCCGCGGTGTGACCTCGATGGTGCTGTGCCTGGAGGACTCGATCGACGACCGCGAGGTGGTCGGCGCCGAGCAGAACCTGGTCGAGCAACTGGCCGAGTTCGCCCGCTCCGGAGTCGAGGGCCCGCTGCTGTTCATCCGGGTCCGCCATCCCGAGCAGATCACCGACTTGACCGAGCGGCTCGGCGACACCCTGAGCGTGCTGTCCGGATTCGTGCTGCCCAAGTTCGAGCCGGACAGCGGCACGCGCTACCTCAAGGCCCTGGACGAGGCGATCGCGCTCAGCGGACGCCGGCTGTACGCGATGCCGGTGCTGGAATCGCCCTCGATCGCCTACCTCGAACACCGGCGCACCGTGCTCGCCGAACTCGCCGAGCTGGTCGCCGCGCACCGGGACAAGATCCTGGCGGTGCGGATCGGGGCCACCGACTTCCAGTCCGCGTACGCGCTGCGCCGCTCGCGCGACCTGACCGCGTACGACGTGCACCTGGTGGCCGGCCTGATCGGCGACATCGTCAACGTGTTCGGCCGCGCGGACGGCACCGGACACGTGATCAGTGGACCGGTGTGGGAGTACTTCCCGCAGGGCGAGCGACTGTTCAAGCCGCAGCTGCGGCGCACCCCGTTCGCCGAGGCCGAGGACCCGGACGAGGCCGTCGAGCTGCGCACCCGGCTGATCTCGGCCGACCTGGACGGGCTGATCCGCGAACTCGAACTGGACAAGGCCAACGGCCTGCTCGGAAAGACCGCGATTCACCCCAGCCACGTGGCGGTGATCCACGCGATGTCGGTGGTCACCCACGAGGAGTACTGCGACGCCACCGACATCCTGGCCGAGAGCGCGGCCGGCGGCGGGGTGCTGCGCTCGGCGTACACGAACAAGATGAACGAGGTGAAGCCGCACCGGGCCTGGGCCCAGGCGATACTGCGCCGGGCGCAGGCGTTCGGCGTCGCGGGCGAGGAGGTCACCTTCGTCGACCTGCTCGCGGCCGGCATGGAGTGCACCGGCGCGGGATGAAGGAGCCGACGGGGCGGATGCCCCGCGGTGGTGGGATTCGATCGGTACCGAGGGAAGCGGGTTCGTGCGTTGAGTGAACATCGGATGGAAACCTGGTCGGGGAGTTGGGTCGCCGAGCGACTCGACGTGACGCTCGCGGGGGAGGGGCTCGCCACGCTGGTCGGGCTCGCCCTGCGGCGCAACCCGCGCCGGGCCCACCTGCTGGTGTCCACGGTGCTCGGCAAGCACGTTCCGCAACTGCCCGCGGTGGTCCACGACGCGGGCCGCGAGTTGGGCGCACGGGTGGCGAGCGTGCTGGCCGGCGAGCCGACGCCGGTGGTGCTCGGCTACGCGGAGACCGCCACCGGCCTGGGCCACTGTGTGGCCGAGGCGCTGCCCGGGGCGACCTACCTGCACTCGACCCGCCGTTCGGTGGCCGGGGTCGCGCGGTTCGGTGCGTTCGAGGAGGAGCACTCGCACGCCACCTCGCACCTGCTCCTGCCGCGCGATCCGCAACTCCTGACCGGGACCGGCCCCTTGGTGCTGGTGGACGACGAACTCTCGACCGGACGCACGATCGCCAACACCATCCGGGCGCTGCACACGATGGCGCCGCGTGCGCACTACGTGGTCGCGGCGCTGATCGATGTGCGCGGTCCCGCCGACCGGGCCGAGATGGAGGTGTTCGCGGCCGAACTCGGCGCCCGGGTGGACCTGGTGACCCTGGCTGCGGGCACCGTCGAACTGCCCGAGGACGTGCTCGCGCGCGGCACCGCGTTGGTGGCCGAGCACGACGACGGCCGGGCCGGCGGCGGCTCGCCCGGCATCGTGCGCACCCTCGACCTGGATTGGCCCGCCGGATTGCCCGACGGCGGCCGACACGGCTTCACCCAGGCCGATCAGGACGCGCTGGAGCGGGTGTTGCCCGCACTGGGCGCCGCGCTGGCCGAACAGGTGCTCGGCCGACGGATCCTGGTGCTCGGCTTCGAGGAACTGATGTACACGCCCCTGCGGTTGGCCCGGGCGCTTGCCGAACACGTCGCGGCGGACGTCGAGGTGCGCTACTCGACCACGACCCGCTCACCGGTGCTCGCGGTCGACGATCCCGGCTACGCGATCCGCACCCGATTGGAATTCCCGGCCCACGACGACCCGTCGGACGGTCCCGGCGCCCGCTACGCGTACAACGTCGCGGCCGGCAGCGACCCCGCACGACGCTTCGACGAGGTGCTCATCGTCGTCGACTCGGTCGCCGACACCCCCGAACTGCACGCGCCCGGTGGGCTGCTGGACGCGTTGTCCCGGGTCACCGACCACGTCGGTCTGCTCGTTGTCCCCTCCTTCACCCCCGAGGTGCGCAGGTCATGAACCACCAGCCGAGCCCGCACGGGCACGACACCGGCAAACTGCCGAACCCGCTGTACGGGCCCGCGTTCTCCTCCTACGCCGCCGACGAGGTGGCCTGGCTGCTCAAGGACCTGTCCGCGGTGGAGTTGGAGGCACCGCTGGAGGAGCGCGAGGAGGCGATCCAGCACGCGGGTGCGCACTACGCCGAGTCGCTGCCGATCGAGTACCAGCCCTCCCCCGAGTACCAGGCGCTGTTCCACGCGGCGCTGGACGCCTCGGCGGACCGGATCGCGCACGCGGTCGGCGTGGTCACCGAGACCATCCTGGCCGAACGCGGCCAGGACGCGGTGCTGGTCTCGCTCGCCCGCGCCGGCACCCCGGTGGGCGTGCTGATGCGCCGCTGGGCCCGGCGCGCGCACGGTCTGACCCTGCCGCACTTCGCCGTGTCCATCGTGCGCGGACGCGGCATCGACGCCACCGCACTGCGCTGGCTGGGGCGCGAGTTCGACCCTTCGCGGATCGTCTTCGTGGACGGCTGGACCGGCAAGGGCGCGATCACCCGGGAGTTGTCCGACGCGCTGGATCTGACCGCCGAGACCACCGGCATGCGCTTCGACCCGGAACTGGCCGTGCTCGCCGACCCGGGCTCGTGCGTACGCACCTACGGCACCCGCGACGACTTCCTGATCCCGTCCGCGTGCCTGAACTCGACGGTGTCCGGGCTGGTTTCGCGCACCGTGCTGCGGGACGACCTGATCGGCCCGGACGAGTTCCATGGCGCGAAGTTCTACGCCGAGTTGGCCGACGCCGACGTCTCCGGCCTGTTCCTGGACTCCGTCGCCGAGCGGTTCGCCGCGGTGGCCGAGGACGTCGCGCGCGATCAACCGGTACTGGCCGCGAGCGACCGATCGCCGACCTGGGAGGGATGGCGTGCGGTCGAGCGGATCGGCGCCGAGTACGAGATCGACAACATCAACCTGATCAAGCCCGGCGTCGGCGAGACCACGCGGGTGCTGCTGCGCCGGGTCCCGTGGCAGATCCTGGCCCGCAAGGGCGTGGGCGCGGAGTTGGACCACGTGCGAATGCTGGCCGCACAGCGCGGGGTTCCGGTGATCGACGTGGACGACCTGCCGTACTCGTGCGTCGGTCTGGTCAAACCCGGCTTTCGCCGGGAAGGGAGCGACGCGTGAGTGTCGTGGTGGCCAGCGACCTGGACCGCACCCTCGTCTACTCCCGGGCCGCCGCCCGGCTGGGCCTGGCGGCGACGGACCCGACGCCCGAGCTGGTGTGCGTGGAGGAGTACGAGGGCGGGCCGATTTCATTCGTCACGCGGGAGGCCGTCGCGCTGCTCGCCCAACTGGCCGAGCGGACCACCTTCGTGCCCACCACCACGCGCACCCGGGAGCAGTACGGCCGGATCGTGCTGCCGGGTCGGGCGCCGGAGTTCGCGATCTGCGCGAACGGCGGCCACCTGCTCGTGCACGGCGAGAGCGACCCGGACTGGCATGCGGGAGTGCGCAAGACCCTGGCCGAGAACGCCGCTCCGCTGCCGGAGGTGGTCGCCCATCTGGAACGGGTCGCCCTTCCCGAGTGGACCCACAAACTCCGGGTGGCCGAGGACCTGTTCACCTACCTCGTGGTGGAACGGGCGGAGCTGCCGCCGGAGTTCGTGCCCGAGACGACCGAGTGGGCGGCCGAGCGCGGCTACGGCGTCTCGCTCCAGGGCCGCAAGCTCTACCTCGTCCCGGAGGCACTGACCAAGGGCGACGCAGTGCGCGAGGTCGCCCGGCGGGCCGGTGCCGACGCGGTGTTCGCGGCGGGCGACTCGCTCCTGGACATCGAACTGCTGCGCGCGGCGGACGCCGGAGTGCGGCCGGGGCACGGCGAGTTGGCCGAGACGAACTGGTCGGCGCCGCACGTCGAGGCGCTGACCGCACAGGGCGTGTCGGCGGGCGAGCGGATCGCGGCCTGGCTGCTGGAGCGGAGCCGGTTGCCGGTCGAGTGACCCGCCGCGGCCGGTGCCGGGACCGGGACCGGGACGATTGCGGGACCGGCACGGCACCGGGACCGGCACGGTTGCGGGACACGCACGGTTGAGTGGGCTGCGATCGATGGCGTCCGGAAAGCCGACATCCGCACCGCGAGCAGGATGCGGTGCGGATGTACGACGGCACGCGGGGGGCCGGCTGTGCCGGGCCCGTGGTGCTGTGCGGGTCGGGCGGTATGCGGTGGTGGAGCGGGGGCGGAGCCGGGACCGGACCCGGGCTGCGGCCCGGGCCCGGGCTCGGGACTCGGCTCAGACGCAGGCGCCGCGGACGGTCAGCAGTTCGGCTCGGGCGTGCAACTGCCGGCCGCACTCCATGTCGAAGGTCAACTCGAAGCCGTCGCGTGCGGCCCGCACCCGGGTCAGCGCCACCTCGGTGAATCGGTCGAGCGCGCCGCACAACTCGTGCATGACCAGCCCGGTCGAGGACAGGCCCAGCACCGTGCCGTCGCCCAGGGTGACCAGGTCGCAGCCACGGTTGCCGGTGGCCGCCTGGGCGTCGGTCACCCGCAGCGGGCCTCGGCCGAGCGAGTGCAGCCAGGTGACCGCCTGGCGATGCAGCACCGCCCGCTCCTCCTCGTACGCGAGGACCATCATGCGGTGCATGTCGGTCACGTCGTGCGTGTGCAGCGGCAGTGCGGGGGCGGTCCGCGGGCCCCGGCGCAGCGCGTGCAGGCTCGGCAGCGCGAGAACGAGGAGGAATGCGAACAGGAGCATCAAGAGCACGGGCATGTGCGACTTCCCGGTGTCGGCAAGTGGTCGACGGCGCGGCGCGCGGGGTTTCGGAACCCGTGAATCGGGACCAAGGTCCCGAAGTCGGCCGGTCCGACGACTTTAAACCTTAAATTTCAGGAAGGTGGCTGAAGGTGCCGATTCTTTACCCGACTGGTCGAACATCGCGACGATTTCACTACGCTGAGTTGCGCCAAGTGCGTTGAATGCGCAGAATGTCGCTTTTCCGATTTCGGATGCCGTCGGGTCGTGACGCACTGTGAGGCCCGGCGCCGAGGCTTGGTGCCGAGGCCCGTATCGAGGTCCGTGCCGAAGCCGGTGCCGGGGCCCTGTGATGCGGTGACGTCAGTGTGGTCCGGGCCCGGCCCGGTCCTCGCGGATGACCTGCACGGTGGCGGCGACCTCGGCCCGGATGGCGCGGGTCTCGCTGAGGAAGCGCCACCAGTCCGGGCGCGGGTTCTCCGGTTCGGCGGCGATCGCCTCCAGGCGGAAGACCAGGGCGTCCAGCCGGCGTGCGTAGCGCTCCTCGGCGTTGGCCCGGCCGCCGAGCGCGAGCCGCTGGGCGTCGCGCAGCGCGAATCGGGTGCGCTCCAGTTCGGCCTCCGGATCGCGAGCGACCTCCTCCAGCGCCCGCAGCCGGTCGTTGACCGAGGCCATCGCCTCGTCGGCGTCCTTGAGGGTGGCCCGGGCGGTGGCCAGGCGGCTGACCGCGTCGGCGTACTCGCCGCGTCCGGCCGCGGCGCCGGCCTCCTCCAGGCGGGCGTGGGCGATGCCCAGCGCCTGGCGGGCCTTGGCCGGAACCTGCTCCAGGTCGGTCCAGCAGGACTGGACGTAATCGCGGCGCAGGCGGTGCAGGGCGGGTTCGACGCCGGTCAGCCGGGACTCCAGGGCCTGGGCGCGGGTGCGCAGCGAGGACAGCCGATTGGTCACCTCCTCGCGCTGTTTGGGCAGGCGTTCGGCCTCGGCGCGCAATTCGCCGGCCGAGGTCTCGATCCGGCGGGCCACCTCCAGCGTGCCCGGGATCCCGAGTGCGGCCGGCCCCCGGTCCAGCTCGGCCAGATCGCTGCGGATCGCGGCCAGGCGGGTGGTGAGGCCGTTGGTGCCCAGGCCGGCCCGCTCGGTGTCGGCGACCGCCGTGGCCGCCTCGGCGGCGGCCCGGCGGGCCCGGTCCACCGCAGGCGGCAACTGCCCGAGCGCGTGCTCGGCCTCGGCGAGCAGCGGGCCGAGCGAGGTGCCGAACCGGTCCAGGTCCTGGCGGACCGCGTCCAGCTTGCGCGCGGTCTCGGTCAACTCTCGGCGGGCCGCCTCGTATTCGTCGGTCTCCAGTTCGACGTCCAGCGGATGGCGGTCCATCAGTGCGATGTATGCCGCGCTCGCCTCGTCGATGCGCAGGCTGACCGCGGCGAAACTGCGCAGCGCGTCCTCGGTGCCGCGTGCGCCGCGGACCGCCCGGACCGTCTCCAGCGACAACATCATGTCCCGCTGCGCGGTATCGAGCTGGAGGAACGCCTCACCCGCCGCCTCGCGTGCGGCCAGCGCCGCCGAGCGGGCGGCATCCTTGCGGCGCCGCCACGGGCGCGTCTCGCCGCCGGCGAACGCAGCCGGGAGCAGGGCGAGGAGCAGCGGCGCGAGCGTGATCGACAGCGGAAGGCCGACCCCGAGGGACCGTCGTGCGGATCCGACCACCACGCCTGCTCCCGTCACCGTGCGAACCGTGCCCACTCCATCCTGCCCATCCTTCCAGGTGCAGTCCGATGGAGGTCCACCAACTGTCCGCGCGGGGCGTGTCCGACCGGGCGGACGGGCCGGGCTGGGGCGGGCTATCGCTGGTTTTGCACGGTTCTTTGCGCGTGTCCTGTGCGCGTGCGCACGGTGGGTGATCGTGGGGATTCGAAAACCGGCGACCGTGGCGACTGCGACGACTGCGACGACTGCGACGACCGGGATGACGGGGACGACTGTGAAGGTTGGGGCGAAATGGGTGCTTCCTGGCCTTTTTCGGTCGCGGCGACAAGGTGTGCTCGTCGCCGCGTTCGTCGGCGTCCCGCTCGCCGCTGCCACCGGTTGCGGGGGGTGGGCCTCGGCGTCCGTGGGCGCGTGGGGTGCTTGCGGTGCTGCTTGAGCGGGGTTCCGGGTGATCCCCGGGGTGCCGCCGGCGCCGAGTGCGCTGCCCGCCGGTGTGCGTTCACGGCGCGGTGCGAGTGGCGGACGACGGCTTGCGCGCCGGGGCCGGGCCCTCGGCCTCGGCCTCGGTGGCCGGTCCGGACTGGCGGTATTCCACGGGAGTCGACCGGGGTCGGGGTCGGGGTCGGCCTGCGGGCGGAGGTGCGGTGCCGGGCACGACGTCGCGTACCGATCGTGTGGGGCGCGTTGTCGCCGATCGCGTGGGTGGGGCCGTGGGCCCGCCGGGGTCGAGTGGCGGCGGCGGATTCACCGGGCGTGGCGAGGTGTTACCGCGTCGACGGGTGCCGGGTGTCGGCGGTGGCCGGCCGGGATCCGACGTTGTTGCGGCTTCGGGGTGATCGGGGGGGTGGAGTTTCCCGACCGGGCCCGGGCGTCCTGGATGGATGGGCAGGGCCGATTCGGGGCCGGGCTGCGTGTCGCGGCCGGGCCCGGCGGCGCGGTGGGTGGCGTCCGGCCGCCGGGCGAGGGGTGTTCGGTCAGAACTTCACGTCGGAGCAGGAGTAGAACGCGTTGTCGGTGTCGGCGACGTCCCAGACCGCGAAGATCAGCGCCTGGCCGGTGCGGCCGGCCGGGAGGGTGCCGGTATGCACCGTGTGCGCGGCGGGCAGGGCGCCGCCGTACGGGACGGTCAGGAACGGCGTGCTCTCGATCTGGGCCCGGCTGATCGGCTGGGTGGGATTCCAGCTCGGCTTGGTGATGTAGTAGCGGAACGTGCTGGTCGAGTGCCTGGCCTCGATTTCCCAGGTGAAGCTGAACGAGGCGCCCGAGGTGAGTGCGGTGGTCGGCCAGGTGCCGTTCCGCGGGTCGTCGAGCGGGGCCCATCGGCCGTCCGCGCCCGCGCACAACTTCCCGTCGGCGGGTCCGCCGGCCGGGTAGCCCTTGGGGCCCTCGACGCTCTGCGGCTCCCACTGGATCTGGCCGCACCTCTTCACCTTGCCCTCGCCGCACAGCGCGGAGCGGCTCTTCGGGCTGGAGATGAACCCGTGGGCGGAGGCGGAGGACGGCAGCATCATGAAGGGCAGGGCGACCGCCGCGGCGCTCAGCGTGGCCAGGATGGTCCTCTTGCGCATGGAACTTCTCCTCGTGAACGAAGTCGTGCCTGGGACTGGCCGACCCGCTCGGGCGCGGTCTCGAACCGACTCGTCCGCACATGCCGCGGGGCGGCATCGGCGAGCCGACGGGACGTCGAATCCGCATCCGAACGTGAAGCCACACGGTCCGGGTGCGGACCGCGTCGATGCGACCTGCGCGAGTCGCGTGCCTTCGTTACCGGGAGCGCTCTGCCACGTTAGGAGTGTCTCTTCGGGGCGGTCAATGGTCTGGACCAGTGCTGTCACAAATTGGCGAACGCGGTGAGGAGAGGCGGGGGTTGGCCGGGCGTGGGGGTGGCGGTGTGGTGGGTGGCGGGAGTCCGGCGCGGTCCTCAGTCGAGCGGATCCGGGATCGGCACGGCTACCCCGGAGACCCGCACTCGCGGGTCGTCGGCGACGAGGTCGACGGTCAGCACGCCGGGGCGGCCCAGGTCGTCGCCCTGGTGCAGGGTGAGTGTGGCGGGTGTGCGGATCAGGTCCAGGGCTCGCAGGTAATGGCCCAGGGCGGCGGCCGCGGCGCCCGTGGCCGGGTCCTCGACGACGCCGCCGATCGGGAACGGGTCGCGGACGTGGAAGGTGTGTGCGGACTCGCGCCACACCAGTTGCAGGGTGGTCAGGTCGCGGGCGCGCATGAACTCGGCCAGACCGTCGAAGTCGTAGCGCAGCTCGGCCAGTCGGGCCCGGGTGCCGGCGGCCAGGATCAGGTGATGGGCGCCCGCGTAGGCGTAGCTCGGCGGGATGGCCGGGTCGAGATCGCCGGCGGCCCAGCCGAGCAGGTCCAGCGCCCGGGCGAGGTCGGCGGCCGAGACCTCGCGGTGGTGGGGCTCGACGCTGGTCAGCGTGGCGCGGAGACTGCCGTCGGCGGCGGCTGCCACGTCGACCGGGACGATGCCGGCGCGGGTGGTGAAGACGAGTTCGCCGGGGCCGATCCGCTCGGCGACCGCGATCGCCGCCGCGACGGTGGCATGGCCGCAGAAGGAGACCTCGGCCAGCGGGCTGAAGTAGCGCACCTCGAAGGCGCGGACCGCCGCCGTGTCGTCGCCGGCATCGGAGCGGGTCAGGAACGCGGTTTCGGAGTAGCCGAGTTCGGCGGCGATGGCGAGCATGGCGGCATCGTCCAGCCCGTCGGCGGCCAGGACGACGCCGGCGGGGTTGCCGCCTGCCGGGTCGGCGGAAAAGGCGGTGTAGCGCAGTGGCTTCGCGAAGTCCGGTGTCTCAGTGTCGAGCGGTGTCGTCATGTCGAGGCGCAACGCATTTCGACGGTGCGGGATTCCTGGGCCGCTCGGGCCGGCACGGCTCGGTTCCGCTCGGCACGCACGGCACGGCGTGTCGTGGCGTGGCCGGGCTCGGCTCGGCATGGCGCAGCTCGGCCTGGCACGTCCGGGTTCGGGTTCAGGCGCCGGCCGCCAGGCGCCAGAAGTCGCGCATCAGGGTGGGCGGGGTGGGGCCGGACAGTTCGAGCTGGGTGAGCAGGATGGTGGCGGTGCCGGTGGACGGGACGATGTGCGCCGCCGTGCCGGTGCCGCCGATCCAGCCGTAGCGGCCGGGGACGTTCCAGGGGTTGACGGCCGCGACGTCGACCGAGCCGCCGAAGCCCCAGCCCTGGCCCTCCAGGAAGAGATGGGCCGCGTCCCGCTGGGGCGCGGTCAGGTGGTCGGTGGTCATCCGACGCACCGACGCGGGGGTCAACACCTGCCGACCGTCCACGGTGCCCTCGCCGAGCAGCAGTCGGGCGAAGGCGTGGCAGTCGTCGATCGTGGACACCAGGCCGCCGGCACCGGAAGGAAACGCGGGCGGGCTGCTCCACTGGCCGGTGGGCGCGTCGACCAGGTCGAGGCCGCCGGTCGAGGTGCCGCGGTAGCTGTACGCGAACCGGTCGAGGTCGGCGTGCGGAACCGCGAAGCCGGTGTCCACCATGCCGAGGGGCTCGAACAGGTGCTCGGCGAGGAAGTCGGGCAACGAGCGACCGCAGACCCGGGCGATCAGCACGCCCAGGATGTCCGAGCAGGTGTTGTACAGCCAGGCCTCGCCCGGCTGGTGCAGGAGTGGGATCCGGGCCAGCCGGGCCAGCCACTCGTCGGGGGCCGGGACCAGTTGCGGTTGTGGCGGTCCCTGGGTCAGCTCGGTGAACAGCAGGCCCACCGCCGGCAGCGAGAAGTCGGACGGGAAGCCGTACCCGGCCCGGAAGGTGAGCAGGTCGAACACGGTGATCGGTCGGGTGACCGGGACCACGTCCTCGATCGGGCCGGTCGGCGAACGCACCACGTAGGGCGCGGCCAACTCCGGCAACCACCGGCCGATGGGGTCGCCGAGCGCGAAGCGCCCGTCCTCTACCAGCAGCATCACCGCGGCGGCGACGATGGGCTTGGTGAGCGACGCGATGCGAAAGATGGTGTCGCGGGCCATCGGGATGGTGCCGGCGGCGTCGAGCGAGCCGACCGCCTGTACCGCGACCCGGTCGTGGCGCGCGACGAGGGCCACCGCCCCGGGCACCGGCCCGACGTCGACGTGGGACTTCAGGAGATCGTGCAGGCTGATTGCCGGGACGGTCATCGGGCCACCTTCTCGTGCGTACATGCGGTCGAGGGTCCGAATGGGAGACTCCCCGAGTGCCGCGGGATCATCGGTCCGGGCCCGCGTGCCGCGCAATCCCCGCTCCGGGTCCGCGTGCCGCGGAATGGTCGGTCCGGGTCCGCCCGACACGGTTCCTCGTGCGAACGCCAGAATATGAGCCGTACTTGATATTCCGGGCGCATTCGCGTGACGGCCCGGGGGGTTCAACGCGTTCTATCTAATGGGTACACGCGCGGCGCCGGCCGGGGTCGGGGGGACGTCGGCGGGTCGGGCATCGTGCCCGGTGGGAACGGCCCGGTCATTCGTTCCGCGAGTGACCTCCGGGGCGCCTGCCGGCACGGCCTCCGTGTGTAGGGGTACGACACGTGGTCGAACGGACGTCTAGGAGACAACAGGCCGATGGGATCCCCGAGATCTGAGGAGCAGGAACTGGCGGCCGCGATGCGGACGGCGGCATCGGAGCTGGTGCTGCCCGCCGGATTGGTCGCGGGGGGAATCACTCGGGGCCGGCGGATGCGGCGGGCCCGGCGGATTCGCGTGGGCGCCTCCGCCGCGGCGGTGCTGGCCGTGGTGGGCACCGGTCTGGTGGTGGCCGGCGGGACGGACGGGAAGCCCGGGAGTCGGGACGCCTCGGGGGCGGCGGCGGTGGCGGGCAACTCGATCTCGCCGAGCACGAGCCCCGGTCCGAACAGCGGGTTCGGCGCACCGATCGGGAAGGAAGCGGTCTCGGCCCAGGAGATCGCGCGGATACTGATGGGGATTCAATGGGCAGCCGGCAAACAGGTGGAGCCCAAGGGGGGCTCGTTTGTTCCGAAACCGGGTGATTCCGCGAGCCGGGTAGGTGCTTCCGCCTCGATCCTGCTGACCGGCCCCGCCGGCTCGATCCGGCTCTCGGTGCAGGTGATGTCGAGTACGCCGACCTCTTCCGCGCCCGACTCCTCGGGAGCCGACTGCGTAGAGATCGTCAAGACCGGCGGCACCTGTCGGCCATTCGTCGAGCCGGACGGCACACATGGCTACGTCGGAGATTCCTGGCCGGGCCCCGGCTCGACGATCGGTGGGAGCGGGCGGGCGGAATCGGGCACCGTCGGTCCGTGGTCCCGGTTCGTGCGGTTGACGCGCCCGGACGGAGTGGAGATCTCGGTGACGGCCGCGGGCGTCACGCAGAAGCCGATGCCGTTGACGCTCGACGAGCTCAAGCAGGTCGCCCTGTGGTCGGATTGGCAGCTCTGGGTGACTCCCGAGGTCAATCGGGCTGCACGGGCGAAGGTGACGGGCTTTCAGGACCAGTCGGCGAGTCCGAGTCCGAACACGTTGCGCACCCGGTTCCCGCAGACGTTGGTCCCGCCGGCGGTTCCGACGGGGAGTCCGGTCGAGAGTCGGTAGCACCGGCGTCGGTGTCGGTGTCGGTGCTGACGTCGGGGCCGGTGCCGGTGCCGGTGCTGGTGCTGACGTCGGTGCTGGTGTTGGTGCCGGTACGGACACCGGCATCGCGGTAGGTGGATGCGGGACGCGCGTGTTGCGCCGGAGTGGTTACGTGGCTGCGCCGCCCCCGGGATGGGAGCGGCGCAGTCGAGGTGGGTTGGTCCGGGTGGGCGCCCGGGTGGGCGGTTGGTCAGGTGGGCGGTTGGTCAGGTCGGACGCTTGCAGTCGGTCAGGTCAGGCGCTTGCACAGGAGGGCGTCGGGGGTCTTGGCCGAGCCGATTCGGCCGGTGTAGGCGACGCCGGCCGCGTATTCGTCGGCGTTGCACTGGCCCTTGTAGGCGCCGGAGGCGAATTCGCCGCCGGGGTTGCCGGTCGGGCGGTTGTCGCCACGGTCGAACCACAGGGTGCGGCCCTGCGTGCCGAGCGCCGTGCTCGGTTGCGTGCACAGGATCGCGGAGACGGCCGCGCCGCGCACGCTGTAGCCGGTGATCATCCGGCCGGTGGGGCATTCGAGCTTGGTGTAGCCGGTGGCCCAGTCGTTCTGCACGTACGACTGGTCGCGAACGACCGTGTAACCGGCGTCGGTTGCGGACAACTCCGGGCCGCCGGCGGTGGTGCACAGCCCGCGGTTGCCGGTGTGCGACAGGCCGATGATGCGCTCGCCGTCGGGGCAGACGCCCTTGCGGGCACCGGAGTCCCAGTCCGGTCGGGTTCGCATCCGCAGCGACGGTTGGGCGTCGGCACTGTCCAGGTTCAGCATGTTCCAGCGCGCGGACCCGGGGACGGGGCCGGTACGGCCGGCTGCGCCGATCAGCTTGGTCCAGGCGGTGGCGCGCCAGTCGGCCGGGTCGTCCGCGATGCCGCTGCGGGCACCGGTCGGGTCGAAACGGAGCAGGGCCCACGAGTCGCCCTGGCCGTTGCCCTTCCAGCCGACCAGCGGCCAGTAGGCGAAGTCGAGGTCACGGGCGACCAGGTAGTCGGTGAAGTTGGTGAACCAGGCGCGGGCGACCGGATCGCTCTCCTCCGCCCCGGTGCCGAACTCGCTGATCCACACCGGAGCGGTGTGGTGTTGGCCGTCGGCGGTGACGAACTGCGCCGATCGGTCGATCTCGGCGAACAGTTGATCACGCGTCAGGTCCTGGTAGCGGGGGTCGTGGGTTTCGCCCAAGCCGTACGCGCCGCTGTGGTTGGGACCGGTGTACCCGTAGAAGTGGGCCGCGTAGACCAGCTTGTTCGGGTTGACCAGAGTGTGTGACAGGGTGCGGACCGGGGTCAGCGTGGGGCGGCCGTGCGGCAGGCCGTCGAGCGGGATGCCGGTCCAGTTGATGCCCTCGACCATGATCAGCAGGTCCGGGTTGGCCTCGGTCAGGATGCGGTTGCCCGCCTCCAGCGACGCGGCCTGCCAGTCCTTGTCGTTGCCCCAGCCCCAGTTGGGGTCGTCGGTGATGTTGCGACGGACCTCGTTGTACAGATCGGCGCCGACCACGCGCTTGTTGGTCTTGTAGCGGTTCGCCATGGTGATCCAGTCGGCGACCCAGTCGGCGGTGCTTCGTGAGGTGTTCCAGCGCTCGTTGCCGTCCACGCCGCAGCACCAACGGGTGGTGCCGGTGTGGTTGTTCAGCACCACCGCGAAGCCGTCGGCGGATAGCGCGGCGACCACCGCGTCGAAGACCTGGAGCGGGGTCTTGCCGCGCAGTTGCGGATTGGCGGCCACGGCGGCGTCCGGGACCGTCGTGGTCGTGTGCACCATCTCGTTCGAGAAGGGCAGCCGGATGCTGTTGATTCCGACCGCGTGGAAGCCCGCCAGGATCGTCGGCAGGCTTGCCCGATCGAGGCCCAGCGGCATGCCGTTCGAGTTCTCTCCGCTGTGGTGGTTCGCGGCGTCGCCGATGTCGCCGGAACCGTTCCAGGTCCCTTGCGCTCCGGCCCAGTTGGCCGAACGCAGCTTGAACCGGTCGCCGTTCGCGTCGACGATCCAGCGGCCGCTCGCGGACAGGGGGGCTGTCCAGGACGCGGCGAGGGCGGATGCCTGCAGGGTCGTCTGCGGGGTCGCCGGTGCGGCGGGGGTGCCGGCGCCGGCCTGTGGGCCGATCAGGAGGCCGGCGGCCACGGCCGTGAGGGCGAGGGCGGAGCGGGCGAGAAGTCGGTGCCCGGTGCGGGGGAGGCCGGGGGCCTCCGAGGTTGGCGTAGCGGGCGCGAGAAGTCGGTGCCTGGTGCGTTGCATCGGTACCTGCCTCGGTTGAGGGGTGAGGGAAGTGCAGGCGGTGCGGCGGTGCGACTGGTGCGGAAGCGCGTGTGCGGGTCGGGTTGGGTCTTCGGTGCGGTGGTGCGGTGGTGCGGTGGTGCGGTGGTGCGGTGGTGCGGTGGCGCCGGTGGGTGCCGGTAGTGCCCGTGGTGTGGTGGTGCCGGTAGTGCCCGTGGTGCCCGTGGTGCCCGTGGTGCCCGTGGTGCCGGCAATGCCGGTGGTGCGGTGGCGCCGGTGGTGCGGTGGCGCTGGTGGTGCGGTCGGGGGGTGTGGGGGTGCCTATTCGGGTTGCGGTGTGGGGTTGGGCGGTAGTGATCCGAGGACTGCCACTGCGCGGGGGGCCAGGGTGATTCGGCGGGTGATTGCTCGGTCCTTGGTGAGCAAGTCCCGGCGATCGTGCGGGAGGTCGACCTCGTGGGTCGCGTCCGTGTGGTTGAGCAGGACGAGTACGTCGTACCCGTCGCCGGCGCGGATGGAGGCCTGGACGCCGCGCGGCAGCACCGGCAGCACCGGATCGACGCCCGCGTCCGCACAGGCGCGGGCGATCAGGGCGCGCATGGTCGCGGCGTCCGGGCGGGTCGCGATGTAGCGTGCGATGCCCGCGCCGTGAGTGTGGACGGTCGCGGCGGGCCGGCCGTCCCACTCGGCGCCGGCGAACTCCAGCTCGACCCGTGCGCCCTTGAGCGTGACGTCCTCGCGCCACAGGTCGCCGGTACCCGTCGACAGCGTGTCGCCCGACGCCTCCACACCGCGTACCGGGAACACCGCTCCGGCATCGGCCGGCCAGAACTCCTGCACGGATACGCCCAGCGCCTCACGCAGCGGACCCGGGTAGCCGCCCAGGTGCACCCGGTCGCATTCGTCGACGATCCCGCTGAAGAACGACACGACCAGCGATCCACCCTCCGCGACGAAGCGGGAGAGTTTGTCGCCGTGTTCGCTGGACAGCAGGTACAGGCTCGGCACGATCACCAGGCGGTAGTCGGACAGATCGGCTCCCGGATGCACCACGTCCACGCCGACGCCGAGGTCGAACAGCGGTGCGTAGTGGTCGAGCGCACGGTCGAGGTGGTGAACGGCGTCGGAGGGATGCGAGTCGAGTTCGAGGGCCCACCAGCTGTGCCAGTCGGTGAGCAGCGCGACCCGATTGCGGATCCGGGTGCCGACCAGTTCCGGGGCCAGGGCCAACTCGGCGCCCAAATCCGTGACTTCCCGGAAGACGCGGGTATCCGGACCGGCGTGCGGCACCATTCCGGAGTGGAACTTCTCGGCACCACCCCGGGATTGCCGCCACTGGAAGTACATGATCGCGTCCGCGCCCTGGGCGACCGCCTGCCAGCTCCACAGCCGCATCCGGCCGGGCGCCTTGGCCGCGTTGCGGGCGCGCCAGTTGACCGCGGACGGCGCCTGTTCGGTGAGCAACCACGGTTCGCCGCCGCCCGCGCAGCGGATCACGTCGTAGCTCATCGCCGCACCGATGTGCGCCTGCTCCCAGTTCGGGTCGGGGTAGCTGTCCAGGGACAGGACGTCCATGGCCGGGGCCCAGTCGTACATGTCCACACTCTTGAGGCCGGCCAGGAAGTTCGTGGTGACCGGCACGTCGGGGGTGATCCGGCGCAGGATCGCGGTCTCCGCGGCGAAGCACGCGAGCAGCGCGTCGTTGCCGAAGCGCTTGAAGTCGAGTTGCTGGGAGGGGTTCGGGTAAGTCGGCGCGGTGCGCGGCGGCAGGACCTGGTCGAAGGACGCGTAGCGCTGGGACCAGAAGTCGGTGGACCACGCCTCGTTGAGTGCGTCCACGGTCTTGTATCGCTCGCTCAGCCAGCGGCGGAAGTCGGCGGCGGACGTGTCGCAGAAGCACTCCGCGACGTGGCAGCCGTATTCGTTCCCGACGTGCCACAGCCCGAGCGCGGGGTGGTCGCGGTAGTGCGTGGCGACCGCCTCGACCAGGCGCGCGGCGCGGTCGCGGAAGATCGGCGAGGACGGGCAGAAGTGTTGCCGGCCGCCGGGGGACAGGACCGTGCCGTCGGCAGTCACCGGCAGCACCTCGGGATGCTCGGTGACCAGCCACGGCGGCGGTGCGGCGGTCATGGTGGCGAGGTCGGCGGTGATCCCGTGCGCGGCCAGGTCGTCCATCACCCGGTCGAAGTACGCGAAGTCGTAGGCGTCGCGGGCCGGTTCGACCCGGGCCCAGGCGAAGATCGCGAGGTTGACCACGGTGACCCCGGCCCGGGCCATCAGCGCCAGATCCTCGGCGCGGGTGGCCTCGGGCCACTGGTCCGGGTTGTAGTCGGCGCCGAAGCCGATGCCGCCGAGGCGGGCGCGCAGGGCGGCCATCCGGCCGGCGAGGCTGTGTGTGGTGTCGTTCATCGGTGCGTTGTGGCACGCCGGAGCCGAAGGCCGTTCGGTCGGGCGCCACTTCTCCTTCGGGATCACTTCGAGGTCGCTGAGGACGAGTGGGGTGCGGGCGCTGCGCGGATCGAACCGGGGTGATACGGGGGCGGGGCGTATCGGGGACGGGCGTGCCGATCCTGGGCGCGGGCGGACGGGTGGTCCGTTTCGCCGGGCCGGGGTGGGCGGTGCGGGTCTCGGTGGGCGCGGCTTGGGTGGCGCGGTACGGGTCGCGAGGTATGGGACGGTATGGGTGGCATGGCGCGGCATGGGTGGGGCGCGGTTTTCGTTTATGGCCGCCCCGGTGGCCGGGGTCTGATGTGCGGCCCCGGATGCGCAGGGCCCTGATGTGCAGGCCCGGATGGTCGGGCCCGGATGGTCAGGGCAGTGGTGTGCAGGCCCTGGATGCGCGGGGTTTGCGTGGTGTGCGGCTCGCCTGGTTGCCGCTTCGGTGTGCGGGGTCGTGCCGGGTCGCGACGTGTCGGTGGGGACGCGTCGGCGGGGGTGTCGGGTGGTGACGGCCCGTCAGGGGACGGCCCGTCAGGGGACGGGTGGCGCCGAGGTGCTGTCCCGGACGATCAGGGTCGGGGCGACCGGAGTTGCCCCGTGGACGGTGGCATGACCGGTGCGGAACTGGTCGAACAGCAGTGCCACGCACTGCCGGCCGACCTCCTCGAAGTCCTGGTGGATGGTGGTGAGCGAGGGCAGGAACCAGGCCGATTCGGCGAGATCGTCGAAGCCCACCACGCTGACCTCGCCCGGGACCGAGCGACCCGCCTCGTGCAGCGCGCGCACCACACCCAGCGCCATCTGGTCGTTGCCCGCGAAGACCGCGGAGACCTCCGGATTCGCGGCCAGTTCGAGGCCGGCCGCATAGCCGCTGGCGGCGCTCCAGTCGCCGTACAGCAGCGGCGGGACGGGTGCCCCGGCCGCCTTGAGCGTGCGATGCCAGGACTCGGCGCGCCGCCGGGCGGCGTAGGAGTCCTGGGGGCCGCAGACGTGCCACACGGTGCGGTGGCCGAGATCGAGCAGGTGCGTGGTGGCCAGTCGGGCGCCCTCGGCCTGATTGGTGTCCACGCCGGGATGCCGGCGACTCTCCTCCCCGTCGACCACGACCACCGGCAGGCCGGAGGGCAGCCGTAGCGCGGGGGTGTCCAGGATCTGTGCCTCGATCAGGATGATCCCGTCCACGGCCTGCATGGTGAGTCGATCGAAGGCGTCGCGCACGGCGCTTTCGGTCTGCGCCCGCACGCTCACCACGTTCACCGAGTAGTCCGCGTCCTGCGCCGCGGTGACGATGGCCTCCAGGGTGCGGGCGTTGCCGTACGCGTTCAGGCCGAAGCTGATCACGCCGAGCATCCGGAACTTGCCGGTGGCCAGGGCCCGCGCGGCCGTGTTGGGCCGGTAGCCGAGCATCCGCATCGCGGCGAGCACGCGTTCGCGGGTCGCCTCGTCCACGTTGCTGCGGTTGTTGGCGACGCGCGAGACGGTCTGGCTGGAGACGCCCGCCATCTCGGCGACATCGGCCATGGACGGAGGCCGAGTACGCGTTTCGAACGGCCCGCCCGATCCCGGCTTCGCTACCTCTCCGTCCTTCGCCATGCCCCGATCCTTTCACTCACGGCATCCGCGCCGGGCGGCGGATTCGCTCATGTTCGCGCAAACACAATCCAGGGTCAACAGCGCGTCGCGATCGACTCCGAAGGGTCGCCAAAAGCCGCATTCCTGCGGGAAGTTTCCCGCAGAGATGGCTATTGACAGGTCGTCGGGCTGACGGAACACTCTCGAAACGCGCCGCGATGTTGGCGCAAACATTCACACGGCAGGCGCCCATCCCTGCGACCGCTGTTCCCGAAATCCCCCGCCGAGCGTCCCGGAGGACCTTGCGTGAGAGTCGATCCGGTCCCGTGCCGTCGCCGGGGCCCGCGGTGAAGCGCGGCGCCCTGCGGCGCAACCTCACCGGCCACGCCTTCTTCTTCCCCTTCCTGGTGGTCTTCGTCATCGGCGTGGCCGCGCCGCTCGCCTACGCGTTCCGGCTGAGCCTGTACGAGGACCGGATGATCGGGGGCACGGTCTTCGTCGGCTTCGACAACTACTCGAAGGCGCTGAGCGACCACCTGTTCTCCGCCGGACTGGTCCGGGTCGCGCTGTTCTTCGCGATCCAGGTACCGCTGATGCTGACCCTGTCGCTGCTCATGGCATTGGCCATCGACAGTGGCCGGCTGCGTGCGCCGGGCCTGTTCCGGGTGGGCATATTCATCCCCTACGCGGTGCCCGGCGTGGTCGCGGCACTGATGTGGGGCTACATCTACGGTGACCGGTTCGGCCTCGCGGCCGAGGTGGGTGACCTGTTCGGCACGCAACTGCCCGACCTGCTCGGCCCGGACTGGATGCTCGCGTCCATCGGCAACGTGGTGACCTGGTCCTACGTCGGTTACAACATGCTGATCCTGTACGCGGCCCTGCGGGCGATCCCCGACGAGCTCTACGAGGCCGCCGACATGGACGGGGCCGGTTCCTTCCGCAAGGCCTGGAGCATCAAACTCCCGGCGCTGAAACCGGCGTTGCTGTTGGCCACCACGTTCTCGGTGATCGGCAGCTTCCAACTCTTCAACGAGCCGAGCATCCTCCAGGCGCTCGCCCCGGCGTCGGTGCCGACCAACTACACCCCGAACCTGTACGCCTACAACCTCGCCTTCAGCGGACGGCAGTTCAACTACTCGGCCGCCATCGCGGTGGTTCTCGGCGTGGTGACCGTGTTCGTCGCGTACCTGGTCCAACTGGCCACCGCCCGACGGGAGCGCATGCAGTGAGCACCTCCACCCTGCCGGATCGCCCGGCCGCGACCGACGAGGCGCCGACCGGGCCCCTGCGCCCGCGCAGCCGACGGCCGCGGCGCGGGCGCCGCGATCGCAAGAGCACCGCGCTGACCGTCGCGATGGCGCTGATGCTCGCCTACACGCTGCTGCCGCTGGTCTGGCTGACGTTCGGTTCGACCAAGTCCAACGATGGTCTGTTCTCCTCGCGCGGGTTGTGGTTCGCCGACGACTTCGCGTTCTTCGACAACGTCCACGACGTCCTCACCTACGAGGACGGCATCTATCTGCGCTGGTTCGCCAACAACCTGCTGTACTCGGTGGTCGGCGCGGGCGGCGCCGCGCTGATCGCCACGCTCGGCGGTTACGCGCTGGCCAAGTTCGAATTCGCCGGACGCAGGCTGATGTTCGCGCTCGTGCTGGGCGCGATCTCGATCCCGGGAACGGCGCTGGCGGTGCCGACGTATCTGCTGTTCAGCGACGCGGGCATCGTGAACACCCCGTGGGCGGTCATCCTGCCGTCCCTGGCCAGTCCGTTCGGGCTGTACCTGATGCGGGTGTACGCGGCGGACGCGGTGCCGGACGCGATGCTGGAAGCCGCTCGCATGGACGGCGCGGGGGAGTTGCGGATCTTCTTCACCATCTCGCTGCGGTTGCTCGCGCCGGGCTTCGTGACGGTGCTGCTGTTCGCGCTGGTGGCTACCTGGAACAACTACTTCCTGCCGTTGATCGTGCTCAACGACCCGAACTGGTTCCCGCTGACCGTCGGCCTCAACCGGTGGAACGGTCAGGCCAACGGCGGCAGCGTCGCAGGCGACACGCCCATCTATCCGATTCTGCTCACCGGCAGTCTGCTGGCGATCGTGCCGCTGATCGTGGCGTTTCTGTTCCTGCAGCGGTTTTGGCAGTCGGGTCTTTCGGCGGGTGGGGTCAAGCAGTAGCACGAGTGGGTGTGGGTGTGGGTGTGGGTGCGGGTGGTGGGCGGGGGCTGCGGGTGTGGCCTGCGGGGGCGCCTGCGGTTGTGGTCCGGGGCGTTGCCTGGGGCTCTCGGGTGTTCCGGTGTTGGTGTGGCAGCGCTTTCGTTTGCCACAGCTTCGGTGCTCCGGTGCTCTTGTGCTCCGGTGTCTGGTGCTCCTGAGCTCCGGTGCTCGGGTTCTCCGCTGAGGCGCTTCGTCCTACCGCAGCGGTGCTGTTGGTGCTTCCTCGTTTCGTAGTCGGGCCTACCGTCTCTCCTTTACGCCTCTTTGTATCTCCTTTGTGCGTCTTTGTATCTCGCATGCCTCTTTCGCCCGTCCCCGAGTTCGCGAATCCTCTTTGGAGTGGCTACAGATGAACGCAAAACCGTCGATCCCCGGTCGACTCGGCTCGCGCCGGTCGACTTCGATGACCGCCGCAGTCACCGTCGCGGCGCTCGCCCTGTCGCTTGCCGCGTGCGGATCGGACTCCAAGTCCGATGACGACAAGGGCGGCAAGCAGGCCGACCCGGCGGCGGTCGCGGGGGCTCTCGACCAGCCCGCCGAGATCACCTTCTGGAGTTGGGTGCCCAACATCGACAAGACGGTGGCGCTCTTCGAGAAGAAGTACCCGAAGGTGCACGTCAAGTTGGTCAATGTGGGCCAATCGGCGGACCAGTACACGAAGTTGCAGGCCGCGCTGAAGGCCGGCAACGGTGCGCCGGACGTGGCGCAGATCGAATACTTCGCGCTGCCGCAGTTCGCGATCACCAAGCAACTGGTCAACCTGGCCGACTTCGGCTCCGCTTCGCTCCGGGACAAGTTCGCCGCGTCCGCCTGGTCGCAGGTCAACGTGGCCGGCGGGATCTACGGCGTCCCGCAGGACACCGGACCGATGGCGATGTTCTACCGCAAGGACATCCTGGACAAGCTCGGTGCGACGCCGCCCAAGACCTGGGCCGAGGTCGCCGAGCTGGGCAAGAAGATCAAGGCGGCCGACCCGGGGAACTTCGTCACCTACCTCGACCCGGGCGACGCGGGCCAGGCGAACAGCCTGATCTGGCAGCAGGGCGGCAAGCCGTACCAGGTCTCCGGGGAGTCGTCGGCCGCGGTCAAGCTCAAGGACGATCCGGGTACGGCGAAGTGGGCAGCTACGTGGGGCCCGATGCTGGCCGACAAGACGGTGGAGTCCACTCCGAGTTGGAACGAGGAGTGGTGGAAGTCGATGGGAGCCGGCAAGTACGCGCTGTGGATGGCCGGTGCGTGGGCACCCGCGGTGTTGCAGAAGAACATCCCGCAGGGCGCGGGTCAGTGGGCCGTCGCGCCGATGCCGACCGGTGACGGCGCGCCGGGCAGTGCGGAGAACGGCGGTTCGTCCGTCGCGGTGACGAAGCAGGCCAAGAACAAGGCGGCTTCGGTCGCGTTCGCCACGTGGCTGAACACCGACCCCGAGGCGGTCAAGTCGCTGAACACCGACGTCGGCTTGTTCCCGGCGACCCGGCTGTTGCTCGACGACCCGGGCTTCCGCGGCGCCGAACTCCCATACTTCCCGGGCACGAAGCCGAACGAGGTGTTCGCGCAGATGTCGGGCGCGGTGCGCCCGGAGTGGCAGTACCTGCCGTTCCAGGTGTACGCGAACAGCATCTTCAAGGACACCATCGGCCAGGTCTACAAGCCCGGTGGGGACTTGCCTGGTGCGCTGTCCAACTGGCAGGAGCGGATCACCTCGTTCGGCAAGGAGCAGGGTTTCAGCATGAAGTGACGCCTGATCAGGTGATGCGCGCGGCGCCTTGGTCGGCGGTGATGGTGGTCGGCGCTTTGGCCGAGCGGTGGTTCGAGGCTCGATTCGGGCGGCGGGCGGCGGGCGGCGGGCGGCGGGCGACGGGCGGCCGGTGGCGCGTCGGGGTGGGGTGGCGGCGGGCCGGTTGGGTGGCCCGCCGCCACCGGGTGGTGGGCGTGGGCCGGATGGTGGCCTGCGGGCACTGGGTGGCGGGCGTGGTTCGGATGGTGGCCTGCCGGCGGTGGTTGGTGGGCGGGTAGGGGAGCGAGAACGTGGGAGAGCTGGGCGACATGACGAATGACGGGTCGGTCGACGGGCGCGTGCTCGTGCTGGAACCACGTGCCGGTGAACACTGGTGGGGCGGAGCCGCCGCCGACGGCCGCCACATGCCGTTCGCCGACGGGTACGAGATCGACCTGCGGGACGTGAAGGCCAATCAGGGCATGCCGGTGCTGCTCTCCGACCACGGCCGATGGGTGCACTGCACCCGGCCGTTCGCGTTTCGCATGCTGGACGGGCGGCCGGTGATCGAGGTGGCCGGGGACGCGGCGGTAGTGTCCGAGGGCTTCTTCGGCTCTGTGGGTTCCTCGGGTTCCTCGGGTTCCTCGGGTTCCTCGGGTTCCTCGGGTTCCGCGGGTTCCTTGGGTTCCGCGGGTTCCGTGGGTTCCGTGGGCCTCGCGGGTCCTACGGGCTCCGAGGCCGCCTCCGCGGCGGATGTGGTCGTCGATACCGGTGTGGCGGCGGGCGGCACATTGCGGGACGCGTACCTGGAGGTGATGCAGCGTCACTACCCGGCCACCGGTGGGTTGCCGGATCCGTTGTTGTTCACCGCGCCGCAGTACAACCTGTGGATCGAGACGGTCTTCGAGCCCACCCAGGACAAGGTGCTCGGCTATGCGGAGGACCTGCTGCGCAACGGATTCCCGCCTGGCGTACTGATGATCGACGACCGCTGGAGCGAGGACTACGGGACCTGGACGTTCCACCCGGGGCGCTTCCCGGACCCGGCCGGCATGGTCGCCCGGCTGCACGAACTCGGCTTCCGGGTGATGTTGTGGCTGGTGCCGTACGTGACCCCGGACTCGCCCACCTGCCGGCAACTCAACGATCAGGGCTTGTTGATCCGGCGCCCGGACGGGTACTTCGGCGTGCACGCGTGGTGGAACGGCTACAGCGCGGGGCTGGACCTGCTGGATCCGAACGCGACCGCCTGGCTGCGTACACAACTGACGGAGCTTCAGGAGTCGATCGGTATCGACGGGTTCAAGTTCGACGGCGGCGACGCGCCGTTCTGGCGCGCGCTCGGCGTGGCCGATCCGGAGGCGTACACGCACGCATGGAACCGGTTCGGCGCGCAATGGCCGCTGAACGAGTTCCGCGACTCCTGGCGGGCGGCCGGGCTGCCGCTGGCCCAGCGCCAACAGGACAAGTACCACCTGTGGGAGGGGCGGTTCGGCCTGGACAGCCTGATCCCGAACGCGCTGGCGCAGTCGATCACGGGCCATGCGTTCACGTGCCCGGACATGATCGGCGGCGGCGAGTTCCGCTTCGTCCCGGGCCCGGACGGCGAAGGCTTCGACCCCGAGCTGTTCGTCCGCTACGCGCAGACCGCGGCACTGTTCCCGATGATGCAATTCTCCGCGGCGCCGTGGCGGGTGCTGGATCCGGAACACCTCGACATCTGCCGCGAGGCCGCCCGTCTGCACACCGACCTGGGCCCGGAGATCCTGGCCCTGGCCCGCGCCGCGGCGCACACCGGCGAGCCGATCCAGCTCCCCCTCGACTACGTCTTCCCCGGCCGGGGCTACGCCGCCATCACCGACCAATTCCTCCTCGGCGACAAAATCCTGGTCGCCCCCGTAACCACCAAGGGCACCCGCTCCCGCAAGGTCACCATCCCCCCGGGCACCTGGCTGGCCGACGACGGCACCACCCACCACGGCCCCACCGAAATCACCATCGCCACCCCCCTGACCCGCCTCCCCTGGTTCCGCCGCATCCCCACCACCACCCCCGCCACCTCCCACTTCCCGACGAAGTGACCGCCCCCACGACCCAACGGCACCAACCACCCCCACGGATTCGGTAGGCTGTCCTCTCACGTCCGGGCGCATAGCTCAGTTGGTTAGAGCACTGCTCTTACAAAGCAGGGGTCGACAGTTCGAGTCTGTCTGTGCCCACCCGAAACGAAGCCCAGGTCAGCTCGCTGACCTGGGCTTTTTCATGCCCCGGGCCGATGCCCACGCCGCGTGGAAGGCCGCGTGGGGTGGCGTGCGTGCGCGATATCCCAATGCGGATGTACAAGCCTGCGGATCCGCCGGACGGGCGGCCGCACTGGGTCGGCGACATGGCGTAAACAGACGACTTCGAGCACAGTGTGAAGATTCGGTGTCGATCACACCTCGTCGGCGAAAGCTGCATCCTTCTGCGTCTCGATATCTTCTAGCCTGGCCGCTTCGTGTCAATGGGGGGACCATGAGACATGCGCCTGCCACGCTTACACCACCAGGCGTCGGAAGGGTGGAGACCATGGGAGTGCGTGGGCTTGAGGTAAGCATTCGCCAAGGCGCCGAGGGCGTCGATGTTCCGCGATTCACCACGTCGTTGAACCACATGATCTCGGCCCTGACCGACATCGATGGTGCCTACCTCGCCCGAGGAGTCAGGCCGCAATGGATCGTGAACGACCTTCGAAGCGACAGCACCCACCTCATCGCACGAGTGTCCGCGAGAGAACACCTCGAACGGTCCATGAGCGACATGCTCTTTCCCATCCAAGCCCTCGTCGACGGCGTCAACCACCTTGCTGACAATCCAGAGGTGCCGCCCTACTACATCGACCAAGCCGTCAGGCACGTCATCCGTGCCGGCACTCCCGGCCAGGGAGTCCAAGAGGTATCCGTTGCTCTCTTCAACGGACGCGTGGGTCCCGCTGCGGTTCTCAGTGAAGCGGTTCGCGCGAACGGCACCGCCGCAGTGCGCCGTCGCCGCCGCGTCCATGGTTCCGTGACCGGCGTTCTCGACATCGCCAACCTCCGCCACAAGAGCCGCATGCGGATCAGCATTTTCGACAAGACGACCCGCCGCGCTGTCTCAGGCGTCATCCCGACCGAAGCCGACGAAGACCTGCGAGCCCAAGCCCGGGCGGCGCTCGGCAGCCGGGTGCGCGTGGGCGGCATCATCACTCGCAACGACCGAGGTCAAGCCATCAGCATCCAGGTAGAGCGTCTTCGAGTCCTGCCGGATTCTGGCGCGCAACGCCCCATCGCGGACGAACTGCTCGGCGTTGATCCCGACTGGCTGGGAGGCATCTCGGTCGACGAGTGGTTGTATGAGGTGAGAGGTGGCTAAAGCGGCTTTCATTCCTACGCCACTCGTATACGTGGACTCCTCGATCTACCTTGATCTGATTGTGCACAGCGCCGAGCTTCAGAGTGACACTGGTGAGGAGCGGTGGCGTGCGGCGAAGACAGTATTCGACGCCATTGACAGACAACAGATCCGTCTTGCCGGCTCGTCTCTGATCCATGCTGAGGTCTGCTGCAACGGTCATGCGCGAGTACGCGCCAAGCGGAGCGGGAACGTCGCGAAGCGGCTGGTCGAATGGTTCGAGTCCCCGGACCATGCGTGGACAGAGATAGATGACTTCATCGCACAGGACGCCGTGCGGCTCTCTGCAGAACACCACACCAAGTCCGAACGCGGCAAGCGGTTCAACAGCGCGGACGTGCTGCATCTTGCCTGCGCCATCAGACTCGGATGCGACTATCTGATGACCCAGGACGGCGGCTTCCCCGTGGGACACAAAATCGATGGAGTGCAGGTGATCCGGCCGCGTGTGGTGTGGCAGGAAACCCTGGAAGAGGCCAGCGCCGAATAGAACACAAGAGTGCCCCTATCGCCCAACAGGGCTGCGACGAGGGCTAGTTCGCGTCAGGCGGGCTTCGGCCGCGTCTCCAGCCACGCGTACACCGACGCGAACAGGATGAAGAAGAGCACGGCCGTCGCGAGGATCTTCGCGAGCGGCGAATGCTCGGTCGTGGTCGCCGCGGCCACGTAGAACACCGTCGCCAGCGCGAACACCACCGTGAGGAATCAGGCACGCTGCCGACGGCGAAGGTTCGCGAGATAGAAGAAAGGGCAACCACATCGCCAATCCGATCGACACGATCGGGATGAGCGCCGGCACCACACGGCCCACGTCGAGACCTTGGTACGTGGGCGGGTGTGTCCGAACAGATCCGTGATCATGTCCCCGGGGATATGAGGCATAACAGTAGTGACAACCCGCAGTCCTCGTCGATGCTTTCGCGAACCACACGAGGTGTTTGATCGGGTCCGGCGGCGGCCTCGGCGGGGTGTGCACGGTCAGACCGTGGTGCCGCGGCTCCTTGCATGACCCGGGCGTACCAGGCGAGCACGCAAACCTCGACCAACACCCTCGGGCCGGTCTCGTCGTTGGCCACTCGACGTGACAGCAACGCATTCCCGCGGTCGTCGATCGCGACGCAGTAATGGTGAGTCCCGCGATATCCACTCAGACCCAGATCTCGGCCACCACGCACCTCTCCTCCCAGGAAGAAGTACCGAGGGATTCCGCGAGGGTGGCCGACCGCGAACCCGTGCCAGCGGCCCAATCCGCCCACCCCAATTGGCGATGAGGCCACCTATCGAACACCTCAAACGGTCCTATCGCGCCAACATCACAGCGGCACGTGCGGGCAAGCCATGCCCGAAGAGCAGAACCCGATCGGCACACTACGAACCAAGCTTCGGCTGCGTCACCACCACGACGGCGCGACCACCCGAAAGGCTGATTCCGTGCCCCGTTCACGACGTGATGCGCCCCGGAAGAGCCCCGGGGCGCATCACGGAAACTTCCGACCAGCGCACGCATTTGCGCGGATATCCCAATGCGGACCCATCACCTCGAAGGCCCTGTGGGAGGTGGTCCCCAGCCACGCCTCTCCCGACGAACACAGAGGTGGCCAAGCAGCTGGCTGATGGTCCGCTGAAACCTCTGCAGCCGCAGTGGGCGAGTGGCCTGGGACAGACACGGCGTCGTCATTCGTCCGCGCCTCCTCGTCGGCTGGTTTGCTAGCCGCGGGATTCCCGAGTGTCCTGGGCTGGGATAGCGGCCAAGGCCCTTTCGAAGTGAGGGTGTTCGGTCACGGCCATGGACAGGCCAGTGATGCGCAGGAGCTTGCGGAACCGTTCAGGGGTGTCCGCGAGAGCGAAGGTGCCGTGTTCGCTGTGGGCGCGTTGGAGGAGGGCAACCAAGATGTTGAGTCCGGTGGAGTCGCAGAAGTGCAGGTCGGTCAGGTTCAGGTGGATTGCCCCGGTCGAATTGTGCGAAGCCGCTGGCGCGTAGTGCGGGCGTGGTTTCGTGGCCGACGACTGGACGTCGATCACCGCGACGCCCGGGCGTGGGGAGCGGGCCGTGAGGACCAGAGCGAGGTGGTGGGTTCGCCGGGGTCGAGCTTGATCTGCGGGCTGTCGGGGCGGGTGTCCAGCGGGCGATCGTGTCGAATCATGGCCGATGGCATGGTCTCTGTCGTTGTGGCGAGGCCGACTTGTCCGGTGGGAGTGCCACTTTGGGCCAACCCCGCACCTCTGCCCCTCTCGTGTCGGATACTGCGCGGGGTCTGGTCTCCCTGGCCGAAGGCAAGCGCCGTCACCGGAGGGGGAGTTGTTGGGTCCGATCTCGGGAGTGCGATGCAGCTGACCCATGCCGAAGTGATCAACTTTCGTGCCTTGGACAAGGCGGATATTCGGATCGATCCAAAGTCCACGCTCATTGTGGGCCGCAACAACAGCGGCAAGACGTCCTTTGTCAATCTCTTCGAGAAGTTCCTCGGGGAAGAGGACACGAGGTTCGTCCTTGAGGACTTCTCGACGTCCCGCATCGCTGGCATCGAACAGGCCCGGCAGATCTTTGGCGAGGCGCAGGACGCCGCGGCCGCAGGTGATGCCGAGACGAGTGAGAGCCTCCTGGTTAAGGCGTACGATCTCGTCCCGGCGATCCGCCTGGTGCTCACGATCGAGTACGACGAGGACGAGGACCTCACCCCTCTCGCGGATGTGATCCTCGATCTCGACGACACCTGCTTCCAGGTGAGGATCTAGGCGGCTTTGGAGACGACGCGTCCGCACGACTTCCTCAAGGACTTCTGGACGGCCGGCCGGAGGAAGCCGTTCGACCGCATCAAATGGCTGCGCGCCAACTTCTCCGACTATTTTGCACCGGTCTACCGCGCGATCAGCCCCGTCGACGACAAGGTGACGAAGGAGATCAAGCGCAGTGCCGCGCGGACGATCCTCTCGGTCAAGTTCGTCTACGCACAGACCAAGGTCGACGACACGCCGGGCGACAAGGCCCGGACGCTGTCGAAGACGTTCGAGTCGTACTACAAGGTCAGCAGCGGGCACGAGGACCGCCACCAGAGCGTCGAACAGATCGAGACCGCGCTGGCGTCTGCATCGGTAGAACTCGACAAGAACTACGCGGCACTCTTCGATCCGATCTTCGAGGACCTGCGCACGTTCGGGGTGGGCACCATCACTCCTGTTCAAAAGCCCCGTATCGTCTCGCTCATCGAGGCTGCCGGACTCCTGCGCGGCAGCGCGCGGATGCAATATCCGTCCGGAGACGACGACTTCCACTTCCCCGAAGGGCACAACGGTCTGGGGTACAGCAAGCTGATCTTCACGATCCTGCAGGTCATCAGCTTCCACCAGACCTACGAACGCACGACGCCAAAGCCGGCGTTGCAGGTCCTGTTCATCGAAGAACCCGAAGCCCACCTGCATCCCCAGATGCAGGAGACGTTCATCAAAAACATCCAGGACTTCATCGACCGCAAAACGGGATGGAAGGTGCAGATGGTGATCACGACGCACTCCTCCCACATCGTCGCCAGCAGCGGCTTCCATACGGTGCGGTACTTCGATCGCTCCGAGCCGCAACTCGGGATCAAGGACCTTTCCGTCTTCCAGGCCAACGTCAAGGCGACACCACAGGGGGACGAAACCCTGCGGTTCCTGCGGCAGTACATGGTCCTGCATCGATGCGACATGTTCTTCGCCGACAAGGTGATCCTGATCGAGGGCACTGCGGAACGGCTGCTCCTGCCCGAGATGATCCGCAGGTGTGCCTCGGAACTTTTATACCAATATGTGTCGGTCATCGAGGTCGGTGACGCCTACGCGGTCCGTTTCAGAGAGCTGCTCGCCTTCCTGAACGTGAAGACACTCGTCGTCACCGACATCGACTCCGTACACCCCGATACCCGCGCGAGATGCCAGCCGGACACCGCCCAGGCCGTCACCTCGAACTTCACACTCAAGAACTGGCTCCCCGGGGAATCCCGCATCACCAAGCTCCTCGACACCGCCTCGGCCAGCAAGGAGCAGGGCCGTGTACGTGTGGCCTACCAGGTCCCGGAAAACGGCTCGGGGCCCTGTGCGCGGAGCTTCGAGGACGCCTTCATCGTCGCGAACGCGGACATCATCGCGCGAGACTTCACGCAGCTGGCCCTGAAGGGGGCTTTCGCCAAGGAAGTCGGCACCGATCCCATCGCCCTCGACATCAGAAGCAAGGCCTTCGACATCGCGAAACACCTCAGCGACCACAAGACGGACTTCGCCTTCGACGTCATGCTCCTGGACGGCTGGGTCGTTCCCCGCTACATCGCCGAAGGGCTCCAGTGGCTCGCGTAGAAACCCTTCATGCCGTCGTTCGGGAACTGGATGCGCGACGGAGCTTTCTCGTTGAGGCCGGGGCCGGCGCAGGCAAGACGACGACACTCGTGCAGGCCCTCCGGCACCTCCTCGACCACCACCGCGCGCCCTTGGAGGCGAACGGCAAGCGGATTGCGTGCATCACCTACACCAACGTCGCCAAGAAGAAGATCCTCGAACGCATCGCGGAGGACCCGCTCGTCGACGTCGGCACCATCCACGAATTCCTGTGGAGCGTCATCCGGCCTTACCAGCGGGAACTGTGGCAGCAGATCCTCACCTACAACGAGGAACTGCGCAAACCCGAAGACCTCGGCACCGTCACCACCCCGCCGGTCGTCGACTATTCCGACCGCGGACGAAGACTGATCGAGGGCCGCATCTCCCACGACGACGTCATTGCTCTCTCACTCCGACTCGCCGCGGCCCACCCCAAGCTCGTGCGCATCATCGCTGGCCGATACCCGGTCGTCCTCGTGGACGAATACCAGGACACCTCACCCAAAACGATCGAGCTGCTGCTGGACCACCTGGCCGGCGCCGGCAAAGACGCGTGTGTGGTCGGCCTCTTCGGCGACTCCATGCAGAAGATCTATCGATCCGGCGTCGGGGCCGTGACACGTCCTGCGCTCACCCGCATCACCAAGCATGAGAACTACCGGTGCTCGGGCCCCGTCGTCGAGGTCCTGAACAAAATGCGCCCCGAACTGGTCCAGAAAGCCGCCGGAAAGCGGGACCCCGGCCAGGTACACCTGTTCCTCAATGCCGACACGCCGGCGGGCCTTGAGCGACTGGTGGCCGCCGAAACCGCGCTGACGCGCGAAGGCTGGTCACAGGAGAACACTAAGTACCTCATGCTCACCCATCGTGGCATCGCGGGCACGCTCGACTACGCCAACCTGTTGGAGCAATATCGGAGTCGAGGCGGTCGCGGCGCCGACGACCTCATGGCGCGCGACGAACCCTACATCCAGTACCTGACGCGCATCGAAACGTTGTGCACGGCCTACCGCAACCGGGACTTCGCAGAGCTGACCAGCTTGTTGGGCGATGCCAGGACAAGGATCTCCAGGCACGCTCACAAGCGGATTATCAGCGACGCCGTTCAAAAACTCGACAGCCTGCGCCATACCGGAACGATTGGCGATGTTCTGGACCTGATGTCCGACGGTCACCTTCTCCCCATGCCGGGAAAGCTGAAGGGCCTCGAGCACCGAAGAAACGCGACGGACCTGGACGAGCGCGATCGACGACGAGCAGACTTCTCCAACAGCCTCCGTGACGTGTCCTACCGCGAGGTCATCAGCGTCACGGCCTTCATCGACGAGCTCACCCCCTTCTCTACTCAACATGGCGTCAAGGGCGACGAGTTCGAGAACGTCGTCGTGGTGATCGACGACGGCGCCTGGACGATGTACAACATCGGGAAGATGCTCGCCGGAACCGACGGCTCGGATCGCGCCGAACGATCACGAAACCTCTTCTACGTCTGCTGCTCACGAGCCCGGCGCGGTTTGGCCGTGGTCTTCCTGAACGATCTCCCGGCAGGCGCGGAATCCACCGCTCGCGACTGGTTTGATTCAGGCGTTGTCCATCCCTGAAACGTCGCGGACGCCAACCGGAATGCGACCGACGCGTGGCTGCCCTGTACTTCGAATGCCACTGGTAGATCGCCGAGCAGCACACGGTGGGTGTCCGGTGTACGGCTACGACGTCGGGCAGGTGCCAGTGCTGGTTACGCGACAAGCCGACCGCGTGACGCCCCGATCTCGTGGTGCCTAGGGGGACATCTATAGGCAAAGGCATCATCACGGAGGCACGTGCGTGCAAGCCATACCCGAGGAACGGAAGTCATGCGTCGAGTCATATTGCGCTCGAAGGCGCCACGTGCGCTCGCCACATCGTCTTGAAGGCGGTGACGCTCGGCGGGGTTATCGCACTGGGAGACGCCACAGCCGCGTATGTCACTTACCGGTTGCAACGACTTTGTGGGTGACGGCGGGTGGGCCGGCGGTCACATGTCGATGATCTCGGCGGGTTTGGCGGCGTGTTCGCGGTCGGGTCGGCCGCGGTGGAGGGCGTGTAGGCGGATGGCGTGGTCTCGGCGTTGGAGGTCGTCGGCGTGTTCGGCGGCGTACGTCGTGCAGGCGCGCGCTTCGTTGTTGGCGCCGCTTGCGAGGGCCAGGACGGCGGTGAGGATTGCGGCGTTGGCGTCGCGAGCTTCCAGGGCGGGTGGGCATGCCGCGAGCACGGGTGGTCATCAGGGGCACGTCGGAGTGTTTGATGGCGTCCAGGACATGGGTCGTCGCGGCCGACGGGTCGATGACCAGAGCGAGTACGTCCTCGGCAGGCATGCGTTCGCTGAGATCGAGGATGGCCGGGTATCGGCGCGCGTCGACCGGGTCGTCGGATGCGGCGAGTAGCTGCCGAACCCCGGGCGAGCGCAGATGTCCCAACGCGGACTTGTACGTGAACGTATGAGGCTCATCACCAGGCAGCTGTCCGGAAGATCCGAGACACCTCCACCGATGCCCAGCGGGAGGTGCTGAAGTCGTGGGTGCGCCGCCCTTCGACTGCTCAGCTCTCGCGTTGATGTTGCAGACTCCGCTGAGGACGGTTAGACCTTCGAAGAGTTTGACGACCTGGCTCTCCGACCGCGGCTCAGCCCCACCGGGGTCGCCCCCTTGCCTCTCGTCAGTCGTTCCGGTCGTCGTGCGGCAGCAGCACACCTTCCGCTCCCGGGATGGGAACGTAGCCGCCGTTGGCCCGAATTCTCGTGACGAGTTTCCCGAGTTCGGCCAGGGTGTCCTCGCTGAGCAGCGAAGGGTTCGCCTCGAGCATCAACGCGACGTATTCCCCGAGGCGCTGGGCGGTGGGATCGTCCGTCGCCCCCAGCTCCACCGAACCGTTCTCCCCCTCGTCCACGATCCGGGCGTTGCGCACCAGCCGTAGCTGCTCATCGCTGTATGTCCTGGCCATCACGGCCGCAGCGAGCCGCTTTCGCGCCTCCGCACCGCTCATAGTCGTCCGCTGATCGCCTGAAGTGGTGACGACTCCCTGCGGGTCCTCCGCGGCCTCAGCCCCGCGGTCACTCGTGCGCCTTCGTGCCACGCTGCTCCACTTCGCTTTCACGGACGGGAGCGCCTGGTCGTTCCACTTCGCCTTCACTGCCGGAAGCGCTTGTTCATACCACCACTTCCCGACACGTGGCGCGGCCTTCTCCGCCAATCTGAGGCCGATCTGGACGAGCATCTCGGCGAGGAACTCCGCGTTCTCTCGACGCTCCTGTGCTCGGGCCTCCGACTCGTACAGGTCAGAGTCGAGCCAACCCTGCGGGTCCGCTGCCACCGGATCCGGCTCGTTCTCCTCCTTGAAGAAGATCTCGGCATTCCCCACCTGATTGGTGTCGGGGTCACGTGTCATTCCGCGATGAGCGCCCGCGGTTTTCCTCGACCGCGCGAAACGCGCACCCTTCCGGACTCTGACGATGGCCTCGTACTCGTCGTACTCACTGCTGTCCATGCCCCCACCTTCGACCTGCGGAATGCCCTGCGTCCGCCGTCCGCGCCCCGGGAGCGACGCCCCGACACTCTACGTCCGGCCGCCGACCGTCCGACGGATCGCCAGATGTGGCCCGATGATGCGGTGTCCGCCACCGCAGAGACGCTGGCCTTCCACCTGGAGTACTCCACCAACCCGTGCGCCCCCGCACCATCGAGTCCTCGTTCCAGATGGACGCGGTGCTCCTGCCGCATGTCCTGTGGGCCGACAATCTCGAACGGGCCCGCGTCATCAAAATCGACGTCGAGGGCGCCGAAGCGTCGCTGATGCGAGGCTTCGCCCCTGTCCTGGGCCGACTGCGGGCCGACGTCGAGCTCGTCATCGAGGTGACCTACCTACCTCCTCTTGGCCAAGCAGAGCCAGGACATCGTGGAGGTCCTCGGTCCGCTGCGCGAGCACGGCTTTCACCTCTACAAGCTGACCAACGATAATCTTCTCCCGACGCGTCCACCCCCCTGGTTCGGTCACAGTAGGTACGAGAAGCGCAGTGCCCCGCCCTCCTCGCGGTAGCGGCCCCGGCCGCGCTTCCCGTAGGGGTTGGGGAGCATCTGGATGGCCACCTTGTGTGGAGTGAGGGCGTGGGTGACCACTAAGAGGCGCCAGCGGTCGTTGCCCGCGTGCTGGCGGGCCGCGCGGACCTCGCTCTCTCCCAGCTCGAAGCGGCCGCCTTCGCCTCCGGTCGCCTTCACCTCGAATAGGTGGGACCGGTTGCCGGAGCCGACCCGGAAGTCGAAGCCGAGGCCGTCGTCGCCGGACGGGCCGGGGAAGGCTTTACGGCGGTTGCTCGACACCCAGCCGGTCTCGTCCATGCGGTCCGGGTAGCGCACACACAGCAACTGGTATGCGTACCACTCGCCCACGTACCCGATGGCCTCCCGCTGGGCCGTGGTCAGCCCGCTGTCCATGCTGCCCCCGTAGCGCCGCCCGTGCGCGCGACCGGTGGCCTGGGTGCGCCTGGTCCGGGGACGGGGGTCCGTGAAGCGGAGCGGCCCGGCGGCGGTGATGCCCGGAGCCGAGCCGCTCTGCAGGACCCGGTCGAGTTCGCGGGTGAGGGCGGTGAAGTCGCCGGTGTACACGTCGAAGTCGCGGCCGCCGACGGAGATCGACCGCCGTTTGCGCTCTCGTTCGCGGCGCTCGTGTTCCGCCGCGTTGCGCACCCGATCCAGGTCGGCCTCGGACAGCCCGTGCCGTTCGGGATCCGTCGCCACCGCCATCCCGTCGGGCCACTGGCCGAGGGCTGCCAGCCAGCCGACGACGTCGGTGGGGGACAGGGGTCGGAAGTCCAGCGCGCCTGTGGCCTCCAGCCGCGCGGTGACCTCCTCGGCGGGCTCGGCTCCGGTCAGGGCCGCGGGCAACGGGTGTCCGGCCGCCCTGACCAGGACCGCGAGGTCGGCGGCCAGGCCGGTGATCGTACGGAGGTTCGCGCCGCGTACCTGGTCGGGAGCGGGCAGACGTTCGCCTGACCGGGGCACCGGGCGGCGCAGGCGCAGCGCCAGTTGCTCCTCGACGTGCGCCTCCAGGCTCCCCGTGTCGGCCGTATCCACGGTGTACGCCCATGCC
Source organism: Embleya sp. NPDC050493 (assembly GCF_044458105.1). Taxonomy (NCBI): domain Bacteria; kingdom Bacillati; phylum Actinomycetota; class Actinomycetes; order Kitasatosporales; family Streptomycetaceae; genus Embleya; species Embleya sp. NPDC050493. Next base: position 407,360 of record NZ_JBITHP010000005.1, read on the forward strand.
TCCGGCGCGGTGATCCAGTCCAGGGCCCGGACCGAGGGCCAGTCGGGCATCGGACGGCGCGCGTCGAAGTCCTCCAGCACCGCCCAACGCAGCCGGTTGACGAGTTCCTTCTTGCGCAGGTCCAGGTAGGTGCGGAGTGCCTCCTCGTGCTCGTCGGCGTGGCTGACCGTTTCCAGCGGCGGGCTCATCGCGCGCAGCGTGTCGTTCAGCTCGGCGAATCCGATGCCCAGGTCGCGCCGCAGTTCGTCCGTACCGCGGGCCACGCGGGCCCTGGCGATGAACACGGATACGGGGACCGGGAGCTCGGCGGCGTACTCCTCGAGGTGAGCCTGGAACTCCCGGGTGTCGCCCGGCGGCGGCAGGAACAGCGAGTCCGCCGCCTCCGTACCGAGCAGGTGGACGAGGAAGGGCCGGCAGCGCTCCAGGACCACACCGATGGCCCCGTCGATCCGGCGGCTCGTTTCCTCGACCTGGTGGACCGTGACTTCCAGGGCGTCGGCGAGCTCCTCCTGGCCCGGGTCACGCAGGTCGGCGTGGCGGTCGCCGAGCTGGTGGGCGGCGAGGCGCAGCCGGTTGCCGAACTCCCGCCGTCCCAGCAGCTCGGCGACCGCCACCACGATGCGGGTGGTCTCGGGCCAGCCCGGCTCGCCTGCCGGGGCGAGGACGAGCGGATGCTTCGGATCGGGCAGCGGCAGTACTCCGCCGAGGCGGCCCGGCAACGTCACAGATCGGTCGTCCAGCTCGATGTCCCAGGAGCGGTAGCGGTGCAGACGTACGGTCCGGAGAAGGGACGTCAGCTCGCTCAGCTCGGCTTCGCTCGCCCGGGGGCCGCTCGCCAGATGGTCGGAGAGGACACCCACGGCCAGCGTCAGCCAGGGCAACTGCTGGACCAGTGGTTCTCCGATGGTCGCGGGGTCTACCCGTGCGCTGTCCACGGTCACCTTGAACGTCAGGTCATTGGTGTGCCGGACGGTGGTGGGGCGTTCGGCCGCCAGCATCTCGGCGGCCTTCGCCGAGATATAGGGAAGGGTGAGTAGGGGGCGCGCCATCTCCCGTACCAGCAGGGCCTTCAGGCCGTCGCGTTCACCGCTGACGTAGAGCACGGTCCCCGCATCACCATCGCCATCGCTCTCCCCGCGGTCCAGGGCGGACAGCGGTACGCTGATCAGCTGGTCCCCGGACTCGGCGAGCAGACTGGCGCCGTCGGGCAGTGCGGGATGGGGCCGCTGCACGAGGTGCCTCCAGGCGCGTTCGTTGGCGCGCTGCGCTGCGGGCCGGTCCTCGGCCCGCAGCGCGCCTTCCGCCGCGAGCCGTCCCAACGCGGCGATGATGCGGTCGCTGTCCCGGGGGTCGTCCCAGGTCGGCAGCCGCATCTCCCGCAGGCGGTCGCCCGCCTTCCCGCGTTCCAGGAGGTGGCGCAGCCGATGGTCGACAGTCGGCGCGTATGAGGGCTCCTCCTCCAGCCCGGACGGGCAGTGCCACGCGTCGGCCGGCCGGACGAACCGGACGGCCCGGTCGCGGCTCCGCACCGGAAGCCACGGCTGCTCCCGGACGAACGCGCCGAGCGGGGTCGGGAGCCGATTCCTGTCCGGGGAACTCTGGCTGCCGGCACTGGTCCAGACGCTGGTGAACCTCTCGTCATTCCAGCTGGCCAGGCCGTGCAGGACGAGCCGTGCGTACGCCAGCCGGGCCTCTTGGCCGAGGCGTCCAACGACGTCTTGGCCGGGGAGCCGCCAGGCGGGCGTTCCCTGGTACGGCGTCCGGGGGTAGTTGGCGTCGGACCAGTAGCGGACGTACGGCTCCCACTGCTCCTGCACCTCGGCAGACACCTTCGCCATGCGGACCAACTGCCGAGCGGTGAGGTTTTGGCCTTGGTCTACCTGGCTCAAGGCGTCGGAGGACCTGACCGGGACCAGCCCGTCGGTCACCCCGGCCTCCAAAAGGAACGCCTGCCATTCCTCAGAGGTCTCGCCCCGCTTGGCGAACTCCTCGGGCCCGACGAGGAGGCGTTCGGAGATCGCCTTGAGGCTCTTCGACACGTCCTGCCCGGCGGCGACCACCGCAGCCAGGTCTTCACCGACCGACGCGCGGCCCCAACCCCGGCCGAAGACGGCGCGGCTCGCCCTGATCAGCCGGCCGTTCGCCGACGGTACGTACAATCCGAGCGAGGAGATCTCCGTCCCGCCCAGCGACCGCTGCGGCTGCCACAAACGGAAGACGAACCGCAGGGTCTGGAGTCGCAGTCGGAGATTGGTGCTCGCGCTGAGCGCCCGCCGCACGTGGTCCAGCAGGCCCCTCATGTCGTACGGCCGGACGAGCTCCTCCTGCTCGAGGAAGGCGCGGGCAGTCCGGCCGCGCGTACGCTCGCTGCGGTCCTTCCAGACCAGCTCGGGGTGCAGGGAGAACAACCGCTTGCCGAGCAGGGCTGGGACGGACGGGGCCTCGGTCGCGCTCGCCTCCGTACTCACCGGCTGGAAAAATGCCTCGTGGCGGGTACCCTGACCGCTCGACTTGCCCTCTGTACGTGTACTTGTGCCCATACCCGCCCTGTCGCGGGGACGGTTGGCGTGCCGCAGTGTGCAGTCCTCCGCGAGCAGCAACTGCCTGCCATGCAGGACGTACCCGTCGACCTCGAAGAGGGCGGCCAGGTCCTCATACAGCGCGCTCCACAGCTCGGGGGACTCACCGGACCGGGGGAGGGGAAGGCCCCCGACGATCCGTTCCACGTACTCGGCGAGGATCTTCGGGCCCGGCTCCCACGGGCACGCGAGGGCCTTACACAGGCTGGCAAGCCGTTTCAGCCGGTCACACCGATATCGGGGTCCGCCACCACGATCCCGGCCTCGTGTGCGCGGTGCGCCGTGAGAACGGTCAGGTCGAGGTCCGGCCACAGGACCGCGCCCCGGGGCGGGGCCCAGCCCGCCTCCGGTGGGGCGCCGTCCGCGGTCAGGACGGGCACTAGCGGTACGTCGGCGAGCTCGCTCCCGTGCACGCGCAGAGCCGCCGCGCGGAGCCGCCCCGCCGAGCCCTTCTCACTCTCCCAGCTCACCAGGTCCACGGCCAGCTGCCGCATGGACGACTCGGGCACGGTACGCAGTACCGCAGCGGCTACCAGACAGGTCTCGGCGACCGCGTCGAGCAGCACCACGTTGAGGGGGTTGCCGGAGGGAAACCCGGTGCGGTCGAACTTGGTGAAGAACGGGGCGTTCACGTGCCCCAGGAACGGCGCGGCCTGGTCCTCGCCCATCGGCAGGAAGGTGTAGATCTGCCCGCGTCGCGGCCGGCGCGGGGCGGGCAGCGGGAGTGCGATCTCGACGACGGCGGACCGCTTCCACTCCTGCCACGTGTCGTCGAGGAGCCCGGAACCCACGGCCTCGGCGAGCGTGCTGTTCAGCCGCTCCTTCTCCACAGTGCCCCGGACTACGAGATAAGTGCCGGACGGCCCCAGGTTCACGGTCGCGCAGGACACGGGAGGCCCGTGCCAGGTGCCGTCCTGCGCCACCGCGAAGCGCTTCTCGGAACGAGTCAGCTCGTACCGCTCGTGCGGCTCTTGGTGGTCCTCCAACTCGCCCGCCTCGCCACCGGCGGCGCGCCGTTCCAGCGTCAGGCCAGCGAGCCGGTCGAGGAACAGCATCACGGGCACCTTCGCCCCCGCGAGCTCGCGCATCCGCAGCCGAACCTCGGTACGGGCGGCCTCGCTCAGCAAGGGCAGCCGGACGATGGTTACGTACCCCTGGACGGCGAATTGCCGGCAGATCGCGGGCACATCGTCCACTGGCAGAGGGGCCTGGAGCGGCGGATACTTGGCAGCCACCTCGTGGGCGTTGTCCTCACCGGCGAGGAACTTCTCCACGTCGGCCTTCTGCGCGAAGCGGAAGCAGTACCCGTCCATTTCGGGGCCAAGCGGACTGTCGGGGTCTGCGCTGTAAATCTCGGGAGCGTTGCTGATCAGCAGGATGCTGCGGAACCCGACGCCTTTGTTCCCGATGCCCTCGCCGACCTCCTTCGAACTCTGCGCAAGCTCGCAGACCCGCTCGACGTCCCGCCACGTGAAGGGCGTGCCCCCGTTGGCGACGTACAACGTCCCCCACTCGCCCTCCGCCTCATCCAGCAGGACGTGGACCCGCCCGTCGCGGCGGTCCCTCGGATGCGCGTCGTAGCCGTTCTGTAGCAACTCGAAGAGCGAGCGTCCGGCGTACTCTCGCGCGCTCGTGTACGATACGGCGTTCACCTGCCGTGCCATGCGCAGGACTTGCTCCGACCGGGCCCCTTCCAGTACGGATTGGCCGTACTCCCGCAACTGCTCGGCCCGGGCGTTCCTCGCCATGGTTCTCCCCTCACCTCAGCGGGATGAGGACGGTATCCCGCCGCACTGACATCAGGGGCGTGAGGAACCACCGTGTGGAGCGTGGCTCGGAGCTGAGCTTGATGCTTTGGTCCGCCGTCGAACGGGGCTCGAACTTGTTCAGGTTCTTCCTGTTCACGGCGTGTCCGTGAGGCCGGGGCCTGATCCTGCGCGCAGAGCTTGGCGCGGCGAGTGGGGGCCGGATCGTGGAACGGATCGAGCACGGGGTTCAACGAGACGCGTTCGCGGTGGTGACGGCATTGCGGACCGAGTTGTACGTCTGCCTGCATTCGCGCAGCGATGCCCAGCCGGGCGGATGTGATCCGTATATGACCGCCCCATCTCAACCAACCCATTTCGGGTGCTTGGTCGTGTTCGGAGCGGGACGTGCGTATTCGTGGGCGAGGATGCCCATAGTAAGGAACTGTCATCGTCCTCTCCCGAACCGATCCCCCGCCCGACATCGTTGACTTCGGGTGCGACGTCAAGCAGATCGAGGATTGCCTTGTGGCAGACGTCCGCCAATTCGGCTAGCGGACGTTTGATGCCTGCGGCATCATCGGAGACGGAACGATTCGCGCGTGATCCCAATAGAGCCCCCTGCGTCTCTTGCGGCGAACGCCCGACGTCCGGCGCAGAGTTACCCGAACTCGACAGATGGAAAGCCTTTGGAGACCCCTAATGCGTCGGTACGCCAGCCGCCAATATGCGCTCCTGGCAAGCGGTTTCGGCATCCAGCTGGCGGTCAGACGCATCGGCCAGTTTAAGGACAATGCGCTCGCTGAGTCGTTCTTCGCCGGCTTCAAGTTTGGTGTGGAAGCGGATCGGCCTGGCCGAGCCGGGCCGCGGCTCATACGGAACATGCTCGAGTACGTCGAGGCGCCGGCGGCGATCCAGTGCGGGGACTGACCGGGAAAGGCGTGCTCGCGGTTCCGGCGCCGGCGCGGCTGTGATGCTACGGCTTCGGCCACCTGCGTTTGAGCACGGACGGGTCGATGTCCGGGTGGGTGTCCAGGCCGAAGGAAGCGCGGTGAAAGCGGAGATGATCGCGGTCGATCGTGTGTCCGTCTTTCAGCGAGAGGGTGGCCTCCCAGACCCCGTCTGCGGAGTCGCGGACGCACAGGTCGTCATCGATGTAGATCCCTCCGCTGTCGAACTCGCGGTGGCAGAAGGCGCACAGGCAGAGGATGTTCGATTCGTGATCGGGTCCGCGGTACTTGAGCGCCCGGATGTGCGCGCCATCGGATGTGCTGCCGGTGATGGTCCGCATGGTGCTGTCGCAGATCTGGCAGGCGTTTGCGTAGTGGTGTTTGATCCGTTCGGACCGGGTGGCCACTCGCTGAAGACGCTTGCCCCGGACGATGATGTGCTTCACCGGGCCGCGTGGGACGGGGACTTGACCGAGCGCCGTTGGGTCAAGGGGTTGTGAGACTGCGAGGGGCAGCGAGGCCTTTGTGAGGCGGGCTTGGGCAAGCATGCCCTCGGTATCGGCGAGGAACTCGCGGAGGACGACCCCTACGAGTCCGCCGATTCGCATCTGCACGTTGTCCTGCGGGTAGTCCGGGTGCGCGGTGCAAAAGTCGGAGGTCTTGCGGGAGACCCCGCCGTTGTTGCGGAAGTCAGAGCGGCGGCCCTCACGCGGATGGATCGTGGCCGCTCTCAACAGGGTTGAGAGCTCGACTACTTGCGGATGCTTGGGGCTCAGGCGCCGCCAGCCGTTCTCGACGTGGATCGCGCAGGCGAGAATCAGTTCCTCGCGAGTCCAAGCCCAGGCTCTTGCCTTGGTCGACTTCGGTACGACGCTGCCATCCGGTGTCACCGACCCACTCATCACACCATGACGATATTCGATGTGGGCAACGAGTTTGACGGGGCGTCAGGGACCTCGACCGTGCATCGCCGGGAGTTCGTGGTATCCGCTCCTTGGGCGACCTGAGCGTTACCTACCGTGGTTGCTTCGACGGGCGGTGAGGCTCCGAGAAGCCCATGCATGAAGCATGACTTGCTTGTCACCGACGGCCCACAGTCGTCCCGACAGTCCGCGCGGGCGCGTGGTCGACGTCGCGGGCTGGTGTGTCGAAAGACGAGACTCTCACCGGGGCTGGTACGGCCGGCGGTCGTGGAGGATGGCCCATAGGACGTCGACGCGGCGGCGGGCGAGGGCGAGGACGGCCTGGGTGTGACGCTTGCCTTCGGTTCGTTTGCGGTCGTAGTAGGTTTTCGAGGCGGGGCAGCAGCCGATGCTGATGCGTGCGGATTGGAAGAAGACGCGTTGTAGGGGTCGGTTGTAGTTGTGGGGGCGGCGGCGTACACCGGATACCCGGCCGCTGTCGTGCGGTACCGGGGCGAGGCCGGCGTAGGCGGCGAGGCTTCCGGCGTTGGGGAAGCGGGTGAGGTCGCCGCCGGTGGCGGCGACGAAGTGGGCGCCCAGGACGTCGCCGATGCCGGGCATGCTGGTGATCAACGCGGCGTCGGGATGGGTGTGGAACCGTGCGGTTATCCGGTGTTCGACCTCGCGGACGCGCCGAGGCAACGCGAGTGCCTCGTGGGCGAGTTCGGTGATGAGGGTGGCCGTGAGTTCTTCTCCTGGGACGATCACGTGTTGACGGTGGGCGGCGGTCAGTGCGCGTTCCGCCAGTGGTTCCGCGCGGGGGATGTGTCGTCGTCGCAGCCACGCTGCCAAACGACGCTGGCCGATCCTTCGTAGGGCCGTCGGTGTGGGGTAGATGCCCAGCAGGATCAGTGGTCCTTGGAGGCGGACTTCGAGTGCCCGGTCGAGGGCCGGTGCGATGGTGCTGAGGTGGCTGCGGATGCGGTTGCAGACGCGTGTGCGGTCGCAGACCAGGTCGGTGCGTCGCGCGGTCAGCAGCGCGAGGTCGACCGCGATCGCGTCCGGTGGGGACAGGATCCGCAGGTCGCGGCGCACTCTGGCCTGGTCGGCGAGGATCGCCGCGTCGCGGGCGTCGGACTTGCCCTCACCGGGATAGGAGCCCGCGGCATTGTGCATGAATCTCCCGGGGAGGTAAAAGAGTTGATGGCCGCGGTCGTGGAGCAACGTCCGCAGCAGGTCGGTCGGACCGTCGGGCAGGTCCACGATCCATACGGGATCGACGCCCAACGCCGTTACGTCCGCGATCAACGCCCGCAGGTCGGCTTCGTCGTTGGCCAATCGACGTGTCAACAGCGTGTTTCCGCGATTGTCGATCGCGACGCAGTGATGGTGAGTCCCGCCGATGTCCACTCCGACCCAGATCCCGGCCACCACGCACCTCCCCTCCGAGGAAGAAGTACCGAGGGGCACCGCGAGGGTGGCCGACCGCGTATCCACGCCGGCGATCCGATCCACACATCCCAATCGGCGATGAGCCACCCACGAACACTTCGGACGGTCCTATCGCGCAAAGCCATCACAGCGGCACGTGCGTGCGAGCGATATCCGAAGAACGGAACCCGATCGGCACGTTACGAACCGAGCTTCGAGTTCGTCACCATTACGACGGCGCGACCACCCGAAAGGCTGGTCCCGCGCCCCCTTCACGACGTGATGCGCTCCGGAAGAACCCCGGGGCGCATCACGGAAACCTCCGACCAGCGCACTCATTTGCATGCGCGGCGCGTGCACGGCCGTTCCGGCACTCGCCGACATTCGGCGGTGCCGGCATCCGATTTTGGGGCATCAGACGGATTCAAAACGGGACACAGCGTCCCTCTGTGACACCCCCCGTCACCATTCCTTCGGCTCTTACAAAGCAGGGGTCGACAGTTCGAGTCTGTCTGTGCCCACCGGACCCGATGCACGGCTCGGAACACAAAAGAGGCGGGGGGGGGGGGGGGTGGGGGGGGGGGGCCCCCCCCCGCGGCGCGGGGGGGGGTGGTTGCGGGGTGGGGTGGGGGGGGGGGTGTGTTGGGTGGGGTTTGATAATTTGTATA
>NZ_JBITHP010000005.1:415644-514887 GCF_044458105.1 Embleya sp. NPDC050493
CGTGCTCAGTTGTGGGCGCGCCCGCCCCCCCCCCCCCCCCCGCCCCCCCCCCCCCCCCCCCCGCGGGCCCCCCCCCCCCCCCCCCCCCCCCCCCCCCCCGCCTCTTCGCCGTACCTGGTGACTGCTCTCATGTGCTGCCCTGTGCTGTGGACTGCTGTGAGTTGCACATGATTATCTCCCGAGATACTCCCGGTTGCAGTCGACAGCAGTCGAGAGCGGCGGGCCACACGACGTCTCGGGAGGTGGGGCCCGGGCAAGCATCGACTGTGGCATGTGCGGGGGATGTTCCCGAAGCGGATCGGTTGTCACTTCGAGATCACCTGGCGGGGGAGTGCGGCGCCGGGCGGCCTGCCCCCGGTGGCCGTCGTTGCCTGCGGTCTTCCGGGTGGTGTGGGTACTGGGGGGTGTCGCATCGGGTGGTACTGGAGTCCTGGGCCTCGCGAACGAGGCGCCGAGTGTGGTTGGTTGCCTAGCGTCTGAGTCATGGGATCACACTTTTTGCACCCGTCCGGGAACACCGACATCCCGGTGGCCATTCGCCGTTGCGGGCCGAGGTCGGGGCGGCTGAGCCGCATCCTGCTTCCGGTCCTGCCGTTGTTGTGTCTGGCGGCAACCGTCTCGGGGACGCCCGCTCAGGCCGCGGCGGCCTCTTCGGCGGTGCCCGCCGACTCCTCCTCGTCGCAGGAGGATCCCGCGCGCGCCTTGGCGCGTACCGCGCACCCGCTGGGCAGCACCGTCCCGGGCGGCTCCGACGCGGACCTGCGGGCGTTCGACACGATGATCCGCGGCGCGGACGTGGTCGGCGTGGGCGAGGCCACGCACGGGTCGAGTGAGTTCTACACCGTCAAACACCGCCTCTTCCGGCACCTGGTGGAGCGCCAAGGCTTCCGGAGCTTCGTCCTGGAGATCCAGTGGAGCGCCGGGGTGCGCCTGGACGAGTGGGTCCGCCACGGCAGGGGCGACCTGGACACGATCATGGACGAGGAGTTCCAGGCCGGCGGCAGCCTGTGGAACACCACCGAGACCCGGGACCTGTTCCGGTGGATACGAGCCTGGAACCTGCGCCACCCGCAGAGCCCCGTCCGTGTCGCCGGGGACGGCCCCGAGTTCGTCGGGCCCGCCCTGTTCGACACCGTCACGTCGTACGTCGCCCGCACCCGTCCCGACCTGCTGTCCGAGGTCCGACGGCTGTACCGCGAGTCCCGACCCACGGCCTCCATGGAGGAAACCTTCAACGCGCGCCTGGCCCTGCCCCTGGCCGACCGCACACGTATGCGCGAGGACACCCGGCGCGTCCTGTCCCTCTTGGAGCACCGTCCCGCGGGCATCCCCGCCAAGGAACACGACCTCATGCTCCAACACGCCCGGGCCATTGCCCAGAATGCCACCCTCTTCGGGTTCGACATCGCCAACGACGCCGCCGCCGCGTTGACATACCGCGACCAGGTCATGGCCGACAACACCGCCTGGTGGCAGCGGCACACCGGCACCAAGGTGTTCCTGTCCGCCCACAATTCCCACATCGCCGGCGAGAGCGCGGTACCCGAGAGCCAGCCGAAGACGCAGGGGCAATTCCTGCGCGAACGGCTCGGAACACGCTACGTCAACGCCGGGTTCACCTTCGGCCGAGGTTCCTTCAACGCCATCGACCCCACCGCCTCCGGCACGACCTGGCGCCGCGTCGACGTCGGCCCCGCCGGGGAGGGCAGCGGGGAGAACACCCTGGAGAAGGTGTCCGGACACGATTGGTACCTCGACACGCGTACCGCGGCCCCCGGTACCGCCCGCGACTGGCTCACCGCCTCCCACCCCATCCGTAACATCGGTGCCTCCTGGCCCGTCGACGCGTACGAGAACACCCGGCTGCGCTCCACCTACGACATCGTGATCCATCTCCACGACATCAGCGCCTCGCACCGGCGCTGATCCACTCCGCCGGACGCCGCGAGCCATCGTCGCCCCGTTCACCGCCGCGGCCCGAAACGGAATGGTTTCGGGCTGCGGACCGGTGCCGTCGCTCGCGCAGAGCAGCTCCGGATCGGGGACCGTGCCCGTCCGCGACGCCGGTCTCCGTCGGCGAGTCCGTCGAGGCCGCAGGCACATACAGGTGTGCATCCCGACAGCTTCCGCTGTCGGCTCCGGTGCGTCGTCGCGATCCGCGGCACCGACGTCTACGACGGTGAGACGCGTTTCGCCGCCATGCCGCGGCTACGCCCGCTGTCCTCGACTCGAGGACCCCGCGCCGGGCGGACGGACGGTGACGCGTGGGGAAGCGCGCAGATGTGTCAGTACGTGGTCCACCAGGGCGGCCGTCGAGTCGACGATCGACAGGATCGCCTGGGCTTGGGCCATCACCAGCGGAATCTCCGTACAGGCGGCGACCGCCACCTCGGCTCCGTCGTCGCGCAGCTCGCGGGCGGCCTCGGCGATCTCACGTGACGCCCGGTCGAGGTCGCCTCCGCTCTTCACCGCGTGGATGGCCGCGTCCACGAGCCGTTCCTGAGCATCCGGACGTACCTGAAGGATGTCCAACCCCAGCCGCTTTCCCGCTTGCTCGTACAAGCGGGCCGCACGAGTCCCGCGCGTGGCCAGGACACCGACACGTCGTACGTCGGGCCGCACCGTGCGACAGGACCGCAACGCGGCGGTGATCATGTCGAGGATGACGACATCGGTGTGTTCACCCAATTCGCGCACGTACGCGTGGGCCGTGTTGCACGGGATCGCCACGCACGTGACCTCGGCCTGTTCCAGCCAGCGCAGGCCGGCGAGCATCGCCGGGACCGGGGAGGGTCCTCGGCCCAGGAGCGCCCGGGTGCGGTCGGGCACGGACGGGTCGGCCCAGATGGCGACCGGAAGGTGATCCTGATCGCTGTGCGCGGGGGTGCTTTCGATCAGACAGCGGTAGAAGTGCGCAGTCGCCAGGGGACCCATGCCACCCAGGATTCCCAGCCGGGGCGACGGCGCCGAGGCGACATCGGCGGCGGGGTTGGAGGCGCGGCCGGGAACGGTGGGGGCGTTCATGCCAGGGCTCGGCGGACGGCCGCGTGGGGTAGGGCGAACGCCTCGCGCCCGGAGGGTGTGCGCACGGTGCCGGCCGCCAGGAGGGCGTCCAGGACGGCTTCCTCGACGGCGTCCATGGTCGCGGCGAAGGCCGCGTCCACGAGCGCCGGGGCCAGGGACCGGGTGTCGCGCGTGGTGGAGAACGCGAGTCCGTAGTCGCCGCTGCCGTGGGCGAACGCCGCGCCGACCCGGCCGAGAGCGAACACACCTCGGCCTGCGATCCGGGTCAGGTCGCGAGCGGAGCACGGCAGATCGGTGGCGACCACCACGACACACGAACCCTCCTCGGTGGCGGGTCCGGCGGTGGGCAGGCCCAGCCGGGACGGCGTCAGGAGCCCTCCGGGGAGCCGCAGTTCCCCGGACATGTTGGCTTGGACGAGGACCCCCACCGTCGCGTCACCCGCAGGTGTGGGAAGGCGGCGGGACGCGGTCCCGATGCCCGCTTTGAAGCCGAGCGCGCACGCGCCTGTCCCCCCGCCGACGCTGCCCTGGGCCACGGGGCCCGGCGATGCCGCGTCGAGCGCGGCGTGCACGTGGTCCGCGGTCAGCGGGCGCGGGCGCGTGTGGGAGAGCCAGGAGTCGTTGATCTCGCCCACGACCGGATTCAGCGAGGTCGGCGGAGTCTTCGCCCGGCCCAGGACCCAGGTGAGCAGGGCGTCGGCCGCACGGAACGTGGACATGGTGGACGTCAACAGAATCGGTGTCTCCACCTCGCCCAGTTCCATTACCTGGGTGGCGCCGACGAACTTGCCGTACCCGTTGCCGACAAAGAACCCGGCCCGCAACGAGGCATGTGTCGTCAACGCGTCGGGGACGACCGCCGTGACTCCCGAGTACAGGCCGACGGTGTCGTCCCGCAGGGTCGTGTGGCCCACGCGCACACCACCGACGTCGGTGATCGCGTTGAGTGGCCCCGTCGGCCGGCGGCCCACCATGTGGCCGAAATCCCGGACCCGTGATCGCGCCGGGTCCGAGCCCGCGACGAGGTCGTTCATCGGCCGGGTCCCATCGCTTGGTCCGATCGCGTGCACATGGCCAACACTGTCCGTCAGGCCGAACAGACGCCGCACCGTCGCGCCGAACGAAAGATGCCGCCCTCGTCCGTGGCCGGACACGAAGAGCCGGCGGTGGGGACGTGCCGCCGGGAAGCCTCGCGGTTTTCCTTGGTCTTCTCGCAACTCGCCCTTCTCGCAACTCGCCGGTTCCACCCGCGAGGTCCCGGGCCGCGTCGATTCGCGAGGCTTCGGCTCCTGTTCCCGTGCGTGAACGGAGGGCTTGTGGAGCGGGGGCATTGTCGACGGCGAGTCGCTCGTACCGGTCTGCGCTTCCGTTCGGGTGCTTACGAGGCGCCGGGGGTTTCGCCGGCGGAAGCGGAAGCCGCCGAGCCCGCTTCGGGTTGTGGTTTCGGTTGGGGTTCCGCGCCGCCCGGATCGAGGCGGAACGGGGGGTACCTGTCGGTCATGAGGGCCTCGTAGGCGACCACGCGCAGCACCCAACGGTCGAGGCCGATCACCAACGCGTAGATGCCCCTGGGATAGCGGCCGGTGAACAGCAACGCGATGCCCGCGAACAGCACCAGCGCGGGGATGAGCCCGCCCCAACGCCACGCACCGGCGGTGAAGATCCCGACCAGGACGAGCTGTGGAAGGACCAGCAGCCACCACTTGACCAACACCAGCCCACGCGACAGGCGTTGGGGGTAGACGATGTCGAATCGCGCCGGGTAGTCGGGGTGTTCGGCGAGGGTGAAAGGCGGATAGCGATCGGTGCCCAGCCCGCCGTACCCGTAGTACCAAACTCGCCAGGTCCAACGCAGGACACCGACGTTGAAGTCGAACAGCGGGCGTGGATATCGGGCGGTGAACAGGATCGCGAAGAACGCCACGATACTGACCGCGAAAAAGGCGAGCCACAGGAAGAACAGCACGATCGCGTGCGGGATCAGCAGGAGCCACTTCACCACCCACAGCCAGCGGGACGGTTCCGCTTCGAGCCTGGCTTCCAGCCGGACGGGCTGGGTCATTGCGGCGTACATGTGACCTCCTCGACGGCGGATACGCTCCGTGCCCCTCGATCCCGGGCTTTCGCAACCTTTCCGCGTCGCTGCCTCGCCCCCGCGTCGACCGGGAGCCGCCGATCGCCTTCTCAGCCCGTCGGGGGCCGGGGCGACCCCTGGGTTCGGTCGTCACCTCCTGCGCCCCCGTACTTCCATGATCCTGCGGGGCGGCACAGAGCGCAGGAGATGAGGATCCGGAGCACGGGCATGCGGACGGCCCCGGCAGCCGGTCGGCAGTCGGCAGTCGGCAGTCGGCAGTCGGCAGTCGGCAGTTCAGGCTGTACGGACGGCGTCCCTTCGGCTGTTGTCGGAATTCTCCAAGACCGCGATGGGCCGGTGATGACAACGTGCGCACGTCCTCCGTCTCTCCTCCGCATCAGGGAGGCGCGCCATGCGCCGCACGTACGTCACCCGTCTTCGCAGACCCGGTCCGCTGCGCCGCGGCATGGTCGCCGCCGCTGCCTGCGCTGCCGTGCTCGTCGCGACCACCGGAGCGCCGGTCCAGGCCACCACCCCGCCCGGTGGCGACCACCAGCGTGTGCTCGACGCGATGCGCCTGATCACCAACGATGTGAGCACCGGTCACGGCTCCGACCAGATCCCCGGCATGATCGTCCGCACCGAGGTCGACGGCGTGCAGTGGACCGGCTCGGTGGACAACCACGCGGCGCCGGCCACCCGTCAGGTCGACGCCAAGTTCCGGGCGGCGAGCAACACCAAGATGTTCACCGCCGTCGTGATCATGCAGCTGGTGCACGAGCAGAAGCTCAAGCTCACCGACGACGTGTACAGCATTCTCGGGCCGATCCTGAACGCCAACGGCCGCCAGGGTTGCCGGCTGTTCGGCCCCTGCTTCGCCCCCTCGACCGACCCGGCGAAGCAGATCACCGTGCAGAACCTGCTCAACATGAGCAGCGGCGTGGCGGATTACCTGTCCGACCTGTCCTTCCAGGCGAACGCGGCCGTTACGTTCCCGAATACGTCGTACCCGAACCCGGCCGACCTGGTTGCCGAAGGTGCGGTCAACGGCCCGCAGTTCGCGCCCGGCAAGGGCATGGAGTACTCCAACACCAACTACGCGCTGCTGGGCCTGATCATCGCCGCCAAGACGAACATGTCGTGGGAGGACGCACTCACCGAGCGGGTCATCAACCGCATCGGCCTGACCAACACGACGCTGCCGCGCAACGGTGACCCGGTCCTGCCCGCGCCGCACGACGCGCACTGGACCAACTTCCTGAAGCAGCGAATCGGCGGCGTCTGGCTGGGCCGGCCGGCCGGGGACCAGAACGTCACCTACACCTACGGCACCGGCGCGCTCGTCTCGACCACCGGCGACCTGCTGAAGTTCATGAAGGCGCTGCTGACCACGGAGACGCTGCTGCCGTCCACCTTCCGCGACCGGATGATCGCGGAGGCGAGCTTCAACACCAACCCGGCGGGCATCAAGGTGCCCGAACTCGGCTGCGCGCGCACCGACCGCTGGCAGGAGTGCATCCCGAACCCGGCCCTGAGCAACGTGCAGTCGCCGAACGACGCCACCGCGCCCACCAATTGGTACGCCGATCCCAGTTGGAAGATCGGCATCGCCGAGTACGGCCTGGGCATCACCAAGCGCACACTGACCTGCGGCGACGGCAGTAAGCAGGTGCTGTACGGGCACAATGGCGGGCTGCCCGGCTCCAAGACGTACACGTACTCCAACGCCGATGCGACGCACATGATCTCGTGGAACCAGAACGGCGACTGGGAGATGTGGGAGCTGTACAACCAGTACGGCGTGCTGGCCGCGGAGTTCTGCCCGGCTGCGTAGCGGATCGGTGCGTGGTCACCGGGAGTTCGGTATGGAAATTCGGTAGGCAATTCGGTAAGGCAATTCGGCAAGAAGGGTGGCCAGGCCAGGTGCCGGGGGCTTTCCTGCTTGGAAAGCAAGGCTTCTCGGTCGGCCGGGAGGCGGCGGCGCGGGTGACCGCGTCGGTGACAGTGGGCGGGTCGAGTGCTCGGTTCGCGCGATGCGGGTCCGGTCCTGCCGGATGCCCGCGCCCGTGGGTCGGCGGCTCGGAGCCCGGGGGTGGGGGCTGGGGTCGGCGATGCGTTCGTCGCAGCCGCGACGATCTCGCGTCCATGAACGGCGACGACTTCTTTCCGGAAATGCTGTCGGTAAACGGTCGTGTTTCGAGGCATGTACTCGAAAGGGCGGGGCACACGTGGGGTGGAGGTAAAAACAATGATTCCGCTGCTGGTTGTCCTGCTTCTTGCCCTGATTCTTTTCGGTGCCGGTTTCGCACTGAAAGCACTGTGGTGGATTGCTGTCATCGTGCTGATCGTCTGGGCGCTCGGCTTCGTCTTCCGCTCCGCCGGTAGTGGCGGTGGTCGTGGCCGCTGGTACCGCTGGTAGAAATGCCGAACGACGGCGGCACGTTACGTGACGAGGCCGTGGCTCGACCCGGAAAAGCGGGTCAGGCCACGGCCTCTTTGCCTTTCGGTTTCCTTTCGGTTTGCCTTTTGCTTTAGGCTTCCGGGTTGGCTTTCAGGTTTCGCCGGCCGGGGCTTTCGTTGCGGGAAAGGACCGCCGAGCTACACGCCGTGTGGGCGGAGGAGGCGACTTGAGGTCTCGGAGGTCTCCGAGGTTTCGGAGATCACGGATGACCTTGAGCCCCCAAGTGAGGGTCGCCGCGCATCGATCGTGGGGGCGCGTCACCCAATCGTCGGTTTCACCGGCTGCACCGGCCGGGGCGGACCTGCGTCAACCCTGCGGAGTCGCAGGGTCGTTCGTTCCCGGACTCCGTGGTGCGTCACGGGGATCGGTGCGCGCCACCCGCATCCGTCATGGGGTGCCGTGAGGGTTGGGGTGGCCGGGCGGGTAAAAGCAGGCGCTGACGGCCTTGCCGTGTCTGCTCGAGCACATGTGCAACTCGTCGGCGACGGCGTCGACGATGGTCAACCCGCGACCGGACGGCGTCGTCGTGTCGGTCTCCTGCGGCATGGGGGTGCCCGGGCCGCTGTCGCTGACGTAGACGTTCAGGCATCGGTTGTCCCATGCCAGCACCAGTTGCGCCGTGCTGTGGGCATGGACGTGGGCGTTCGTGATCAACTCCGAGACGGTCAGGATGACATCGTCCACGGTCTCGCTCGCTTCCTTGGTCCATTCCAAGGACGCGAGATGGTTTCGGGCCCAGCGCCTCCCGGCCTCGACTCCGCCGCTGACCGGGAAGGCTTTCGCCCATCCCACTGCTCGTATGTCGGCCATGGAATCCTCTCCGTTCCGCCCGCCCCTGCCGAGAGCGCCTACCCTCCTGCGCGCGGATCACCCGGTCGGTTTGGGGTCGCTTTCGGAGTTACCGCCCCATCTCTCCTCCGTGCCCCGCGGTGTCCCGATGGGCCGCCTACGGCTCGTAGTTCTCGACTGCGGCGCGCAACTCACGCTTGCCTCCGAGGTCTGGAGGTCTGATGGGGCATCAGCAGTGCGGCGGAGCGGTTCGCGACATTCGCCTCGGGGCGGTCTGTGGGTAACAGGCCGTTAGTTCGTCGGTCAAGCGGCTGTGGGTGTCCGGGGCTTGGGGGCGGCGCGGAGGCGATCGGCGATGGTGCGGGCCTGGTCGGTCGCCCTGTCCCGGGCCTCGGCGAGGAGGCGGTGGGCGAGCGGCCTGAGTTCGGCCATCGCCGGGTTGACGTCGGCCGCGGTGAGTTCGGCCCTGACGGTGACCACGTCCAGGCCCCAGACGTCGGCGAGCATGCGGTGCATGTACGGCGTGGCGTGGTCCCAGCCGGCGCGTGGGGTCCCGGGGGCGTAGCCGCCGCCTCGGGCCTCGACCAGCACCGCCGGTCGGTCCGGCAGGATTCGCCGACCGACGTCGGCGGCTCGCGGGTCGGTGATGATCAGGTCGATCCAGTGCTTGACCTGCTGTGGAACGCCGAAGTTGTAGATCGGCACGGCGAGCAGATACGCATCGCAGGCGAGCAATTCGTCGGTGAGTTCGGCCGCGAACGCGGTCGCGGCGCGCTGTTCGTCGGTCCGGGCATGTTCCTCGGTGGCCCGGCTCGCCTCGGCGACGGGCCAGATCGCCGGTAGCGGCCGACGGCCCAGGTCGCGGCGGACGAACTCGGCGTCCGGGTGCACGCGAGCCCACTCGGCCTCGACGAGGTCGGCGAGGCTGCGGCTGACCGAGTCCTCGATTCGGATGCTGGAGTCGAGGCGGAAGAACTTCATCGGGCTTCTCCTTGGTACGGATCGGACGACGGTGGCGCCGATCGGGCAGCACGGGGTGCCGCGCGGACCGTTTCGGTGCCGCCGGTGTGGGTTGGGCGGGGTGGTGGGCCGCGGCGATGCGGGCCGGACGGGCACGGCCCGGGTGGGTGCGATACGGCGACGGTAAAGTCGTGGGTCGGCCCCTGGTTTTTCGTTGTCCCCCTGCGGTCGGTGTCGTGCGGAGTGGTTCGTCTCCCCTTTGACTGACGCCTGACGGAAAAGGTGACCATGAACGGACACGAGGGCTTGGCGACGCGTTTCGAGGCGCACCGTGACCACCTGCGCGGGGTCGCCTACCGGATGCTCGGCTCGCTGGACGACGCAGACGACGCCGTACAGGCCGCCTGGCTGCGGGTCGACCGGGCGGGTGTGGACGGGGTCGAGAACCTGGCCGGATGGTTGACCACCGTGGTCGCGCGGGTGTGCCTGGACATGTTGCGGATCCGGCGGACCCGGGGCGAGGAATCCTTTTCGTCGATCCCGGACGCGGTGCTGGAGCGGTCGGGCGGGATCGAACCCGAGCAGGAGGCGGTGTTGGCCGAGTCCGTGGGCCAGGCCCTGCTGGTGGTGCTGGACCGGCTCACCCCCGCCGAGCGGGTCGCCTTCGTACTGCACGACCTGTTCGCCGTCCCGTTCGCCGAGATCGCTCCGGTTGTGGGGCGGTCGTCGGTGACGAGCAAGAAGTTGGCCAGCCGGGCGCGGCAGCGCGTACGCGGGGTGGCGACCGTCGACGGGGCCGACCTCGCCGAACACTACGGCGTGGTCGACGCGTTCCTGGCGGCCGCGCGCGGGGGCGACCTGGACACCCTGCTTCGGGTGCTGGCGCCGGACGTAGTCCGGCAGGTGGATCGGTTCGCGGTGCCGGACGGGGCCGACCACGACGTGCGCGGTGCGCGGGCGGTGGCCGAGGAGACCCGAGTGTTCGCGCACCGGGCCAGGGTGGGCGAGGTGGCCCTGGTGGACGGCAGGCCGGGCATCGTGATCGCCCCGAGCGGACGGCTGTTCGCGGCGCTACGGCTGACCATCGAGACCGGGCGGATCACCCGGATCGAGGTGATCGCAGACCCGACACGCCTGACCGGTCTCCCCCTGGCGGCGCGGCGGCCGTGAGCCGGGGCGGGCCGCCGGGGTGTGTGGCGGGGCCGAGCCTGGGTGGGCCGGCCGGGGCCCGCAGCCGATGCGGCCGGCCTGAACCGAGGCGGGGCCGCCGGGGCATGAAACCGCAGGCAGTGCGGCGTTCCTGAGTGGGGATGGGACCGGCGACGAAGGCAACCCGGCCGGTGTGCCCGGGGGAGCGGACGTCGGTGGTCGGTGGCGAGCCGCCGGCCGGGCTGGTCGGCGCGGTCGATCCGGCCTCCGGTCGGCGGTGTGTCCAGGGTGCGGCCGACGCGGCCTTGGGCCGGTGCGCCGACGCGTTCGGCCACGCCCTCGCCGTGGGCGGTCACCTGGGTGCCGAATTCCGGGGCGGCGGACCGAGTCGGCCCGGCGGTGGGGACCACCCCGATAGGCCGTGGCGGATACTTCGTGAAGTACGTGGTGGCGGTGGGGGCGACAGTCGGCTCATGCTTGATCGCCGGCATCGGCGGCATCGGCGGCATCGGCGGCATCGGCGGGATCGGCGCCCGGGAGCCGGGGGCCCGGGGCCCGGCAGACCGTAAGGGGGGTCTGGGGTGGTGGTCAGTGAGCTGGTGCGTGCAGAACTGCGACGCGTCGATTGGGCGTCGCTGAAGTGTGGCTGCGGTGCTTCTGCCGAGCATGTGCCCCTTCTCATCGAGGCGATCATCACTGCCGAGACCCCCCGGGACATGATCGGATACACCCTCGACGGTCACGTCGAGGAAAGCACGATCATCTTCGAGTGCACTCCACCGGCGGTCGGCGTGATCATGGCCGCACTGGCGGGTGATCTTTCGACACTGGCCCGAGGTGTGCTGCTGCAGACGTTGTCGTTCGTGGCCGCCGGTTCCGGTGACGACGGGCCGACCGGGGGAGGAGCGGGTCCGGGAGAGGCATGCGGGCACCACGCTCGGGAGGGGTTCTGGAGGCTCGTCGAGATCGGGCTCACGGGAACTGCGGAGGACGCCGAAACGGTGGCCGACATCTGTGCGTACTTCGGGCTGGGCGGCGACAAAGCCGCGTTCTATCAGGCCGAGCTTCGCGCGCGTATGCGCGCGAAGACCAAGCGCGGGCGACGCGTCTGATGTTGTGAAGAGCGTGTGGTCGGCCGAGGAGGAGGGTTCGAACCCGCCGCATTCCGTACCGACCGGCGGGAGGTCACTCTCGGCACCGATGTCCCCTTGCGGCGGGCCGCAGGCCGAGGACGTGCATCACCCGTCCCGGGTGGCAGACCGAGAACACGCTCCGATCGCGCTGGGCGCATGTGCCGAGGCGCGGCGGGGACGGGGGCCGTGCGGTCCGGGAGGGCGTCATCCGTCCGGCGGAGTCGGTTGGGCGGGGTGGTCGGGGCGGGCTTACGGTGTTGTGTGGGTCACAGGAGTGAGTGGTGGTGTCTACGGCGGGTTCTGGGCTGACGGTGCGTCAAGAGGCTTGGTTTCAGGGGTTCGTGGGATCTGACTGGTCGTCAATTCATATATGACGATGCGTCAGATCCCTTTGCCGTAAAGGCAGTTGATCGCATCGTGGGTCGTCGTTGCATGTCGAAGAGAGCTACTGTCGGTCGGGTTGCCACGCTCCAGAAGCGACCCGGCCGGCCAGGGACCGGGGACGCGACACCTCCCCGGGAGCCTTCCAAGCGGGCCGTAGCGGGGACCAGGGATGATGAGGACCTCATGGCCATCGCGCTACCAGTACGAGCCTCGGACGATCCGTCCGGCACAGGCACAGGCACAGCCACGGAAACAAGAAGCACCGGCACGGAAAAAAGCACCGGAAAAAGCACCGGAAACACCACCGGCGAAAGCACCGGCCCCGGCCCCGGCACAGTCACCGCATCGACCACCCCGGCCCGCGCCGTCTACCCCGGGCGCCCCGCCCCCGCGCCGCGCACCCTCGTGGACATCCTGGACGCCACCGTCCGGAACCACCCGAACGAGCCCGCCCTCGACGACGGCCGGCGGACGCTGACGTATCGCGCCCTGGCCGCCGAGGTGGAGGCGCTGCGCCGCCGGCTGGCCGATGCCGGGGTCGGCGTCGGGGACCGGGTCGGCATCCGGGTGCCGTCCGGCAGCAACGACCTGTACATCGCCATCCTCGCCGTGCTGGCCGCCGGCGCCGCCTACGTCCCGGTGGATGCCGAGGACCCCGACGAGCGGGCCGACCTGGTGTTCGGCGAGGCCGGCGTATGCGCCGTACTCGGTGCCGAGCGCGCGTTGCGGGTCATCCGGGACGGCGCGCCCGTGGCGCCCGGCCGACCCGGCCCCGGCGACGACGCCTGGATCATCTTCACGTCCGGCTCCACCGGCAAGCCCAAGGGCGTCGCGGTGACCCACCGCAACGCGGCCGCCTTCGTGGACGCCGAGGCGGGCCTGTTCCTCCGGGAGGAGCCGCTCGGCCCCGGCGACCGGGTGATGGCGGGCCTGTCGGTGGCCTTCGACGCGTCCTGCGAGGAGATGTGGCTGGCCTGGCGGTACGGCGCCTGCCTGGTCACCGTGCCCCGCTCGCGGGTGCGCTCCGGCGCCGACCTGGGGCCGTGGCTGGCCGAGCAGGAGATCACCGTGGTCTCCACGGTGCCCACGCTCGCCGCGCTGTGGCCGACCGAGGCGCTCCTGGACGTACGGCTGCTGATCTTCGGCGGCGAGGCCTGCCCGCCCGAGTTGGTGGAGCGCGTGGTCGCCGAGGGCCGCGAGGTGTGGAACACGTACGGCCCGACCGAGGCGACCGTGGTCGCCTGTGGCTCGCTGCTCACCGGCGAGGGCCCGGTCCGGATCGGGTTGCCGCTGGACGGCTGGGAACTGGCCGTGGTCGACCCCGACGGTCGGCCCGTCGCGATGGGCGGGACCGGCGAGCTGGTGATCGGCGGCGTCGGCCTGGCCCGCTACCTGGACCCGGCCAAGGACGCGGAGAAGTACGCGCCGCTGGAGTCGATGGGCTGGGACCGCGCCTACCGCAGCGGCGACGTGGTGCGTGCCGACGCCGACGGCCTGGTCTTCGTCGGCCGCGGCGACGAGCAGATCAAGCTCGGCGGCCGGCGGATCGAACTCGGCGAGATCGACGCGGCGCTGCAGGCCCTGCCCGGCGTGGTGGGCGCCGCCGCCGCGGTGCGCACCGTCAAGGGCGGCAATCAGCTCCTGGTCGGCTACCTGGTGACCGGCGAGGGCTGGGACCGCGAGGAGGCGGTTTGCCGGTTGCGGGCCGAGCTGCCCGCGGCCCTGGTGCCCCGGCTCGCCCCGGTGGCCGACCTGCCCACCCGTACCTCCGGCAAGGTCGACCGGGACGCGCTGCCGTGGCCGCTCGCGGACGCGGAGGACGCCGGGCCCACCGAGCAGCTCTACGGCACCGAGGCCTGGCTCGCCGAGCAGTGGACCGACGTGCTCGGCATCGCTCCGGAGACCGCGCAGGACGACTTCTTCGCGATCGGCGGCAACAGCCTGGCCGCGGCCCGACTGACCACGCTGCTGCGCGAGCGCTACCCGGCCGCCGCGGTCGCGGACATCTACCAGCAGCCCACGCTGCGCAAACTGGCCCGGCGCCTGGAGCGCTCGGCCCAGGACGCGGGCGCGGTGCGCAAGGTGGCGCCCACGCCCACCCGGGCGCGGATCGCCCAGTTGCTCCTGCTGATCCCGCTGTTCACCCTGATCGGGCTGCGCTGGACGGTCGGCCTGCTCGCGCTGGGCAACGTCGCCGCGTGGTTCGGCGACTACCCGTGGGCGCCGACCGCCTCGTGGTGGTGGGTCGCGGCCGGCTGGGCCGCGCTGTTCAGCCCGCCCGGCCGGGTGGCGATCGCCGCGGGCGGCGCCCGGTTGTTGCTGCGCGGGGTGCGTCCGGGCACCCATCCGCGCGGTGGCGGCGTGCACATCCGGCTGTGGGCGGCCGAACAACTGGCCGACGCCAGTGGCGCGACCGCGCTGTCCGGCGCCTGGTTGCTGCGCTATGCCCGCGCGCTCGGCGCCAAGGTCGGCCAGGACGTCGACCTGCACACCCTGCCGCCGGTCACCGGCCTGCTCAAGCTCGGCCGAGGCTGCGCGGTGGAGGCCGAGGTGGACCTGTCCGGCCACTGGCTGGACGGCGACCGGCTGGAGATCGGCGCGATAAAGGTCGGCGCGGGCGCGATCGTGGGCACCCGCAGCACGCTCTTCCCCGGCGCTCGGATCGGCCGCTCCGCCGAGGTGGCGGCCGGTTCCGCGGTGACCGGCAACGTGCCGCCGAGCCGCCGCTGGGGCGGGGTGCCGGCGGTTCGACTCGGCAAGGTCGACCGGGGCCGGTTCGGCGCGCGTCCGCCGCGCAGCAGGCGCTGGGCGGTGCTGTACGGCGCGAGCGGGTTGTTGCCGACCCTCTTGCCGGTCCTGGCCGTGTTGCCGGTACTGCCGATTTTGGGCGCGTTCGTGCGGCCCGGCGAGGGCCTCGGCGCGGCGCTCACCGGCGCCATGCTCGCGCTGGTGCCGGCGGTGGCCGCGTTCGCGCTGGTCTACGCGCTGTCGATCGTGCTTGTGGTGCGTGTGCTCAGCCTGGGTCTGCGGCCGGGCTATTACCCGCTGCACGGGCGGATCGGCTGGCAGGCGTGGACCGTCGTCCAGCTGATGGACCTGGCCCGGGACAAGCTGTTCCCGCTGTACGCGAGTCTGTTCACGCCGGTGTGGCTGCGTGCGCTCGGGATGAAGGTGGGCAAGGGCGTCGAGGCCTCCACCGTGCTGGCGCTGCCGAGTCTTACCACGGTCGGCGACGGGGCGTTCCTGGCCGACGACACGCTGATCGCCTCGTACGAACTCGGCGGCGGGTGGATTCGGATCGGCGAGGCCCGAATCGGCGAGCGGGCCTTCCTGGGCAACTCGGGGATGACCGCGCCGGGCCGCTCGGTGCCCGCCCGCGGCCTGGTCGGCGTGTTGTCCGCGACGCCGAAGAAGACCAAGAAGGGCGGCTCGTATCTGGGCATGCCGCCGATGCGACTGCCGCGCTCGGCGGACGTCGCGGACCAGGGCCTGACCTTCGACCCGCCGGCCCGGCTGCGCTGGGCCCGCGGCCTGGTCGAGTTGTGCCGCGCGGTGCCGGTGTTGTGCTCGGCGGCGCTGGCCCTGCTCACCCTGGCCGCACTGGCCTGGTTGGGCGCGCACTCGCTGCTCCTGGCCGCGCTGCTGTCCGGCGCGGTCCTGCTCGGCTGCGGCGTGCTCGCGTGTGTCGTGTCGATCGCGGCCAAGTGGATCCTGGTCGGCCGGTTCGAGCCGGTCGAGCACCCGCTGTGGAGCGGCTTCGTGTGGCGCAACGAACTCGCCGACACCTTCGTCGAGGTGCTGGCCGTGCCGTGGCTGATCGGCCGGGTGCCCGGTACGTCGGTGCTGAACGTGTGGCTGCGCGGGCTCGGGGCATCCATCGGCCGTGGCGTGTGGTGTGAGAGCTACTGGTTGCCGGAGGCGGACCTGGTCACCCTGGAGGATGCGGTGAGCGTGGGGCACGGCTGCGTACTCCAGACGCATCTCTTCCACGACCGGATCATGCGGATGGATACTGTGATCCTTCGCGAGGGCGCCACCCTGGGCCCGCGCGGGATCGTGCTGCCGGGCAGCACGATCGGGGCACGCAGCACGCTGGGTCCCGCCTCGCTGGTGATGCGCGGCGAGACGGTCCCGGAGGACACCGGCTGGCTGGGCAATCCGATCGAGGCATGGCGACGGTAATGCGTTTCGAGGCGGCGTCGCGCGACACGGCCCGTCCCGCGACGGTGGGCGCGACGGGGACGGAGCACGAAACGGTGATCGACCAGGGGCCGCGCTCGGTCGCGGGGGAGGCGTACTTCGCCACGCACGGTGATCCGCGCTATCGCGTGCATCGCTACGAGCTGGCCCTGGATTACCGCCCCGGCCCCAATCGGCTGGCCGGCACCGCCCGGATCGGCGCGGTGGCCGGCGATCGACCGCTCCAGGAAGTCGTGCTCGACCTGGGCGAGTTCCGGATCGGCCGGGTGCTGGTGGACGGCCGCCAGGTGCGCTACGCGCACCGCGCGGGCAAGCTGCGGGTGCGGCCGGGGGCGACGATCCGTGCGCGGGCCGCGTTCACCGTCGAGGTGCACTACGTCGGCAATCCCAAGCCGGTGCGCAGCCCGTGGGGCGGGGTGGGCTGGGAGGAGTTGACCGACGGCTCGCTGGTGGCCGGTCAACCGATCGGGGCGCCGTCCTGGTACCCGTGCAACGACCGGCCCGACGACAAGGCGGCTTACCAGATCTCGGTCACCGCGCCGTCGGCGTACACCGTGGCGGTCAGCGGCGGGCTGCTCACCCGCAGCACCCGGGGCAGCACCTCCACGTGGGTCTACGAGCAGCCCGCGCCCACCGCGAGCTATCTGGTCAGCGTCTCGATCGGCCGCTACGACACGATCGGGCCGCTGGAACCGCACGCGCGGGTGCCGCAGTTCGCGCACGTGCCGGCCCGGCTGCTGCCGCGCTTCCTGGTCGACTTCGCCCGGCAACCGGAGATGATGGCGCTCTTCGAGGAGTTGTTCGGACCGTACCCGTTCGGCGAGTACACCGTGGTGGTCACCGACGACGACCTCGACATCCCGATCGAGGCCCAGGGGCTGGCCACCTTCGGGGCGAACCACGTGGACGGCGAGCGCGGTTCCGAACGGCTGGTCGCACACGAGTTGGCGCACCAGTGGTTCGGCAACAGCGTCGGACTCGCGGACTGGCGGCACATCTGGCTCAACGAGGGCTTCGCGCGCTACGCGGAGTGGTTGTGGGCCGAGCGCTCCGGCGGGCGCACGGCCGCCGCGCAGGCCGCCGTCGAGTACTCCCGACTGGGCGGCTTGCCGCAGGACCTGTTGCTCGGTTCGCCGCGGCCGAAGCTGATCTTCGACGACCGGATCTACGCCCGCGGCGCGTTGACCGTGCACGCGGTGCGGTGTGCGCTGGGCGACTCGGCGTTCTTCGCGATGTTGCGCGAGTGGACCACGTCGCACCGGCACGGCGTGGTGACCACCGAGGATTTCATCGCGCACGCGCAACGTCATGCGCCCATGCCGCTGGGGCCGCTGTTCGACGGGTGGCTGTACCGCGAGGCGTTGCCGCCGGTGCCGGTTTGACCGGCTTCGGACAAGACTCGGGCGGTGGCTCCGGTCGATCCGCCGGCCGGGCCGGCGCGGAGCCGGTCGAGGCTGCCCGAAGTCAACGGGATCAGGCCGGAACTCCCGTTGACGGATGGGAATTTCCCGTTTCCGGGGAGAAGTTCGGCGTCGCCGCGGGGGGATTCCACCGTGCGCCGGGTGCGTGGTTTGCCGTACTTTGCGGTCGATTGTCTTCTACTCCCATTTTGACAGGGAAACCGCGAGGCGTCCGGGTGCTATCCGTCGCCGGAGTCGGCGGCCGTGTCGAAATCGGTCAGACGGCGAATATCGACTGGTGCGCAGAGAGTCTCGTCCTTACCGTGCCAAGCTGCTGACGCTGGCAGTCTGCGGGGAGGCTAGGCATGCTTGATCTCTCGAAGAATTCTTACGAGACGACGGGGACGATCTCGCACAGCACGATGGGTGACCCCGAGGATCGGATGGAAATTCGCATCCTCGGGCCGGTGACGATGTACAGGGGGGGAATCGAGACATCTTTCGACGGAACCAAACCCAGCACCGCCTTGGCGGGCTTGCTCCTGGCCCACGGCACGGTGTTGTCCGACGCTCGAATGAGTAGCAACCTGTGGGGCGATCGCCCGCCCGCCACCGCGAGTTCGCAGATCTATACGTACATCTCGCGGCTGCGCAAACTGCTCGGGCCGGCCGGTACCTACATCGTGCGGCGCCAACCCGGCTACGCACTGAGCCTGGGCTCGGCCCGGTTCGACCACGAGGAGTTCGAACGCCTCAGCCGGATGGGCCACACGGCCTTGACGAACCGGCGGTTCGAGGAGGCCTCACGACACCTGGCGGCGGCGTTACGGCTGTGGCGCGGTCCGGCTCTGGCCAACGTGACCGAGTTCCTGGCCGCCAACGACGGTCCGTGGCTCGAGGAGGCGCGCATGCGGGCGCTGGAGGCTCGGATCGAGGCCGACATCGAACTCGGCCTGCATGCGCGACTGGTGCCCGAGCTGACCGCGCTGGTGGAGAGCCACCCGGTGCGCGAGCGCATGCGCACCTATCTGATGACCGCGCTGTACCGCTGTGATCGACAGGCCGACGCACTGGAGATCTACCAGCAGGGCCGGCACGTGTTGGCCGAGCAACTCGGGGTGGATCCGGGACACGCGATGAACACCGTCTTCCAGGGCATCCTGGAGGGAGATCCCGTGCTCGCGCGCTCGACGACCGGGGCGGGTCCACGGGCGGTCACCACCAACGCGTGGAGTCGGGTGCGACCGGCCATGCTGCCGCCCGACGTCGCCGACTTCACCGGCCGGCACAGCGAACTCGAGGTGATCGAGACCTTGTTGCGGGCGGGGACCACGGGTCCTGCGGGCCCCGAGGCGCTGGGGGTGTCGGTTCGCGCACAGCGGCCGACCTGCGCACTCGGGAGCCCGGTGGCGATCACCGGGATGGCCGGCATCGGCAAGACCGCACTGGCGATGCGGGCCGCCTACCGGTGCCTGGACGTCTTCCCCGACGGTCAACTCCAAGTGGATCTCGGGGGTCTCGACGAGCGACCCAAGGATCCGGGGCAGGTTCTCGCCTGGTTTTTACGCGCGTTGAACACCGACGAGTCGGCGATCCCCGATTCGATCGAGGAACGCATCCAGCTCTACCGCAGCAGGCTCGCCGGTCGGCGGATGCTGATCCTGCTCGACAACGCGCGCGACGAGAGCCAGATACGACCGCTGCTGCCGGGCGCCGCCGGGTGCCGGGTACTGATCACCAGTCGGTGCTCGCCGACCGCCCTGGACGGAGTCAGCCTGATCGAACCGGGCCCGCTGTCCGTGCAGGAGGGGCTGGAACTGCTGTCTCGGGTGGCGGGGGAGGCCCGGATCCAGGCCGAGCGCGAGATGGCCCGACGGCTGGTCGAGCTGTGCGGCGGTCTGCCGCTCGCGGTTCGGATCGCGGCCGTTCGTCTGCACGCCAGGCCGCACTGGCAGGTGGCCTCGCTCGTGGTCCGGATGGCCGCGGCGCGCGGCCACCTCGACGAACTGCGCACCTCCGACCTGGACGTCCGGTTCGGTATCCGGCAGAGCTATCGCGGGCTCGAACCGCGGGTGCGCCGGGCGTTGTGCCTGCTCACCCAACTGGACGTGCCGGACTTCCCGTTGTGGGCCGCCGCCGAGATCCTGCGGATGCCCCACGAGGAGGTCGAGGACGTACTGGAGGCGCTGGTGGACGCGCGACTGTTGTCCTTCGTCGCCGGCGCGGGCGGGACCACCACGCGCTATCGGCTGCACCGCCTGGTGCGCATCTTCGGTCGTGAGGAGGCCGGCATCGAGGCTTCCGCGGCACCGGAATTCGCGGTCGTCCTGGACCGGGCGTTGAACGCCTGGGTGCGCCGGGGGCACGAGGCGCAAGCCGCACCCGTGCGGGACGGTGAGCGCTGGTTGGAGGACGAGAAGAGCGCCCTGGTCGCCCTGTTCCGACAGGTTCGAGGGGCCGGAAAGTCCTCCAGCGCCTGGGAGTTGGGCCAGAGCGTGGCTCGCTTCCTGGATCGCTGCGCGTACCCGGACGAGCGGGTGGTCCCGCTCGGTCCGGCACTCGGCACGGCTCGCATCGCACCTCGGAATCGACGGAGGTCGGCACATGCCCACGACTCGCACCGACGCTGAACGACTGGACGCAGACGACGTGTTGGCCGGCTTCCGGGAGCGGTTCACGCTGCCGCCGGGGCTGATCTACCTGGACGGCAATTCGCTCGGCCCGCTGCCGACCTCGGTCGCTCCCGCCGTGCACGACGCGATCCACCGACAATGGCGCGAGAATCTGGTGCGCTCGTGGGTGGACTGGATGGAACTGCCCACCCGGGTGGGCGATCGGATCGGGGCCCTGCTGGGGGTCGGTCCGGGGCAGGTCGCGGTGGGCGACTCGACCTCGGTGCAGTTGTTCAACACGCTGGTCGGGGCGGCCCGACTGCGGCCGGGCCGGCAGGTGTTGTTGACCGATCCACGACACTTCCCCACCGACCGCTACATGGCCGACTCGGCGGCGAGGCTGCTGGGCCTGCGGGTGGTCGAGGTGCCTGCGGAGGAGGCGGCCGAGTGGTTGGCCCGAGACGGCCGGGACGTGGCGGTGGCGGCCTACCCGGTGGTGGACTACCGCACCGGTGAGCTGTGGGACGTCGCGGGTATCACCGCGGCGGCCCACGAGGTCGGCGCGGTCGTCCTGTGGGACGTCTGTCACGCGGTGGGCGTGCTGCCGCTCGACCTGGAGCGCCACGACGTCGACATGGCGGTGGGCTGTACCTACAAGTACCTGTCCGGCGGCCCCGGTTCGCCGGCCTTCGTGTACGTCGCGGAGCGCCACCACCAAGCCTTGGACCTGCCACTGGCCGGCTGGCTCGGACACGCCACCCCGTTCGCCACCGGCGGCCCGTATGTGCCGGCCGCCGGCATCGGGCGGGCCGTCGTCGGGACACCCGCGATCCTCTCGCTGGTCGCCCTGGACGCCGCGCTGGACGTCTATCGGGACGTGTCGGTCGAGCAGGTGCGCGCCAAGAGCCTTTCGCTCACCGCGTTCTTCGTCCGCTGTGTGGACGAACTACCGGACGAACCCGGCTTCGAGGTGGTCACCCCGCGCGCGGCCGAACGCCGCGGTTCACACGTCTCGTTGCGGCACGAGCACGCCTACGGGATGATCCGTGCCCTGATGCCGGAGGGCGTCGTCGCGGACAGCCGGCCGCCGGACCTGCTCCGCTTCGGATTTCACCCGCTATATGTCTCGCATCAAGACGTCCAGGAAAGTGTCGAACGGTTGCGGTGGGTTACCGAAACCAAACAGTACACCGATCCGCGATTCGCCCGAACGAGTGCTTTCGGTTAGCAAATGGTCTCGTCGGCGAGCGGTTGCGTAAGGGTCCGGGACGGTTCATAGGAAAAATATAGAGCCGTCTCTCAGGATGCTCTCCAGGGTCGGCCGCGGGGATCGAACCCCGCGGCCGCAGGCCGAAGGAGAGACTCGTGGACCATCGCATCAAAAGGCTGGTCGTTCTCGGCGGCGGGACTGCGGGGTGGATGACCGCCTCGTATCTGGGGAAGGCCCTCCAGGGTGCCGTGGACATCACGGTCCTGGAGGCGCCCACCATTCCTCGAATAGGTGTCGGCGAAGCCACCGTGCCCAACCTGCAGGCCGCGTTCTTCGACTACCTCGGAATTCCCGAGGACGAATGGATGCGCGAGTGCAACGCGAGCTTCAAGGCGGGCATCCGGTTCGTGAACTGGCGCACCCCCGGTAAAGGCGCGGCACAGCCGCGCACACTCGGCGGCGGCGTCGACCACTTCTACCACCACTTCGCCAACCTGCCCGAGCACGACGGGATTCCGCTCTCGCACTACTGGCACCTGCGCACGTTGCGGGGGGAGACCGACGTCCCCTTCGACTACGCGTGTTTCGCCGAGGCCGAGGTGCTCGACGCCAAGAAGGGCCCGCGCTACCGCGACGGCAGCCAGGCCACCGGCTACGCCTGGCACTTCGACGCCAACCTGGTCGCGGACTTCCTGCGCCGGTTCGCCACCGAGAAGCAGGGTGTGCGGCACATTCAGGACGAGATGACCGAGGCCCTCTTCGACGAGCGGGGCTACATCACGGCGCTGCGCACGAAGGAGGGTCGGCTTCTCGAAGGCGATCTGTTCGTGGACTGCTCCGGCTTCCGCGGCCTGTTGATCAACCAGGCGATGGAAGAGCCGTTCCTGGACATGTCCGACCAGCTGCTCTGCGACAGCGCCGTGGCCACCGCGATCCCGCACGACGACGCCGCCGACGGCGTCGAGCCGTTCACCTCGGCGATCGCGATGAGCTCGGGCTGGACCTGGAAGATCCCGATGCTGACCCGTTTCGGCACCGGCTACGTGTACTCGGGCAAGTTCACCAGTCAGGACGAGGCCACCCGCGAGTTCTGCGACCTGTGGGGCCTGGATCCCGACCATACGCCGTTCAACCACGTACGCTTCCGGGTCGGTCGCAACCGCCGGGCCTGGGTGCGCAACGTGGTGAGCATCGGACTCGCCTCGTGCTTCGTCGAACCGCTCGAGTCGACCGGCATCTACTTCATCTACTCGGCAGTGCACCAGCTCGCCAAGCACTTCCCGGACAAGCGATTCGACCCGACCCTGGTCGACCACTTCAACCGTGAGGTGGAGAGCATGTTCGACTTCACCCGCGACTTCATCCAGACGCACTTCTACTTCTCGCCGCGCGAGGACACGGACTTCTGGCGGGCCAACAAGGAGCTTCCGCTCGGCGACGACGTCCGGGAGAAGATCTCGCTGTATCGGGCCGGATTCCCGGTGAACACCTCGCAGGCCGGCGAGCGGGTGTACTACGGAAATTCCGAAGTGGACAACAAGAACTTCTGGAACAACACGAACTACTGGTGCATCTTCGCCGGTCTCGGCCATCTCCCGGATCGCGTGCTGCCCGCTCTGGAATACAAGCCGGCATCCATCGAAAGCGTCGAGAACCTGTTCGCCGAGGTCGATTCCCGGCGCCGACACCTGCTGGCCGAGCTGCCCACCACGTACGAATTCCTGCGCCAACTCCACGGCAAATGACGTCGCTCGACCGGCACTCCTGGAGTAATTCGTGACGCATTCCATCCGAGCCGAAGTGCACAACGACGCCCGGGTCGACCGCCAAGAGGAGCCGGCCGACCGTGCGGACCGGTTGCGCGCCTTCATGGCGGGCTTCCCCACCGGTGTCGGAGTGTTCACCACCTTCGACACCCAAAACCGCCCCTGGGGCATGACCTGCACGTCGATCAGCTGCGTGACACTGTCCCCGCCCACCCTGCTGGTCTGCCTGCGCCAGGGCAGCCCGACATTGGCGGCGGTCCGCTCGTGCGGGACCTTCGCGCTCAACCTGCTGAGCGGACATGCCAAGAGCACGGCCGAGCTGTTCGCCTCCGGCGCCCCGGACCGGTTCGCGCTCACTCCCTGGTGTCTGCCCGACGGCGCCGGCGGCCCGCATCTGGCCGAGGCCGCACACGGGGTCGCCGACTGCAAGGTGGTCCGCGACGACGTCGTCGGCGACCACGCGGTGATCTTCGGCGAGGTGATGGGCACGGCCCATCGTGCGTCGGCCGATCCGCTGCTGTACGGCCTGCGTGGCTATGCCGCCTGGCCCGGGCGCCCCTGAGTCACCGCGGCGCGCCCACCGTCCCCGTCGGCGGCGCGCCGCGGTGTGCGTTTTCCAGCCATCGCCGTGATCACCTTGCGCAGAGGAAGTCGCGATGTCCATCCGTGAAGACTCCCCGGCGGGAAGCGGTATCGACCCGCGGCCGCCCTTCGAGCACGAACACCCGCCGATACTCGACTCGCCCTTACCGGACCCGCCCGTGTCGCGAAGCCGGCAGGTCCTGCTCTACATGCTGATCGTCGGGCTGCCGGCGACGCTCGTCCTGATCGGTCTGTGGTTGGGCGTGCGCCATTACGGCGGACACAACGCCGTCACCGCCGGCGGTGTGCGTACGACCGCCGCGGACACCTTCGCGCACCTGCTCCTGGCGCTGGCGATCGTGCTGGTGCTCTGCCACCTGATGTCCCGACTGTTTCTGCGGATGGCGCAACCCGGGGTGATCGGCGAGATCTGCCTGGGCATCGTGCTCGGACCGTCCCTGCTCGGCCTGCTGTGGCCCGGCGGGTACCACTGGTTGTTGCCGGACTCGCTCAACGGGTCGATCAACGTGCTGGCCCAACTGGGCCTGATCTTCTTCATGTTCCTGGTCGGCTACGAGCTGGACCTGAGCCAGGTGCGCGGTCGCGGCCGGGTCGTGTTGATGATCAGCCACGTGGGAATCGCGGTGCCGATGCTCAGCGGCGTGCTGCTCGCCCTGGTCGGGTACTCCTCGCTGGCTCCGGACGGCGTGGGATTCGTACCCTTCGCATTGTTCTTCGCGGTGTCCATGAGCATCACCGCCTTCCCGGTGCTGGCCCGCATTCTGATCGACCGCCGAATGGAGCGCACCCGGCTCGGTGCGCTGGCGCTGGCCTGTGCCGCGATCGGTGATGTCACCGCGTGGTGTCTGTTGACGGTCGTGGTGGCCGCCACCGGCCATTCCTCCGGCTTCGGAGTGGCGCGAACCCTGCTGTGCACCGGCGCGTTCAGCGCGCTGATGTGGGGCGTGATTCGTCCCGCGCTGGCTCGCCTGGAAGGTGCCGGGCGCGAGTCGGAACCGCGCCGGTTGTCGGACGCGGCGGTGCTGCCCGCACTGCTCGCGGCGATCATGCTCACCGCGTTGGCCACCGATCGCATCGGCATCCACGCGATCTTCGGCGCCTTCCTGCTGGGCGTGATCGTCCCGCGCGGCTCGGTCACGGTCGAGGTCGCGTCGGCGCGCATGCGCGATCTGACCGTCACGCTGCTGCTGCCGCTGTTCTTCGTGTACTCGGGCCTGCGCACCGAGTTCGGCCTGTTCGGCTCGGACCGAGGGTTGTGGGGCTGGTGTCTGACCATCACCGCGGTGGCCGTGGTCGGCAAGTGGGGCAGCACCGTGCTGGTGGCCCGCGGCCTGCGCATCCCCGGCACCGAGGCACTGGCCCTGGGCACGCTGATGAACTGCCGCGGCCTGACCGAGCTGATCGTGCTCAACGTGGGTCTGGATCTGAAGGTGATCACACCCACCCTCTTCACGATGTTCGTGACCATGGCGCTCGTCTCCACCGTGATGACCTCTCCGGTCCTCACGCTGATCGATCGCCTGGCGAACTCTCGACGCAACCGAAAGGACGACAATGATCCGCAACGTGGTGATCGTGGGCGGCGGCACGGCGGGTTGGATGACCGCCACCTACCTGAAGCAGACCTTCAGGGATGAGGTCTCCGTCACCGTCGTGGAATCGGAGCGGGTGGGCACCGTCGGCGTCGGCGAGGCGACCTTCAGTACCATCCGCCACTTCTTCGCCTACCTCGGTCTGGAGGAGCGGGATTGGATGCCGAGCTGTGCGGCCTCGTACAAGCTCGGTATCCGGTACGCCAACTGGCGCGAGGTGGGCACGTACTTCTACCACCCCTTCGAGCGGCTCCCCGTGCTCGACGGATTCACCCTGGACGACTGGTGGTTGCACCTGGACGGCGACGTGGAGAACTTCGACACGTCCTGCCTGCTGTTGTCCGCGCTGTGCGAGGCGAACCGTTCGCCGCGTCTGCTCGACGGCAACCTGTTCACCACGCTGCTCGATCGCGAGGTCGGCAACGCCAACGAGCAGCGCACGCAGTTCCCGTACGCCTATCACTTCGACGCCGACCTGCTGGCCAAGTTCCTGACCACGTTCGGGGTCGAGCGCGGCGTGGGGCACGTCGTGGACGACGTGGTCGAGGTGCGCCGGGACGAGCGCGGGTGGATCAGTCATCTGGTCACCGCCGAGCACGGTGACATCCCCGGCGAACTGTTCATCGACTGCACCGGCTTCCGCGGGCTGCTGATCAACGGGGTGCTGGAGGAGCCGTTCGAATCCTTCGAAGACGTGCTGCCCAACAACCGCGCGGTGGCCCTGCGGGTACCCGCCGACCCCGGGCGGGAGATGGCTCCGTACACCTCCGCCACCGCGGCCGAGGCCGGGTGGATCTGGACGATCCCGCTGTACGAGCGGGTCGGCACCGGGTACGTGTACTCGGACGAGTTCTGCGACCCGGCCGAGGCCGAGCGCACGCTGCGCCGGTTCGCCGCGCCCGATCAGCCCGACCTGGAGGCGAACCACATCCGGATGCGGATCGGTCGCAACCGCAATTCCTGGGTGAAGAACTGCGTGGCGATCGGCCTGTCCAGCGGCTTCGTCGAGCCGCTCGAATCGACCGGGATCTTCTTCATCCAGCACGGCATCGAGCAGTTGGTGAACTACTTCCCCGACCGTGACTGGGACCCCGCGCTGGCGGTGCGCTACAACCGCAGCATCGCCGAGGTGATCGACGGGGTGAAGGAGTTCCTGGTCCTGCACTACTGCGCGGCAGGGCGTGAGGACACCCCGTACTGGAAGGCGGCCAAGACCCGCCCGCTGCCCGAGGGCCTGGCCGAGCGGCTGGAGTCGTGGCGCACGCTGCTGCCCGAGGCGGACACCATCTACCCGCGCTTCCACGGCTTCGAGGCCTACAACTGGAAGGTGATGCTGATCGGACTCGGCAAGGCGCCGGCCCGGGCGCGGCCGGCCCTGGCCGGTCTGGACCCCAGCGGTGCCATGGCCGAGTTCGCGGCGATCCGCAGGCAGGCCGAACGACTGGTCGGCGAACTGCCCAGCTGCCGGGAGTACCTGAGCCGCATGCGCGGCTGATCTCGGCCGGGCGCAAGACCGGGGCGGAATTCGCGGATACCGGTCGTCGATCGGCGGCCGGTATCCCTGTTCTTGGAGAAACCAGTGACCACAGCATCCTTTCCGGTGCACCGCTCACCGGCGGTCCGCGGGGGCGGAGACGGTGCGACGTCGCCCGGTTCGGGCCGCGGCTTACCGGATCGTGCCGACTTCCTGATCCTCGGACCGCTCGAAGTCATCGTCGACAATCGCTCCGTCCCCTTGCGGGCGCCCAAGCAACGCAGCCTGCTGGCCTGCCTGCTGCTGCACGCCGGACAAACGGTGGGCGTGGAGAAACTGCTCGGCCACCTCTGGGAGGGAAACCCTCCGGCAAGCGGCCGCAATGCCTTGCACGTGCACATGAACCGGCTGCGCCAGACATTGGAGCAGGCCGGCGGAGAACGGCTGATCCACACCGTGCCCGAGGGGTATCGGATCACGATCGCCGCGTCGGCGCTGGACCTGAACCGGTTCGACGACCTGGTCGAGCGCGCCGAGCAGGCGCGCGCGGCAGATCGGCCCGCCGAGGAGGCCGATCTGCTCGCCGCCGCCCTGGCCCTGTGGCGTGGCCCGGCACTGGACGACGTGCCCGCGGAGACCCTGCAGCGCGAGGCGGTGCCCGTACTGACCGAACGCCGGTTGCGCGCGGCCGAGCGGTACTTCGACGTCGGCCTGTTCCTGGGCCGACAGGACCGGATCCTGGCCCCGCTGCGTCAGATGACCGCCGACCATCCCTATCGCGAACGGTTCTGGTATCAGCTGATCCTCACGCTGTACCGCTGCGATCGGCAGGCGGAGGCGCTGGCTGCGTACGCCGACGTCCGGGACAGGCTCAACGAGGAGTTGGGCATCGACCCGGGTGAGCGACTGGTGCGGTTGCAGCGGGCGATCCTCAGCGGTGCGCAGACCCTGGCACCCGAGTCCGCCGCCAAGCACCGCGCACCGGCCGCCGAGCAGTCCCGAGGGTCGTGGACGCCGCTGTATCAACTCCCGCGCGACGACCCCGATTTCGTCGGACGCGAGGCGGTGCTCGGTTGTATCGCCGAGGCCGCCACGCCGCACCACGGGTTGCCCGCGTCGCCGGTCGTGGTGCTCTCGGGCGGGCCGGGGGTGGGGAAGACGGCGACCGCGCTGCGGGCCGCGCACCGGTTGCGCCGGTTGTTTCCGGACGGCCAGTGGTACGTGCGCCTGAGCGGCGCCGACGGCGACCCCCGTGATCCGGCCGAGGTGTTGGCGGAACTCCTGTCGGCGTCGGGCCAGTTCCGCGTGCCGGCCGGCCTGGAGGCACGCGCGGCGGCGTTGCGTGCCCAACTGGCGGACCGAAGGGTGCTGTTGGTGCTCGACGACGTCACTCGCGCCGAGCAGGTCACGCTGCTGCTGCCCGGCACCGCGGGCTCGGCGGTACTGGTGACCAGTCGAGTGGATCTGCCGGAACTGAGCGCCTCCTGTGGCGCCCGGTTGTTCGCGCTGTCGGACGAACTGACCGAGACCGAATCCGCAGCGCTGCTCGACGGTGTGGTGGGTGCGCCCCGGCTCGCCGCCGAGCGCGAGGCCGCGGTGGA
This sequence comes from Embleya sp. NPDC050493, assembly GCF_044458105.1. Lineage (NCBI taxonomy): Bacteria > Bacillati > Actinomycetota > Actinomycetes > Kitasatosporales > Streptomycetaceae > Embleya > Embleya sp. NPDC050493. The sequence goes on from NZ_JBITHP010000005.1 coordinate 444,077, forward strand.
GCTGGCGCGGTTGTGCGATCGCCTGCCCCTGGCCCTGCGGATCGCCGCGGCGACGCTCGCCGCCGATCCCCAGTGCCGCCTCGCGGACTACGTGGCCCAGTTGCGCGAGGCGGGCCCGCTGAGTCGGCTCACCCTGGGACTCGGCCCTCGGGCCGGTGTGCGCGACGCCTTCCGGGCGGCGGTCGGGCTGCTCTCGCCCCAGGCCGCGCGGGTGTATCGGCTGTTGCCCTTGACTCCCGGACCGGATTTCGGCATCGCCACCGTCCGGGTGCTGGCGGACCTGGCCGACGACGAACGGGCCAAGGAGATTCTGGACCGGCTCGCGGCCGGCCACCTGGTCGCCCCCAGCGGCCCCGGCCGGTTCCGGCTGCGGGGACTGACGCGTGCGCATGCCGCCGAGTTGTCGCAGACCGCGGACGCACCCGCCGAGCGCACGCGGGCGGCGCGGCGGGTGAGTGCGTGGCTGTTCGCGGGTGTGCAGGAGGCGGTCCGCAGGCTCGGCCCGGGCACCTGTGCCGAGGTCTTCGGACCGGGCGAGGAGCGGGCACGGTTCGCCGACGTGAGTGCCGCCTCGGCCTGGCTGGACGCCGAGCGGGCGGCCCTGGTGGCCCTGGTGGAGACGGGTGGCGCCGATTGCCCGGTGATCGCGACGGCCGCGTTGCTCGGTCCCTACCTGGCCGAGGGCGGGCACCACGATCAGGCGCTGCGCTGTGCCCTGGCCGCGCGGGCGGCCGAACGGCGTAGCGGGAGCGGCTGGACCGCGGCCACGTTGATCGGACTCGGCTTCGCCCATCTGGGTCTGGGGCGATCGACCCGAGCCCGGCTGTACTTCACCCGGGCGCTCGAACGCGACCTCACGGCGAACGAGCCCTGGCAGCGGTTGGCCGCCCTGCGTGGCCTCGGGCTCGCGATCGGCGTCGAGCAGTGCGGCGCGAGGGCCATCGAGGTGTTGACCACGGCCCGCGACCTGGCCGACCGGCTCGGCGGACCGCGGGCGGCCGCATGCGTCCGACGCGACCTGGCAGCCGAGTTGCACCGGGCGGGCCGGCTGGACGAGGCCCGCGAGGAGTTGCTGGCCGCGCTGCGCGACGCCCGCGACGCCGAGCCGGGCGGATCCGGACCCGGTACGGCCCGAACGTTGTGGCGGCTGGGCCTGGTCTCGCACGATCAGGGCCGTGCCGAGCGGGCGGTCAGCTATCTCGCCCAGGCCTTGGCATCCGGCGGTACGGTCCGTGATCAGGCCGCGATCGAGGCCGTGCTGGCGCGGACCTACCTCGAACGCGGGGGTCTGGGCACCGCGGCCCGACACGGCGGCGAGGCGCTGCGGTTGGCATGCGCCGGCGGCGACGTGCGGTCTCGGGCACACGCGTTGAACGTGCTCGGTGAGATCGCCCGCGTGCAGGGGCACCGCGACCTCGCGCTTCGGCATCACACGGTGGCGCTGAGGCTGGCCCGCCGGGTCGGCTCCACGCGGGGTGAGTGCGATGCCCGGTCCGGCCTGGTGCTGGTGCTGCTCCAGGGCCGGGACGCGGACGGGATTCGGCTCGCGACGCGACACGCCCGGGCAGCGGTCGGCACCGCCGGTCGGGCCGGTCGACCCCTGGTCTACGCGCGCGCCTGCCACACCGTGCACATGGTTTCGGCGGCATCGATCGGGACCGGCGGCACTCGGCCGCGCCGAAGCGAAGGAGGCTCACGTGCACGCGTGTTCGTGGTTCAGGCGGAAAAGGCGGAGACAGCCGTGCCACGCAGATTGCCGGCGCCGCCCGCGTTTCGGCAACAGGAGGCGGCGATGCCCGCGTTGACCGGACCGGGACGGACCAGGCGAACGTGCCGGGACGTCACCCGGCGCGAGGTGTGGGAGCGGGCGGCACTGGAGGACAGCGCCTGAGGCTGTCTGTCGTCGAACCCGCGAACCCGCGAACCCGCGAACCCGCGACCCCGCGACCCCGCGAACCACCGAACCGCCGACCGCCGAGCCCCGAACCGTCGAACTCTCGAACCCCGAACGCCGGTGCCGCGGCGTCGACCGAATGTGGAGGACCCATGACGATCGTGTACGGCGCGTTCGATCGGGCCGCGCTCGACCGGGAGTATTCGCCGAGTTCCCGCGCGCCCGACTTTCTCCGGATACTGGACCAGGCCGCGGCCAGGAGCCGGCAGGCGCGCGCCGACCTGGCATGCCGCCCGGACGTGCGATACGGACCGGGTCCGGCCGAACGACTCGACTACTTCCCGGCGACCCGGCCCGGGGCGCCGCTGTTCGTCTTCGTCCACGGCGGCCACTGGCAGCAGTGCAGCAAGGAGGAATCGGCCTTCGCCGCACCCCGGTTCGTGAAGGCCGGGGCCGCCTTCGCGGCGCTGGGGTACGGACTGGCGCCGGGTTGTTCGCTGGGCTCGATGGTCGAGTCCGTGCGGCGCGGGCTGCGCTGGTTGTGCGAGCGTGGTGCGTTGCTCGGACACGCGGGCGACGCGGTGTACGCGGGCGGGAGTTCGGCGGGTGCGCATCTCGTCGCGGCGGCGCTGAGCGGGCCCGAGGCGGGGCCGCGGTTGCCGGGAGTGTGCCTGCTCAGCGGGGTGTACGACCTCGAACCGATCCGGTCGAGCTACGTCAACGACGCGCTGGGGCTGGATCGGGAAACCGCGCGGCGATACAGCCCGCTGCGTGGCGGGCCGCTTGCCGCGCAATCGGTGATCGTCGCCCGCGGTGCCGCCGAGACCTTCGAATACGCCCGTCAGCAGCGGGAGTTCGTCGAGGCTCTGCGGGCCCGGGAGCAGCCGGTCCGCGACCTGGTGGTGGTCGGGCGCAACCACTTCGACCTGCCGTTCGATCTCGGTCGGGTCGGGACCTCGGTCGGTGACGCGGTGCTGGCCCGGATGGGCCTGCTGCGACCCGCCGCCCGGTCCTGAACACGTGCGCACGCCGGTCGGACCGGAAATGTTCGGTCCGACCGGCGCGTACGCGTCGCCGGATCCGGCAGGCGCGCACGTGTGGCCCGAACACGGCACCGGGCGGCGTGGGCCCGTGATGACCGCCCGGGCAGGAGGTCAGACGTTTCCCGCCGCCGAGGTCGTCTCCGACAGCGGTTCGGACTCGTCGTCGGTCGATTCCCGGGTCGCGGGCGCGTCGACCAGGGCGAAGACCAGGATCGCGGCCAGGACGGCGACGGCCGCGGCGACCAGGAGCGTGACGTTGAGACCCGAGGCGAACGCCTCGCGGACCAGATGCTCCATCGAGTCCCGCTGGGGTTCGGGAGTGCGGGCGATCACACCTTGCGCCTGACCGCCGGTCAGCGCCCCGGCCACGTGGTGGGCGTTGGCCAGGTGGCCCTTGTCGGTGAGCACGTCCTGGACTCGGGCCTGGAAGATGACGCCGAACACGGCGATACCCAGGGCGAAGCCGAGTTGCCGGAAGGTGTTCACCGCTCCGCCCGCCATTCCGCCACGAGCCGCCGGCACCGAGGCCAACGCGGCGCCGGACAGGGTCGGAGTGACCAGCCCCACGCCCACCCCGGCCACCAGGAGGCCGGCGATGATCACCCCGCCCGACGAGTCGGCCTTCACGAACGCCTGCAGCGCCGCGCCCGCCGCGATGAAGAGCATGCCGATGCCGATCGCGGGTTTGGGGGCCCACGGTCCCAGTCGGCCCACCAGGGCGGAGAGCACGAACGCCGAGATGCTCAGCGGCAGGATGTACAGGCCCGCCTTGATCGGCCCGTAGCCCAGGACGGTCTGCAGCCACAGGGACGTGAACAGCAGGTAGGCGAACGCGGCGGCCTGCATCAACAACCCGGCCGACATGATCCCGACGAACGAACGGCTCCGGAAGAGCGTGAGATCCAGGATCGGGTACGGGTGCCGGCGCTCCACCACGATGAACAGGATCAGCGCGACCAGGCCGAGCCCGAGCATGCCCAGGGTGTTCACCGAGGTCCAGCCGTCGACGTGGGCCCGGATCAGCGCGAAGGTGACCGATCCGGCGGCGACGGTGAACGCGACGATGCCCGGGATGTCGATCCGGTGGCGTTCGGCGGGGCGCTCCTCCTTCAGCACGCGCACGCTCATCAGGACCGCGATCACGCTCACCGGGAGGTTGACGTAGAAGATCCAACGCCAGTCCAGGTATTCGGTCAAAAGGCCGCCGACCACCGGTCCCGCCGCCGCGGCCACCGCGTTGGTGGCCCCCCACACGGCGAACGCGACGGCGCGATCCTTGCCCCGGTAGTGCGAGCCCAGCAGGGCGATGGTGGTGCCGAACATGCCGGCCGCGCCGATGCCCTGCACACCTCGGGCCGCGATCAGCACCCCCGCGTCGGGCGCCAGCGCGCACACCAGCGAGGCGATCGCGAAGACCACCAGGCCGACCAGGTAGGTGGCCTTGCGGCCGAGTACGTCCGCCGTCGACCCGATGCCCAGCAGCAGTGCGGCCAGTGCCAACGCGTAGATGTCGACGACCCACTCCAGATCGGACAGCTCGGTGTCCAGATCGGTCGCCATGTCCGGCAGTGCCACGGTCACGATGGTCACGTCCACGAGCAGCATGAACGTACCGAGACAGATCGCCACAAGGGGCGGCCACTTACGCATGAGTTTCCTCTCGGCGGAGGGTGGTTGATGTCGAGAAACCCCGGATACCGGAACCTTCGCGGTGATCGGGCGGAACGCGCCACGCAGGGGGAACACATTGCTTGTTTTCGACATCGCGACCGGTGTCGAGGGCGGAAACCGTCCGGCCGTGGCCGGCGGGATCAGCCGTGGTCGGCTCGGCGGCGGGCAGGGGACGGCGGGCCGCACGGCTCGGGCCGGTCGTCGTGGATCGGGGCCCGGTCCGCGCCTCGGGCCCGGTCCGCGTCGTGGTCCCGGTCGGGGGCGGGCGCGGCGGTGGGTCGGGTCGGGTTCCGCTGCCGGTCTCGGCGGGCGTCAGCGCCGCGAGGGGCCCGATCCGGCGGAGGCCGACTTGGGCACGCTGCCGGCGCGCTTGACCGAGCGGATGACCGGAGCCGTCTCCATCGCCACCACCTGGTCCAAGCCGGCGATCCGGGTGGTCAGGTAGTGGTAGAAGTCGTCGGCGTCTCGGCAGGCGACCATCGCGACCAGGTTCGCGGAGCCGGTGATGGCGGCGGCGAAGGCCACCTCGTGATGCCCGGCCAGCGCCTCACCGACCGCGACCAGGGCCGCGGGCGGCACGGAGAGCCACAACATCATCTCGGTCTCGTAGCCGAGCAGCGCCGAATCGATCTCCACGTCGAAGAACAGCGCCCGGGCCCGGCGCAGGCTCTCCAACCGGCGCTTGGCGGTCGATTCGGACCAGCCGGTCACCTCGGCCAGTTTGGCGTAGCCGGCCCGACCGTCCAGGGCGAGCGTGGCCAGGAGCTTGCTGTCCCCCTCGAACAACTCCAGGCGTTCCCGGTGCTTGGGGGGATCGCCGAGCCCCGCGTCGAGTTCGCGGATCTGTTCCGGGGTCAGCGAGTTGGCCTTGCCGTGCCAGCCGGTCGGGCCGCCGGAGAACGCGTGCAGGATGTTGTGCGCGGTGACGCCGACCACGCGCGGAGTGCGCGGCAACTTCTGCAGAAGCAGGGAATCACGATCGCTGCGCGGGCCGCTGCGGGTGACGCAGACGATCTCGGTGCCGCCGGCGGTCAGGCTGACCCAGGAGGTGTCGTCGCGCCAGGCCAAGGCGGCGGCGATGCCGGCCGCCGCGTCGGGACTGCACTGGATCCGGACCAGCCACTCGACCTGACCGAAACGACTGACGTCGGGCAGGCCCAGCACCCGCATGGCGCCCGAGTTGTGCAGCTTGCGATAGCGGCGGGCCACCGTCTGATCGGATACCTGCAGGACCGCGGCCACCCGGCTGAAATGCGCCCGCCCGTCGATCTGGAGCGCGTGCACCAATTGCCGTTCCAGCGGGTCGAGCCTGGTGGAATCCACCCCACGACGCTACTTGAAAGCCGATATCCGGCGCCAGAGGGCAACTGGCTGGTATTTCCGTTTCGCTCCCCGGCAATCTGGCGACTGCCAACCGTGATCGCCCGACGACACACGGTGCTCGACGGGGCGCGGGCACCGCTGTCGGTGTGGAGAGGAAAGTGATGACCGAGCCGAGCCGTGATCCCTGCGACCACCGTGATTTCCCGCTGTCGGGAGCCGGTCTGACCGCGCTGACCATCGCCGTCGAACGCAACCTGGAGAGCCGTCGCCCCGATCGACTCTTCGACGACCACCTCGCGGCCGCCTTCCTGGCTCCCTTGGATGCGGTCGGGGCGGCGTTGCCGGCCGGGTTCGCCCCCCGGCGGTCACTGGGTGGACGCTGGGCCGGGATACACGGGTTCATCGGGCTGCGCACTCGCCTGTTCGACGACGAACTGCTGGCCGCGACTCACGCGGGAGGGCGCCAAGTGGTGCTGCTCGGGGCGGGGTTGGACACCCGGGCCTTCCGACTGCCCTGGCCGCCGGGGGTGCGCGTGTTCGAGCTCGACCGGGAGGATGTCCTGCGCTACAAGACCGCCGTGCTGGCGCGGGCGAGGGCGCTCCCGCGATGCCACCGGGTGTCGGTGGCGGTCGACCTCGGCAAGGAGTGGGCGGCGGCGCTGTGTTCGGCGGGATTCGATCCCGCGCTGCCCACCGCGTGGGTGGCCGAGGGCCTGCTGCTCTACCTCGGTCGGGCCGACTGCGATCAACTGATCACGCGGATCGGCGCGTTGTCGCAACCGGGCAGCAGGCTCGTCCTGGACCACGTCAACGCGGCGATGATGCAGACCGAGGAATTCGCCCGAATGGCGCACGAGCTCGCCCGGATCGGAGTGGCCTGGCGGTCCTCGATCGACGACCCGCTCGGGTGGCTGGCCGGCTTCGGCTGGCACGCCGACCTCGTCGACGTCGAGTCCTGCGCCGCCGCGCTGGGGCGGCCGGTTCCGCCCGTGCTCGCCGCCAACCAGCGGCTGGCCCAACGCCTGTGGCTGGTCTCGGCGCGACGGTGAGCGATCGCCGGGCGCCGGGTGCGGGCCGATTCGGACCCACCGGGGCGCCCGGCTCGTACCCGCCGGACGGCCTCGATCGATGCGTCCGCGGTCCCGCGCCCCTGCTCGGCTGAGACGCAAGAGACACGAAAGAGGCGTGTAAGTGCGGCCTGTCAGTGTCCGATTCGGCCTGGACGGGGGTTCGGGTCGCGCAATCAGGACGCTGGGGGACTCGCCGATGATCGTGGTGATGGATCAGACCTCCGCCCCGGAGCACGCCGACGACGTGGCCGCGGCGCTTCGTGCGGAGGATATGCAGGTGCTGCGCAGCCGATGCCACGGCCGCGCCCACCTGATCTCGACCAAGACCGCTCCACGGGGCCTGGCCGAACGCATCCGACCGTTGCCCGGGGTGGAGTCGGTGGTCGACACCGAGGACGCACTGCGCTTCACCGGACGTGCCTACCAACCCGCCGACACCGTCGTGGACGTGGCCGGAGTGGCGATCGGTGGACCGGCGTTCGTGGTCGTGGCGGGGCCGTGCGCGGTGGAGAACCGGACCCAGATGAGCGACTCCGCGCACGGCGTCGCGCTGGCCGGCGGCGCCATCCTGCGTGGTGGCGCCTACAAGCCGCGGACCTCGCCGTACAGCTTCCAGGGGTTGGGACGCGCCGGTCTGCGTCTGCTCGCCGAACAGCGCGAGGTCACCGGGTTGCCGATCATCACCGAGGTCCTCGACGTCGCGGATCTGGACGACATCCTGGAGGTCGCGGACATTCTCCAGGTCGGTACCCGGAACATGTGCAACGCCACCCTGTTGCGGGCGATCGGACGAAGCGGCCGGCCGGTGCTGCTCAAGCGGGGGATGGCGGCCACGATCGAGGAATGGCTGCTCGCGGCCGAGTACATCCTGTCCGAGGGCAACCCCGACGTGGTGCTGTGCGAACGCGGCATCCGCACGTTCGAGCCGGCGACCCGATTCACCCTCGACCTGTCCGCCGTCGCCGCGGTGCGGCGGATGAGCCACCTGCCGGTGATCGTCGACCCCAGCCACGCGGCCGGACGTACCGACCTGGTGCGCCCGCTCGCGCTGGCCGCCGCGGCGGTCGGCGCCGACGGCATCATGATCGACATCCATCCCGAGGCAGCCACCGCGCTGTGCGACGCCGGGCAGGCCCTGCACCCCAAGGAACTGGCCGAACTCACCGCCGATCTGGCCCGGTTGCTGACGGCGACCGGTCGGGTCCTGGCGGTGCCGCCACCTCGCTCGGTGGCCGCCCGCCCGCGCGCGCTGGCGACGGAAGGGGTCTGATGTGACCGTGCCCGGAGAGGGACACCGCAACGGCGGTCCCGACGCCGACGGCGACGACGCGACGGTCTGGCGGCACCGGCTCTTCGCCGCCGAGGTGAGCATGGCCAACGCGCTCGAACAACTGGACGCGGGTGGATACGACGCGTGGGCGGCGATCCTGGACCGGCTCGACGACGGCCGGCCCGAGCCCGACGAGACCGACACCGAGGGCTGGCGGGGCGTGTGCCTGCGCGCGTTGGCGCTCATCCGGGGTTACCTCGGCCACCGTTTCGGCGCCGAGGGGGTGCGTACCTGGGCCGCGCTGGACGCCCAGGCGTGGCACTGGGCGGAGCCGCAGGGCCGGCTGCACGCGGGCGTCGACCCGGCCGCCGCCGAACTCGCCCCTCAGGAGGCCGCGGCGCCCGCACGTAACCCATGCGAGACCGGTATGCGCGCCGGCGGGCCCGCCTGGCAAAACCGTCGCACGGTCTCGGCCAACACCGCGGACCCGATTCCGCTCAGCCAAACCGTCACCCTGGAGTGCTTCGCGCCGCCCGGTACACATTGGCCGCTTCGTGCCGCGAACTGCTCCGTGATCCGGGACGAGGGCATCCGATGAGGAAAGATCCGTTCGTCACCCTGGACGCCGAGCGCGACCGGGAGTTGCACGCCTGGCTCGGCGACTACATCGCCCGACCACACGCCGAACTCGGCCGGGACGGCCCGGTCTGCCCCTTCGTCGAACCCTCGCTGCGCGCCGATTCGCTGATCGCGGTGGGTCATCGCTGGGAGGGTCCGCCGCACCTGCCTCGCATGGTGCGCATGATCGAGGACGCCACCCGGATGTTCCGTTCGATCGACTGGAAGGTGCGCAACCCCCAGCTGCACGCGCTCGTGGTCCTGGTCACCGACCTGCCCGAGGACGGCTGGTGGTTGATCGACGAGGGCCATCGGGCGACCAAGGACCGGGCGGTGGCCGAGGGCCTGATGCTCGGCCAGTTCCACCCGGACTGCCGTGCCCCGGCCGCGCGCAACCCGCTGTTCCCGGTCAACCGGGCCCCCTGGCCGATGATCGCGATCAGGAACATGGCCTTCCACGACATCCTCTTCCTGCACGATCACCCGGGTTGGTTCGCCAACTACCGGGCCCGGTACTCCCGTTACTACGACGGTGGGGCCCGGATCGACCCGCGGTTCGCGAGCCTGTACGCATCCGCCGTCCGCGCGGCGGACGAGCACGCCGTCCCCGTCCTGTCCGGTCGTGCCGACCGGTCCCGATAATCCGGCGCCGAGGAGAGCAGCAATGAGATTCGACGGAATCCACCTGGCCGGTATCGGCACCTACCTTCCGGACCGGGTGAGCACCGAGGACGCGGTCGCGGCCGGCCGGTACGCCGCCGCCGAACGCGAGAGCAGTGGGTTGCTCTCCATCGGCGACGCCGGTGACCTGCCCGCCCCCGACATGGCGATCCGCGCCGCGAACGAGGCGCTCAAGCGGGCCGACCACGAGGCGAACGAGATCTGCAAGCTGTTCCACAGCACCGTGCACTACCAGGGACCGGACGTGTGGTCGGCGCCGCACTACATCGTGCGCAACACCATCGACCAGCCCATCTCGGCGATCGAGGTCCGGCACGGGTGCCTGGGCATCATCGAATCTTTGGTGCTGGGTGCCAACCACCTGCTGGCCGACCCGAGCCGCACCGCGGTACTCCTGACCACCGGGGACAACTTCAACACCCCCGCGGTCGACCGCTGGACGGTCTCCAAGCTGTTCGTACTCGCCGACGGCGCCGGTGCGATCGTGTTGTCCACCCGACCCGGGTTCGCCCGACTGGTGGCCACGGGCGCCCGATCCATCCCGGGGATGGAGGAACTGCACCGCGGCGGCGAACAGATGTTCCCGCCGGGCATCACCCGCGGCGAACCGCTCGACCTGGAGCGCCGGCGCGCCTACTGGGCCGGCCAATGGGCCGCAGGCAGCCCGCCGCCGATGGGGTCGCTGGGCGACCTGGTGGCCGACGTGGTGCGCGACACGGTGGCCGAGGCCGGGCTGACCATGGACGACATCACCCGCGTCGCCCACGTCAGCTTCGCGCAGGGCGCGCTGCGGGACACCTTCCTGGATCCGATAGGGATCGACGAAGCGCGCGGCACCTGGGAGTTCGTCCGGCGGACCGGTCACGCCGGCCCCTCGGACCACGTCGCCGGGCTGGAACACCTGTGGACGACCGGCGCGGTGCGCACCGGTGACCACGTGCTCCTGCTCGGTGGCACCCCGGGCTTCGAGGTGGCCTGCGCGATCGTGCGGATCACCGCGGACGCGGACGGAGGCCGGTGATGCTCGCCGGGTGCACGCCGTGGCCCGACGAATGGGCCGAGCGCTACCGCGAGTCGGGGTACTGGCAGGGCCGCACCCTGGGCGACCTGCTGCACGACTGGGCGCTGCGATACACCGACCGCATCGCGCTGGTGCACGAGGAACGCCGGCTGAGCTACCGCGAACTCGACCTGTGGGCCGACCGGGTGGCCGTCCGGCTGCGCGCCGAAGGAGTCACGGCGGGCGACCGGGTCGTGGTGCACCTGCCCAACATCCCCGAGTTCGTCGCGGTGTGCTTCGCGCTGTTTCGCCTCGGCGCGCACCCGGTGTTCGCACTGGCCGCACACCGCGGCAACGAGATCCGGCACCTGTGCCGCATCTCCGAGGCGGTCGCCTACGTCGTGCCCGACGGCCGGGTGGGCTTCGACTACCCGGCGCTGGCCAAGCAGATCCAGACCGACGTGCCCACCCTGCGCACGATCCTGATCGTGGGCGGCCCGGACGACTTCACCGCGGCCGAACCCGCCGGTGATCTCGGGCCGGTGCCCGTGGACCCGGGCGAGGTCGCGTTCTTCCTGCTGTCCGGCGGGACCACCGCGCTGCCCAAGTTGATCCCACGCACCCACGACGACTACGCCTACCAGGTGCGCGCCGGCAGCGAACTGTGCCGACTCACCCGGCAGGACGTGTACCTCGTGGTGCTCCCGGTGGAGTTCAACTTCCCCTGGGGATGCCCCGGCGTGCTCGGCACCCTCTCCGCCGGCGGCACCGTGGTGCTGGCCGCGGACGCCGGCGCGGACGAGTGCTTCGCGCTGATCGCCCGGGAGCGGGTGACCTTCACCTCGCTGGTGCCGGCCATCGCGCATCTGTGGCTGGAGGAGGTGGCGTGGAGCGAGCACGACCTGTCGAGTCTGCGCTTCATCCAGGTCGGCGGGGCCAAGCTGCCCGTCGACGTGGCCCGCCGGATCCCGCCCGCGTTCGGCTGCCGGCTGCAACAGGTCTTCGGGATGGCCGAAGGCATGCTGTCCTACGTCCGCGAGGACGACGATCCGGAGACCGCGTACACCACCCAGGGCCTGCCGCTGTCCCCCGCGGACGAGGTCCGGGTCGTCGACGAGCACGGCGATCCGGTGGCCCCCGGCGAGGCAGGGGAGATGCTCGTGCGCGGGCCGTACACCCTGCGCGGCTACTACCGGGCCGCCGAACACAACGAGCGGGCCTTCACCGCGGACGGCTTCTACCGCACCGGTGACGTGGTCAGACGCACCCCCGACGGCCATCTGGTGATCGAGGGCCGGATCAAGGACGTGGTGATCCGCGGCGGCGACAAGATCTCCGCGCCCGAGATCGAGGAGCATCTGCTTGCCCTGCCCGGTGTGCACCAGGTCGCACTGATCGGCCTCCCCGACCGGGTCCTCGGTGAGCGAACCTGCGCGTGCGTGGTCGTGCAGGGCCGGCCGCCCGAGCTGCTCGACCTGCGCCGGGCGCTGCACGACGAGGGCCTGGCCGACTACAAGCTGCCGGATCGACTGGAGATCGTGACCGCCCTGCCGCGCACCCCACTGGGCAAGGTCGACAAGAAGGCGCTGGTCGCCGCATTCTCCTGACCACACCGGCGACGGACGCCCGGGACCGGACCGTCCCGACAACCCTCCGGGCCGGTCCCGGGCACCAGCAGGAAGGAAACCGAGATGGAACCGAGCATCGACCCGGGTACCGCCGACGCGGCGGCCGGCCCGCTGACCGCACCGCGACTGCGGGAAGCCGTCGCCGCCGTGATCGGCGCCGACCCCGAAAGCCTCCAGGCCGACCAGAACCTGGTGCTGCTCGGGCTCGGATCGCTGGAGATGATGCGTCTGGTCAACCAATGGCGACGGCTGGGCCTGCGGATCCCCTTCCAGGACTTGGCCGCTCAGCCCACGCTGGACGCCTGGTGGCAGCGGATCGACGCCGCGCAGCGAACCGCGAGCGACGCCGGCGACGCCGCGGACGGCGAGGTCGGCCGATGACCGGCACCGGCGCGAGCGACGCCGCGGAAACCGGGCTGCTGATCCGGGACGGCGTGGTCTACAGTGCCGCGGCCGACGGGCGCGTCCACGACCCGGGATCGGTGCTCGTCGTCGGCGACACGATCGTCGCGGTCGGCCCCAGTGCGGACGTGGACGAGGCGGTCGCCGGCTGCGACCCGGCGGTGCGCGCCGGTCTGCGCACCGTCGACGCCCGGTCGATGATGGTGCTGCCCGGCTTCGTCAACGCGCACTGGCACGAGATGTACGCGATGCGAATCCCGTTCAAGGGCGCGCTGCGGTCGGCCGACGATCGCGAGGACGAGGCCGGGTTCATGGCCTGCGGTGGGGAAATGGCCCGGATCGCCACCATGTTCGACTCGTTCCACGACCTCGCCGGGCAACTCGCTCCCGACGAGGCCGAGGCGATCGCCGCGTACTCGCTGTGGACCCAATTGCGATCCGGTACCACCACCATCGCCGACGTCGGCTCGTTCACGCTGCCGCACTCGCTCGCGGACGCCGCGTTGCGGATCGGGCTGCGCTGCGTGCTCGGCACCTGGGCCACCGACGGTGTCGCGGTACCCGGGGAGGGCGCGTTTCGGCGTACCCGTGAGCCGGAAGCCGTGCTGGGTCCGCTGGAGGACGTGCTGCGGCGCTGCGCCCAGGACGACAGCGGCCTGCTGCGCGGCCGGCCCACGGCGGTGTACCCGGGCAACATGTCCGACGAACTCGGGCGCGGATTGGCCGAGTTGGTCGCCCGGTACGACACCACCTTCGCCACCCACGTGGGGGCGCTGCGGCACGAGAGCGATGCGACGCGTGCGTGCTTCGACACCACGCCGCTGCGTCGCCTGCACGAACTCGGGCTGCTCGATCACCGGTTGATGGCGGTGCACTGCGCGTTCGCGGACGAGTACGAACGATCCCTGCTGATCGACAACCGCGTGCACATCAGCCACTCGCCCGCCAAGTACGGCAGCACCGGCGAATCCGCGCTGACCGAGACCCGGCTGATCACCGAGCTGATCGGAGCCGGTCTGGACGTGTCGGTTTCCACCGACGGTGTGGTCTATCCGCTCGGCGGCATGGCGGAGAACATGCGCGCGGCCTGGCAGGCGCACAACGAGCTGTCGGCCGACCAGACCTTCGTGCGGCCCACCGACGTGCTGGCCATGGCCACCCGGCTGCCCGCGCGCGGACTGCGCTGGGACGACGAGATCGGCAGCCTGGAGGCGGGCAAGCGAGCCGACCTGGTGCTGGTGTCCACCGACGACTGGCGCTACGTGCTCAACCCGCGCCCCCTGGAGGCGTTCCTGCACCTGGGCGGCTCCGTCGACGTCGACACCGTGATCGTGGCCGGCCGCGTGCTGGTTCGCGCCGGACAGGCCGTGCTGCTGGACGAGCGGCAACTCCTGGAGGACTACCTGGACGCGTTGCACTCGTTCTCCGCACGCCGATTGGGCATCGACGAGAAGGTGTTGCGCCGACTCCTGGACGACAACCCCCGCCTGCGTCGCGCACGTGGCGCACACCCCACGAGGGAGCTCCGATGAGGGAACACCCGGCCGCCGCCTCCGCCCCGCCCCCCGCGCGCTGCCCTTTCGGGGGCGATGGCGAACGCGACGGGGCCGCCCCGTACGTGTCCTACGCGCGGATGGACGAGCTGCACGAACTGGCCCGCCCGCGTACCGATTCGCCGCGCGAGCTGACCTTCATCCTGATCAGCCACGTCAAGGAGATCCTGTTCCGCGCCATCCACGTGGAACTGGACCAGGCCCGGACCGCGATCCGGCAGGACCGGATCTCCGTCGCGTGCGGTCACCTGGAGCGGGCGACCCGGTCCCAGCAGGCGCTGCTGGCGTCCTGGGAGGTGCTCAGTGCGATGGCCCCCGACGAGTTCCTGGAGTTTCGCGAGATTCTGGGCGAGGCGTCCGGTACCCAGTCGTTCATGTACCGCGTGCTCGAATTCGCGATGGGCAACAAGGACCCGGACACGGTTCGGGCCTGGAAGGCCGACATGGAGCGATATCCGATGCTCCGGGCCGAGTTGGCGGCGCCGAGCATCTACGACGAGGCGATCCGATACCTGGCCCGACAGGGTGCGAAGTTGCCCACGGACCTCCTGGAGCGGGACGTGACGCGCCGTCATGAACCACACCCGCTGGTGGAGCAGGCCTGGCTGGAGGTCTACCGCGACCCGGCGGGCCGACCCCTGGACCACCGCCTCGCCGAGGCGCTGAGCGACGTCTCGTTCCGCTTCTCGGTCTGGCGCTCCACCCACCTTCTGGTGGTGGAACGCATGCTCGGCAGCAAGTCCGGGACCGGGGGCACCACCGGCCTGGCCTGGCTGCGCACGATCAACGAGCACCGGTTCTTCCCCGAATTGTGGTCGACGCGCACGCTGCTGTGACGCGTGCGGCCGGCTCCACCGGGCTTCATCCGCCGTCGACCGGAGGTACTCCATGACCGCGACCCCGCAGCTGACCATGGCCGACCTGGTACCGCTGCTCTTCGGCCACGCCGCCTTCCAACAACTGAACGCGGCCTGCGAGCTGCGACTCCCCGAATTCCTGCACGAACGACCCGGCAGCACCCGGGACGAGATCGCCAAGGAGTTGGAACTGCCGGACCGCTCGGCGGCCGTGCTCCTGCTGGGCACCACGTCACTGCGGCTGACCGTCAAGCGGGGCGACGGGTACACCAACGCCTCGATCGTCGAGGCCGCCTTCGACGACGGAACCTGGACCAACCTGCGCGACATCGTCGAGTTCCAGGCACGGATCGCCTACGCACCCGCGGCGGAGTACACCGCGTCGCTGCGTGCGGGGGAGAACCTGGGGCTGCGGCACTTCCCCGGCGAAACCCGCGATCTGTACAGCCGGCTCGCGGGTACCCCCGGCCTGGAGGAACTGTTCTACAAGGGGATGAACTCCTGGTCGCGCATCTCCAATCCGGTCCTGATCGACGGCGTCGACTACAGCGGCGTCCGCCGGATCCTGGACATCGGCGGCGGTGGCGGACTGAACGCCATCGCGCTGGTCACCGCACACCCGCACCTGCGGGTCACGGTGCTGGACCGGCCGGGGGCCCTGGAGGTGGCCGAACACAACATCCGCGAAAGCGGTCTGGCGGATCGCATCGACACGTACCCGGCGGACATCTTCGACGACGAGTACCCCGGCGGCTACGACTGCGTACTGTTCGCGCACCAGCTGGTGATCTGGTCGCCCCCGCAGAACCGGGCATTGCTGGCCAAGGCGCTGCGCGCGGTCGACCCCGCCGGTCGGGTGTTGATCTTCAACGCGTTCTCCGACGACGACGGCGCCGGGCCGCTGTACACCGGCCTGGACGGGGTGTACTTCACCACGCTCCCGTTCGAAAGCAGCACGATCTACCCCTGGCAGGCCTACGAGGGCTGGCTGGACGAGTGCGGCTACGCCGCGCACCGCCGGATCACCGTCGGCGGTTGGACCCCGCACGGAGTCGTCGAGGCCCGTCCCACCGCCGTCCCCGCATCCGGCTGACCCTCCGGGCGGCCCCCCACACGCGAAGTCCCCCACGCCTCGGACGTGGGGGACTTCGTGCATGCCGGGTGGGCTTCAGCCGGCCGCCATCGCGGTGGCCGACTCGGGCACCAGGAACTGCGCGACGCTGCGCATCTTCTCGCAGGTCTCCTCCAGTTCGCGCGCGGGCGTGGAGCCGGCGACGATGCCCGCGCCCGCCTGAAGCCAGGTGCGGTCGGCACGTCGGAAGACCGTGCGCAACACGAGTGCCGCGTCCAGGCCGCCCCGCGCGTCCGCGGTCAGCACCGCCCCGCTGTACAGGCCCCGCGGGCCGGGTTCGTACCGGTGGATCGCCTCGAACGCCGCGCGCTTGGGAATCCCGGAGGCGGTCACCGCCGGGAAGAGCGCGGCGAAGGCGTCCCAGGAGTCCATGCCGACCGCCAGGCGACCGCTCACGGCCGAGGCCAGGTGCTGGACCGATCCGCGTTCGAGGACGTTCATGAACTCCTCGACCCGCACCGAGTCCGGTGCGCAGATCCGGGCCAACTCCTCGCAGGCGAGTTGGACCGAGATCGCGTGTTCGAACACCTCCTTGGGGTCTCCCAGCAGGTCTGCCCTGAGCCGGGCGGTGCGGGCCCGATCGAGGGGGAAGAACGCGCGGGTACCGGCCAGCGGGTGGCTGCGCACCGACCCGTCCGGGTCCACCTCGACCACGGTTTCCGGGCTGAACCCGGCCGCGGTCAGGTCGCCCAGCCGCAGCAGGAACGAGCGCGAGGGGGTGTTGTGCCGGCGGCCCACGAGATAGGTCGCGACCAGGTCGACATCGAACGCGACGGGCACCGCCCGCGAGACGATCGCCTTGCGCAGCTTGCCGTTGTCGATGTCGCGGACCACGGCGGCGACCGCGTCGCGGTAGGCGTCGGCACCGATCTCGTCGACCGATACCGGTGAGGGTTCGGGGTACGGATCGGCGGGCGCGTTCTGCACCACATCGGCGAGGATCTGCAGCAGTCGGTGATCGCTGCCCCGCAGCACCACGTGGTTCGCCGACATCTTGATCTCGACCTGGGGCACCACCATGTGCAGCAGCGTCCCGTCGTCGAGCAGGTCGCGCATGCCCGCCTGCGCGTAGGCGTACTCGAAGCCGGCCCAACCGTAGAGACTCCAGTCCTCCACCGGGGCGTCGGCCATGATCCTCGCCAGGTCGCGGCTGGGATCGTGGCTTACCGGCAACCGCCGCTCGTGGGCACCCCAACGCACCCGAAAGCCGGCCCGATCCAGGATCACCTCGCCGGCGGCGCCGCCGGCGAACGTCCACACCCCGTGCCGTTCGTAGACGACGAAGCTGCCGAACGTGGCCGAGCGGGCCAGGCACGCGGCGGCGGCGGGCGGGTCGACAGTGGTGTGGATTCTCAGCTCGTGCGGATACTGACGCTGTGCCATGGCTTCCCTTTCGATCGGGAATCGGGCCTGTCGGCACCGGAGGATTCGGCCGTTTCGGTACCAGCGGGTCACCCTCGCAGTCGTGCCTTGCGCCGCGCTTTCTCGGTTATTGCGTCGATCCCGGCGGTGACGCAGATCGGCAATCCACCGCCCCCCGGTGTGGTCTTCCGGCAGTTCGCGTCCGCTGACTGGTGAGTCGCGTGCACGGGTCGTAGAACGGCCGGCATGCATGAGCCATCCGTGCGCGCACCTTTTCCCGAGCCGCTTCCAGGGGGAATGTCGATGAGCAACGAGTGGAACGACGACAACGACCGCCGGGGGTACCGTCGGCCCACCGGCTGCGCCGAGCCCGGTACGCCACTCCCTCGGTCGACCGTGGTGACCACGGATCGCGGGCGGATCAGGGGTGTGGACGAGGGTCCGGTGCGATCCTTCCGCGGCATCCCGTACGCCGCCTCGCCGGTGGGCGATCTGCGCTTCGCGCCGCCCCGGCCGCATGCCTATTGGGCGGGCGTCCGGGACACGGTGTGCTCCGGTCCTTCGGTACCGCAGGGCCCCTCACGGCTCGAACTCGTGGTCGGCCCGCGCACGCCCGACTGGTCCGAGGAGGACTGTCTCACCCTCAACGTGTGGACCCCGTGCGCGAGCGGCGCCTCGCGACCGGTGCTCGTGTGGTTCCACGGCGGCGGCTTCACCAGCGGATGCGGCGGCTGGGACTGGTACGACGGCGCCCGACTCGCCGCACTCGGGGACATCGTGGTGGTCACCGCCAACTACCGGCTCGGGCCGCTGGGCTTTTTGTACCGGCCCGAGATGGGCGCGGACAACCTCGGCCTGCGCGACCAGGGCGCGGTGCTGAGATGGGTGTACGACAACGTCGCGGCCTTCGGCGGCGACCCGCACACGATCACGGTGGGCGGCCAGTCGGCGGGGGCGTGGACCTCGCTGTTGCTCGCGGTCGACCCGGAGACCGGGCCACTGATTCGCCGGGTGCTGGCGCAGAGCTCGCCCCTGGGCCTGGCGGAGCAGAGCCCGGACGCCGCTCGCGCCGCGGCCGCGAAGTACTTCGGCGCGCTCGGGCCGATGCCCGACGACGACCTCGCCGCCGGGTTGCGCGCGCTTCCGGTGGAGCAACTGGTGCGGACGTACGCGGGATTGGTCCGGGACACGGCGGTGACCGCGAGCGTGGCCCCGCCGATGTATCCGGTACTCGGCGGCTTCGGCGTGCGCCGGGGGCTGCGCGAGGCGGTGCGGGAGGGCGCCTTGGCCGACAAGGACGTGCTGATCGGGACCACGCGGGAGGAGGCCGCGGCATTCTTCGGGTTCAAACCCTCGGTGCGCGAGGCCGGTCGGGGGGAGGTGTTGCGGATGTTGCGGGACGAAGGCGGGCGCGTCTACGACCGGTATGCGGGGCGCCGCCCGGAGGCCACCCCGGGCCAGGTGTTCGCCGACGTGATGAGCGACCGGGTCTTTCACGACGGCACGCGCGACGTGGCCCGGGCCCGCGCCTGGCAGGGGCACCCGGCCTACCTGTATCGCTTCGACCGGCCGATCCCCGCCGCGGAACTCGGCCTCGGCGCGCCGCACTGTGCCGAACTGCCCTACTTGTTCGGCACGTTCGATGCCTTCGCGGACAGTGTGCTGGTGCGTGGCGCGGACCGGGTCGCCGCCGGTGAACTGTTCGCCGCGTTCGGCGGGGCGTTGGCCGCGTTCGTGGCGACCGGATCGCCGAACGGGGCCGGCCTGGAGACCTGGAAGCCGCACGGCCCGAACGACGCGGAGACGATGTTCTTCGAGTGAGCCCGACCTCGACCGCCCCGGGGCGGGGCGCCGCGCCCGGAATCGGCGCGACGCCCACCCGGATCGGCCGGTGGCGTGGGGCGCACGTGTCGCCCGCTCGTGCGGGGCCTGGGGCGGGCGGGTCCGCAGGGGCCCGACACGGCCTCGTCCGGGTGCGGCATACGGTGCCGGGAGGCCGGCAACGTGGTGCCGCACACCCGCGAGGGCGGTTTTCCGGCAACCGCCACACGACGAGAGGAACCCGTGATGACCCAGGGCGACAACACGATTCCCGCTGCCCCGTCCCGAGGCTGCGCTGTGGTCACCGGCGCCAGCAGCGGGATCGGTGCGGCGACGGCCGTGCATCTGGCGAGTCTGGGCTACGACGTCGTGCTCGGTGCGCGTCGCAAGGACCGGCTGGACGAGGTGGTCGCGCGGTGTGCCGGGCGGGGCCGGGCGCTGCCGCTGGACGTGGCCGATCCGGACTCGGTCGCCGCGTTCGCCGCCGCGGTGGAGCGGTGCGATGTACTGGTCAACAACGCGGGCTTCGCGCGCGGCACCGAGTCGGTCGCCGAGGCCGACGAGGCGGCGTGGACCGCGATGTACGAGACCAATGTGCTCGGGACGCTGCGGGTGACCAAGGCGTTCCTGCCGCTGCTGATCGCGTCCGGTGACGGCCAGGTGATCACCATCGGCTCGGTGGCCGGGCGTGAGCCGTACGAGGGTGGGGCGGGGTACAACGCGGCCAAGCATGCGGTGACGGCGATGACCCGGGTGTTGCGACTGGAGCTGCGCGGGCAGCCGGTGCGGGTGTGCCAGATCGACCCGGGCATGGTCGAGACCGAGTTCACCCTCAACCGGCTCGGCGGCGATGTGGAGAGTGCGTCGGCGGTGTACGCGGGGATGACGCCGCTGGTCGGTCAGGACATCGCGGAGTGCGTGGGGTGGGTGGCGACGCGGCCCCCGCACGTGAACATCGACTCGATGATGGTGCTGGCGCGGGACCAGACGTCGGCGCGCGTGGTGCATCGGCGCTGATCGCGCGGGGGCCGGCGCGCGGGATTCGGCCGGCGCCGGGTTGTCCTCAAGCGCCGGACGGGCTGGAGGGGTTGCCCGGTTCGGGTCGGATGGCTTGTGCCGGGTTGTCCTCAAGCGCCGGACGGGCTGGAGGGGTTGCCCGGTTCGGGTGGGATGGCCTGGGCCGGTTGTCCTCAAGCGCCGGACGGGCTGGAGGGGTTGCCCGGTTCGGGTGGGTTGTCCTCAAGCGCCGGACGGGCGGAACGGGGGGGTCGGTTCGGGTGGGTCGGCTTGCGTTCAGGTGTCGGTCGGTTGCGTAGTACGGCGGGGGAGAGGGCGTGGGGGATGAGTAGGGTCGGGTGGGTCGTTCCGTCGACGCGGGTGGACCAGATGTCGCCGCGGAGGTCGCCGGGGAGGCTGTAGGCGACGCGTTCGTCGTCGAGCCATTCGGCCTGGTCGTCCAGGGTCCGGGTCTCGGCGAGCGCGCTCTCCGCGCCGGTGGCCAGGACCAGGACGAACAGGTGCCAGGGTCGGTCGGCGTCCGCGCCGGGGACCCGCTTCTTGTACACGACGCGCGTGCCGTCGGGGGACAACGACGGGCACTCCGCGTTCTCGCGCACCGTGCGCAGCGAGCGGGCGGACACGTCGCCCCGGGCCAGCCAGGTGTGTCCTCCGGTGGCCACCGTCGCGTAGAAGGTGTTGTCGTCGTCGGCGAAGGTCACGCCCCAGACGTTGACGTCGGGAGCGTGGATCGACTCGTCGCCGCGGTGCAGCGCGTACGACTCCAGGTTGTCGTCGAGCCGGCCGGTTCGGGTGTCCAGGATCGCGGTCCGGGTGGCGAAGTTCAGGCCCGCGTAGGACTCGCCGTTCACGAACGACGTCCACGCGACCAGCCGGCCGCTCGGCGAGACCCGGGCGCGCGAGGGAGTGCCGGCCAGCGCATGCCGGCCCTTCTCCCGCAGGTTCGCGTCCAGGAGCACCGCGTCGTAGGTGCCCAGCGCGAGCCCGGCCGGTCGCAGGCACACCCCGGTGCCGTGTGCGGCGTGGAAGACCAGGCAACTGCGCGCGGCCACCGCGCGCTCGCCGGGCCGCGCCGCGTCGACCGCCGCGACGTGGTCCCGGCCGGTGTCGGCGGCGGTGCTGCGGAACAGGATCCGGCCGGGGCGATCCAGGCTCAGCGTCGCGTAGTCGCCGTCCCGGCCGGCGTCCGCGTCGCCCGCGGCGCGCAGTGTGTACACCACCGCGAGGCCGACGAGCAGCGCGGTGACCACGGTGAGCACGGTCAGGCGTGTGGTGCGGGTCATCGGGCTGCCCCTCTCGGGCCGGTCGGGCGGTTGTCACCCGGGGGGAGGCTGCCGCCTGCCGGCAGCGCCGCGGCGGCGGCGAGCAGGGCCAGGGCCAGGGCGGCGACGGCCAGGACGCCGGCGGTGTGCGGGCCGTACAGCGTCCAGGCCGTGCCGAATCCGGCCGCGCCCAGGGCCCGCCCGCCGGCCTGCCCGGTCTGTACCAGGGCCAGCGCCCCGCCGCGCAGTTCCGCAGGTGCGGCCGGGGCCGCGAGCGCCATCAGGACGCCGTCGGTGCCCGCGTAGAACAGGCCGAGCAGAGTCGGGATCGCGACGATCATCACCCGGTCGGGCAGCGGCGCGAGCAGTACGAGGTAGCCACCGAGCAGGGCGACATGGCCGACCAGGAAGACCCGGCCGCGTCCGTACCGGTCCCCGGCGACGCCGGCCGGGACCGCGAGCAGCAGGAAGACCAGCGCGGTGCCCAGCGGCAACAGCGGGAACAGGTGCGGTGACAGGTCGGTGTGCCGTTGCAGGAGCAGGTAGAGCATCGCGTCGCCGACGGTCGCCGCGCCGAGCAGCAGCGCGGCCAGACACACCCGGGCGAAGCCCGGCACCCGCAGCACCGCCGCCGCGTCGCGCAGCCGGACCGAGGTGCGGACCGCCGGCGGATCCGCGCCGGCGGCCACGGCCTCGGGCGTCGGGTCGCGGACGAACAGCAGCAGCACCAGCAGCCCGAACGCGGCGAAGCAGAAGCTCAGCACGAACACCGCGTCGTACGCGTCCGCGGTCACCCACAACACCGCGAGCGCGACCGGCGGTCCGAACAACGCACCCGCCGTGTCCATCGCCCGATGCACGCCGAACGCCCGACCCTGCTCGGCCGGCGACGCGGCCATCGAGATCAACGCATCGCGCGGCGCGGTACGCAGCCCCTTGCCCGCACGATCGGCCGCGAGTACCCCGCCGATCGCCGAGACCCCGCCGGCCGCGGGCAGCAGCAGCTTGCACCCGGCGGAGATCGCGTAGCCGACCGCGGCGACCGTCCGGTGCCGACGGAACCGGTCCGCGACATGGCCGCCGAGCAGCCGGGACACGGCGGTGGCGCCGTTGTACAGCCCGTCCAGCATGCCGAACGCCATGGGGGAGAGGCCGAGTCCGAGCACGAGGTACACCGGGAGCACCGCGGTCACCATCTCGGCCGACACGTCGGTCACCAGCGAGACCACGCCGAGGACGAGCACGACGGGCGCGACCCGTCGGCCGTCGGGCCGGGTCGGCGGCGGGGCCTGCGCACGCGGGTCGCGCGCACCGGACGCGAGGTCGGCGGAACGGCTGGACGACAGGTACATCCTGGGCCTCCGGCTGCGGGTCGGCACGGGAAGGGCGGAAGCCGGGGGGCCGAGGGCCGGTTCGGGCCCTCGACACCCCGACGGCCGGGTGATCGCACGCGACGGTGCGGCGAGCGATCAGAACCAGCTCACGGTCCAGCGGAAGGAGGTGCCGGCTTTCGCGCCCGTGGAGTCGGTCGCGGTCACCTCCACGGCGAACGTGCCCACCCCCCACGCCCGACCGGTGATCACACACGTGAGCGGATTCAGGAACAACCCCGCCGGAAGACCCCGCCCCGCACACGAATACGGCCCGGTCCCACCCGAGACCCCCAGCACCAGATTCACCCGCTGATCGAACCTCGACGCCTGCGCCCCCGGATCCGCCACCGACACCCCACCCGACGGCGTCGAGGAGACCGTCCACCCGAACGACACCGGAGCCGACACCGCACCCACGGCATCCCTCGCCGTCACCGACACCTGCGAACTGCCCGGAGCGGACGGCGAACCCGTCACCACACACCCGCCACCGGACGCCGTCAGCCCGGCAGGCAACCCCTGAAACGCACACGTGTAGGGAGGCGTCCCACCCGACACCTGCACCGCCAACGACACCGGCACACCCACCACACCCACCTGCGCACCCGGACTCACCACCGACACCGACGACGGACCACCGTCCTGCCAGATCTCGGTGATCGGTGTCGCGGTCGCGGCCTGGCCGGAGCGCCGGGTGCCGTACATGTCCTCGAAGGTGCGCAGCAGGCTGTAGTGGTCCTTGCGGCCCGGATACTGTCCGGGCTTGACGTGCGCGCCGTACAGGATGGTCGCGATCCGGTTCTCGCTGCGGAAGTTGTCCTCGTCCCAGGTGACCACGAGCAGGCTGTTGTGCGTCTTGGCCCACTCCGCGTAGCCGCTCAGCGTGTTCCTGGTCCAGGTGTCCCCGGTGGAGATCCCGCAGGCCGGGTTGAACAGGCGGTCGTGCATGTCGTTGCACTGGTTGGGCACCACGTAGGAGACGGTCGGCAACGTGGTGTAGTCGGTCGGGAACGCGGTGGCCGGATACGTGGTGGCCGCGGGCACGTTCGAGAACGACAACCAGGGGTTGTGCTTGCGGGCATACGAACCACTCGTGCACGCACCCGGGTTCGCCGCCGACCAGTCCTCGTTGTAGCTGCCCCACGTGGCACCCGCGTCGATCAGCTGCCGACCGAGGTTGTCCGCACTGTACGGCGCTCCGGGCGGCGGGCACTCGTCGCCGGTGACGCCCTGCGTGGAGCCGGAGAACATCGCCATGTAGTTGGGTTGGCTGGGATGTGTCTCGCCGTGGAAGTCGGTCAGGGAGGCCCCGCCGGCGGCCAGCTGGTTGAGGTACGGCGCCTGCGAATTGCCGATGATCTCCTCGTAGTTGGTGTTCTCGTGCACGACGACCACCACGTGGTCGTAGCGCGGGATCGCCGCCGCGGCGGTGGCCGCGGGCGCCCGGTCGGGGGCGCCGGCCGAGGCGGGGGCGGTGAGGCCGGCGATCGCGCCGAGCGCGAATCCGACGGACAGCGCGACGAGTTTGGCCGATCGGGGCTTGGCCCGGGCCGTCGACCGGGGTCGTGACCCGGATCCGGAGTCGGACATGACCTGGCGCCTCCTTGGACGTGGACGAAGCGGAATCGCAGCGTGGGTTCGCCGACCTGCGGAAGCAACGACGCCCGCTCGGACCGGAATCGACGTCGGACCGGGCCGCGGGGCCGACCATCGGGTCCACTCCCGGGCCTGAACTGGCCGCGCGGGGCGGTGAACCGGCCGGGTGGCGCGAGAGTACCCGGTCGCATTCAGAACCTGCGCTCATGCACCCATGCCCAAGCGGTGCGGTGTCGGCGCACACATGTCGGTCCGTCATGGATGCATGCCGGACCGGTATTGGACGTGGGTGAGATCGGCCTCATCTCCTGGAAACATGAA
The DNA here is from genome assembly GCF_044458105.1 of Embleya sp. NPDC050493. Taxonomy (NCBI): domain Bacteria; kingdom Bacillati; phylum Actinomycetota; class Actinomycetes; order Kitasatosporales; family Streptomycetaceae; genus Embleya; species Embleya sp. NPDC050493. The sequence goes on from NZ_JBITHP010000005.1 coordinate 468,971, forward strand.
CAGATCACGTTCCGAAACCCATCCGGGGATTCGTCCCCCGATCGGCGTCCGCGGACGGTTCGATCGCGGACGCGCCGCCGGCGGTACGGGCGCCGCCCGCGCCGTCCGTACCGCCGCCGTTGTCGCCCTCGCCACCGAGGCGATCCCCGGTGGTCCCTCGTCGGTGTCGGTGGCGGATCCGGGGGCGCAGGCGTCGAGGTTCGATCAGCGGGTGAATCTGGTGCTGGGGGTCTCGGGTGGGACCGGGCCGTATTCGTGTGCGGGGCGGGGTCTTCCGGCGGGGTTGTTCCTGAATCCGCTCACGTGTGTGATCACCGGTCGGGCGTGGGGGGTGGGCACGTTCGCCGTGGAGGTGACCGCGACCGACTCCACGGGCGCGAAAGCCGGCACCTCCTTCCGCTGGACCGTGAGCTGGTTCTGACCCACAGTCGAAACGAACGGATTCGAGCGAACTTATCCAAGCGAACCGGTCGCCCCCACCGGTCGCAGCCGACCAGTCGCAGCAAGCAGATCGAAGCCGGTCGAAGCCGGTCGAAAAGTGCACCACCACCGAGCGGGTGGCACGGTGCTCGAGACAGTCGCCTCGGGCGCGGCGCCGGCCCGCGCGGCCGATCCGCGTCACCTTTCCACTCGTCCCCGGCACACGGCACACCCTGGAGGAACACCATGGTCGACAGCCAACGTGCGGTACGTCGAGCGCAAACCCGGACCCGAGCGCACGAACGGGTCGTCGCGGGCCCGGTCGCGGGCGGAGGTATCGATACCCCGTGACCCTCCAACAGTTGCGCTACCTCATCGCCGTCGCCGAACACGGCAGCATGACCGGTGCCGCACAGGAACTCTTCGTGGTCCAGCCGGCCCTGTCCCGATCGTTGCAGAGCCTCGAACGCGAGCTGAACGTGATCCTGTTCACCAGGGTCGGCCGCGGCCTGGTGCCGACGGCGGCCGGGGTGCAGGTGGTCAACCTCGCGCGCAAGGTGCTTCGAGGCGTGCAGGCGATCAAGGACGTCGTACGGGTGGAGGACCCGACGCACAGCGACACCGTGCACCTGGCCGCCACCGCGACGCTCGCGATCGAGTGCATCAGCGGCCTGCTGCCCGGTCTGGCCAAGCTGCACCCCGACTTGCACATCGTGGTGGACCGACAGGACAGCCGCGAGGCGCTGTTCGCCTCGTTGCGCGCCGGCGAGACGGACATCGCGCTGGTGGACCTGCCCGCGCCCGGCGGCTTCGAGGTGCTGCCGCTGCGCTCGTACGAGGTGGTGCTGGTCTCGCCGAAGCAGACCCGGCTGTCGAATCCGGTCTCCTGGACGGACCTGGAGGGGCTGCCGATGATCCTGCCGCCCCGCAGCAGCGCGCGGCGGGCCGACTTCGAGATGTTGTTCGCCACGGCCGGCGTGCGGCCGACGGTCGCGATGGAGACCGACGACCGTGGGGCGTGGATCCCGTGCGTGGTGGCCGGACACGGGTCGGTGTTGTGGTACGCCGACCTGGCCCAGCCGTTCGCGTCGAGTGTGGCCGTGCGGTCGATGAGCCCGCGGCTGATCAGGACGATCGGTCTGGTGCGCGGGCGCGGTCCGATCAGCCGCGAGGTCCGCGCACTGCTCGACTACACCCGGCGCCAGGGTGTCCAGGAGGTGGAGTACGTATGAGCATCGGCCCCGGCGTCGCCCGCGGGTGAGGATCCGCCGGGTCCGTCCTACGCCACCCGCGTACAGGCGGACCCGACCGAGGCGCTGAGCACGCGTGGCGCCGGTTCGCCGGCGCGGGTGTAGGTGTCCACCAACGCCCGGCGCACGTCGGCCAGCGCGGCGCCCGGCACCACCGCGATCGTGGACCCGCCCGCACCCAGCGGCCGGGCCTCGATCGCGCCCGCGGCCAGCGCGTTGCGCGCCGGCGGGGACGTGCGCGCGAGTGGGTCGGCGGCGGGGTGTTCGGCCGTATCGACGGACGCGGCGTCCCCGTCGGCCCATCGGGGCACCGCCAGCACGAACCGCAGGCCGAGCCGATCCGGGTCGAACGGCACGTGGGCCGGCTCGCCCGCGGCGTCCTCGATCACCAGCACGTGGCCGGGCCGGCCGAACAGCGCGACCGTGCCCAGCGGCGGATCGGTGAGCCGGGCCCGGCGCCCGGTACCCGCCGCGCGGTCGTGAAAGGCCGCCTCGATCAGCGCGGCCGTGCAGGACAGCGGGACCGAGGCGGACAGGCCGGTGCTGTCCGGCAGGTCGGTGTGCACCAGCAGGTCCAGCCCGCCCGCGCCGGTGGTGCCCGCGAGCACCGGGCGGATCCAGTCCGGGACCGGCCCGACGTCGCCCGCGGGGCCGAACTCGGCGCCCTCGTCCGGCCGGTCGATCGAGCCCACCCGGAGCATGCCGTCGGCGCGCGGCGCGGCGGCGATCACCACCCGCCAGGACAGCGCCACGACGGTGCCCGGCCCGGCCGGCGAGCCGGACAGGCGCAGCACGTACGGCGCGGACCAGACCCCGGCCGGTGCGCGACCGAAGGCCTGGGCGAAGGCGAACGGCACCAGGCGCAGCACGGGCGCCGCGCTGCGTACGCCGGGCAACGCCGCCGCCGGTGAGGTGGGCGGTGGGCCGCTGTGCGGGCGGATCATCCCGGGTCCTTTCGGGCGAGGAGGCGGTAGGCGTTGCTGCCGCCGCGCTCGCCGGCGACGCGGGCGAGCAGCAGGCCGACCGCATCGAGCAGTACCGCGGCCAGGAAGCACGGCACGGACAGGGCGACCAGCGCGATGCGGCGGGCCCGGCGCAGCGGGGTCGGGCCGCCGACGATCCACGGCATGGTCGGATTCGGCGCGAGCACGGTGAGCGCCTGGGACACCGCCCCGGTGAAGTCGTTGCCCTGGTGCGCCCGGCCGTGCTCGCGCGCGACGACGGTGAACCCGCGGGCGTTGAGCGCGGCCTCCAGGTTGCGCCAGGGCATCAGGTGCTGGTGCTGAGGCTGGAACAGCGGGAGCCACAGGCCGCGCAGCAGCCGGCCGTACCAGCAGTGCGGGTCGGGCAGTTCGATCAGCAGCCGGCCGCCGGGCACCAGGACCTTCGCGGCGGCGTCCAGTTCGGCGAAGGGATCACGGGTGTGCTCCAGATAGTGGTGCATGCCGACCAGGTCGTAGCCGCCCGCCAGGTCGTCGGCCAGTTCCGGGAACTGGCCGCGGTACGCGGTTCGGATCCAGCCGCGCCGCTCGGCCTGCGCGACGCCGTCGCCCAGGTCGAGACCGTCGAAGACGGTGTCCGGCAGCACGGTTCGACCGACCAGGCACATGTGCGCGTGCCCGGTCCCCACGTCCAGCCAGGCGCGCGGGGCGGTGTCCGCCGGCAGGTTTCGACGCACCAGTTCGGCGCGCGCCCGGTAGGTGCGCGACATGGTGCCGAACAGCGCCTCGGCGCCCGGGCCGCCGAGGCCGTCGTAAAAGTCGCGGTAGTAGTACTCCAGTCCGGCGAGGGACAGTCGGGGGTTCTGGAAGACGTGTGCGCAGTCCCGGCAGCGCTCCAGGGTGAACCGGCCCGGTTTGCCCTGGAGATGGTCGCCGATCCGGCTGCGCACCGCGAGCCGGGTCGAGCCGCACCACGGGCAGGTCTCCCGGCGCTCCTCGAAGAACGCGTCCAGACCGTTGGCGACGCTGCGGGCGTACTCCGGGCGCAGGGCCGCCGGATCCGGTGCCGGTGCGGCGGCCCGGGTCGGGCGGGGCCCGGACACCGCGCGCACCCAGCGCCCGACGGCCAGGACCGGCCGCAGCGCACAGGCCCGACCCAGGTCGCGCGGGCGCACGGGCGAGCGGCCGGCGACCACCGCGTACGGCTGGACCCACATGGCCAGGAAGGCCAGCGCGCCCCAGAACGGGGTGGCCACGCACGCACCGGTGTAGGCGGCGGCCTCACCCAGGTTGCCGACCAGGGTGGGCCACACCGGCACGCCGGCCGCCCGCAGCCGACGCTTGCGCAGAGTCGGGTCCGGTCGGGTCGCGGTCAGCTCGGGCGCGACCGCGTGGCCGGTGCCCAGGGCGGCGAACGGGCGCAGTCGGGCGGTGAGTTCGATCAGCTCGGGGGCGTCGGGGTCGACCAGGTCGGTGGCCGGGACGGCGGCGCGGCGCAGCACGTCCTCGTGCACGAGCAGGGCGTGGCCCGCGCCCCGACCGCGGGCGAGCGGGTCGCGGCGGATCCGCTCCGGGTCCAACCGCCCCAGCAGGGTGAGCAGTTCGTCGGCGGGCAGGTCGCCGGGGACCAGGTCGAGCAGCAGCAACCCGTGCCGCTCCGCGTGGGCGACGGCGGCGTGGACGGTGGCCCGGTCCGGGCGGACCCCGATCGCGGTGACGCAGGTCCAGGCGTCGATCGGCCGGTCGTCGGTGGGGGCGGTGCGCAACGAGGGCAGCGCGCGCAGCCGGCGGCGCAGTGTACGGGTGCCGCCCAGCAGGCCGAGAGCGATCAGCAGGGCGAGCCACGGGAACGGTCCGGCGAGGGGGTTCAGCACAACTTCTCCAAACGGTCGGCGGCGGCGCGGGCGCCGCCGGCCGCGGCGAACGAGGCGCGCACTCGGCAGGCACCCGCGCGCAGTTCGGGACGATCCAGCGCGTCGGTGACGGCCGCGCGCAGTTCCGGCACGTGCGCGCGGCCGAAGCGCACCCGGACCCCGGCGCCCGCGGCCACCACCTGACGGGCCACGATCGGCTGGTCGTCGCGGATCGGCGCGAGCACCAGCGGCAGGCCGAACGCGAGCGCCTCGCACACGGTGTTGTGGCCGCCGTGCGTGACCACCGCGTCCAGGTGCGGGAGCAGGGCGAGTTGCGGGACGTACTCGCGGACCAGGACGTGCTCGGCGGGTTCGCCGACCAGCCGTTCGGGTGCGGCCACGATCAGCTGGAGCCGGTCGGCAAGCGGGCGGGTGGCGGCCACCACGGCCGGATAGAACCGGTCGCCGGCCTCACGGTTGAGGGTGCCGAGCGAGACCAGGACCCGGCGTCGTCGCGGGTCGAGCCGATCCCACGGGAAGTCCACCGCCACCGGCCTGGGACCGAACGCGGGGCCCACGTAGCAGTGGTGCGCCGGGACCGGCTCGGTCAGGCCGACCAGCTCCGGGGTGGAGAAGACCAGCACGAGCCGGGCGGAGAAGCGCGGATCGCAGTCGGCGGGTACGCCGGCCGCGACCGCGGCCTCGGCGATCCGGGCCCGCACCCAGTCGGCGACCTTCGGGAAGCCCACCAGCGGCCGGGTGAACTCGGCCGAGGTGGTTGCCGAGGTGGCCCACGGCACGCCGGCCCGGACCGCGGCGAACGCCCCGGCGAAGGTCTGCTGGTCGGCGATGACCACGTCCGGTCGGTAGCCGGCCACGGCCGCGGTCACGCCGGGCAACATCGCGTGCGCGAGCGGTACCAGCGTCTCCTCGACCAGGAAGCGCAGCGCGGCCACTCCGCGCAGCCGTTGCCAGTTCGCGTGCAGTGCGGCGTAACCGCCGGCCCGGTCCGGCGAGTTGCCGGTGGTGAACAGCCGGGCGCCGAGCGGGAGCAGCTCCAGGATGTCGGGCGGTCCGCACCACACCGCCTCGTGCCCGCGCTCGACGAGCGCGGCGGCGACCGCGACCGTGGGATTGACGTGGCCGGTGAACGGCGGGACCACGAACATGAATCTCATCGGCCGGCCCCGGCCCGGCCGTGGGTCGAATCGTGCCGCGGCAACCAGTCGAGCAGTGCGCTCAGCACGGGCGCGGTGGCCTCGCGCAGCACGGTGTGCGCGACGCCGGGCAGCACGGTGAGTGTGCAGTCGGCCAGCAGCTCGGCCAACCGCCGTGCCGGGGGCGTGAGTTCGGACAGCTCGCCGTACAGCGCCAGGACCGGACAGGCCAGATCGGCCAGTTCGTCCGGGGTCGGTGCGCGCAACAGGGTGACGTCCTCGATCAGGGTGGTGTCGTTCAGGAGCGCGTGGGCGCCGGCCCGCAGCCGAGCCGCCTTGCGGGCCGGCCCGGTGGGCAGCCGATCCGGGCCGGGATGCGCCTCCAGGCCCAGCGCGGCCAGGTTGAGCGTGTTGGCCAACTCCTCGACCCAGCCGCCCGCGTACGGTTCGCTGCCGGCCGGGAGGTCCAGGCACTGTCCTTCGATCAGCACCAGGCTCGCGACCAGGTCGGGCCGGGTCCGGGCGGCGTGCAGTGCGATCAGGCCGCCGAAGCTGTTGCCGACCAGGTGCACCGGGGTCGCCAGGTCGCACGCCTTCACCAGGGCGGCCAGGTCGGCGACCGCGGTGTCCGGGTCGTATCCGGTCCGAGGCCGCTCGGTGCGGCCGTGTCCGCGCTGGTCGTAGAGCACGACCTCGGAGCCCGCGCGGGCGATCGGCGCGGCCAGCGTGTAGTAGAAGCTGGAGAGGTTGTCCAGGACCAGGCCGTGCAGGAAGACCACCGGCGTGCGCAGTGCGGGCCGGTCGGCGGGCGCCTGCAGCCGCTGGACGTGAAAGCGCAGCCCGTTCGCATGCACCTCGCTCATCGGCCACCGCCGACGGCCTCGGAGCGCGTGCACGTCGCGATGTGCTCCACGAGCCGGCCGACGGTCATCGCCATGATCTCCTCGATCTCCAGGTCCGCGAGGAAGGCGATGAAGTCGACCCGGTCGCCGTAGCGCTCCTGGAGCCGTCCGGCCAGGGCGACGAACTCGATGCTCTCCAGGGCCAGATCGTCGTCGAAGCCGCTGTCCGGGGTGATCTCGGCGGCGATCAGCAGTTCCTCGCCGACGATCTCGGCGAGCATCCCGGCGACCTCGGCCAGGATCCGGTCGGCATGCGGGTCCGCGCTCATCGGGTGCTCCCATGTGAGGTGGTGGGGAAACCGTTGCGGTGTTCGTCGGGCGGCGTGCTCGTCCACGCGACCACGTAGCGGTCGATCCGCGAGCCGTCGGGATCCGCCACGTCCCGAGTACGGACGAGGTGTCCGGCGCGGTCGGGCGGGCCCGCGCCCACGGACAACTCGGCCTCGTGCGGGCCGGTGGCCCGGGCCGAGGCGACCATCGGATCCGCCCGCCGGCCGTCCGGGTCCGTGCCCCGCACCCGGCCGACCGCCTCCTTGGCACACCGAAAGCGCAGCACCCACAGGTGTCGCGAGGTCGGTTCGGCGCCCGCGAGGGTGTCCAGCAGTCGGCGCTCCTCGGCGGTCAGCGCGTCGTGTTCCAGGGTCGAGACATCGGCGGCGGGGTCGAGGAGTGCGACGTCGATGCCGATCGGCACGGTGCCCGCGGCGGCGACGCCCAATCGATGGCTGTGCGCGACGGACACGTGCGGCGGCTCCGGGGCGCTGCCGCCGGGCTCCACGACCACGCGCGCGAGCGGGCGGCCGGTCTCGTCGGAGCCGATCCGGACCTGTGCGGGATACAGCGGGCCGTGCCCGCGCGCCCACAGGTACTGCCGGACCGCGTCCTTGACCGCGACCCGCCCGAGCAGCCGACTCCGGCGCTCCCGGGGCGCCGCGGCGTCGAACTCGGCCCGCTCGGCGGTGTCCAGGTAGCGGCGCGTCACCAGATCCTGCGCCGCCGGGTCGGGCCAGCGGGTACGCACCAGACACCAACCCTCGGGCTGCGGCTCGGCGATTCCGGTGGTGTGCGGGGTGAACTTCATCGGCCACACCCGTTCGTCGGCGGCGAACCGGCGGTAGACCCAGTCGCGCACCCGGATCCGCACCGCGCCGGTGCCCAGGTCCACCAGCTCGACGTCGCCGCGCACGGTGGTCGCCCGGACCTCCCGGATTCGCGCGGTGGCCAGCAGCCGCGCGCCCGGCTCGACCGGCGGCCCGTACCCGTCGATCGCCGCCACCGACATCGGGAACACCAGGCGATCCGTGGTCAGGCGCAACTGCATCCAATGGCCCAGGAGTTGCCCGGCCGCGTCGAGCAGCGCACCGGGTGCGGGCAGGGCGCGCACGATGCCGCGGATGCCGTCGTCGGCGACGGTCAGCACCTGGTCGATCCCGGCGAAACCGGGCCCGTGGAACATCCAGCAATCCCGGTAGAGGTCCTGCGCGCTCACCGGCGCGGGCCCCTCGCCGGTCAGCGGCGTGCGATCGGCCGCCGGTGCGGGGCGGGCGGCATGCGCGTCGGCGAGCAGCACCTCGGTGGACATGTGGTGGCCGAAGCCGACCCGGATCCGGTCCGCGGCCAGGGGCGTGCGGACCACCTCGGTGTCCGTCGGCGGGGCCACCGGCAGCCAGCGCAGCGCGCGTACGTCCCGATACCCGGCGACCACCCGGCCGCGTCCGGCCGCCGCGCATGCCTCCCGGCCGGCCAGCCGGATCAGCGTGGTCATCGGCAACACCGGGAACCGGTCCGCCGGGTCCGGCCACCAGTCGGGCTGCTCGTAGACGCAGTGGTCACGGACGTAGGGGTGCTCGGCCAGGGAGAACCGGTACGCCCGGCGCTGCTCGGCGTCGACCGACGGCGGGGAGGCCGCCGACGGGACACGGCTCAGGTCGGCGACCTCGGTCACCGAACGATCGGCTTCGGCGAGCGCCGCGTGGAAGGCGGCGAGCACCGGATGGTCGGCGGTCGAGCGCGGAGCGCTCGCGAGCCGCAACGGGCCCGCGGCCGGCCCCAAGGTGACCAACGGCGACCCGAGATCGAGCCGGATGATCGGACCGGCGGGCGGGGACGCCGGGGTGGGCACGGGGCCGAGACCGCGGTCGGGTGCGCCGGCCGGGGCGGGCGTGGTGGGCGGGGTGGGTGCGGGGCCGGGTGAGTGGTCCGGACCGAGGGTGGGCGCCGGCGCCGGGGCGGGCGTGCGGCCGAGTACGGGCGTAGGCGCGTGGGCGAGGTCGGGGGCGGGTGCGCGTGCCGGTTCGGCCCGGTCGATTGCCGCGCCCTCCACCCACAGCGCCGCCGTGGCGCGACGGAAGCCCGCCAGGCCCGGGCGCAGTGTCGAGTGCGCCGCGACGGCCAGCACATCGCATCCGCGCAGCGTGTCGTGCACGAAGCCGACCAGGCTGCCCGCGCCCGGCTGGACGAACACTCGCACGCCGCCCGCGTACAGCTCCTCGATCAACTCCCGGAACCGGACCGGCTCCAGGAGGTGACGTACGGTCAGTTCACGCACCGCGGCCGCGTCCGCCGGGTACGGCGCGATCCCGGTCGCCGACCACACCGGCACCCGCGGGGCCCGCAGCGGAAGTCGCTCGAACGCGTCGGCCACCTGCCCGAGGTAGGGCGCCCACATCGGGGTGTGGAACCCGGACCGGAACGGCAGTTCGCCGCCCACGACGCCCTCCCGGCGCAACCTGCCCAGTACCTCGGAGACCGCGTCGCCGGGACCGCACAGCACGCTCTGATTCGGGCAGTTGTCGTGCGAGACGACCACCGGGCCGGTGGTACCCGTGAATCGCGCGGCGACCGCCGCTCCGCAGCCCACCGCCGCATAGACCAGGTCCGGAACGGCCAGCGAGTCCGGCCGCAACGAGGCGAGGAAGCCGTCCACGGCGGTGCGCGGGTACATCCCGGCCACCACCATCGCGGTCCACTCGCCCATGCTGTGCCCGGCCAGCAGATCCGGGACCAGGCCCGCCCGTTCCAACTCGGCCGCCAGGAAACGGCCCGCGGTCAACGCGTCCACGGCCCGGCCGACCAGATCCTCGGCGCCGGTCGACTCGGGCCGGGGCCGACCGTACGCGTCGGCCAGGTCGTCCAGGCGCGGCGACACCTCCGGCTCCAGACCGGGAAACAGGAACGCGACTCGGCCCGGATTCGGCGCTTCCGGGCCGAGCAACGGACGCGGGGTGAACCAGATCTCGGCCCGGCCGCGCCACGGCACGCCGCGGTCGACCGCCCGGGCTGCCAGCGCGAGCCGCTTCGGGGTCGGATTCGCGACCGCGAGCCGACACGGCCCGGCCGGCCCGGCGGCCCGGGTCGGCGCCGGGCGCCCCGCGGCGATCTCGGCGAGCAGCCGGGCCAGTTCGACCGGCGAATCGGCGGCCAGGGTCAACACGTCGGGGGCGGTCACCGGGTCGCCCGGGCCGGGCGACGCCTCCGGGGCCACGACCCGGCCGGCCCGAGCGGGCGGTGCGTCCGGCGCGCCCCGCACCGCCCCGGCCGGTGGCGTGTCCGGCGCCACCGGCCCGCGCCCGGTGCGCCGGGTCTCCCGCGGGACCGCCGATTCGCCTGCGGTGGGCAGGGCGACCGGCGGTCCCGTCGGTGGTTGTTCGAGAACCGCGTGCGCGTTGACGCCGCCGAAGCCGAAGGCGTCGACCGCCGCGAGTCGGCTGCCCGCCGGGTTGGCCGGCCACGCCTCGGCGTGGGTCTGCGGGCGCATCCGGGTGCCGGCGAAGGCCGGATGCGGGTCCCGGACGTGCAGGGTCGGTGGAAGCGTGCGGTGATGCAGCGCGAGCGCGGCCTTGATCAGGCCCGCCATTCCGGACGCCTGCATCGCGTGGCCGATGTTGGACTTGACCGTGCCCAGCGCGACGTCGGCCGGGCCGTTGCCCGAGCGCGGCCCGAAGACCTTGCCCAGCGTGGTCAGTTCCGCCTCGTCGCCGACCGGGGTTCCGGTGCCGTGGGCTTCGAGCAGGCCGAGCAGACCGGGTTCGGTCGGATCCAGCCCGGCCGCCCGCCAGGCCTGCTCCAGGGCCCGGACCTGCCCGTCGACCAGCGGACTCAGCAGACTCGCCGCCCGGCCGTCGCTGGAGACGCCGACGCCGCGGACCACCGCGTACACCCGGTCACCGTCGCGTTCGGCGTCCGCGAACCGTTTGAGCAGCACCGCGCCGGTGCCCTCGGAGATCAGTGTGCCGTCCGCCGCCCGATCGAACGGCCGGATCCGCTCGCTCGCACTGAGTGCGCGCAGCTGGGTGAACACGCTCCACAAGGTCGCGATGTGGCAGTGATGCACGGCGCCCGCGAGCACCGCGTCACAGCGCCCGGAGCGCAACTCGGCGGCGGCCTGGTCCAGCGCGAGCAGCGAGGTCGCGCAGGCCGCGTCCAGCGTGTAGGCGGGCCCGCCCAGGTCGAGCCGGTTGGCGATCCGGGACGCGGTGAAGCTGGGCACCAGGCCGATCGACGCCTCGGGCTGCTCGGGACCGAGCGAGGCATGGAACGCCGCCCGGATCGCGGTCAACCGGTCCCGCCCCAGTTCGGGGGCCAACTCGCCGAGCAGGCTCGTGAGTTGGTGGGCGGTGCGGACCCGCTGATCGAGCCGGGCGGTGGCCACGCCCATGTAGCCGCCGCGACCGAAGACCACGCCGATCCGGGACCGGTCCGGCAATCGGGCCTCGCCGCCCGCGTCGGCGATCGCCTCGGCGCCGGCCCGCAGCGCGAACAGCTGGTCCGGCTCGGCACCGGCGACCACCGCGGGCATGATGCCGAAGTGCACCGGATCGAACGTGGCCAGGTCGTCCACGAAGCCGCCGCGCCGGCAGTAGAACCGGTCGCTGCGGGCGGGCTCGCCGGCCGTGCCCGGTGCGTAGTAGAGCGCCGGATCCCAGCGATTCGGCGGCACGTCGGTGATCGCATCGCCGCCGGACTCGATCAGCCGCCAGAAGCCGGCCGGGTCGGCCGCCCCCGGGAAGATCGCGCCGATCCCGACGATCGCCGCGTCGTCGGGCCGCGGGCCGCGCACGCCGATCCCGACGCTCATCCGGACACCGACCCGTGCGCCGGGAGGCATACGTACACGGCCTGTGGGCCCCGGCCCGAGGCCAGTTCGGTGAGCAGCGCCTGCACGCCGTGCTCGGGATCGATCAACGGGACGCCGCGCCGGGCGTACTCGCGGGCCAACTCCGGCGTCACCATGCCGCCGCCGGTCGCCGCCCACGGACCCCAGTCGATGGTCACCACCCGCTCCGCGACCGGCGCGAGCGTGTCCTCGGATTCGGCGGACCAGTGCCGGGCGAGGGTGGCCAGCGCGTCGTTGGCGGCGGCATAGTCGGTCTGGCCCCGATTGCCGTACACCCCCGCGACGCTGCCGAACATGGCCAGGAACGCCGGCGGCGCCAGCGTGGGCCGCAGCGTGCGCAGTGCCGTGACCAGGGCCCGCGCCCCGGCCACCTTCGTGGCGAACACCTGCCGACAGGACTCCGCGGTCTTGTCCACGAGCAGCCGATCGGCCAGCACACCGGCGCCGTGCACGATTCCGTCGAGCCGACCGTGCCGCTCGGCGATCCCGGTCAGGATCCGGCGGACCGCGTCGGCGTCGGTGACGTCGGCCACGTGCAGCCGTACCGAGGCCGCGTGTTCGCCCAGCTCGGCGAGCGTCGCGCGGACCCGGCGACGGTTCAGCACCCGGGTCAGCTCGGCCTCGATCCGGGCCGGCTCGCGCACCCCGGTCGCGATCAACGCGGCTCGCAGCGCGGGGGCGTCCGCCGCGTCGGCGAGCGCGGCGGGCTCCGGGGCTCCGTCGTCACCCGTGCGACCGAGCACCTCGACATGGCACCCGGTGGCCCGGGCCAGGCCGACGGCCGTCCGAGCGGTGATACCACGTGCGCCACCGGTCAGCAGCAGCACGGAGTCCGGCCCGAGCCGCTCGCGCAGCAGCTCGTCCCGGTCGGCGGGCGACAGGTCGGGCAGCGGTGCCGGCCGGGTGCGCAGGGTCAGCCGACGGTCGCCGGACAGGCCGACCAGCACGGGGTCGCCCGGCTCGGGCCGGCCCGGCGTGCGGCCCAGTTCGGCCAGGAGTCGGCGGGCGATTCGGGCCGGTTCCTCCTTGGGGTCCAGATCCAGCACCCGCAGCACCCGGTCCGGATACTCCAGCGCGGCGGACCGGGCGAACCCGGCCAGGCCCGCGCCCGGCACCGGATCGGGGCCGGCGGCGGCCCGGGCCCGACCGAAGTGGCCGCCGCCGGCCGTGCCGAGGAACACCTGCCGTACGCCACCCACCAGCGCGGCCCGCAGCAGCGCGAAGGCATCCGGGAGGATCGGGTCCGGGCCGTCGGCGAGCGCGGCCAGGTGCACCAGCGTGTCGACCTCCGACCACGCCGGGTCCGGCCGATCGTCGTCCGCCGGTTCGGCCCGATCCCGGGCACGCGACTCCACCACGACGCCGTGCGTCGCGAGCAGGTCCGCCAGGGCCCAGGCGATCCCGCCGCCGTCCTCGACCAGGACCACCCGGCGACCGCGCAGCGCGTCGCCGATGGGCGGGCCCGCCTCGCTCGTGGGCGGTGGGTCCTCGATCGGCACACACTCGACCAGGTGTCGGGTGGGCCGGTCGGCGCCGGGCGGAGCGGGCTCCTCCCGGGCCGCCCCGACCGGTTCGGCGGGCTCGGTCGGCGGCACCGGCGACGCCCATTCACCCGGCCCCGACCCCGATGCCGGCATCGACCCCGCCCGCGGATCCGCCCCGGCGTCGACCGCCAGTACGCCGGCCACGATCGCGTCGATCGTCTTGACCTTGGCCAGCCGCTCGATCACCGCCTCGTCGGCCGGGCCCGGCGCACCGCCCGTGCCGGTGCCCGCTCCGGCGACCGCGCCGGGCAGTCGCAACCGCAGGGCCAGTTCGCCGATGATCTCGGTGCGCTTGATCGAGTCGACGGACAGATCCGCCTCCAGGTCCAGCGCCGGGTCGAGCATGTCCCGGGGATAGCCGGTCCGGGTGCCCACGATGTCGAGGACCACGGCCAGTACGTGCTCGCGGGTGAGCGGTCCGCCCGGCTCCTCGGCCGGGGCAACCACCGCGACGGGCTCGGGCTCGGGTAGCGGCAGGCCGGCCGGCACCGGCCCGACAGCGGCGGGCGGCGCCTCGGGCACCCCGCCCGGGACGCCCAGGTAGCCGAGCAGCACCTCGCGCTGGGCGGCGACCGCGGCCCGCGCGCCGGCCAGGTATTCGAGCAGCACCGCGTCCCGCGCGGACCCTGCCGACACACCCGGGCCGGCTGCCGGCTCGGCGGGCAGCGGGGCCATCGGGGTCGCCGGGAGCAGCCCACCGGGCACCGGCCGACCGTCGGCCGTGCGCACCAGGTGGCCGTCCACGGTCCAGGCCGGGCGGGGGCCGGGCTCGACGTCCACCGGCCGCACCCGGCCGGCCAGGCCGCCCGCGACCCGCACCGGCACGCCGGCGACCGCGAGTTCGGCCAGCGCGGTGAGCAATCGACGCAGGCCGTCCTCGCCGGGCACGTCGCAGGCCACCGCGGTGTGCGGCCGGTCGCCCAGGATCGTGCGGACCATGCCGGTCAGCGCCCGACCCGGCCCGGCCTCGACGAAGATCCGCACGCCCGCCGCGTACATCGCCTCGATCTGCTCGGCGAAGCGCACCGGTTCGGCCACCTGACGGGCGATCAGCGCGCGTACCTCGGCGGGCGTGTCCGGATAGCGCGCGGCGGTGCAGTTGGACCACACCGGGATCCTGGGCGTGCGTACGTCCAGGTCCGCGACGGCGGCCGTGAGGGTGTCGGCCGCCGCCGCGACCACGGGGCTGTGGAACGCGCACGCCACGGGCAGCCGACGTGCGGACAGCCCGGCCCCCTCCAGCGCGGCGATCGCCGTGGTCAGGTCCGCCTCCGGGCCGGACACGACGGTCTGGGTCGGGGTGTTGCGATTGGCGAGCACGACGCCGTCGATCCCGGCCAGCACCTCGGCCACGCGGTCCGCGTCGGCCGGGACGGCCGCCATCGCACCGGGCTCCGCCCCGGCGGCGGCCAGCACGGCCGCCGCGCGCACCTCGCCCAGCCGGCCCAGATCCCGGGTGGACAACACGCCCGCCGACCACAGTGCGGCCACCTCGCCGTAGCTGTGTCCGGCGACCTGGTCCGGCCACACCCCGAACCGGTCGAGCAGCCGGGTCAGCGCGACCGCCGCCACCCCGAGCGCGGGCTGCGCACGCCGGGTGTCGGTGATCCGGGCCGACTGCTCGGCCCGTGCCTCGGCGCCGAACGCGGCGGGCGGGAACATGGCCCCTACGCACTCCGGGTCGATGTCCCGCAGCCCGTCGCACAGTTCGGGGAAGCGGGCGAACAGATCCGCGAGCATCCCGGGCCGCTGACTCCCCTGTCCGGGGTACAGAAACGCCACCTGCCCGACCGCGTCGGCGTCGGTACCGGCGTCGGCGCCCGCCTCGGCAACCATCGCGCTGCCCGCCACGGCACCCGATCCGGTGTCCGACTCGGCGCCCGTCGCGGCACTCGACCCGGCGGCCCACATGGTGCCCGCCACGCCGTTCGACCCGGCGCCGGCCGCTCCATGGGACCCGGTGCCCGACCCGGTGCCGGTCTCCTCCCGGTGGAAGATCTCGCCGGCGGGATCGACCGCACCCGCGCGGGCCAGCGTCAGCTTGACCCGCAGATCGGCGTGATCGGTCGCGACGAACGCGACCTGTACCGGGACTTCGACGCCGGCACCGGCGCCGGTACCGTCACCGCCACCGGAGTCTTCATCGGCAAGCGCCGCCAGCCCCCGCAGCGGCAGGTCCTCGTCCGTGTCCAGCCGCGCGGCGAGCCGGTCCAGCGCCGCCCGGGCCGCCGCGCGATCCGCGCCGCGGAAGCAGAACAGTTCGGCCGGCCACGCGGCGTCCGCTCCGCCCGGCCCGCCCGAGCCGGTCAGCTCCGAACCGGCCAGCACGGCATGAAAGTTGGTGCCACCGAAGCCGAACGCGCTCACCCCCGCGATGCGTTCGGTGACCGGTGCGATCCATGGGCGGGCCCGGCCGTCGAACACGAACGGCCCCGAATCCGGCGGCCGGCGCAGGTGCAGGGTCGGCGGGCGCACCCCGAAGTGCACCGCCAGCGCGGCCTTGGCCAGACCGGCCAGGCCCGCCGCACACTTGGTGTGCCCGATCTGGGACTTCACCGAGCCCACCGCGCAGCCCCCGGGGGTGGCGCCGTGCTCGGTGAACACCTCCGTGAGGGTGTCCAGTTCGGCCCGGTCGCCGACCACGGTGCCGGTGCCGTGCGCCTCGACCAGGCCGACCCGGGCCGGGGAGACGCCCGCCGCCCGATAGGCACGTTCCAGCGCCCGCCGCTGGCCCTCGGGACGCGGCGCGGTCAAGCCGAGCGAGCGGCCGTCGCTGGACCCGCCGACGCCCTTGACCACCGCATACACCCGGTCGCCGTCGCGTTCGGCGTCCGCGAGCCGCTTGAGCAGCACGCAGACCGCGCCCTCGCCCAGCGCGATCCCGTCCGCGTCCGCGTCGAACGTGGCACAGCGCCCGGTCGGCGACAGCGCGCGCACCGAGGAGAACATCAGGAAGTCGTTGATCCCGTTGTGGGTGTCCACCCCGCCGCACAACACCAGGTCGCTGGAGCCGGTGTTCAGCTCCTTGCAGGCCAGGTCCAGCGCCGCCAACGAGGCCGCACACGCGGCGTCCACGGTGTAGTTGACGCCGCCCAGGTCGAGCCGGTTGGCGATCCGGCCGGCGATCACGTTGGCCAGTACGCCGGGAAAGGAGTCCTCGGTGGGGGAGGGGAGTCGGCCGTCCAGGTCGGCGGGCAACGCGCCGTAATATCCCGGGAACAGCGCACGGAACCCGTAGGCGCCTGCCAGGTCGGCGCCCGCCTCGGCGCCGAAGATCACCGACGTTCGCTCGCGGGCGAAGGCCCGTCCGGGTCCGTAGCCGGCGTCCGCCAGTGCTCCCGACGCGACGTGCAGTGCGAGCAGTTGGGCCGGCTCGATGGCGGCCAGCGAGGCGGGCGGGATCCCGTATCCGGTCGCGTCGAACCCGATCGCGGGCACGAACCCGCCCCACTTGGACGGGGTCCGCCCGGGCGGGACCGCTCCGGGGGCCGCGCCGCGGACCGAGCCGCGCACGGTGCCGCCCGATTCGGCGCCGGCCGCGAAGTAGCGCTCCACGTCCCAGCGGTCGCGCGGTACCTCGGTCACCGCGTCGGCGCCGGCCAGGATGTTGCGCCAGTAGCTCGCCAGGTCCGGTGCGCCCGGCAGCACGCAGGCCATGCCCACGATCGCCACGTCCTGCGGTCGAGGCGCCGCCGGCCGGGTGGGGCCGCCCAACTCGCGCACCCGGCGGGCCAGCCACGCGGCCGACCCGGTGGTGACCTCGCGGTGCAGCGTGGCGACGTCGGTCGGCGCGGACCGCAACACCGCGGCCTGCCCCAGCATGAACATCCCGTCCCGGCGCTGGGTGTCCGCGTCCACCGCGACCAACGCGCCCGCCTCGCGCCGCAATCCCTTGCCGGCGATCCGCAACCGACCCAGATTGAGCTGCTCCAACTCGGCCCAGACCTGCCGGGACGGCACACCGCGCGCCTCCAGATCGCGTCGGGCGGCCTCGAACGCGGCCACGAAGGGCGTACCCGCACAGCGGGTGGCATGCCCGGGCGCGGTCTGCACCAGCGCGGTCGACGCGCACTCGACCGCCGCGGCCTGGAACCCGGGCACGATCGCGCCGCTGTCCACGGCTTCGCGGGTGAACAGGTACGCGGTGCCCATCAGCACACCGATCGAGGCCCCGCGCTCGACCAGGGGCGCCGCCGCCGCGGCCACCATCGCGGCCGAGCGCGCGTCGTGGATCCCGCCCGCGAACAGCAGATCCAACTCCGCCGCTCCGCCATGCCGTTCGGCGAACGAGAGCAGTTCGTGCAACTGCGCCTCCCACAGCGGGAAACTGGCGCGCGGCCCGACATGTCCACCGCACTCGGTGCCCTCGAAGACGAACCGCCGGGCGCCCTCCCGCAGGAACTGCGTCAACAATCCGGGGGACGGCACATGCAGATAGGTGCGAATCCCGGCGGCCTCCAACGGCGCGGCGCGATCCGGCCGACCGCCGGCGATCAGTGCGTACGGCGGGCGGGCGGCAAGCACCGCGGCAAGTTGCTCCTCGCGCAGCTCCGGCGGCGCGAAGCCGAGCAGGCCCACCCCCCACGGCAGGTCGTCGAGCAGCGCGGCGGTCTCGGTGAGGAGCGCGCCCACCTGCGGGCCGCGCAGCAGGGACAACGCCAGGAAGGGCAGCCCGCCCTCCCGGGCCACCGCCTGTGCGAACGCGGCCCGGTCGCTCACCCGCGTCATCGGCCCCTGCACCGGCCGCGGCCCCACCCCGTGCCGGGCCGCCGAGGCCACGTGATCCACGATCGCCTCGCGTACCGCGCGCAGCACCCGACCGGCCGTGCCGTGGCGATCCGCGAGCCGGGCGGCCGACGCGCCGTCCTGCCCGACCGGCAACAACTCGCGGTGCAGCCCGCCGGTACCCAGTGCGGCGCCGAGGTCGGCGGCCTGCTCGGCCAGCCGCGCGATCGGCAGGTCCGGACGCCGGTAGACCCGATGGCCCCGGATCACGACCGTCTCGCTGCCGTCCATCGCCCGTACCGCCGCCGCGACGTCGGCCGGCAGTGTGCTCTCCGCCACCAGGGCCAGCTGGGTGTCCAGCAGCACGCCGGCGGCACCACCGGCGACCGCCGCGGCGGCGGTGTGCGGACCGATTCCTCCGGCCGCCCAGACCGGAACCGAGACCCGATCGTCCGCGAGCAACTGCTGGAGCAGGACGAACGTGGTCAACTCGCCGCACCGTCCGCCGCTTTCGGCGCCGCGCGCGACCACCCCCGCAGCCCCGGCCGTCACCGCCGCGTGGGCCGCCTCGGCGCACGTGACCTCGATCAGGACCCGCCGCCCCGGGCCGACGTCCGCGAGCGACCACGGTGCGTCCGGCGCCAGGAGCACGACGTCCACCCCTTCGGGCAACTCGTGCGGGTCCAGCGGACAACCCACCGGCACCCGAACACCGAAGCACGGGACCGCGGACGCCTCGGCCAGCGCGTCGAGCGCCGGATCGCGCTCCCGGCCGAGATCGAGCACCCCGAGCGCGCCGGCCCGGTGCGCGGCGATCACGATGCGGGCGTTGGGACGACCCAGGGGGCTCACTGCGAGGATCTGATCGCGACGCGGGGACTGCGACGTCATGGGGGAGTGCCTCCATCCGGGGAACCGTGCGACGGGCGAACGGTGCGGTGGGAATGGGCGCGCGAATTCGTTTCCGGGCACGGTGAATCGCCGCATCGGTGCCGATGCCGGGACGCATCCGACAGCCGAAAGTGGTACGGAATCGGAATATCGGCCGCAGCCGAATCACTGGGCCGTATCGTCGGTTTCGGACATCGAGGTGTCAACGGCGAACCGGTGCGCCGAGCGCGGCTCGCGACGGCTCCGGCGAATGCCCCGGGAGCCCGCTTCGCCCAGTCGGCACACGGCCGGATCGGCCCGCCGGACCGGCCCGGTCCGGGGGCGGTCGGCGCCGAAACTTGCCCGTACGGCATACACCGATGCCCGGATGATCCGTCAGAACCGGCACAACGGTCGGGCTGCACAAGCGAATTGCCCGTTTCCTACCCTGCCGGTACGGGTGGCGTGACCGTTATGGTGCGGCGCGTGACTCTCCAGCAGCTGCGCTACCTCGTCGCCGTCGCGAATTTCGGCACCATGACCGCGGCCGCGGAAGCCCTCTACGTCGCCCAGTCCGCCCTGTCCCGCGCGCTCAAGGCGCTCGAACACGAGCTGGGCGCCGAACTGTTCGTGCGCGAGGGCCGGACGGTGGGACTGACCGCCGAGGGCTCCCGAGTGGTCCGGCTCGCCCGAACCGTGCTCGACACCGTCACCGCGATCGAGGACATCGGTCGAGCGGCCGGCCCGGAGTCCGAGCCCACCCTGACCGTGGCCACCACCTCCACCCTCGCGATCGGCCATGTCGCCCGCCTGGTGTCGGCGTTCGCCGCCGAGCACCCGGAGGCGCCGATCGAGGTGACCCGGTACGACGGGCGCGAGGGGGTGCTGGGCGCGGTCCGCGCGGGCACCGCCGCGATCGGGGTGGCCGACGCACCCGGACCCGGCGACCTGCGCACCTACCGGCTTGCCGAGGCGGAGGTGGTGCTCGTCTCGCCGGCGGGCACCCGACTGCCCGACCCGGTGTCGTGGCGCCTGTTGGACGGCCTGCCGATGGTGCTGCCGGGGCGCGGCAGCGAGCGGCGCTCCCAGTTCGAGGCGATGTTCGCCGAGATGGGCGTGCGACCGATCGCCGCCTGCGAGCACAACGACCGGGTCAACTGGGTCGCCGGCGTGCTCAACGGCGAGGGCTCGCTGCTGTGGTACCGGGACGTCGCCGAGGACGTCTTCGGCGACTCGGCCGCCGTCCGCTCCCTCGACCCACCGCTGCGCCGCGGCATCATGCTCGTCTGCCGAGAAGACACCCGCGAACGCTCGGCCCGCCTCTTCATCAACCTGGCCCGCCGAGGCGGCGTCAGCGAACCCGACGCGGACTGACCAAAGCACCACCCCAACGAGCCGGCCCACCGAACCAACCTCTTCGGCCCGCCGAGCCAACCTCCTCGCAGCCCGCCGAGCCAACCCCGCCGGCCCGTCCGGCGTTCGAGGACAAGCGGGGTCCGCAATTGCCCAGCGTTCGTCGGGCCGACGAGCCCACCGGCCGAGCCGACTCGCGCCGACCCGCCCGGCTCGTCCCGCCCGTGAGGACCCGTCGCTACGCGATCGGCGCAGCCGCAGGCTCGCCCAGATCGGGCGTGTCCACAAACGAGACCTGCGCCGCGCCGGGGCCATGCAGTTCCAGCACGGTCACCGTGTTCGCCCCCACCCGCAACACCGGAGCCGGGACGTACAGCGTGCGCTGCGGCCCCGCCGACCAGTAGCGACCGAGCAGGAAGCCGTTGATCCAGACCAGACCCTTGGTCCACCCGTCCAGCCGGACGAACGTGTCCCCGACCGCCTCCACCTCGAAGGTGCCCGAGCGCAGCACCGGTACGCCCGCCGGAATCGGCCCGGAGGCATCCGGCAGCACCGGCCCGCCCGGCGCGTCCAGCGGCAGCGGGTACATCTGCCAGCCGAACAGGTTCTGCCGCTCCAACCGGACACCTCTGGTGATGCCCTTGCGGTCGTGCAGCTCGGGTCCGTAGTTGATCCGCCCGCAGTTCTCCACCAGCAGATCCAGTCGCGCGCCGCCCGCGGGAATGGCCAACTCGCACGTGGGCGAGCCGCCCTCGCTCCGGTCGAGCACCGCGACCGGCACCCCGTCCAGGAACACCTGCGCCCGGTCGGCCAGCCCGTCCACGTGCAGCGGCGCCGCCTCGCGCGGGCCGCTGACCCAGGTGCGGTACAGCACGAAGCCGTACGCCTGGTCGAGTTCCTCCATGGTGAGTGTGCCGGGCGAGTACACCGGCGCGGACAGGTCCTCGACGTGCGCGAGCAGCGCCGCCGCCGAGGGCAGCGCGACCTCGCCGAGCTTGATCCGCGGCGGCAGCGCCGGCGGCGGCTCGGCCGGCAGCGGTGCGTAGCGCCCGATCACCTCGCGGAAGGCCCAGTACTTCTCGGTGAGCTCGCCCGCCTCGCCGATCGCCGCGTCGTAGTCGTAGCTGGTGATCGTCGGCTGGTAGACGCCTTCGTACTCGTTGGCGCCGTTCATCAGCCCGAAGTTGGTGCCGCCGTGCGCCATGTACAGGTTGACCGACCCGCCGGCCGCGAGCATGTCGTCCAGGACGCCCGCCGCATCGGCCGCGTCCCGCACATGATGGGGATCGCGCCAGTGGTCGAACCAGCCGTTCCAGAACTCCATGCACACCGGCGGGCCGTCCGGCGACCAGCGGCGCAGCGTCGCGAACGCCTCGTCCGCACGCGAGCCGAAGTTCACCGTCGGCAACACCCCGGCCACGGTGCCGCCCTGGAGCATCGGCTCGGTGGGCCCGTCGGAGGTGAACAACAATCCGTTCGCGCCGCGCCGACGCAGCCCCTCGACGAGGTGCCGCAGGTAGGCGACGTCGTTGCCGTAGCTGCCGTACTCGTTCTCCACCTGGAGCGCGATCACCGGCCCGCCGTTCTCCGCGAGCAGCGGCTCGACCAGTGGCATCACCGCGTCCAGGTAGCGGTCCACGGCGGCCAGGTAGGGCGGATGGGCGCAGCGCAACCGCATCCCCGGGTCCTTGAGCAGCCACGCCGGCAGGCCGCCGAACTCCCACTCGGCGCAGATGTAGGGACCGGGTCGAACGATCGCCTTCAGGCCCTGCCGCTCGGCCGCGCGCAGGAACGCGACCAGGTCCTTGCCGCCGTCGAAGTCGAAGTGCCCGGGGGTGGGTTCGTGCACGTTCCAGGCGACGTAGGTCTCGACCGTGTTCAGGCCCATGCCGCGCAGTCGGGCGAGCCGGTCGTCCCACTGCCCGGGGTGGACACGGAAGTAGTGCAGGGCGCCGGAGAGCATGCGAAACGGTCTGCCGTCGAGGGTGAAGCCGTCTCGACTCGGGACGAGGCTGGGGGTGGTCAAGACGCTCCTCGGGCAGATCCGTGCGGTGGGTCCGGATCATCGTGCACGAGGCGCGCGGCCCGAACATGCACTCTTCTGAGCGGCATCGTGGACTTTTCCGCGAGCGCCGACCCGTCGTAGCGGGGCTCTCACCTGGATGGATACTCTCTGGTTCACGCACCTTGCCATCCGGTGACCACGCACTTGGACTTTTCTTGCGGATCATCTCGACAAAAGCAGGAGTCCGACGGCAACCCGTTGACGCCTTGTCGGGCAGGGCACATGATCGGCGGCCAGACAGCCTCCACTGCCTCCGACCACCGCCGGGCTCCGTCGAGCCCTGCCCATTTCCCGAAGGGACGGCCACCTCATGTGGGGTAGCTCCCGCGCTTCGCGCTCGTCGTCGTGCGCCGCTTCGCGCTCCTCGCGGCGAGGCCACCGGACGGCGCGCCGCGCCGCCGTCGCGGTCACCATCGCGGCCCTGACCGCGCTCACCGCCTGCGGTTCCGACTCGGACTCCGATGCCAGGACCGACAAGGCGGCACAGGGCGACAAGGCACCCGGCGGCCAGGGCGGCGGCACCGCCCAGCTCGACTTCTGGGGCTGGAACCCGGCCTACGAGAAGGCCGTGACCGCGTTCAACGCCGCACACCCCGACATCCACGTCAACTACAACAAGGTCGAGCCGGGCTCCAAGGGCGGCTACGCCAAGATGCTCGCCGCGGTGAAGGCGAACAACGCGCCGTGCCTGGCGCAGATGGGCTACGAGACGCTGCCCAGCTTCCTGGTCGAGGGCGCGCTCCAGGACGTGGACAAGGACGCCGCGGCGGTCAAGTCCAAGTACTCGGCCGGCGCCTGGTCGCAGATGAGCGTGGCGGGCAAGACCTACGGGATCCCGGTGGACACCGGCCCGGTGGCGATGTTCTACCGCACCGACGTGTTCGCCAGGAACGGCCTGACCGCGCCCAAGACCTGGGACGAGTTCGCGCAGCAGGCCGACAAGGTGCACGCGGCCGACCCCGCGGTGGCCTACTCGGCCTTCGGCGGCAACGACCCGTGGTGGTACGCGGGCATGGCCTGGCAGAACGGCGGCAGCTGGTTCAAGCCCGAGGGCGACACCTGGAAGGTCTCGCTGACCGAGCCGGGCACGCAGAAGGTCACCCAGTACTGGCAGCAGTTGCTGGACAAGAAGGTCGTCTCGTCGGACCCGACCTTCACCCCCGACTGGTACAAGCGGTTCGGTGACGGCAGCGTGGCCAGCTACGTCGGCCCGGTGTGGTTCACCGCGCTGCTGGAGGAGAACGCCAAGGACGCGGCGGGCAAGTGGGCGGTCGCGCCGATGCCGCAGTGGGACGCGAACGGCAAGACCACCGGCAACATCGGCGGCTCCGGCACCGCCGTGCTCAAGGGCTGCAAGAACACCAAGGCCGCGGTCGCCTTCGCGGACTGGATGAGCAGCGACACCGCGAGCCTGACCACCCTGGTCAAGGACGCGGGCATCTACCCGGCCGCCACGTCCGGCGCGAGCCTGGACGCGATGCAGCAGCCGTCCGCGTACTTCGGCAACACGAAGATCTACGACATCTTCAAGGAGTCCGCCGCCCAGGCCCCGGCCGGCTGGCAGTGGGGTCCCACGATGACCCAGGTCTCCGCCGACCTGACCGACCGGGTCGGCAAGGCCGGCGCCGGCAACGGCAGGCTCGCCGACGCGCTGACCGGCGTCCAGGGCACCACGATCAAGGCCATCCAGGACAAGGGCCTGAAGGCCGCCGCGGGCTGACCCGCCGTCACCACCCCCGACGCCGCAGGCAGTTCGCCCGTGTCCCGCCGTCCGCGCGTCACCCGCGCGCGACGGCGGGGCATGCCGCCGTCGGCCCCGCAGCACTCCACCTCGTACCACTCCACCCCGTTCCACCCGAGCCATCCACCGGGAGCCCGCCCTTGAGCGCACCGATCCCGCGGCGCAAGCGCCGGCGGTCCGCACCCTTGATGTTCCTCGCGCCGTTCGGCGTGTTGTTCGCCGCTATGTACGCGGTCCCCGTCGGCTACGCGATCGTCGAGAGCCTGCACAAGATGCAGCGCTCCGGCCTGGGCCTGACCCCGCCGAAGCGGGTGTACGCGGGATTCGAGAACTACACCAAGGCGCTGCACGACGACGCGCTGTGGCACGGCGTGGGCAGGGTGCTGCTGTTCGGCGTGGTGCAGGTGCCGGTGATGCTCGGCCTCGCGCTGGTGCTCGCCCTGCTCCTGGACGCGAAGTCGGCCCGGCTCAAGGGCTTCTTCCGCACCGCGTACTTCCTGCCCTACGCGATCCCCGGCGTGATCGCCACCATCCTGTGGGCCTTCCTCTACATGCCGCGCTCCAGCCCGGTGGTCGGCATGCTCGACGCGGTCGGCCTGCCCTCCGACTTCCTCGGCGAGGACGCCGTGTTGTGGTCGATCGCGAACGTGGTCACCTGGACCTGGACCGGCTACAACATGCTGGTCATCTACTCCGCGCTCCAGGCCATCCCGCAAGAGCTGTACGAGGCGGCCGAGTTGGACGGGTGCGGCCCGTGGCGCACCGCGTGGCGGATCAAGGTGCCGCTGGTGGCCCCGGCGATCGCACTCACCACCGTGTTCTCGGTGATCGGCACGCTCCAGCTCTACACCGAACCGCGCGTGTTGCGACCGCTGACCTCGTCCGTGGACGCGGACTACACCCCGATCATGTCCGCGTACCACAAGGCCGTCGAGAACAACGACTACGGCCAGGGCGCCGCCGTCTCGGTGCTGCTCGCCCTGGGCACGTGCGTGTTGTCCTTCGCGGTCCTCAAGCTCTCCGCCCGGCTCACGAACGGCAGGTCCTCGCTGTGACGACGCTGACCACCCCGCCCGCGAGCCCGGTCCGCGATCGGGCGCCGCAGCCCGCCCCGAAGGTGGGCAAGGGCCGCAGCACGCCGATGCGTTCGCAGGTGTTGACCACCTCGTTCCTGTTCCTGGTGGCGACCTACTTCCTGATGCCGGTGTGGTGGCTGCTGGTCTCCTCGACCAAGTCCTCCAGCGACGTGTTCGGCAGCAACGGATTCTGGTTCGCCGATTGGAACCTGGGCGCCAACCTGCGCCAACTCTTCACCGAGGACGGCGGCATCTTCCTGCGCTGGGTGTTCAACTCGGTGCTGTACGCGGTCGGCGGCGGCGTGGTGGCCACCCTGCTGGCCGGGATGGCCGGCTACGCACTGGCCAAGTACCGGTTCCGCGGCCGGGGTGCGATCTTCTCGGTGATCCTGGGCGCGGTGCTGATTCCGACCCCGATGCTCGCGCTGCCGATCTACCTGATGCTCTCCAAGGTGCACCTGGTCGACACGATCTGGGCGGTACTGCTGCCCGCCACGGTGAGCCCGTTCGGCGTGTTCCTGGCCAAGACCTACGCCGAGGCGTCGGTGCCGGACGAACTGATCGAGGCGGCCCGCCTGGACGGCGCGAGCGAGTTCCGGATCTTTCGGACCATCGGCCTGCGGATCATGTCACCCGCACTGGTGACCATCTTCCTGTTCCAACTGGTCGCGGTCTGGAACAACTTCTTCCTGCCCCTGATCACGCTCAACGACCAGCACCTGTGGCCGGTCACACTGGGCCTGAACGCGTGGAACAGCGACCTCACCCAACCGCACGCCAACCTGGTCGTAGTCGGTGCGCTGGTGTCGGTGATTCCGCTGGTCGCCGCGTTCTGGTCGCTCCAGCGCTTCTGGCGCACCGATCTGGTGGCGGGCGGAGTGAAGGCGTGAACAACCCCTGCGCGCCCCTCGCTCGCCGCCGTACGATCGGCGCACCATGATCTTCGCGCGCTACCTCACGCCCGCCAAGGAGCACCAGCGGCTCGGTCTGGTGTGCCTGGGCGTGGGCTGGCAGCAGGTCACCGCGATGCAGTTCGAGGGCCGGGTGCTGGGCTGCTACCAACTCACCCTGATCACCGGCGGATCGGGCTGGTTCCGCTCCGGCAACCGGCACGCGCCGCGGATCCCGGTCCAGGCGCCGGCGGCCTTCCTGCTCTTCCCCGGCGAGTACCACTCCTACAGCCCCGACCCCACCGGATGGCGCGAGCACTGGGTGCTGTTCGACGGTCCGACCGCCGCGGCGTACGAGGACCTGGGTTTTCTGGATCGGGCCGAGCCGGTGATGTCGTTGGGCGGGGTGCGGCCGCTGCGCCAGGGCTTCGACCGGTTGCTGACCGCGGTGGAGCCGGGGGCGCCCAACCGCGAGGTGGTCACCTCCGCGATCGTGCACCAGTTGATCATCGACCTGAAGACGATCCGGGTCGACGAGGACGGCTCGCGCGTGGTCCGCTACTTCGACGAGCACGCCACCGAGCCGCTCACCGTCGGCGAGCACGCCCGGCGGCTGGGCCTGGACGAGGCGGGCCTGCGCAGCGAGATGCAGCGCGTGACCGGCACCACGCCCAAGGAGTACATCGTGCGCACCCGGTTGTCCCGGGCCAAGCGCCTGCTCCTGGCCACCGACCAGTCCATCCACGAGGTGGCCCGCAACGTCGGCTACGACGACCCGGCCTACTTCGCCCGGCTGTTCTCCCGCCGGGTCCAGCAGTCGCCGTCGGAATTCCGGCGCACCGGACAGACGCCGGGTCAGACCTGAGGCGGGTCGATGTGCCGCGGCGCCTCGGGTGCGCCCGGCCCGCGCGAAGACCACCGCCGCGCAGCCGGACGAGGTCTCAGGCCGGCCTGCCGCTCCCGGCCGCCGCGACCACCTCCAGAAGCGCCACGACGGCCAGGGCGACCGCCACGATCAGGAGCACCGAGGACCACGTCGGGTGGTTCCACGAGACCAGCCGGATGCCGCCGAGCAAGCCCACCGCGGTGTAGACCGGGCCCCGCCGCGCGGCCACGAAGCGGCCCACCGATCCGGTGCCCAGGCCGGTCCGGGCCAGCGCGCCGCCCGCCGCGTCGGGACCGGCGGCCAGGGCGCGTCGGATGCCCGGGGCGGGCGGCGCGGGGCCGACCAGGAAGGCGGCGACCGCGATCGCCGCGGCGATCACCGCGAGGGTGCGGGTGGTCTCGCGCAGGAAGCGCACCAGTGCGTCGAAGACCGCCGCCGCCGCGTCCCGGGAGACCTCCCGGGGCAACTCGTCCAGGTAGTACCGGCGGGCGACGACGAGCCCGATGGCGAGCACGAGCAGGGCCAGCAGGGTGCCCAGACCCGCCCACATGAGCACCGGGCGGCGACGCGGTGCGACGCAGACGCCCACGACGAACAGCACCACCACCAGGATCGGCAGCCAGGTGCCCGCGGTTTCCAGGAACCGGAACGCGTCCTGACCCTTGCGCAGCCCGTCGCGGTGCAGCAGGACGAACCGCTGCTCGGTGCTCGGGATGTTCGTCGCGATCGAGAAGCCCCGATCCACCAGGCTCTGCCGGACCCGGTCCACCATCGGACCCAGGTCCAGGACCACCTCGCCGCCCGACGTGGTCACCGTGGCGTCGTCCTTGCCCTCCAGCGCGCGCAGCGCGGAGGCGTGTGCGATCCGGAGCGCGTCACGCCACACGAGGTCGAACGCGTCGGTCGTGACGAACGCGCGTGTGGCCTGATCGGTCACACCCCTGAGCAGGCTCTGCAACGATCCGGAGAACGGCCCCGACCCGTCGTCGAGGTCAAGCCCGAGCGCCTGGCGCAGCGCGTCGGTCAGGCTGCCCACGTCCACCGCCTGCACGACGGCTGCGGCCACCCGATCCGCGACCTCGGCCTGGACGGCCGGGTCCGAGGACAGCGGCCCCAGTGTGGCCACGAAACGATCGGTGTCGTCGACCTCGTCGTCCGCCCATGCGGCCGTCACCGCGACCGGGGTGAGGATGCAGGCCAGGGCCACCAGTACGGACGCCACGGCGACCCGCCACCGGTGCCGGCCCCCGGTTCGCTTGCCCGACTCGGGCGCTGACTCGGACATCGGTGTCGTCCTCCCCGCTCGTGACCAGGTGTCCCGGGGCGGGTTCCATCAAATCCGGATATCCACTCCTATTCGGCAAAAGGTGCAAAGCGTGTCAAGCCGTGCCAAGGTGCGAGAAGGCCGACTTGCAAGGTCGCGGGTCCCCGCGACGGCCGGCAATCGGTACGAGGCAAAACCTTCCCGGCCGCCCGGCCGGGGTTGGGAGTAGGCCATGAACAGCACAACCCGCAGGTCGAGCGCTTGGTCCGGGTGGGTGGCTTTCGCCGGATGCACCCTGCTCGTCCTGGGTGTCCTCAACCTCTTCCAGGGGTTCACGGCACTGTTCTCGGACGGGTACTTCGTCACCCGTTCCGGTGAACTCCTGGTGTGGAACTACAACACGTGGGGCGTCATCCTGCTGATCTTCGGCGGGTTGCAACTGCTCGTGGGTGGAGGGCTGCTCACCGGAGCGACCTGGGCCCGTGTGGTCGGTACGTTCCTGGTGATGTTGAACATCATCGGCGAGATCGGCTTCCTGGCCGCGCACCCGGCCTGGTCCAGCATCGTGATCGGGCTCGACCTGGTCGTCCTGTTCGCACTGACCGTGCGCTGGGACGCCGCCCAGGGCTACGACCGGGACGAGACGGTCTCCGAATGGCGAGCCCGGGACGAACGCCGCCGCACCGGCATGGGCACCGGCGCCTCGCGCCCCGGCGCCGAACGCGACGACCCGACGACGTAGCGCGAGCACACCATCCGCCACGCACGGACCCGACCGGGGTCTCGTGCGTGGCGGATTTCCGCACTCGGCGAATCGGCGCCGCGGCGGGTGCACCCGGCGGCGACACGAGCACCCGCGGGCCGGACGGGCACGATCCGGCCCGCCGCCACACGTCGGTGCTACGAGCGCAGCCACATCGCTTCCTGCCCGCGCCCGTGGGCATCGAGGAAGTGGGCGAGTCGACCGGCCGCCGCCGGGTGCCCCTCGGCCAGGGCGCGGCGGTACATCTCCTCCGCCTCGCGGGTGCGCCCGCGCCGCTCCAGCAGGACGGCGAGGCCGAGCGCGGCGTCCGGGTGGCCCTCGGTGCAGGCGCGGCGGTAGAGCTTCTCCGCCTCCTTCAACCGGCCGCGTGCACCCAGCAACCCGGCCAGGTTGACCGCGGCGTCCGGATGGCCCTGCGCATAGACGTGCCGGAACAACTGCTCGGCCTCGTCCGGGCGGCCGGAGCCGGCCAGGAGCAGGCCGAGGTTGTTCGCCGCGTCGTCGTGGCCGTGTGCGGACGCGTGCCGGAAGAGCATCTCGGCCTCCGGCGCCCGACCGAGCCGCACCAGCAGGCGGCCCAGATTGTTCGCGGCGTCCGGGTGGCCCTGTGCCAACGCACGGCGATACAACTCCTCGGCCTCGCCGGCTCGGTCGTGGGCCGCGAGCAGGTCGGCGAGGTCGTTGGCGGCCTCCGGGTGGTCGCGGGCCAGCGCCTCCCGGTACAGCGCCTCGGCCTCGGTCTCGCGGCCGGTGTCGGCGAGGTGGTAGGCCAGTTGCACGGCGGCGTCCGGATCGCCGGCCGCCGCCGCCCGACGCAGCTGCGGCTCCTCGTCCTCGCCGGAGGCCGCCAGGGGGGTCGGGAACGGCGCCGCGACGGGGGTCGGGAACGGAGCCGCCGGGGGCGGGCCGAGCGGGGGCTGCGGCGGGGCGGCCGGGGGCGGTACCGGCGGAGCCGGCATCAGCGGTGGTGCGACGGGCGGCCGCGGCCGGTCCGCCGGGGCCACCGGGGGCGTTTCGGCCAGCCGCGCGGCGACCGCGGCCGCGTCGGCCGGGCGCCGCGCAGGGTCCTTCGCCAGCAGGTCCAGGACCAGCCGGCTCAGCTGCGCCGGTACGTCCGCACGGCGCCGCTCGGGCGGTTCCGGAATCGCGTCGAGCTGGGCGTACACCGTGGCGGCGACGTCGGCGGTGCCGAACGGCGGTGTCCCGGTGAGCAGTTCGTAGAGCACGCAGCCCAGGGCGTACAGGTCCGAGCGCGGATCGGCGGGATGCCCGCGCAGCCGCTCCGGTGCGGTGTAGGCGAGTGTGCCCAGCAGGCGCGTGCCGGTCGCGGCGACCGCCGCGAGGTGCCCGGCCAGGCCGAGGTCGAGCACCCGCACCCGGCCGTCCTCGCCCACGAACAGATCCGTGGGCTTGAGGTCGCCGTGCACCAGACCGGCCCGGTGCGCGTGCCCGAGCGCGGCACACACCTGCGTCGCCCACGCCGACACGGTCGCCGGCTCCGGCAGGCCCGCGCGCAGCGTCGCCCGCAGGTCACGACCGGCGAGCAACTCGGTGACCAGGAACGGCGTGCCGTCCGTGTCCTGCCCGACGTCGAGGACGGCGACCAGGCCCGGATGCCCCGGCGCCACCGCGGTGCGCGCCTCGCGCACGAACAGCGCCGCGGCCTCCGCGTCCGGCGGGCCGTGCAGCAGCTTGACCGCGACGTCGCGGGATTCGGTGCGGTCGCGCGCCGCCCACACCCGACCGAGGCCACCGCGACCGCGCTGCTCCAGGAGCTCGTACCGGTCCGCCAGGACCCGACCCACCGCTGTCACGACATCTCCCTCGTCCGGTCACCGTCGGGGAGATCCTGCCCCACCGGCGGCCGATCGGCGGCCTTCGGGTCGCGCCCGTCGGCCGGCCGCCGGGCGCCGCCCCGCGAGACCGCGACGCCGGCCAGGCACAACGCACCGCCGACGAAGGTCAGCGGGCCGGGCACCTCGCTCAGGAACACCCAGGCGAGCAGCACCACGATGGCCGGCACCGCGTACGTCGTACTGCCCATCCGGCCCGCGGTGGTGCGGGCCAATGCGTACGCCCACGTGGTGAAGCCCAGCGCGGTGGGAAAGACGCCCAGGTAGATCACGTTGAGCGTGGCCGAGAGCGGCGCGTCGGCGGTCTGCTCGACCAGTTGGCCGGCGAACGGCAGGCAGCACACCGTGCCGACGAAGCAGCCGTACGCGGTGACCCGGAGCGCGGAGGTGTGCCGCAGCGCGGGCTTTTGGGCGACCACGCCGGCCGCGTACGACAACGCGGCGAGCACGCACAGGCCCACGCCCAGCAGCGGGGCTCCGCCGCCGTCGGACATCGAGACGCCCACCACGACCGCGCCCGCGAAGGAGACGCCGATGCCGGCCAGCAGGCGCGGCGCGAAGCCCTCCTCGAGCAACCAGCCGCCGAGCAGCGCGATCGCGATCGGGCCGATGTTGACCACCATCGCCGCGGTGCCCGCGTCCACCTCGCGCTCGCCCCAATTGAGCACCACCATGTACAGGCCGAACCACAACACCCCGGAGAGCAGGATGCCGGGCCACGCGGCACGCGGCGGGAGACCCTCGCGGCGGATCAGCAGGATCGCGCCGAGCACCATCGAACCGGCGAGCATCCGGCCCAGGGCCAGCGCGCCGGGCGCGAAGTGCGCGCCCGCGCTGCGGATGGACACGAACGCGGACGCCCAGAACACGACCGTGGCGGCGGCCGCCGCCACGGCGCGCCGGTTGCCGCCGGTCGCCGGGTGAAGACGTGTATCCGACATCGTGCGGACCCCCCTGTGCCGGCGGCCCGGGTCGGCCGCTGCCGAAGCGTTCGCCGGTGGCGGACGCGCTTTCGAGCACGACGGTAGGGGTGGGTCGTTTCGGCGCCCACCGAACCGTCGGCCGCCCCGGTCCGGGGCCGAGCCGCGGCGACCCGGCTCCGTGACGCAGCATGGTGGTTCCGCGCCGCGTCCCCGCGCCGGCCCTGGGAGAATCGCACCGTGAGTCGGAACCCCGCGAGCCATCTGCGCGATCTGGTCGGATACCCGCGACGCAGCCCGGCGACGTTCGCCGTCCTGATCCTGCTCGCGATCACCGGCGTCGTGGTCGGACGGCTCATGTCCGAGACCGACGCCGATCGGCTCCTTGACGACATCAGCACGAACCTCGACAACCTGCACCATCACCCGTTGCGCGCGATGGCGGGCAGCCTGATGGTCGCGGACGTGCACGGCACCCTGGCCGGCAACGTGCTGACGATCGGGTTCGGACTCGGCGTGTGCATGGCGTACCTGGAGCAGCGGGTCGGCACACTGCGGGCGGTCGGCGTCACCGTGCTCGGACACGTGGGTGCGACGCTCGTCACAGCGGTGGTGCTGATCGTGGCGATCGACGCCGGGACCTATCCACCGGAAACCCGGTACACGCTCGACTACGGGGTGAGCTACGCCTCGATGGCGGCCATAGCGGCGATCACGCCGCTGCTGCCCGGGCGGCTGCGGCCCTGGTGGGCCCTCGGGTGCCTGCTGTACCCGTTCTCGTCCGTGCGGTGGTACGGCGATCTGCCGGACTTCACCACGATCGGGCACGTCTCGGCGGCGCTGATCGGCCTCGGGTCCGGCTACCTGTTCTCGGGACGGCTGCGGCCGGCGGCGCCGGACGCGGCGCCGGCCGATGCCGCGCTCCCGCCGACCGCGGACCCGCTCCCGGAGGTCGCCGGGAACGGGCCGGCGCAGCCGGGCGGGGCGCGTTCGGGTCAGACCTGAACCGGCGGCACCCGCCACTCGATCTGCACGCGCTCCTCCAGCGGCAGTTCCTCCGGGCCGAGTGCCACGTGGTCGATGACGTAGCGGAAGAGCAGCACCACAGCGTCGGACTCCATGTCCGGCAGGGTCTCCCGGGTGGCCCCGAGCACGTCCAGGAGCAGGACCGGGTCGGACTCCAACTCTTCGATCTCCTCGGCCAGTTCGGCATCGAGGTCGTCACCGGCGGCGAGCGCCGCGATGGACCGGGCGACGAAGGCCGGTTCGGACTCCAGGCGGACCAGCACCTGCTCGGTGACGAACGCGTCGAGCAGGTCGGCGTCGATGTCGATGCCGCCGCCGGAGCACCCGCACCCGTCGCCGCAGCCGCCGCCCGCGCTGACGTCCTCCAGGGTGAGGGGGTTGCCGATGGTGGAGAGGGAGATCGGCTGGGCCGAGTCGTCGGACGCGGGGAAGTCGGAGGAGGACACGCGAACCCTTCGGGAGGCTGGGAGGTCGGCCGGGAGACCGGCGGAGCGTCCATGGTCGCACCCGGTGTCCGAGCATGCGGCCGGCACAAGATCGAGAGGATCCCGCCGGCCGGGTCGTCCGGCGTGCTAACGTTAATTGCTGCTGTGGTTCCCATGGAATTTTCTGTGCGCCTGCTGGTTGTAGCCAACAGGTGCACTTTTGTTTTTCCGGTGTCCAACTCCGGGCGGGGTAATCAGCAACGATTCGGGTTTCGCAGGGTGCGAGATCCCGGTACTGCCCCGAAGGGGAAGATACGTGGCTACTGGCACCGTGAAGTGGTTCAACGGCGAAAAGGGCTTCGGCTTCATCGAGCAGGACGGTGGCGGCCCCGACGTCTTCGCCCACTACTCGAACATCAACGCTCAGGGCTTCCGTGAGCTGCAGGAGGGCCAGAAGGTCTCCTTCGACGTCACGCAGGGCCAGAAGGGCCCGCAGGCGGAGAACATCAACATCGTCTGACCTGTCTCATGGGCGTGGCCTCGGCCGCGCAGCGAGGGCCCGCGCCGCAAGGTGCGGGCCCTTCCCGTGGCCGGCGGCCCCCTCCGGGGCGGCGGTCCTTCCGACCGGGAAGGCCACGGTGCACCACCCCAGGCGGACGCTCCATGTCCGCCGATCAGGACCCTGCCCGACGCGACCTCGTCGCGCGGCCTCGCACGGTCCGGCACATCGGCCGCCGCTCTTCGGCAGGCGCCCGACCGTTGCGCACTATCTCGACGCGAGTGACCCGAGTCACCACGTCGGTTCTTTTTCAGCTAGTCCGGCTCGTTCTTGCGACTCCTTGTGCGGCGTCATGCCGCGGAGACGTCCTCGATACGCGCCGCATCGAGGAAGGTTCTCCATGAATCGCACCCCCCGTTCCAACGACCGATACAGCCGCACCGGCGGCAGCGCCTCCGGCCGCAGTGGCGGCTACGGCGGTGGCTCCGGCGGCGGCCGCGGCCGTGGCGGCGCCCCGTCGGGCAACCGTCGCAAGCCGATGACCGCGGGTCCCGTGGCCGAGTTCGCGCTGCCGGTCAGCACCACGCCGTCGCTGCCCGCGGTGGACGCGTTCGCCGAGCTGGACATGCCCAAGCCGCTGCTGTCCGCGCTCACCCGTCAGGGTGTCACCGAGCCGTTCCCGATCCAGGCGGCCACGCTGCCCAACGCGCTGGTCGGCCGGGACGTGCTCGGTCGCGGTCGGACCGGCTCGGGCAAGACGCTCGCGTTCGGCCTCGCGCTGCTCGCCCGGATCGCCGGTCGGCGGGCCGAGAGCAAGCAGCCGCTCGCCCTGGTCCTGGTGCCCACCCGCGAACTCGCGCAGCAGGTCACCGACGCGCTGATGCCGTACGCCAACTCGGTCCAGCTGCGGATGACCACGGTCGTCGGCGGCATGTCGATCGGCCGTCAGGCCAGCTCGCTGCGCAACGGCGCCGAGGTCGTGGTGGCCACTCCGGGTCGCCTCAAGGACCTGATCGACCGCGGCGACGCGCGACTGGACGCGGTCGGCATCACGGTGCTCGACGAGGCCGACCAGATGGCCGACATGGGCTTCATGCCGCAGGTCACCGCGCTGCTCGACCAGGTGCAGCCGGACGGTCAGCGGATGTTGTTCTCGGCCACGCTCGACCGCAACGTCGACCGCCTGGTCAAGCGCTTCCTGTCCGACCCGGTCGTGCACTCGGTCGACCCCTCGCAGGGTGCGGTCACCACGATGGAGCACCACGTGCTGCACGTGACCGAGGCCGACAAGCACACCGCCGCGACGCACATCGCGGCGCGTGAGGGCCGGGTGATCATGTTCATGGACACCAAGCACGCGGTGGACCGGCTCACCCGCCAGATGTTGCAGAGCGGCGTCCGCGCCGCGGCGCTGCACGGCGGCAAGTCCCAGCCGCAGCGCACCCGCACCCTGGAGCAGTTCAAGAGCGGGCACGTCACCGCGCTGATCGCGACCAACGTCGCGGCGCGCGGGATCCACGTGGACGGTCTGGACCTGGTCGTCAACATCGACCCGCCGACCGACCACAAGGACTACCTGCACCGCGGCGGTCGTACCGCCCGCGCCGGCGAGTCGGGCAGCGTCGTGACGCTGGTCACGCCGAACCAGCGCCGGGAGATGGCCCGCCTGATGATGATCGCCGGCATCGAGGCGTCGACCATCCAGGTCCGCTCGGGCGACGAGGAGCTCACCCGCGTCACCGGCGCGCAGGTGCCCTCGGGCATCCCGGTCGTGATCTCCTCGCCGGTCTCCGAGACCCCGCGTCGCGGTGGCTCGGCCGGTGGCCGCGGTCGCGGTCGTCGTCCCGGTCAGGGTGGCGGCAGCGGCACCGGACGTCGTCCGTCCACCGCGGCCGGTGCCTCCTCGGCCCGTACCGGTGGTTCCGCCGCCGGCGGCGGCGCCCCGCGCCGGCGTACCGCTGCCGCGTAGTCGGCACCCGCCGGTCGATCGGCGGGCGGCCTGCGCACGATCGGCAACTCCGAAGCCGCGTCCGGGATTTTCCCGGGCGCGGCTTCGTGTCGTGGCGGGGGATCGGTTGCGTCGGAGCGGTGTCGACACCGTCACATCGCCCACGGGCATGGGGAATTGATCCGCATTGTTACTGTTGAACGATCCCCGGTCGTCCAAGTTCGTGAGGTCCACACGTGCGAAAGCCCCTGATATCCGGCTCCCGCAAGGGAATTCGCGTGGTCGCGCTGCCGCTTGCCGCGGCTGCCGTACTGCTCACGGGGTGCGGCTCGGGAGGGTCCGACAAGGCGACGAAGTCGGATGCGGCACAGGCGCAGCCGGGCTCGGGCGAAAATGAGGCGAAGGACACACCGGCGCGGGTGAGCGTGGATCCGGTGGACGGCACCCAGGGGGTCGTGCCGGGCAAGCCGATCACGGTGACCGCGGACTCCGGAACACTGGGATCGGTGCGGGTCGTGGACGCGCAGAACCGGGCGATCGAGGGCACGGTGGCGCCGGACGGGCGTACCTGGACCTCGACCACGCGGACCGTGCCGGGCGCGGCCTACACGGTGACCGCCACCACGCGTGACAAGAAGGGCGTGGAGACCGCCGCGGCCACCAGCCGGTTCGGCACGCTCAAGGCCGACATCGTGAACAAGGTCACCCTGCGGCCGGCCAACGGCGGCACGTTCGGCGTCGGCCAGCCGGTGTCGATCATGTTCGACCACGCGGTCAAGGACAAGGCCGAGGTCGAGCGCAACCTCAAGGTCACCACGACCCCGAACGTCGAGGGCTCGTGGGGTTGGACCAAGGACCAGTCCGGCAAGGACCGGGTCGACTGGCGGCCGCGCGAGTTCTGGCCGAGCGGCACCAGGATCAACCTGAACGCGAACCTGGCGGGCGTGGCCAGCGCCCCGGGCACGTACTTCGCCCGCGACTACGAGAGCACCTTCACGGTCGGCACGAATCGGGTCGTCGAGGTGGACGTCCCCAAGCATCGGCTGACCGTGATCGAGGACGGCGTGGCGGTCAAGACGATCAAGATGTCGGCCGGTTCGAGCGAGTTCCCCACCCGCGGCGGCACGCACGTGATCCTGAACAAGAACGCCAAGGAAACGCTCGACTCGACCACGGTCGGCCTCGGGGACAGCTACAACCTCCCGGACGTCCCGTGGGTGGTGCACTTCACCTCCTCCGGCACCTTCTTCCACTCGGCCGCGTGGAACACCGCCAACATCGGCGTCGCGAACACCAGCCACGGCTGCGTCGGGATGACCGTCGCGGACGCCGAGTGGTTCTACAACCGGGTCCAGGTCGGCGACCCGGTCGTGGTCAAGGGCTCGACCAACACCGAGGCCACCGAACCCGGCAACGGCTTCGGCAACTGGCAACTGACCTACGCCCAGTGGAAGGCCAAGAGCGCCCTGACCGGCTGAGCCGCGCACTCGTCGCGCCGGCGGTCCCGACGGCGACACCTCGGATTTCGAGTGATCGCATTGTTCGGGGCGGGGGCGCCGGCGGGTTGGCGAATGGATTCTGCAAGCGTTGTGGGGGAGAGGTATCTTCTACGGGTCTGTAGATAAACGGCTCGAAGCGTGCGTGCGTGTGCGCGGGACAGGGGACCTCGATGGCTCTGTGGGACAAGTTCAAGCAGTCGGCCCAGACGATGCAGGGACAGTTGGAGGCGAAGAAGAACGAGCTGAAGAGCGGCGGCTTCCGGGACGCGAGCATGGCGATCTGCGCGCTGGTGGCCGCGGCCGACGGCTCGATCGACCCGGCCGAGCGGCAGCGCGTCACCGCGCTGATCACCACCAACGACGTGCTGCGCAACTTCGCCGCGAGCGACCTGGAGCAGCGCTTCGAGGCCTACCTGGCCAAGCTCACCGCCGACTTCGAGCTGGGCAAGGTGTCCCTGCTCCAGGACATCGGCAAGGTCAAGAAGAAGCCGACCGAGGCGCGCGCGGTGATCCAGATCGGCATCGTCATCGGCGGCGCCGACGGCCACTTCGACAAGACCGAGCAGGCCGTCGTGCGGGACGCGTGCTTCGCACTCGACCTCGCGCCGGTCGAGTTCGGCCTCTGACCCCGGTCGGGTTCGGCGGCAGGGCCTAACCACCCCGGCGGTTCGGCCAACCCTTTCGAGGGACCGATTCCGCCCGACGGCCGATGTTCGTCGGGCGGAATCCCGGGGTTCGTCGGACGTTGGAGACATGACCGACGCCCGCATCCGCTCCGGGCCGCGGCGGGCTCGTTGGTGGGGGCCGCTTGCGGTTGCCGCCGTCTTGGTGCTGCTCGCCGGCGGGTGGCCGCTGATCGGGTCGTGGATCGCCGGCGACGAGCGGGTCACGGCGGGCACGGTGTTTCGAGTCGGGCCGGACGAGCACCATCGTGCCTGGTTCCGGGTCGGCTCCGGGTGGACGCTGGACCAGGCGGCGACCACCCCCTCGCGGGTGTTCGTGCTGCGGCACGGCGACGTCGACCTGTCGGTCGCGTACATCTCACTGCCTCGGAGCGACGACGCGGACGCGTTGTGGAGCGGGCTGCGCGAGACGGTCCGGGTCGCCGACCGGCACGCCCGGCTCGGCCCGCCGGGGCCGGTGGTCGCCGACGCCGGCGCGCAGGGCATGGCCGGCACGCTGACCCGGGGCGGTGACACCGGACGGGCGGTGATCTATCCGGGCCCCGACGACGCGTTCGCGATCCGGTTGATCGCGCTCGCGCCGCCGGACAGCACCGATCCGGAATGGCTGCCGGTACGGGACGTGATGCGGTCGCTGACGTTCACCGAGGCGGCGGCGTGAGCGCTGTCGGGGTCCGGCCGGCCGGCGAGCGCCTCGCACCGGTCGCCGCGACGGTGGCACTGCTCGCGTGCCTGTTCGGCCTCGGTGTGATCGGCTACGAATACCGGGACGTGGTCCGGGTGTTCCCGGCGGCGGCCGCGCTCGCGGGCTTTCTGCTCCTGCTCACCCTCGGCGTCGGCTACCTGCTGCCCCGCCGGTTCCGCCCGGTCGTGGCGCCCGCGCACGCGACCTCGCTGATGTGTGTCGGCTGGGGGATGACCGCCGCGACCGGCTGCGCGATCCTGGCCAACAGCGGTCTCGGCGGGATCTGGGCGAAGACCCGGGGCGTCGACTTCGCCGACAGGTGGGGCGCCGCGTCGACCGCGCCGTTCAACGAGGAGACGCTCAAGGTGTGCGGCGTGCTGATACTCGCGCTGATCGCCTCGCGCGCGATCCGCGCGCCGATCGACGGCTGGGTGTACGGAGCCCTGGTCGGCCTGGGCTTCCAGGCGGTGGAGAACCTGCTGTACGCGCTGAACACCATCCTGCTGGACGGCGCGACCGATCCCGGTGCGTCGGTGGACGCGTCGTTCGCGGCCCGGGTGGGGATCACCGGGTGGGGGTCGCACTGGGCGATGAGTGCGGTGGCCGGCACCGGTGTCGGCTACCTGGTCGCCCGCGACGGTCGGCCGCCGGCCCGACGGGTGGCGGTCGCGCTCGGTTGCTGGGTGACGGCGATGGGGATGCACTGGCTCTTCAACGCGCCGTTCCTACCCGGGTGGCGCGGCATCGTGAAGGTCGCGGTGAACCTCGCGATCGCCCTGCTGGTCTACCGAACCGCGCGTCGGCACTACCTGGCCCGGTTCCGGGAGGTGGCCGCGGAGGAGGCGGCAACCGGTGCGATCCGGCCGGAGGAAGCCGCGTTGTTGCCGCGCCGACACGGCCGCCGACAGGCTCGCGGCGGCCCGCGTCCGCGACCGGCACGGGTGCTGATCCGGGAGATCGAGGACGCCCAACTCGCCCTCGTGGCCGCCCGAATCCCACGCGCCGACCCGCGGTCCCGGACATCGGCCGAGCGCCTGCGGGAGGAGATCGCCACACTGCGGGCACATCTGCGCGCAGGCCGAGTCGCATCCCCGGGCCGGCCGGCACCCGACCGGGAAGAGCCGCCGGCGCCGAGGTTGTGAACGATTGCCCGTCCGCGTCGCAGCCGGTGCGGGCCGGTGCGGGTGCGGTGTCGGGTCGGCGGACCGGTCGCCGCGTGGCGTGGCGGCGATTGCCGGAGGTGTCCGTGGTGCGCACCGCCCCACCGGCAGCGCCGTGCCCGGTGTGCCGGTTCGCTTCGCAACCATCGGCCGGTATCCGGCAACTTTTGCAAGATTGCGGCGGTGGAGTTCTACTTGGAGGAGCGAGAGGGGTCCACAACGGATAGACGCGGAGGAGCGGTCGAGGTCGGGCCGTGCACCGCGCAATCAGGATCCACGAGAAGTGGATGGGCCCCTCTCGACCGCCTCATCGCGGTTGCGCGGCAAGGCGGTTCGGTAACCCGGTTCGGCAACCGGTTACCTGGAGCAGGCGACACGGAAGCCCGTCGGACCTCGGTCCGCCGGGCTTCCGGGCTTGTGCGACGGGCTCGCCTTCGACGGGCTCCCGGGCAGTTTGTTCGGGCCCACCCGGGGACCACGTGCTCGGTCCCGCGCGGGGCCGCAAGTGCTCAGCCCTGGGCGGCGATCTTGCGCTTGACCTCGTCCATGTCCAGCCCCTGCGCCTGCTTGATCAGGTCGACGAGCGCGGCCTCCGGGAGCGCGCCCGGCTGCGAGAACACCACGACGCCGTCCCGGACCAGCATCACGGTCGGGATGGACTGGATCGAGAACGCCTGCGCGAGATCGGTTTCCGCCTCGGTGTCCACCTTGGCGAACACCACGTCGGGGGTCGCCTCCGAGACCTTTTCGAAGGTCGGCGCGAAGGACCGGCAGGGTCCGCACCACGATGCCCAGAAGTCGAGCACGGTCAGCCCGTCGCCGGATACGACCTCTTCGAAGTTCTCCTTGGTCAGTGCGACCGTGGCCATGCGTCCTCCCAAACGTTCGTGCCCCGTGCTGTCTGTCCGTGTCTACGTGCCTGACAACA
This sequence comes from Embleya sp. NPDC050493, assembly GCF_044458105.1. Classification (NCBI taxonomy): domain Bacteria; kingdom Bacillati; phylum Actinomycetota; class Actinomycetes; order Kitasatosporales; family Streptomycetaceae; genus Embleya; species Embleya sp. NPDC050493. The sequence continues at coordinate 509,413 of NZ_JBITHP010000005.1, forward strand.
GGTGCGGGGTCGCGGGCATTCCTGGACTCCTTCCCCGGCCCGTCCGAGCGACTCCCGGACCGCGACACGAGTCGAGGCCGCGGGTGGTCCGGGGCCGCCGGCGATTCGTCTGTGCACGCCCCGTGATCCCAACAGTCACACCCGCACCATAGGCTTGTTCGGACCGGTGCCGAACGCCGGTTACCGTGCAGCCGAGGAGTCCCGCCATGCGCTACACCCGCCGCAGCGTCGTCAGTCTCGCCCCGGCCGAGCCCGGCTGGGACGTCGAGGTGACCAAGGCCGGCGAAGAGGCCGTTTTGTGCCCCGTCATCGGCTGGGCCATCGTCGTGCTCGACACCAGCGCCGAGGGGTTGACCGAGACCGCGATCGAGCCCGCGTTCGTGTACGACGGTGCCGTGTACACGCCGGCCGAACTGGCGCATTCGATCGGTGAGCTGGACTACCAGATCATCGAACCCGAGGAGTGATCGGGCCGCGACCGAGTGCCGTCCGGTCGCGATCGGTCGTGGTGCATCGGCTCCCGTCGCACGGTCGGCGGGAGCCGTCGGCATGGATGGGGCCGCGCCCGAATCCGCTCAGCGGGCATGCTCTCTGGCACCCTCGGTCTCGCTCTCGGTCTCGCCCTCGGCGAACCGGGAGAGGGCGATCGCGCCGGCCACGGCCAATACGAAGCCGATCAGCGCGAGCGGGACGTACGGGCCGGGCCTGCTGTGGTCGCCGAGGAAGACCAGGCCGACGGCGGCGGGCAGCACGGTCTCGCCGACCACCAGCGCGGCGGCCACCGAGGTGACCACACCGCCCTGGAGCGCGACCGTGTACAGCAGGAAGGTCAGCGCGGCGCCCAGGAGCAGTGCGTAGGCGGCCGGGTCGCGGATCAGCGCGGACGGGGACAGGTCGGTGAGCACGCGCGTGGCCAGGGCGATCAGGCCGAATCCGAGTCCGGAGAGCAGACCGAGCAGGCGGGAGCGCCAAGGCTCGCGCATACCCGCACAGCGCCGGCCGGCCAGGCCGAGCAGCGCCACGCAGCCCAGGAGCGACCAGCGGAACGCGGCGTGGGTGTGGACGGGTCCCTCGTGCCCCGCGGAGACGCCGAGCAGGGCCAGGCCCGCGCAGACGGCGGCGACCGCGCCCCACTCGCGGCCGTGCAGCCGGGCGCCCAGGACCGGGACGGCCAGCACCGCGGTGACCGCGAGGTTGGCCGACTGGGCGGCCTCGACGGCGAAGATCGGCAGCTCGCGCAGCGCGACGAACTGGCAGACGTACCCGGCCAGATCCAGTCCGGTGCCGAGCACGAAGGGCCACTGGCCCAGGGCCCGGACCAAGACCCTGGGGTCGAGGCCGCTCGCGCTCGCGGTGCGCCGCGCACCCAGGGCCTGGAGTACGGTCGCGACGCCGTAACAGAGCGCGGCGGCCAGTGCCGCGAGCACGGAGAACAACACGGTTCGACGGTATGCGCCGCCGACGCCGCGGCGGCGCAGGACCGGCGGGGCGAAGGGGTGACTCGGCGCGCGTCGCCCGGAACGAACTGCCGCTCCGGGCCGCCCGGTTGGCCGAATCCGCGGATCAGCGCAGTTCGGCGACCACCGCGTCGTTCAGCACCGGCCACACCTCGGCGGCCCATGGGCCGAACTCGCGGTCGGTCAGGCATACGCAGGCCGCGTCCAGCTCCGGGTCCACCCACAGGAACGTGCCGCACGCGCCGAAGTGGCCGTATGTCGCGGGCGAGTTGGTGGTCCCGGTCCAGTGCGGCGACTTGGTGCCGCGGATCTCGAAGCCCAGACCCCAATCGTTGGGCCGCCGGGTGCCGTAGCCCGGGAGCACGCCGTCCAGTCCGGGGAAGACCACACCGGTGGCCTCGGCCACGGTCTCCGGGGCGAGCAGGCGCGGTGCGAGCAGCTCGGCCGCGAATCGGCTCAGGTCGCGCACGGTGGACACGCCGCCGGCCGCGGGGGAGTCGCCGATGGTGGTCTCGGTCATGCCCAGCGGCGCGAAGACCGCCTGGCGGACGTACTCGCCGAAGGGGATGTCGCACGCCTTCTCGATGGTGGCCCCGAGCAGGTTGAAGCCGGTGTTCGAGTAGATCCGCTTGCGACCGGGCGCGGCGAGTACGCGGTCCTCGTCGAAGGCCAGACCCGAGGTGTGCGCCTGGAGATGGCGGATCGTGGATCCGGGCGGTCCCGCCGCGTCCCCGGGTTCGATCGCGCCCTCCTCGATCGCGGCGAGCGCCGCGTACGCGGTGAGCAACTTGGTCACCGAGGCGAGTCGGAACGGCTCGTCCACCGGACCGTGCTCGCCCTTGATCACCCCGTCCCGGGTGATCACGGCGGCGGCGGCCTTCCCGACGGGCCAGGTGTCGATCATGCGCAGGCTGTTCACGGGAGTCGAGCCTACGGTGAGGCCACGCGGGTGCCCAACCGAGGGAGCAGATCGTGCATCAGCGCGGCCAGTTCGTGCGCACACGCGACGAATTCGGCGACCTCGCCGCCGCCGGGGTCGACCACGTCCTCCCAGTCCGGTTCGAGTTCGACCGATCCGAGATCGAGCCCGGCGAGCCGGCGGGCCAGGGGTTCGTCGGCCGGGCCGGGGGCGGGCAGGTCGCGGGCGAGGCGTTTGAGCGTCGCGGTGCGGGCCGCGCCGTGCCGGTGGTGTCGGCGGATGTACCGGACGTGCTGGTACTCCTGGACGACCACCAGGTCGGCGGCGGCCACGTGTGCGTCGGTGAGCTGGGTGCTGCGGTGTCCGGGCGCCCGGAGGCCGAGCTCGGTCAGAGCGCTGCGGGTGCGCCAACTGATCGGCAGGCCCTCGACCACGAAGGTGCCGGCGGTGGCCACGGACCACTCGGGCCGGGCGGCCCGGGCCGGCTCGCCCGCGATCACCGAGCGGGTGGCGTTGCCGGTGCACACGAACAGGAGCGAGGTCATCCGGACATCATGGCCCCGGCGTCGGGCGGGCCGACTCCGGGGCGATGCCGGTTCCGCGGGGCGCGTGTGCGGTCGGGCCGGGGCCGTTCGTCGGGTCAGTCCGTGACCTTGCTCGGCGGGGCGTCGTAGACGAGGTCGAAGTAGTCGGGGTGCTTGCCGATCCACGCCTTGACGAACGGGCACAGCGGCAGGACCTTGCGCTCGCCGGCGCGCACCCGGTCGAGCGCTCCGCGGACGAGTGCACCGCCGACGCCCTTGCCCTCGAACCTCGTGTCCACCTCGGTGTGGGTGAACACGATCAGGGTGTCGGTGAGCATGTATTCGGCGAAGCCGGCCAGGTCGCCGTCGACCCTGGCCTCGAAGCGGTTCTGTGCGGGAACGTCCTCGACCGCGATGTCCATGTGATCCCCTCGAATCGGTGTGAGGTCGGCGGATGCCGACCGGACACTCTCTCGTATCCATTCGAACGCATGACGGGGTGGGTCGCGATCCGGGGCGGCGCCGCCCGCGGCTCGACCCGGATGATCGTTCATTCCCCGTTCCGCCGTTGACCTCGCGAGCGAGCTGGGGGAGCATGCGCAGATCTGACGCATCGTCACATTCGCCGAGGAGGCACCACCCATGCTCGATCCCGAACCCCTCGCCGGTCAGGTCGCGGTCGTCACCGGAGGCGGCGCGGGCATCGGCGGCGGGGTCTCCCGGCTGCTGGCCCGCGCGGGTGCGCTGGTACTGCTGAACGACATCGACGCGGACTGGGCCGAGCAGGCCCGGGTGGACATCGAGGCGGCCGGCGGGCGGGTGGAGGTGGTGCTCGGCGACATCCGCGAGTCGGTCACCGTGGCCCGGCTGCGCGACGCCGCGCTCGCGGCGGGCGGCGCGGATGTACTCGTGAACAACGTCGGCGACTATCGGCCCTCGACCACCTTCCTGCGCAGCACGGAGGAGGAGTGGCAGGCGCTGCACGCGATCAACTTCGAGCATGTGTTGCGCGTCACGCACGCGGTGTTGCCGCAGATGGTCGAGCGCGGCTCCGGCAGCATCGTGAACGTGTCCACCGTCGAGGCGCTGCGTGGCATCCCGGGCTGCCCGGTCTACTCCGCCTACAACGCGGCGATCATCGCGTTCACCAGGAGTCTCGCGGTGGACGTGGCGCGCAAGGGGGTCCGGGTCAACGCGATCGCACCGGACATGGCGAACACGCCGCAGACGACATACGAGGCCAAATTGCGTGATCGTGACCCCGCGCTGATCGGTTCGTGGGTGCCGATGGCGCGATTCGGCGAACCCGAGGACTACGCCAAGGTTGTGCTCTTCCTGGCGAGTGCCGCATCGTCGTATGTGACGGGCCAATTGATTCCGGTGGACGGCGGTACGACCGCCGCGAGCGGTTGGTACGGCAAGGCGGACGGTCGCGGTTGGACCAACCTGCCGGATGGTGCGTGAGCGGCATTTCGTAGGGTGTCCGGTTGTTGTTCGGGTCGGGAACCGGGCAGGTGTCCCGAACGTCGGGACAGCAAGAGGGGAACGATGTGTGGCCGGCCGAGTCGGTCGCGCCGATCGGATCGGGACGGCGTGAACGACACCAGTACGACCACGAGCACGACCATGAGAACGATCACGTGTACGACCGGCCAACGCGTCACCGGGGGGACGACGGACATGGCACGTACGACGATGAGGGCCTACCTCAATCTGGCCATCCTGGTCGCCGGGCTCGAACTCCTCGCCGTCGGCATCTGGTTCGTCCTGGAGGGCATCCGGGTGAACCAGTCCGACAACTTGATGGTCGTCTACATCTGCGCCGCGGCGGCGCTGGCCTCGGCGATCTGGCTGGTCGGATACCGGCCGCGGGTCGACGAGTGGACCGAACCCTGCGACGACACCGCGCTGCGGGACGCGAAGGCGCGGCTGGACCGGATGGACCCGGCCCGGCTGGCCGAGCACCTGGCGGACCTGTGCGAGCGGGACGGGCTGGCCGAGGTGGAGACGGTGCGGGTCGTCGAGGACGCGTACGCGGTGGACATCCACGCCCGGCGTGGCGACGGGACGCCGGCGGTGCTGCGGTGTCGCAGCGCGGAGGGGCCCGGGCCGGTGGCGGGCGGCGTGGTCGAGGACTTCGTGAGCGCGGTCGCCGTTGCCGCGGACGCGGACGCGGGTCGGTCGGGGGCGTTGTTGCTCGCGACGACGGCCGGGTGCTTTTCGGCCAAGGCGGCGGCGCTTGCGGCTTCCGCCGGGGTGGTGTTGTTGGACCGGTCGGCGCTTGCGCACTGGGAGTGCGACAAGGAGGTGCCGGCGCCCCTGGCCGCGTAGCGGGCGTTGGCCTCAAGCGCCGGCCGGGCTGGGTGGCCTCAAGCGCCGGCCGGGCTGGGTGGCCTCAAGCGCCGGCGGGGCTGGGTGGCCTCAAGCGCCGGCGGGGCTGGGTGGCCTCAAGCGCCGGCCGGGCTGGGTGGCCTCAAGCGCCGGCGGGGCTGGGTGGCCTCAAGCGCCGGCCGGGCTGGGTTCGCCTCAAGCGCCGGCGGGGCTGTTTGGCCTCAAGCGCCGGCGGGGCTGGGTG
>NZ_JBITHP010000006.1:0-315603 GCF_044458105.1 Embleya sp. NPDC050493
CTACGTATTTTCTCTTTAGGCGCGCCCCCGCCCCCACACACCACCCCCCGGCCCCCCCGCCCCCCCCGCGCCCCGCCCCCCCCCCCCCCCCGCCCCCCCCCCCTCCTCGGTGTTTCCCGCCGTTTCCCGCCGGCCCGGCCGCACTAGAGCGGCAGGTGGCCGTGCCCGCCGGGGACATGCGGGCCGGGGACGCGTGCGGGCTGGGCGGGCACCAGGGAGGCGCCGCGGTGTCGGCCGTACGTGGTGTAGCCGCCCTGGGTGGGCAGCGAGAAGTTCGGGAACGGCGGATCCTGCGCGTACGAGTGGCTGATGGCCGCGGGTGCGCCGTAGGACGGCCGGCTCGCCGCGAAGTCCTCGTTCGAGCGCTCGTGCGGGACGGCGCGGAACATCCGCCGCCACTCGGTCTCCAGCGCGTTGTAGATCGGCGTCAGAACGTCATGGGTGGGCGCCGCGGGAGCCCCGACGGCGACTACGGGATGGCCGAGGGCCCGGCTGCTGATGGAGTCGTCGAAACTGAACACACCAGGCCCAACGACCGGAACGCCCGCCGGTTGCGGGGATATCGAGTGACGTTGGGGTGGGGCGGGGGCGCGCCGAGGTGGGTGCCCGGGGTCGCGGCTGCGGCGAGGCGGGGCGGCGTGGGTCGGGGGCGCCGACGCGCCGGGGGTGGGCGTGGCGTGGTGACCCGATGTGTGGGCACAGCGGGGATCAGGTGTGGGTGCGGACCACCTCGACCATGGCCCGGGTGACCGTGCGCAGGTCTTCCGGGGTGATCACGTATGGCGGCATCGTGTAGACGAGTTTGCCGAACGGGCGGATCCAGACGCCCTGTTCGACGAATGCGGGTTGCACGAGGGCCATGTCCACGGGGGCGGCGAGTTCGATCACGCCGATGGCGCCGAGGACGCGGACGTCGACCACGCCGGGGAGGTCGCGGGCCGGGGCCAGGCCGGTGCGGAGGCCGTCGGAGACGGCGGCTACGCGTTCCCGCCAGGGGGTGGACAGGAGCAGGTCCACACTCGCTCCGGCGATCGCCGCCGCGAGCGGATTGGCCATGAACGTGGGGCCGTGCATGAAGGCGCCGCCCTCGCCGCGCGAGATGGTCTCGGCCACCTCGTCGGTGCACAGCGTTGCGGCCATGGTCAGGTAGCCGCCGGTGAGCGCCTTGCCCAGGCACATGATGTCCGGTGCGATTCCCGCGTGTTCGCACGCGAACAACGCGCCGGTCCGGCCGAAGCCGGTGGCGATCTCGTCCGCGATCAGCAACACCCCGAAGCGCGTGCACAGTTCCCGGATCCGGCGCAGATACGCGGGGGAGTGGAAGCGCATTCCGCCCGCGCCCTGCACGATCGGCTCCAGGACCACGGCCGCGATCGTCGAGCCGTACCGATCCAGCAGGTCCTCGATCGCCGCGGTGTCCTCGGCGCGCAGCGCGGTGTCGAACCCGGCCGGTGGAATCGGCGCGAACAGGTGGGCCGGCAGCACCCCGGAGAACAGGTGGTGCATGCCGCCGACCGGATCGCACACCGACATCGCGCCGAAGGTGTCGCCGTGATACCCGCCGCGCACGGTGAGCAGCCGGGTGCGTTCGGGCCGCCCGCGCCCTCGCTGGTATTGCAGCGCCATCTTGAGCGCCACCTCGACGGCGACCGAGCCGGAGTCGGCGAAGAAGACCTTGTTCAGCGGCTCGGGGGTGATCTCCACCAGCCGCCGGGCGAGCCGCACGGCCGGCGGATGGGTCAGCCCGCCGAACATCACGTGCGCCATCGTGTCCACCTGCGCGTGCGCGGCGGCGTTCAGCACGGGGTGGTTGTAGCCGTGGATCGCCGCCCACCACGAGGACATCCCGTCGACGAGCTCGCGACCGTCGGCGAGCCGCAGCCGAACCCCGTCGGCGCCGACCACGGGGAACAGCGGCGCGTCGCCCTCGGTGCTCGCGTACGGGTGCCAGATGTGCCGCCGGTCGTGGGAAACCAGTTCGTCGCCGTAGGCCGCGTCGTAGTGCTCCATAGGCCAGGCACGCTATCGGAGTGCGGGAGGCGGCCCGGAATCGGCCGCCTCCGCCCGTGCCCGCGGCGCCCGTCCGGCCGCCCCGCCGGGTCGACGCGCCGACGCTCGTTCAGATGCCGCTGACCGGCACGGACCCGGCGGCCAGCAGGTTGCGCCGACCCGCCTCGCTCAGCGCTGCGGCCAACTCGTCGTTGCCGGTGTGGATGCCGATCGTGCCCACCGGGGCGGCGAACAGGAGCACCACGCCGTGCGTCTTGGCCGCGTTCAGCCATGCCTCGGGCACCTCGGCCGGGGTCTGCGCCTGCCACCACGCCTCGGTCCGGCCACCCGCGCCGGGGAAGAGCACCGCGGTCAGGTAGCCGTCGGTCATCTGCACCGACCAGCCGCCGAGCAGCGGCGGCAGGGTCTCGTCCGGCGTGGCGATCGGTGCGAACCCGCGCTCGCCGAGCAGCGAGAGGAACTCGTCCTGCGCACCGGGGGTGCCCGGGCGGGCCACGGCCGCCCCGGGCTCGACCACCAGCGCCGCGTAGGTCACGCCCGCGCACACCACCATGCTGCCGGTGATCGAGATCGGCACCGGCCCGCCCGGCACCACCGTCTGCACCGCGAGCCCGGGATTGGCCTGCGCCGCGAGCAGCGGCTCGACCGCCGCCTCGGACACCGGGATCACCTGCGAGGGGATGCAGCGCGTGTGCGCGAACGCGAGCACCGCGGTCTCCTCGGCCAGATACAACAGTGCGCTGGTCTCCACGGAGGTGGTGTCGCCCTCGCCGCGGCACGAGGCGCACGCGTAGGTCTGGGGGCCGGTCTCCCCGGCCACCAGGCGGGCGGCCTCGTCGTCGCCGATCTCGGCGCGGACCTCGGGGCTGACGTCGAGCAAGCGTGACACGGAAGGCTCCATCGGTAGGGGGGCGTGCAACAGTGGGTTCGCCGTCTGCGTTCTCGCGCCGGGACGTTACCGCGTGGTGACGGTGTGTCACCTGGAGAATGCGGGAACGTCACCCCTATGGGGCATGTGCGCCCCGGCCGCGCCACGGCCATTCGGGCGATGGCGGGTTCGTGTGCGACGGTGGACGTCGACGTTTCGGCGTCGGGTACGCGTTCGATGACCGAGAGGTACGAATATGTCGATGTGATCACGTCATGATCACCATGGGATCACGGCCGAAAGGCCGCTTGAAATCGGGTGATCAATGGATTGATTCGGACATATGCGAACGCGTTCGTGAGATGAGAATCTCCATATGTTTCTCATCGGAATAGCTCGGGCAAGTCACGCCCGGTAACAAATGCGGGATACAACTTTTTCCGGGCCTGCCCCGGAGAAGGCGTTCGACCCCGGACGTGCGCCGCTGCCGTGACGTTTTTGCGGCGGCCGTATCCCCGCATCCACAGCCCGCGGCGCCGGTGCCCTCATCACGGCGGTGCTCCGGCCCGGAACCGAAGTCAACGGTTCCGTTCCCCCGCGGCCCTAATGACGAGGTATGCGTGTCCAGACTCAGGGCCGAAGGCCTGTACAAGATTTTCGGCCGGCGCGCCGACGATGCGGTCCGGCGACTCCGCGCCGGCGAGAGCCGTGACGATGTACGCAAGAGCAATGCCACCCCGGCCGTCATCGACGTCTCGTTCGACGTCGCGGAGGGCGAGATCTTCGTGGTGATGGGCCTGTCCGGTTCGGGCAAGTCGACGCTGCTGCGGATGCTCAACGGTCTCCTGGACGCCACCGCCGGCGCCGTCTACATCGACGACCGGGATCTGACCTCGTTGCCCGCCAAGGAGTTGCGCGACGTGCGCGCCCGGCGGATCAGCATGGTCTTCCAGCACTTCGCGCTGTTCCCGCATCGCACGGTGCTGGAGAACGCCGGTTACGGGCTGTCCGTGCAGGGGGTGCCGGCGGCCGAGCGCGATCGACGAGCCCGCGAGGCACTGGCCCTGGTCGGCCTGGCCGGCTGGGAGGAGTCCGCGCCGGGCGAGTTGTCCGGCGGCATGCAGCAGCGGGTCGGCCTGGCCCGCGCGCTCGCCACGGACGCCGACATCCTGCTGATGGACGAGTCGTTCAGCGCGCTCGACCCGCTGATCCGGCGCGAGATGCAGGACCAGCTCCTGGAGCTCCAGGAGAAGCTGCACAAGACCATCGTGTTCATCACGCACGACCTCAACGAGGCGATGCGCCTCGGTGACCGGATCGCGGTGATGCGCGACGGTCGGGTGGTTCAGATCGGCACCGCCGAGGACATCCTGACCGACCCCGCCAACGACTACGTGGCGTCCTTCGTCGCGGACGTGGACCGTACCCGGGTGCTGACCGCCGGTTCGATCATGGAGGACTCGCGGGCCACGGTGACGTGCGGCGAGGGGCCCCGGGTCGCGATGCGCACGATGCGCGAGGCGCAGACCACGGCGGCCTTCGTGGTGGACTCGCGCGAGAACGGCCGCCGACTGCTGGGCGCGGTCACCGACGCCGCGGTCACCGAGGCCGCGCGGATCGGCGACCGGAGCATCCGGCCCGATCCGACCCTGGACGTGGTCACGGTGACCCCGCAGACCCCGGTCGCCGAGCTGTTCACGCCGTGCGCGGAGAGCAGGTTGCCGCTCGCGGTGGTGGACGAGGCGATGCGACTGGTCGGGGTGATTCCCCGGGTGAGCCTGCTGGCCGCGCTCGGCAACGCCGCGCAGAGCGGATCGGGCGACAGCGAGGGCGGCACGCTCGGCGTGACCGACACGGGCAGCGTCAAGATGCTGGTGCCCGCGGGGCCTTCGGAGAAGCTGATACCCGCCGGCGCCGCGGAGCGGTCCGTCCCGATCGACCCGCGGGTGCCGGCTCCGGCCGGCGAGCGGATCGTGCCCGAGGGCGAGGTGCGTGACGATGCCTAGGATTCATCTGGGCGACTGGGCGGAGAGCCTGGTCGACTTCATGCGCGACCACTTCTCGTGGTTGTTCGACTTCATCCAGAGCGTGGTGGGCGGCGCGATCACCCACCTCGCCGACTGGCTGACCGACTCGCCGCTGCCGGCCGTGGTCGTGCTGTTCGCGGCGATCGGCTGGGCGGTGCGGGGCCTGCTGTTCGGGCTGCTCGCGGCGGTGGGCTTCCTGCTCATCGACGGCCTGGACATGTGGCAGCCGGCGATGTCCACGTTGGCCCTGGTGCTGGTCTCGGCGGCGGTCGCGCTGCTGATCGCGATCCCGCTGGGCATCCTGACCGCGCGCAGCCGCGCGGTGGGCACCGTGGTCAAGCCGGTGCTGGACTTCATGCAGACGATGCCCGCCTTCGTGTACCTGATCCCGGCGATCACGTTCTTCGGTATCGGTGCGGTACCGGGCGCCGTGGCCACCGTGGTCTTCGCGCTGCCGCCGGGCGTGCGGATGACCGAACTGGGCATCCGCAGCGTCGACGCGGAGATGGTCGAGGCCGGTGAGGCGTTCGGCACGAGCGAGTGGAAGATCCTCAAGGACATCCAGTTCCCGCTCGCGCTGCCGACCATCATGGCCGGCGTCAACCAGGTCATCATGTTGTCGCTGTCGATGGTGGTCACCGCCGGCATCGTCGGCGCGGGCGGCCTGGGCAGCGAGGTGTTCGGCGCGTTGTCGAACAACAACGTGGGCCTGGGCGTCGAGGCCGGTGTCGCGGTGGTCGTGCTCGCGATCTACCTGGACCGTACGGTCAGCGCGGCCGGACAGCGGGTCGAGGCCCGGGCCAAGCGCTCGGCGACCGAGCGTTCGGCCGACGGCTTCACGCCCAAGTGGCTGCTGGACTGGCGTCCGCGCCCGGTCGTCGCGGTCGGCGGCGTGGTCGCGGTCGCGCTCGTGGCGGGCCTGCTGGGCGGCTTCGGACTCGGCGCCACGGACAACGGTCGGAAGAAGATCACGATCGGCTGGATCCCGTGGGAGGAGGACGTCGTGGTCACCAACATGTACAAGCGGTTGTTGGAGAAGCGCGGCTACGACGTGACACTCAAACAACTGGACGTGGGCCCGCTGTTCCAGGGCATCGCGCGCGGCGACATCGACCTCTTCCTGGACGCGTGGTTGCCCACGCTGCACAAGAAGTACATGGACGAGTACGGGCCCAAGCTCGAAGAGATCGGGCAGTGGTACAACAACGTCGACGTGCAGCTCGCCGTCCCGAAGAACCTCCCCTACAACTCGGTCGAGGATCTCAAGGGACACGAGAAGGAGTTCGGCGGCCGGATCGTCGGCATCGAGCCGGGCGCGAACATCATGGACCTGACCGAGAAGAAGCTGATCCCGGAATACGGGCTCGACTTCGACCTGGTCAAGAGCAGTACACCCGCGATGATCGCCGAGTTGGACCGGCAGATGGCGGCGGGCAAGCCGATCGTGGTGACGATGTGGCGCCCGCACTGGGCGTACACGAAGTACGACATCAAGCCGCTGGCCGACCCGAAGCAGTCCTATGGTGCGCCGGGTTGGATCAGTTCGATCGGCCGCAAGGGCTTCGCGAAGGACTTCCCCGAGGTGAACACCTGGGTGAAGAACCTCAAGCTGGACGACTCGGTGCTCGGGCCGCTGGAGAAGAAGGTCTTCGTCGACTTCGACGGCAAGCCGAACGCCGCCGCCGAGGGCGTCAAGGCCTACCTGAAGGAGAACCCGGACGTCGAGAAGAAGTTCCTGGCCGACCTCCCGCCCGCGGGCGGGGAGCAGCCGAAGCCGGAACAGGGCGGCGGACAGGGCAAGACCGCCCAGCCGCAGTCGCTGCCGGCGCCGACCCGGGAGTCGGCGGAGGTGCGCTGACGGCCGGTCTACCTCACGAGGGTGACCCGGGCCTGGTGCGACTCGGTCGTGCCGGGCCGGGCGTCACCCACGTGAGGGACGGCCCGCGCCGCGATCCGGCCGGACCGGCAGGCGTGCCGCGCGTCACCGACACGACCGGGAGCGTCCTCGACGGGGCCGCCGCACGCATACCGTGCGGCGGCCCCGTCGTCGGTCAGCGGCGGATCTGCCAGTCGGCGTTCGGGGCGATGGGGTCGCACTTGTAGCCCCAGCGCGAGGCGCCGTTCGCGAAGGCCTTGAAGAACGTCTCGGTGGGTTGGCCCAGGGTCAGACCGGGGGGATCCTCGCCGTTGTGCCGGCTGAGCTGGTAGGCGACGGTGTGGTCGTTGCACATGCCCAGCACCTTGCCCTCGACGGTGCCCGCGAGTTGGGCGTCGTTGGGTACGCCGCCGGTGGGCAGCCGCTCGGACAGGGCGGCGCGTTCGCCCGGGATCTCCGCGCCGGGAGCCAGGTAGCCGTGCACGATGGCGAAGGACAACACCCGCTTGCCGTCCAGGAACAGATCGCAACCCTGGATCGCGCCGGGCCCCGAGGGAGTGGCGGAGGCGGTCCAGCGGGCACGCTGTTCGCCGGCGGCCTGGGGGCCGAGCGCGGCGGGTTCGAGCATGCCGCACACGGGCGCGTCGGTGATCGGCTTCGGCTCTTCCGCGGGCTTGATCCTGCCGGGCCGCGGGGTCGGCTCGGCACCGCACCCGGCCGCCTTGGCCACACCGTTGGCGAGGTCGACGGCCAGATCGGCCAACTGCTGTCGCCGGTCCGGCGGAGCCGGCGCGCCGGCCGGTCCGATCGTGCGGGCCCGCACCAGCATCGGCACCGGTTGCTCGACGTTCTGCACCTTGCAGTTCTGCACGAGCCACGCGTCGTCCGCACCGGCCATGCCGTACAGCTTGTTGGCCTCGTCGCCCAGTGGGGCGGACCCGGTCGTGGTCAACCCGGGCAGTTGCACCCGCTCGGCGCCCGCCATGTTGAACAGGTACGCCGAGCCGATGAAGGACTGATCACCCGCGGAGACCTGGCAGCGCAGCACCGGGTAGTGCTCCAGCGGCAGATGGTCCTTGTTGGTGAACGCGGGTGCCGCCGGCAGCACGGCGGTCACCGCCGAGGTCGGCAGGATCCCGGCGCACACGGTGGCGCCGACCGGGGTGGTCCCCGAGCCGGTGGGAGTGACCGAGGTGGGCTCGGCGGTCGGCGAACCGGTGCTCGAACAACCGGCGACGAGCACGCCGGCGGTCACCAGGCTCGCCACGGATACGGCCGGACGCAGCCTGGAGCGAAGCATGCGGCCCAGGATATCGGGCCGTTCAGGCGCGGTTTCCCTTCACCCACCAGCCGGTCAGCGCACCCGCCGCGAAGGTGCCGGCCAGAACGATCCAGATCGGCGCTTCGACGGTGGGGATCCAGAACCGGATCGTCGCCGAATCGGTGTTGGCCAGTACGAACCAGACGGCCAGGACGACGATCGCCGCGATGCCGATCGTGCGGTAGGACACGCCGCCGATGTTGCCGCCCGCCGCGCCGGATCGAGGGGTCTTCGCCATGCGGTGATGCTATTTGCGTGATCACTCGATCACGGTGAGGCGCGCCGACTTGACCATCTCTTGAAAGTTGCTTGCAGCAACAAAGGACGCTATGGTTGTACCAAGCAACGAGTGTCGGGGGTGGGGAAGCCGCGTCCGGGCGCAGAGCATCCGAGGCAAGCAGAGCAAAGGGGAAGGTATGACCGACGCACCGGCCGCGGAGGTAGCGGCGCAGCCGATGTCGCATCGGCAGATCATGGAGGCCCTGTCCGGGCTGCTCCTGGGCATGTTCGTGGCGATCCTGTCGTCCACGATCGTGTCCAACGCGCTGCCGCGGATCATCTCCGACCTGCACGGCAGCCAGACCTCGTACACCTGGGTGGTCACCGCGACGCTGCTGGCGATGACCGCGACCACCCCGATCTGGGGCAAGCTCGCGGACCTGACCAGCAAGAAGCTGCTGGTCCAGCTCGCCCTGGTGATCTACGTCGCGGGCTCCGCGCTGGCCGGTCTCTCGCAGAACACGAGCATGCTGATCGGCTGCCGGGTGATCCAGGGCGTCGGCGTCGGCGGCCTCACCGCCCTCGCGCAGGTGATCATGGCCGCGATGATCTCGCCCCGCGAGCGCGGTCGGTACAGCGGCTACCTCGGCGCCACGTTCGCGCTCGCCACCGTCGGCGGTCCGCTGATCGGCGGTGTCATCGTGGACACCCCGTGGCTGGGCTGGCGCTGGTGCTTCTACGTCGGCGTGCCGTTCGCGGTGGCCGCGATCGTGATCCTGCAGAAGACCCTCAAGCTCCCGGTGGTCAAGCGTGAGGTCAGCATCGACTACCTGGGCGCGACGCTGATCAGCGCCGGTGTCTCGGTGCTTCTGGTGTGGGTCTCGCTCGCGGGCAAGAACTACGCCTGGATCTCCTGGCAGACCGCGGCCATGGTGCTCGGTTCGCTGGTGTTGATCGCACTGGCGATCCGGGTCGAGGGCCGGGCGAAGGAACCGATCATCCCGCTGTGGTTGTTCAAGGAGCGCACCATCGTGCTCGCCGTGCTCGGCAGCCTCGCGGTGGGTCTGGCGATGATGGGCTCGTCGGTCTTCCTCAGCCAGTACTTCCAGATCGCGCGCGGCAAGTCGCCGACCGTCTCCGGTCTGATGACGCTGCCGATGATCGGCGGCCTGGTGCTCGCCTCGACCGTGGTCGGCAAGCTGATCACCGCGACCGGCTTCTGGAAGCGCTACCTGGTGATGGGCGGCATCTCGCTGACCATCGGCCTGGGTCTGATGAGCACCGCCCGCGCGGACACCGACCTGTGGGTGCTCGGCGGGTACATGTTCCTGCTCGGCATGGGCGTCGGCGCGCTCCAGCAGAACCTGGTGCTCGCGGTACAGAACGCGGTGCCGATCCACCAGCTGGGCGCGGCCAGTTCGGTCGTCGCGTTCTTCCGCAGCCTGGGCGGCGCGGTCGGCGTCTCGGCGCTGGGCGCGGTGATGGCGACCAAGGTCACCGGCTACCTGTCCGACGCCGGGCTGAAGTCCGGGGCGGGTGGCGGGGCAGGGATCCCGAACGTGCACCACCTGCCGGAGCCGGCGCGCGGCATCGTGGAGGCCTCGTACGGCCACGCGGTCGGCGACATCTTCCTGTTCGCGGCGCCGTTCGGCCTGCTCGCGCTGGTCGCGGTGCTGCTGATCAAGGAGGTCCCGCTGCAGACCGCGCAGGCGGTGGTGGTGGCCAAGGCCGAACCGCAGGCGCCCGCGGCGGGTGCGGAGGTCTCCGGGAAGCCGGGGGCGCCGGCGGTCGCGGAGGCGATTGCCTCCGAGTCTGCCTCCGAGTCGGCCTCGGTACGGATCGACAAGGTCGGGGCGCGGACTCCGTAGCCTCCTCGTACACGGCTCGGGGCGGTCCCGCACGGGACCGCCCCGAGCCGTGTTCGGGGTCCGGACCCCGGGACCGGCCGGACTCAGTACTGGTAGAACCCGCGCCCGGTCTTCTTGCCGAGCAGCCCCGCGTCGACCATGCGCAACAGCAGCGGCGGCGAGCTGTACAGCTGCTCCTTGAACTCGTCGTAGAGGCTGTCCGCGACCGCCTTGATCGTGTCCAGGCCGATCAGGTCGGTCAGCCGCAGCGGGCCCATCGGGTGCGCGCAGCCGAGCACCATGCCGTTGTCGATGTCCTCCGCCGAGGCGAAGCCGGACTCGAACATCCGGATCGCGGAGAGCAGATAGGGCACGAGCAGCGAGTTGACCACGAAGCCGGCGCGGTCCTGCGAGCGGATCACCGTCTTGCCCAGCACCTCGCCCGCGAACGCCTCCGCGCGGGCGGCCGTCGTCTCGTCGGTGAGCAGCGAGGGCACCAGTTCGACCAGCTTCTGCACCGGCACCGGGTTGAAGAAGTGGATGCCGACGACCTGCTGCGGCCGGGCCGTGGCCATGCCGAGTTTCATGATCGGAATCGAGGACGTGTTCGAGGCCAGGATCGCGTCCTCGCGCACCACGACCTTGTCCAGCGTGGCGAAGATCTGCGTCTTGAGCTCTTCGAGCTCGGCCACGGCCTCGATCACCATGTCCCGATCGGCGAAGTCGCCCAGGTCGGTGGTGTAGGTGATCCGGGCCAGCGCCGCGTCCCGATCGGCCTCGGCGAGCTTGCCCGCCTTCACCCCACGATCGATCGACTTGGTCACCCGAGCCTGCCCGGCCTCCGCCGCGGCCTTGCTCGTCTCCGCCACCAACACGTCCAGCCCGGCCTTGGCACAGACCTCGATGATCCCGGACCCCATCAGCCCGGCCCCTACCACCCCTACACGCCGTACATCGGACACCGCGTACTCCTCGCTCCACTTGCTGCCGTCAGCCTCCTCGGCATCCTCTCAGGTGAGCGTCAGCGGTGGTCGATCCGTACGACGGGTTGGCCGGTGAGCTGAGCGATGACCTCGAAGTCGCGGTCCGCGTGCAGCAGTACGAGGTTGTGTCGAGCCGCCGTGATCGAGACCACGAGGTCCACGACGCTTGCGCATTCATGCTGCGACTTCTCCCTGAGACGCAGGTGCAGCGCTGCGGCGTCGGTCCATACCGAATCAGGTACGTGGAAGTGGGGCAGCATCTCCTTCGTGAGCTTGTCGAGGGCCTCGCACGCCGCCTGTCCACCCGTGCCACGGAGAAACTCAAGTCGGATCGGTTCGCACAGGCCGACGCGTCCGGCCGCGAATGGCTGATGCCATGCTTCGCTGGTCTGCCCGCGGTAGAAGCGCACGAGCGCCGAGGTGTCCGCAAGGTACAGGTCCTGGCTCACTGCGATTCCTGCGGGGGCCCGTACTCTTCGGGCAACCCGAGCACTTCCATGTTCAAGGCACCCTCTGCGACCAGTTCTCTTATCCGCTCGATGGCTACCGTGCGACGCTCGATTTCGGCGGCGGCCATTCGTCGTAGGGCCGTGTTGATCGTGTCGCGCGTCGTCGTGGTGCCCAGCATTCGAGCGACTATGGCCAATGCCTCGTCGTCGATGTCGATCAGTGCCTCGGACACGTTCGCTCCTCAGGTCCAATCCATCCCTGAAGAGCATATTCCAACCTTTTGGAGACGTACCGTTGAGCCAAACGGCCTAGTTTTGGCATACGCCCTCCGACCAGCGCAAAGTCGCCCGGACGCGCCTTCCGGGTTCATCCGAAGGAGGGATCCCCCAACACCACGCTCAGTGCGGCGCCGCGTCCATGTCCGGCAGCGGATATGGGAACTTGGCGCTCACCGCACCGTCCACCGTCAGGGTCTGGCCGCTCACGTAGCGGGAGAGGTCGCTGGTGAGGAAGAGGAGGGGGCCGGCGATGTCGGCGGGTAGGGCCACGTCGCGCAGGGGGGCGTTGGCGGCATTGGCGGCGCGGCCCGGTTCGCCGAGGTAGGCGGAGACGCGGGGGGTCCACACCACGCCGGGGGCGACCGCGTTGACCCGGACGCCGGCGGGGCCCAGTTCCACCGCGGCCGAGCGGACCAGTGAGATCAGGCCCGCCTTGGCCGCCCCGTAGGCCGCGTGCATCGGGGCACCGGTCAGGCCGGAGACCGAGGCCACGAAGGTGATCGCGCCGCCGCCGTGGGCGGCCAGGTGCGCGCCGCCCAGTTGCAGGGCGAGCAACGCGTGTCGCAGCACGATGTCCTGGTGCCAGGTCCAGTCCTCGTCGGTGGTGGAGAGCAGGTCGGCGTACCTGCTCATGCCGATGATGTCGACGATCGCGTGCGCTCGGCCCAGCCGTGCCTCGACGTCGGCCCACAGCCGGGTCACGTCCGCGCGCGAGGTGGCGTCGCCGGACCAGGCGATGCCGTCGACCTCCGCGGCGATGTCCTTCGCCAGGTCCGGTTCGCGGTCCACCGCGAACACCCGCGCGCCGGACTGGGCGAGCGCGTGCGCGGTCTGTCGGCCGATGCCCTGGCCTGCGCCGAGCACGACGACGCCGCGTCCGTCGAGCCGGAGTCGGGCCGGGTAGTCGGGCACCTCGGAGTCGTCGGTTCGGGTCATGGCGCCGACGCTAGGCAGGACCTGACGCACTGTCAATCACGGTTCGGGAGTTGGTCGGCAGCGGAACTGACGGTCTGTCAATCGTCCTCGCGGCGTGGCAATGTTTGACCCAGGCAATAAAAATCCCCGGTGGGCGAGAGCGAAGGAGTTCGGCATGGGCGAGCACATGGGCCACGGCGTCAAGCAGCGCGATCGGGTCCGGATGACGGACGAGGAGGTGGCCGCGTTCCTGGCCGAGCGGCACTCGATGACCATGTCCACGCTCAACGCCGACGGCAGCATCCACTCGATCGGCATGTGGTACGGCTTCCTGGAGGGCGAGGTGGCCCTGGAGAGCAAGGCCCGGGCGCAGAAGGTGCTCAACGTGCGCCGCAACCCGACCATCACGTGCCTGGTCGAGGCGGGCGAGTACTACGAGGAGCTGCGCGGTGTGTCCATCGTCGGCAAGGCCGAGGTGGTCGAGGAGCCGGAGCGGATCTGGGAGCTGGGGGTGAGCGTGTTCGGTCGCTACGCGGCGCCGTACACCGAGGAGATGCGCCCGGCCGTGGAGATGATGCTGAACAAGCGCGTGGTGATCAAGGTCGTCCCGGACCGGATCGTGTCCTGGGACCACCGCAAGCTCGGCCTGCCGTCCACGCGCCCGAGCTGACCACCGCCCCCGGCCCCCGCGCCGGCGGCTCGGGTGCGCGCTCGGCGGCCGGTTCGCGATCCGGGCCGCCGACCGCGCGTGCGGACGCGGATCTGGCGACGCCGGATCCAGTCAGGTAGCCTGTCCGCTTACTTGATCGAGACAAGTATTGGTGAGGGAGTACACAGTGCCGATCGGATTCGCCACCGAGCACCGGGCGTTCGCGGAATCGGTCGCCGGTTTCGTCGCTCGCCATGCCTCGATCGAGGCCACCCGCCGAGCCTCCGACGAACTCGCCGCCGGTGCGCTCCCGGACTGCTGGGACACGCTGGTCGGCCAGGGCCTGACCGCCGTGCACCTGCCCGAGGAGCACGGCGGCGCGGGCGCGGGTGTGCTCGAACTCGCCGTCGCCCTGGAGGAGGCCGGCCGCGGCCTGCTGCCCGGCCCGTACCTGCCCACCGTGCTGACCAGCACCATCCTGGCCCGCTGCGGCGGCCCCGAGGTCGGCAAGGCGCTGCTGCCGCTGTTCGCCGAGGGCGCCACCGGCGCGGTCGCCGTCGCGCCGAGCCTGACCGCGCGCCGGACCCGGGTCGGCTGGGAGATCGACGGCATCGCCGAACCGGTCCTGGGCGCGGTCGGCGCGACCCACCTGCTGCTCGGCGCGCGTATCGACACCGACCCCGACCGGGACGGACAGATCTGGTTCGTGGTCGAGCCCGCCGGCGAGGAGACCGTCGAGGTGCTCCCGCTGGAGGCGGTCGACCTCGCCCGCGGCGTCGCCCGGGTGCGCACGCGCGGGCTGGAGATCACCGCTTCCCGGGTGCTGGCCGGGATCGACGCCGCCAAGGTGCGCGACCTGGCCGCCGTGCTCGCCGCCGCCGAGGCGGTCGGCGTGGCCCGCTGGTGCTTCGAGACCGCGCTCGCCTATGTCAAGATCCGCGAGCAGTTCGGCGTCGCGGTCGGCTCGTTCCAGGCGATCAAGCACAAGGCCGCCACCCTGTTCACCCGGCTGCAACTGGCCACGGCCGCGGCCTGGGACGGGGCCCGGGCCGCCGACGACACCGTCGCCGACGCCGACGAGCAACTGCGCCTGGCCGCCGCCGAGGCCGCCGTGGTCTGCCTGCCGGCGGCCCGCGAGATCGCCCTCGACTGCATCACCATGCTCGGCGGCATCGGCTTCACCTGGGAACACGACATCCACCTGTACTGGCGCCGCGCGGTCTTCCTGGCCCAGTGGCTGGGCCCGTCGGGGGAGTGGACGGCACAATTGGGCCGCGCCGCACTGGCGAGCGTCGGCGGCGGCCCCACCCGGCGCTTCGACCTCGAACTCGACGAGGGCGACATCGCCGCCTTCCGGGCCGAGGTGGCCGCACACCTGGCCGAGGCGAACGCCCTCGCCGAGCCCGCCCGTCGGCGGCGCCTGGCCGAACTCGGCTACGTCTCGCCGCACTACCCGAAGCCGTACGGCATCGCCGCGAGCCCGGCCCGACAGGTGGTCATCCAGCAGGAGTTCGCCCGCATCGGGCTGACCCAACCGAGCACGATCATCGGCGAGTTCGCGCTGCCCACGATCATGGAGCACGGCACCGACGCGCAGCGCGACGCCTACGTGCCGGCCACGCTGCGCGGCGAGATCATCTGGTGCCAGCTGTTCAGCGAGCCGGGCGCCGGCTCCGACCTGGCGTCGCTGAGCACCCGTGCCACGAAGGTCGACGGCGGCTGGCGGCTGAACGGCCAGAAGGTGTGGAACTCCAAGGCGCACGAGGCCCACTTCGGCATCTGCCTGGCCCGCACCGATCCGGACGCGGCCAAGCACAAGGGCATCACCTACTTCATCGTGGACATGGCCACGCCCGGCATCGACGTGCGCCCGCTCAAGCAGTCCAACGGCCAGTCCGAGTTCAACGAGGTCTACCTCGACGACGTGTTCGTGGCCGACGACCAGGTGGTCGGCGAGGTGCACGCGGGCTGGCGGATCGCCCGCACCACACTGGCCAACGAGCGGGTGATGATCGCCGGCGGCCCGGGCATGCAGGCGTTCGGCCGGCTGCTCGACGACATCGGCGAGGCCGGCGCCGCCGCGGCGGACGGCGCGCTCGCGAGTCGGCTGGGGGCCTTCGCGGCGGAGCACTTCGCGCTGCGTGCGCTGACCCTGCGCTCGACGCTCCAGCAGTTGTCCGGGCTC
Organism: Embleya sp. NPDC050493; assembly: GCF_044458105.1. NCBI lineage: Bacteria > Bacillati > Actinomycetota > Actinomycetes > Kitasatosporales > Streptomycetaceae > Embleya > Embleya sp. NPDC050493. The sequence continues at coordinate 15,629 of NZ_JBITHP010000006.1, forward strand.
AACCCGGGCGCCGCCTCCAGCGTGCTCAAGCTCGCGGTCACCGAGCACCAGCGGGCCGTGGTCACCGCGCGCCTGGACCGGATCGGCGCGGCCGGCACCCACCACGCCGACCTCGGCGGCGAACTGCTCACCGCCTACCTCTCGCTGCCGGCCGTCCTGCTCGGCGGCGGGACCCGGGAGATCCAGCTCAACGTCGTCGCCGAACGCATCCTGGGCCTGCCCAGAGGCTGATCCGGCCGGCGCCCCGCCCGCGCCGCGCCCCCGGCGACCGGCTTTCCGTCCCGGCAACCGGCGATCGACCACCGGCTGTCGGTGCTTTCCACGGCTACCAGGGAGACCACGTGCACATCGCCTACACACCCGAGCAGGAGGACCTGCGGCGGGAACTGCGCGAGTACTTCGCGCGGATCATGACCCCCGAGATCCGGGCCGAGCAGGCCGCGGGCGAGACCAGCCTGATGGGCAAGGACGGCGCGTACTGCCGCGTTGTCAAGCAGATGGGCGAGGACGGCTGGCTGGGCATCGGCTGGCCCAAGGAGTATGGCGGCCAGGACCGCACGATGCTGGAACAGCTGATCTTCACCGACGAGGCCACACTGGCCGGCGCGGCGGTGCCGTTCCTGACCATCAACACCGTCGGCCCGACGCTGATGGAGTACGGCACGCAGGAGCAGCGCGACTTCTTCCTGCCCAGGATCCTCGCCGGCGACATGCACTTCTCGATCGGCTACTCCGAGCCGGGCGCGGGGACCGACCTGGCCGCGCTGACCACCAAGGCGGTGCGGGACGGCGACGACTGGATCATCAACGGCCAGAAGATGTGGACCTCGCTGATCCATGTCGCGGACTACGTCTGGCTGGCCGCGCGCACCGACCCCGACGCGCCGCGGCACAAGGGCCTGACCATGTTCCTGGTGCCCACGAACGCCGAGGGCTTCTCCTGGACCCCGATCAAGACCATGGGCGGCCAGACCACGTCGCAGACCTTCTACGAGAACGTGCGGGTGCCCGCGTCGGCGATGGTCGGCGAACTCAACGGCGGTTGGAAGCTGATCACCGGCCAGCTCAACCGTGAGCGGGTGGCGCTGTGTTCGGCCGCGGCCATCCAGCTCGCGCTGCACGAGACCCGGCGCTGGGCGGAGCGGGCCGTGCTGCCGGACGGCTCCCGGGTGATCGACCGTGAGCACGTGCAGGCCAACCTCGGCCGGGTGCACGCCAAGGTCGAGTTCCTCAAGCTGGTCAACTGGAAGATCGCCTGGTCGGTCGACCACGGCACCAAGGTCGGCCCCGCCGACGCGTCGGCGACCAAGATCTTCGGCACCGAGTTCGCCACCGAGGCCTACCGGTTGCTGATGGAGTGCATGGGCGAGGACGGCTACCTCCAGCAGGACTCGCCCGGCGCGGTGCTGCGCGGCCGGCTGGAGAAGATGCACCGCACGGCGCTCATCCTCACCTTCGGTGGCGGCACCAACGAGGTACAGCGCGACATGATCGCGATGCTGGGCCTCGGCCTGCCGCGACCGCCCCGCTGACCCGCCGTCACCACGCTGACAAGGACAGGTGAAATGGACTTCGGTTACACGGAAGAACAGCAGGACCTGGTGGGCCTGGCGGGGCGGATCCTCGGCGAGCGGGTCACCCACGAGGCGCTCACCGCGCTGGACAAGAGGGTCGAGCAGGAGGGCGCGCCGCGCTTCGACCGCGACCTGTGGGCGGAGCTGGCCAAGGCCAACCTGCTCGGGATCGGGCTGCCGGAGGAGTTCGGCGGCTCCGGCTACGGCGTCTTCGAGCAGTGCCTGATCCTGGAGCAGATCGGCCGCACGCTCGCGCCGGTGCCGTTCGGGCCCTCGATCGCGGTGGCCGCCTCCATGCTGAACCGGCTGGGCACGGACGAGCAGAAGGCGGCCTGGCTGCCGGGTGCCGTGGACGGCTCGCGGATCCTGACCTACGCGCTCGCCGAGCCGTTCGGCCGGGACGGTGCCGCGCCCGCCACCAAGGCGGTGCACACGGACGGGGTCTGGCACCTCGACGGGGTCAAGACCGGGGTGCCGGCCGCGACCGTCGCCGACCTGATCCTGGTCTCCGCGGACGCGGACGGCCACGCCGGGGTGTTCCTGGTCGACCCGAAGGCCGCGGGGGTGCGGATCGAGGCCCAGCTGACCACGGCCAAGGAGGTCGCGGGGCTGGTCACCCTGGAGAACGCCGTGGGCACGCCGCTCGGCGGTCCCGACGCGGCACTCGACCTGCGCGACCGGGCCACCCTGGCGCTGTGCGCGACCCAGCTCGGGGTGACCGAGAAGGCGATGCGCGAGACCGCGAAGTACGCGAGCGAGCGTGTGCAGTTCAAGCGCCCGATCGGTTCCTTCCAGGCGGTGGGCCACCGGCTCGCCGACGCGTACATCGACGTCGAGGGCATCCGGCTGACCACGTGGCAGGCCGCCTGGCAGGTCGCCGAGGGACTGGACGCGGGCGAGGCGATCGCGACCGCGAAGTTCTGGGCGGCTGACGGCGGACACCGCGTGGCCCATGCGGCGGTGCACGTGCACGGCGGCATGGGCGTGGCCGAGGAACACTTCGTGCACCGCTACTTCAACCACGCCAAGCAGCTCGAACTCTCGCTCGGCGGCGCGACCGAGCAGGCGCTGCGGATCGGCGCCGGCTTCGCCGCCACGGCCGCGGGCGAGTTCGCCTGATCCGGCCGACCCGCCCCCGCCTTCGGCCCGGCCGCGCCGGCGCCGCACCCCTGTGATTCCTGGAGACGAACAGAACATGAGCGAACCCCACGCCCTGGTCGAGCGGGACGGCCACGTCCTGATCATCACGATGAACCGCCCGGAGGCCCGGAACGCGGTCACCGGCGAGATGATCGAGATCCTGGAGGCCGCCTGGGACGAGGTCAACGACAACCCGGAGATCCGGGTCGCCATCCTCACCGGTGCCGGCGGCGCGTTCTGCGCGGGCGCCGACCTGAAGGCGATGAGCCGGCGCGCGCCGGGCGACGCGTTCAAGGGTGGCGAAGGCAGGCCGGCCATGGACATGTCCGTGATGAAGTGGTGTCTCAAGGGCTTCACCCTCACCAAGCCCCTGATCGCCGCGATCGAGGGGCCCGCCATCGCGGGCGGCACCGAGATCCTTCAGGCCACCGACATCCGGGTGGCCGGCGAGTCGGCGCGCTTCGGCGTGTCCGAGGTCCGCTGGGGCCTGTTCCCGCTCGGCGGGTCGGCGGTGCGCCTGCGCCGTCAGATTCCGTACACTGTCGCCGCCGACCTGCTGCTCACGGGCCGCCACATCAAGGCGCCCGAGGCCAAGGAGCTCGGTTTGATCGGGCATGTCGTGCCGGACGGCGGCGCACTGGAGAAGGCGAAGGAGATCGCCCACCAGATCGCCGCCAATGGTCCGATCGCCGTTCAGGCAGTCCTGCGCGTTCTGCGTGAAACCGACCAGTTGACCGAGGAAGATGCGTTCAAGCTGGAGTCGCAGATCGGCATGCGGGTGTTCATGAGCGACGACGCCAAGATCGGTCCGCGAGCCTTCGCGGAGAAGAAGACCCCGGAGTTCAAGGGCACCTGATGTGCCATCGGAAGACTTCGGCATGAAACGGGCCCGCCGGGTCAGGGACGGCAATCCCCCGGCGGGTCCTCATCATGTCGACGCACGAGCGGTCATCCGGGTTGCATCGGATGCCGAGGCAATCTCGGCGCCGACGCGGGCACCCGCCGGCCCCGGATCTCCCGGGCGAGCTCGACCGCGGCCAGCACGCCGAGCACGATCCACAGGGCGATCATCATGTTCTCGTCGCCCATCGACGAGCACGACCAGCCGGTCAGGGCCGCGAACAGCCAGAACGCCGCGATGTAGAGGCCGGGGGTGTCCCGCCGACGCAGGAAGGCGACCAGGAAGATCAGCGCGAGCAGCGCGAACGACGCGATGCCGGCGAATTCTTCGCTGGTGAGATCGCTCGCGTTCCAGTGGTCGGTGGCGCCGTAGGCGGTGAAGGTCTGTCGTCGGTAGGCGCGGCGGTACGGCGCCGAGAACAGTGCGGCGGCCAGCACGGCGAGCGGCCCCCACACCAGCAGCACGGCCAGTCGGGCCGACCACAGCAGCGCGGCGGCGGCGAGCACGGCCACGGCCGGGCACAGCTGATTGAAGCCCTTGAACCCGTCCGGACGCACGCTCAACCACGTGGCCGCCAACAGCGCGCCGCCGGCGACGGCGAGCAGGCCGTCGCCGGTGAGCCGGAACCGGATCGCCCACGGCCCACCGCCGGACCGCTGCGGCGCCGAGCCGACGGACGGCGGGATGCCCGGCATTCGGGGCGGACCCGGTGCGGGCGGGACCGGGGGAGGCGGGGCGGGCGTTCGGTCGCCGGCGGTGACCGGGGTCGGGGTCGGTTCGGTGGTCGGTTCGGTCGCACGGCTCGTCGGGCGGGCGACGTTCGGGTTGCGGGTGGTGTCGGCGGCGGGTGTGCCCGACGCCGACCGGGCTCGGACGTCCTCCAGCGCCGCGAGCAGCCGACTCGCGGTCGGGAACCGGTCGTCGGGGTGCTTGGCCAGCAGGCGCAGCACCAGCGCGTCCAGGTCCTCGGGCACCTGCGGGCGCATCGCGGACGGCGGGGTGGGCGGCTTGGAGAGGTGCTGGTGCATCACCGCGAACGGCGAGTCGGCCAGGAACGGCGGCCGTCCGGCGAGCAGTTCGTAGATCAGCGCACCGAGCGAGTACAGATCGGTGCGGGCGTCCACGTCCCGGCCCTCGATCTGCTCCGGGGACAGGTAGGCGGGGGTGCCCACGGTCATCCCGGTCGCGGTGAGCCGGGTGGTGGTCTCCGCGAGCACCTTGGCGATGCCGAAGTCGAGCACCTTCACCCGGCCGGACGAGGTCAGCATGATGTTGGCCGGCTTGAGGTCGCGGTGCACGACGCCGTGGCCGTGGCTGTGCACCAGCGCGTCGGCCACGTCACGGGCGATCGCCACGGTACGGCCGATCGGCAGCGGGCCCTCGTGCAGCGCCTCGGCCAGCGTGCGACCGTCGACGAACTCCATCACCAGGAAGGGCGTCGGTTCGCCGTCCGTGGTGTCCTCGCCGACGTCGTACAGCGTGGCGACGCCCGGGTGCGAGAGCGCGGCGACCGTGCGGGCCTCGCGCCGGAACCGGTCCCGGAACTCCTGCTGCCGGGTCAGCTCGGCGGGCAATACCTTGACCGCGACGGTGCGGCCGAGTTCGCGGTCGACGCCGCGCCAGACCACGCCCATGCCGCCGTGGCCGACCGGCTGAGCCAGTTCGTACCGTCCCCCCAAAACGCGCATGTCTCCCCCGGAGTCGGGTGCGTGGCGTGCCTGGACGCGCGGGTCTTCGCGGGCCTTCGCGGGCGTGCGGGTGCGCGGGCCGGTGCGGAACCGCGGGCGTGGAGCCGCCGGTGATTTCGGGACTTTCCCGGCGCGAAAGTACCGCCCGGCGGGGAGGCCTCGACAGCGCTTTGCCGGATCATGGCGAACCTATTCTTTTGATCGAGTCAAGGGTAAGTTGACTCGACCCTGCTTCGACCCGGACCGGATCCGTGCTCGGATCCGGCTTCGGAAGCGCCCGTTCATCCGCCGTGGGAGCCGACCATGACGCCCGTCAGCCCGTCGTTCAACCTCGCCGACCTCTTCGAGATCGTGGTGGACGCGATTCCGGACCGCACCGCGCTGATCGCGGGCGAGGTGCGACTGACCTACCGTGGACTCGACGAGCGGGCCAACCGCGTCGCACACCACCTGCTCGACGCCGGGATCGAGCCCGGCGACTTCGTCGGGATCCACGCGTGGAACCGCGCCGAGTGGGTCGAGGCGATGATCGGCTGTCACAAGGCACGGGCCGTGCCGATCAACATCAACTACCGCTATGTCGAAGCGGAGTTGCGCTACCTGTACGAGAACTCGGGCATGGTCGCGGTGATTGCCGAACGTTCGTTCGCGGGCGCGACGCGGGCGATCCGGGCCGATTTCCCGGCGCTGCGGCATGTGCTGATCCTGGAGGACGGCTCGACCGAACCGACCGAGGGCATGGTGGCCTACGAGGACGCGCTCGCCGCGACCTCGCCCGAACGCGGCTTCGGCGCGCGCAGCGGGGACGACCTGTACGGCCTGTACACCGGCGGGACCACGGGCATGCCCAAGTGTGTGCTGTGGCGTGGCGAGGACATCTTCTTCGCGGCCCTGCAGGCCGGTCGCGGCGCTCGGCCCAGGCTGGAGACGCCCGATGAACTCGCGGACACGGTGCGGGAGTCGGCCGGGATGACCACGCTGGGCCTGGCGCCGATGATGCACGGCGGCGGGCAGTGGTCGATGTGGAACACCTTCTACATGGGCAACACGTTCCTGATGTGGACCGGGCGCGCCTTCGACGCCGACACCGTGATGGCGCTGGCGGCCCGGGAGCGGGCGTTGTCGATGGCGGTGGTCGGCGACGGGATGGGCAGGCCGCTCGCGGACTGGCTCGCGGCCAACCCGGACACCTACGACCTGTCCGCGCTCAAGGCGATCAGCAACGGCGGGGCACCGATGAGCACCGCGGTGCGCACCGCCCTGGAACAGGCCGGCGTCTTCGTGATCGACAGCTTCGGTGCCTCCGAGACGGGCGCCGCGGCCCGGCAGACCGGCGCGCCGGGCGCGGGCACGCGGTTCGCCTCGTCGGCGACCACGACCGTGCTCGACGACCGCCTGATGCCGGTCGAGCCGGGCTCCGGCGACGTCGGCCGACTGGCGGTCAGCGGGCACATCCCGCTGGGCTATCACGGCGACGAGGAGAAGACCCGGGCCACCTTCGTCAAGGACGCGGCCGGGCGCCGCTGGGTGTTGCCGGGCGACTTCGCGCAGCTGGAGAAGGACGGCAGCATCATCCTGCTCGGGCGCGGCAGCGCGACCATCAACACCGGTGGCGAGAAGGTCTATCCGGACGAGGTGGAGGGCGCGCTCAAGACGCACGCGGACGTGTTCGACGCGGTCGTGGTCGGCGTCCCGGACCCGCGCTTCGGACAGGCCGTCACCGCGCTCGTGGTGGTGCGCGAGGGCACCGCGCCCGCGCCGGAGGCGATCACGGCGCACGCCCGCACCCTGATCGCGGGCTACAAGACGCCCAAGCGCATCCACTTCGTCGAGTCCATCCCGCGCACGGCGGCGGGCAAGGTGGACCTGCGGGCGGCCAAGGCGCGGGCGGAGGAACTGTCCGGGTAGGCGGGTGGGTCGGGCGCCGGAGGGCGCCCGGGGTCGGGGCCGGCGCCCGGGTGCGGGTCGGCTCGCGGGGCGGGTGGGGCCTGCGCGGCGTTCGGCGCGGTGCCCCGGGGCGGGTGGGCGACCCGCCCCGGGCTCAGCTCAGTACCTGAGTCAGGGTGTGGATCAGCAGGCCGACCAGGGCGCCGACGACGGTGCCGTTGATCCGGATGAACTGGAGGTCGCGCCCGACGTTGATCTCGATCTTGCGGCTGGTCTCCTTCGGATCCCAAGCGCCGACGGTGTCGGTGATCAGCGCGGTGATCTCGTCGCGGTAGGTGGTCACCACGTACACGGCGGCCTGCTCGATCCAGCGGTCCGCCTTGCCCCGCACACGCGAGTCCTCGGCCAGCCGGCCGGCCAGCGAGCGCACGGCGGCGTTGACCCGGCTGCGCAGTTCGCTGTCCGGGTCCTCGGTGGCCTCGACCAGCATCGCCCGGGCGGCGCCCCACACCGATGCGATCAACTCCTGGACCGCCGGGTGCGCGACGGTGCGGTCCCGCAGCCTCTCTATCTGGGCGATCATCGCCGGATCGTGCTGGAGGTCGCGGGCCACCTCGGCGAGGAAGTTGTCCACCGCGACCCGGGCCGGATGCCCCGGGTCGTCCCGCACCGCACCCGCGAATCGCACCAGTTCGCGGTGCACCTTGTTGGCGATCTGCCGATCCAGGAAGCGCGGCGACCAACCGGGTGACTCCTCGTCGACCACCCGCAGGACGGCCTCGCGATGGTTCTCCAGCCAGTCGTGCGCCTTCGTCGCGACCAGGTCGACCAGGCCCCGATGCGCACCGTCGCGCACCAGCCGGTCGAGCAGTTCGCCGATCGGCTGGGCCACCGCCTGGGCGGAGACCCGACGGGTGATCGCCTGCCCGAACACGCTCTGCACGTCCTCGTCGCGCAGCACGGTCAGCGCCGCGCGGGCCAGTACGCCCAGTTGGTCGGTGACCCGCTCGGCGTGCCCGGGGGCGGCCAGCCAGGTGCCGGCCCGCCGGGAGACGTCCATCCGGCGCAGCCGCTGCCGCACCACGGCGTCGGAGAGGAAGTTCTCCCCGACGAACTCGCCGAGATTGCGCCCCAACGCGTCCTTGCGGGTCGGGATGATCGCGGTGTGCGGAATCGGCAGCCCCAGTGGCCGGCGGAACAACGCGGTCACCGCGAACCAGTCGGCCATCGCGCCGACCATCCCGGCCTCCGCCGCGGCCTGCACATATCCGGCCCAGGCCCCGGCCCCCCGCGCCTCGGCCCACCGCGCGAGCACGTACAACACGATCGCGAACACCAGGAACCCGGTGGCGATCACCTTCATCCGCCGCACGCCCCGAAGCTTCTCCACCTCCGCCGCGGTACGAACCACCCCACCGGGGGCGGGACGGTGCGGAGCGGGAGACACGGGTTCGGCGAGATCTTCCATGACCGTCATTCTGATGATCTGCCCACGTCGAATGCGCTCACGACACCACAACGACGACGTGGCCCTCCTCATGTGTGCACTCGGGGGAGGCGATGGATACAACTCAGGGGTCACATTTGTCCGCTGTCGTGGGAAACCCGCCTCCTCGAACCGTTGGAGGGTTCGGGATACCGCGAGGAGCGGAAGGAGGAGCGATCATGAGTCCCGCACGGCGCCGGCAGGACGTCGGGGGGATCTGACGACCCGACAGCCATACCGGAGATCGTCGGTCGGTGGTCCAACCGGGTAGGATCCGGCCCGCGCCGGCGGCGGCCCGGCGTCGGATCAGCCGCGGGCCGGGGTGCCCAGGATGCCGTTGAGCAGGACCTCGATGCCCCAGGCGTCGCGTTCGTCGCCGGACCCCGCGGTCAGCGTCGCGCGCATCGAGACCAGGTGCGGGTAGTCCGTCGCGGACAACCGCCCGAACGCCTCGTCCATCGCCGCGACCGCGCTCTCCTCGGTCTGTCCCTCGGCGCCCTTGGCGGCGTACGCCGACTCCTCGGCCGCCGCGGCGGTGATGTGCAGGTTGATCAGATCCAGTGCGAGCGAGCGGGTCAGGTCGTCGATGCCCGCGCCGGCCAGCAGTCCCAGGATCGCCTCGGCCAGCGCGAGCGCGTTGGGACCGGTCGGTACGTCGCCCAGCGCCACGGTCGCGATCCCGCGATGGCCGCCCAGCACGGTGATCGCCGTGCGGATGAGCGTGGTCAGCTCCGTGCGCCAGTTCGGGAACGGCTCGCCGACCGCGGCCACGGTCGGCAGCGGGATCTCGCCGAGCACCCGGTCGTAGATCAGCGCGAGCAGCTCGTCGCGGTTGGCCACATACACGTAGAGCGAGGCGGCGCCGGTGTCGAGCGCCTGCGCGACCCGGCGCATGGTCACCGCGTCCAGGCCGTCGGCGTCCAGGATCGCCAGCGCGGCGGACACGAGTGCGTCCGCGCTGAGTGCTGCCTTGGCCGGTCGGGTCCGCCGACTGACCGGTGCGGAAGGGGTGGACGGGCGTGGTTCGCCGGGTGATTTCGCCATGCCCCGAGTATAGGCGTTGACGGAACACTGTTCGGTACGTACATTGTTCGTAACGAACGGCGTTCGTAGCGAACGCCGCTCGACACACCGCTCATCCCGCCGCATCCATCGCCTCGTCAGGGGCCGCGCGGCCCCGATCCGAGGAGTACCGATGACCCCCGCACCCGCGTCCACCACCGCCGACGCACTCGACGCCATCGCCCCGAAGCCCACCGCCGACCCGGCCGCGCCCGCCGCCGCCGAGACCCCGCTCCCGGCCGCATACGCCCGGCGTTGGGTGATCCTGGCGATCGTGCTCGTCGCCGAGGTGATGGACCTGCTCGACAGCACCGTGACCAACGTCGCCGGCCCCTCCGTCCGGGACGATCTCGGCGGCGGTGCCTCGCTGTTGCAGTGGCTCGCCTCCGGCTACACGCTCGCGTTCGGCGTGTTGCTCGTGGTCGGCGGCAGACTCGGCGACCGCTGGGGCAGACGCCGATTGTTCCTGCTGGGCGCCGGCGGCTTCGCCGCGGCGTCCCTGCTCTGTGCGCTGTCCCCCTCGCCCGAACTGCTCGTCGCCGCCCGCATCGCCCAGGGAGCCTTCGGCGCCCTGTTGATCCCGCAGGGCTTCGGCATCCTCAAGTCGGTCTTCCCGCCCGGCGAGACCGGCAAGGCGTTCGCCGCGTTCGGTCCGGTGCTCGGCCTGTCCGCCGTCGGCGGCCCGATCCTGGCCGGCGCGCTCATCCACCTCGACCTGTTCGGCACCGGCTGGCGGCTGATCTTCCTGATGAACGTCCCGCTCGGCCTCGCCGCCGTGCTCGGCGGCCTCCGCTACATCCCCCGGGACGACCCGAACCCCGCGGTGCGGATCGACCTCGCCGCCGCCGCGCTGCTGACCGCCGCCTCCACGCTGATCATCCTGCCGCTCATCCAGGGCCCCGAAGCCGACTGGCCGCTCTGGTCGTTCGGTTGCCTCGCCGCCGGTGTCGTCGCATTCGCCGGTTTCATCCTGCGTGAGCGCCGCAGCACCCACTCGCTGATCGAGGCCACGCTGCTGCGCAACCGCGCGTACAAGTCCGGCATGCTCTTCGGCCTCGCGTTCTTCGCCGGCACCACCGGATTCATGCTGATCACGTCCCTGTTCGTGCAACTGCACCTGCACTACGGCCCGCTCCGGGCCGGCCTCACCCTCGCCCCGATCGCGGTCGGCATCGTGGTCGCCTCCATCGCCGGCTTCCAGGTGATGGCCAAGCTCGGCCGCAACCTGCTCCTGATCGGCGTCGGCGTGCACATGGTCGGCCTGGTCGCCCTCGCCGCCGTGGTCACCCACTACGGTTCGGACACCACCAGCGTCGCCCTGATCGCCCCGCTGTTCGTCGCCGGTATCGGGATGGGCGCCGTCTTCGCCCCCCTGTTCGACGTGATCCTGGCCGGTGTCGCCGAGCACGAACTGGGCAGCGCCTCCGGTTCGTTGTCCGCGATGCAGCAACTCGCCGGCGCCCTCGGCGCGGCCGGCATCACCACCTTGTTCTTCCAACTCGCCGAACACCACAGCGCCTCCTCCGCGATGGCCTTCGGCGCCCTTGCGGTGGCCTGCCTCGGCCTGCTCGCCGGCGGCCTGGTATTCCTGCTCCCTCGGCACGCCCGGCCGCACGAGGCGTAAGCCTGCGCACAAAGCGCCGAGACGCGAGCGCCCCGCACCTCCCGAACCCCCCGCCACACCACCGAACCAGCAAGGAACGAGTCACCATGACCAGCACGACCATCCTCGTCACCGGAGCCCGCGGCAGTGTCGCGCGCGGTGTCGTCGCCCGCCTCGTCGCCGCCAGCCGGTCCGTCCGGATCGCGAGCAGCGACCCGGCCGAACTCGAACCGACCCCCGGTGTCGAAGCCGTCCGCCTCTCGCTGCGCGAACCCGACAACGCCGCCGCGGTGTTGCAGGGCATCACCAGCGTCTTCCTCTACGCCGAGGCCGCCGGCATCGCCGACTTCGTCAAGGCCGCCCAGGCCGCCGACGTCCGGCACATCGTGCTGCTGTCCTCGTCCTCGACGAACACCCCCGACCCGCAGAGCAACCCGCTCGCGGCGGGCCACCACACGGTCGAGGTCGCGGTCGCCGAGTCCGGAATCCCGTACACGGTGCTCCGCCCCGGTGCGTTCGCCGGCAACTCGATCGGCTGGAAGTACCAGCTGATGGGCACCGGCAGCATCCAACTGCCCTACCCGAACGCCCAGATCGCCCCGATCCACGAGGACGACATCGCCGACGTGGCGACCGCGGTGCTCCTGGCCGGCGACCACCTCGGCGAGACGCTCGACCTGAACGGCCCCGAATCGATGTCCTTCGTCGAGCAGATCGCGATCCTGGCCGATGTCCTGGGCCGCGACCTGCCGTTCACCGAGGTCACCCGCGACCAGGCGCTCGCCGGACTGACCCGCCACATGGACCCCGGCTACGCGAACGCACTGCTGGATCTGTGGGAGTCCGCCGTCGATCCGGAGCCGCTGTCCGGCACCACCGAGGCGATCACCGGCAAGCCCGGCCGCAGTTTCCGCAGCTGGGCCGTCGACCACCGCGCGGACTTCGCGCTCGACTCGGGCCGGCGCGGGTAAATCCCCGACAATCACCCGGACATGACGACATCGGACCGACCGGACCGGCCTTCGCCGGCCGGTCGGTCCGTGCTGTGGCGGGCTTCTCGCTCCCTCGCTCCCCACGGAGTCGCCAGGCTGTCTACCCTGCTGTTCAGACCGGCCGTTTACCGAACTCTGGACGCACATGACCGTCGCGCTTCACACCGGCGCGGGTGCCGCAATCGAGGTACGCCGCGCGCTCCAGGCTGATGAAGCCAGGGACGTTCCCGAACACACGTGGGTCGGCCCGATCGTCCGGGTCCGCCCACAGGGTGAACGGCACTACGAGGACATCGCCTACATCGAGGCCGCGCCCACCGACGGCATGGGCAGTTCCCCCTCCCGCCACCTGACCCTGTGGGCCGACCGGGCACGCCGGCACCGGATCGCCGCGGTGGGCACGTACTCGACCGCCGGCGACTACGCGGTCTACAGCATCACCGGACCGGCCGGCGAACACCTGGCCACGGTGCATCGCGAACAGGGCAGCATCCGCCGGCTGCGCCGCACCTCCTGGACGATCCGCCCGGCCGAGGGCCCCACACTGCACGCGCACAAGGGCACCACGTTCGGGTGGATCGCGTGGTGGGCGCTGTCTCCGCTGTGGGGCCTGATGATGGCCGTGGCCGTGCTCGGCGGCAAGGCCCCGCGGCTGCCGCTGCGCACGATCTGGCGCCACGACGGCACCCGCGTCTTCGAATACCTGGGCAGCGTCGGCACGACCGACTCCTACGAACTGCCCCCCGGCCGGGTCGACGCCCGCATAGTCCTGGCCCTGGCCGCCCTGCACAACAGCCACCCGGGCTGGTACGACCGCCTGTAGCCACGCGCTCGGGCCGGGCGGGGACGACCGGGTGCCGAGAGGGCGCGGGACGACATCGCGCAGCCGAATCGAGGCCCGCACGGCGGGAGTCGTGCCGGTCGCGGGCGCGGTGGCCGGCCACCGCGCCCGCAGTCGTGGCGAGACGGTACCCGCGGGCCGGAGCCGGAGTGTCAGGGCGTGGCCCGCCAAAGTCCGCCGGGCGGTACCGACGTCTCGCAGTCGTCGCACAGCGTCAGGTGCAGGTATCGGGTGGTGCGGAGTGAGCCGGGGCGACCGCAGTTCTCGCAGACGGTTCGGGAAAGGCGATTGAACTCGGCTGTCACGACCCGAAGTCGGGTGGCCTCCGCCGATGTCCAGTCGGCCCCGTTGGGTGTCCACGGTCGGGGGAAGGCCTGGATGGTCAGGGCTGCCCATTTCTGTTTCACGGCGAGCAGTTCGTAGGCGGGGAACTCCGCCACCAGCGCCTCGTGGCAGCGCAGGGCGAGGTGGTACCAGCCCGGGCCGATCCAGAACTCGCCCGACGCATGCCGGAGATGGTGTCGCAACGGCTCCAGGACGACTTCGGACGGCCGTTCCGACGTACCGTGCGTGGTCATCTGCTGCCTCCGCTTCGGGGACGGTCCCGGACGCGCCGGGATCGCGATCGAGTGCCGGGAGTCGCGGTCGGGTTCCGGCAACTCGGGTGGTCCGGGCCGCCGACGCTGTCACCCGTCCACCCCCGGCGTCCAGTCCGCGACGGTGCCGCCGGGCGGGCGTGGCGTCGGGTCCGGGGTATCTGCCGACCGTCCGGGCCGGGCCGGGCCGCGCGGGGCGGGCCCGTGCCGGCCGGCCTGCGCGACGCGAGGGAAACCCCCGAACTTCCCACCGCTTTGCATTACTTGACTCGAAGCCGGTTGGCCTCGCGGGACACCGAACGTAGGTTTGACACCGTCGTTCGGTCACTACGGGGGTAGTTCGTGCGGCGGCCCGATCGATGGATCGTCCGCGAACGTGCGCATCACGGTGGGTCGGGCCCGCCTCCTCCCGGGGCGTCGAACGCGCGCGACGGCCCACGGGGAGGCGATCGGCGATGAGCAAGACCAAGAAGGGTCCGAAGGGCGGCGATGCGGGCAGCGGGCACGACGCGCCCGGCGCATCGAAGCCGGGCGACGCACCGGCGGCCGTACCCAAGGCGCCCAAGCGGCCCGGTGCCGGCGACACCTCGGGCAAACCCGCCGGCCCACCGGGCACGGACGGCGGCGCCCCCGGCGGCAAGCCTGGCGGTCCGCCGCCCACGGGCGCCAACGGGTTCAAGCACGTGCCCGAACACGTGGAGTCCGGCGCCCGGGGCATCGACGCCTCCGCCGCCCGGATCGAGGCCGCGCACACCAAGTTGGCCGGTGTACTCCAGGCCAAGGGCTCGTTCTGGAACAAGGACAGCCTCGGCCAGACCTTCGGCAAGGTCTTCGAGCCGTTGTCCACCGGCCACTCCCGCGCGGGCGGCGCGCTCCAGCAGGCAGTGGCCAAGACCGCCGGCAACGTGCGTACCGGTGCCAAGCGCACGACCGCGACCGAGGAGGCGAACCTCAAGCGGTTCGGGACGCGGATCGGCGGCCCGGACGCGAAGAAGCCCGGCGGCAACGGCGGCCCGACCGGCGCCGGCGACGGCAAGAGCCCGGGCGGCTCCGGGCAGAATCGACCCGGGCAGGGCCGGACACCGGTGTACTTCGTCGACGAGGACGGCCGGGTCCATCAACTGGTCGACGGGAAACTCGTTCCGGCCCGACCGGGGGGCGGCAATTCCGGTATCGACCGGGTGCTGAATCCGGACGGCACGATAAAGGTCAACATCAAGACCGACAAGGAAGGAAATCCCGAGGTCACCCCGCGCGGCAAGCCGAAACGGGTGCCGGTGCCGGGCGGCAAGGGCCGCTACGACAAGTACGCGAAGGAAGAGCAGAACAACACCGGGAATGCCACACCGCGCACCCCGGTGCAATCGCAGCCCCTGCAACAACCCACGGACCTGTCCCAGGCCGTCGAGGACGTGCGTCGGGCGCAGAACGACTACGGCGGCAACAACTACGCCTCGCTGTACTACCAGGATCCTTCCGGACGCGGCGGGGATTTCATCCTGGTGGGCAGCAGCGGCAACAACGGCGGCCATTCCGAGCGGGCCATCGGCCTGCCGATGGTGCACAACGGCATGCAGAACGACGTCACTCGGCTGTATACCGAGCGGGCACCGTGCCAACCCTTCCCGAAGACCGGTGGCGCCGGGTGCGACATCTGGGTGGACATGCATCTCAACGGCAGCGGCCGAAACGCTCCGTTGGAGGTGAGCCACGTCGCCGACTTCGATTCGCGACGGCTCGACGGCGCGGACCGCAACGGCCCCTTCAACCTGTACATGCACGACCTTCAGCAGCAGCATGCCGCGGGCAACACCGGCCCGCTGGCCGGTGTATACACGTACCAGTATCCGTAGGCATCCGTGGGCATCCGCAGGTTCGAACCCGCCGGAACGGCGGCGGACGGTTCGACGGCCCGGGCAGGCGGCTCGAAGGCCCGGGAAGGGGCCGGAAGCGCCGGACACAGCTGGAGTGATTCATGATCTTCGACATCGACCGCCGCGGACTGCTGGAGGTCTTCCCCGAGGGCCGGGTGGTGCGCGCCTCGCGCGCCGAACTCGCCGAGGTCCCGGGGCGCGTCGAGGACCTGGACTTCCTGTGCGACGTGGGGATCCCGCAGGGGCTGTTCCAGATGGCCCCGGCCCTGGCCGGCGAACCCGGCGCGCAGCCGTCGCGCCTGCTCGACCTCGGCGACCCGGACGACGGGGTCGACCTGCCCGAACTCGACGGCGTCGGCCCGGTGCTCGTCCTCGGCGGAATTCAGCAGTGGTACATCTTCCTCCACCTGGAGACCGGCCGGATCCACGCCTTCGCGGACGGCGGATCGGAGTATTGCGAGATCAACGGCGACCTCTCCTCGTTGTGCACGATGCTGTATCTCCTGTGGACGCGGACCCCGCGCACGGAACCGGGGAGTACGGGCCCAAGCAACGAGGAGTACCGCCGCGTCGCAAAATCCATTCGGGATCGGATCGAGCCGCTCGATCCGATCCCGTATCGCGGGGAAAGCCTGTGGATCTCCTATTTCGGTTCGTACGTCGACGGCCTGTATCCGCTGCGCTGACCGCACGGCCGTCCGGCCGCACCTCGGGCCCGCCGTCGAAAAAGGGATACTCGAATCACCATGAACTCTGACCTTTCCGCCGCCCTCCATCAACGCTTCGGCCGGGACGGACTGCGCTTTTCCGACTCGACGCAGCTCGCCGGTGTGCCGATGCCCGTGCAGGTCGGCGCGTACTTCATCGGCGCGGACGACGAACACCCGCCGACGCTCGGGGCGTTCGCCGACGCGGTCGGGGAGTCGCTGCCCGATCCCGCGGTGCGCGAGCGGGTCCGGCTCGGCACCGATCAGGGCGCGGAGCTCTACGTTGCCGCCGACGGGTCGGTGCGGGCCCTGTTCCTGGGCGTCGACCTGCCGGAGATGCCCGTGGCGAGCAGCGTGGAGGCCTTCGCCGCCGGGCTGCTGACGCTCGATCAGGCACTGCCCCGGATCGCCGCGGTGGACGAGCCGGTCGAGGGCTTCCCGCTGTTTCGCGAACTGCGCGAGGAACTGCTCGCGCTGGATCCGGACGCGTTCGCCGAGCGCGAGGCGTGGTGGCCCAGGGTGCTCGACGATGTGCGACTCCCGCTGAACATCGCCGGTTCGGCCGCGTTCGAGATCGTGGACGCGGACGGGAACAAGCAGATCGTGACCGAGGTGTCCCGCCCGGGACTGCCGCACCCCGAGGAACTGCTGTGGTACCGCCTGTCGGCCGGGGGTGTGCCGGCCGAGGACGTTTTGCGGGTGTACTGCGAGCTGGAGCCCTGCCTGATGCCGGGCCACTACTGTGCGCTGTGGATGGGCCGACTGTTTCCGCACGCCGAGTTCACCCACAGCTTCGGCTACGGGGAGAGCGCGCAGTCGCGCGAGGACGGCGTCCGGGCCCTGATGACACACGTCGCGGAGCAGGGCGACCATCGCTGACCGGGCAGCGTGCGGCACGAATCGGGGGACGGACACCGTGGTCGACAACGACGGGCATCGACTGCCGCACATGGGCGCCGGCCGACAGCCGGCCGCCCGTGCGCTGCTGGGCTGGCTGGACGACGAGCGGTCGCCCCGGCTGTGCCTGGTCCGCGGCTCGTCGGGTGCGGGCAAGTCGCACCTGCTGGCCTGGTTGTACGCCGCCACCGGTACGGACGACACGCCGCCCGCCCGCCGACTGCACGCCTTCGTGCCGGCGCACACCCTCACCGTGCCCGGCGTCGTCGCCGAACTGGCCGCCCACCTGGGCGTCGCCGCCCGCACACCCCGCCAACTGATCGCCGCGGTGGCGCTCGACCCGCGGCGCACGGTGATCGCGGTCGCCGACCCGGACCACGCCGGCGTACCCGGCGCACCCGGGGAAGGCGCCCGGATCGTGGCCGAGTTACTCGACCCGCTGCTCGAACTGCCGCACGTGCGCCTCCTGGTGGAGTGCGCGCGGCCGGACACCCGGGCGGCCTTCACCCGCGTCGCCGCGCCCGCCACGCTGGACCTGGACGAGCCTCGCTGGACCCACCCCGGTCGGTTCGAGCGCTGGTACGCCGGACTCGCGACCGGGTCGCCCCCCGCCTCGCCGTTCGGCGCCGAAGCCGCCTTTCCGCACCCCGGCCTGGCCCGGCTGGCCACCCGCGTGGACGGGGGAGGGCTGCCCGCGACGCCGGGCGACGGGGTGCCGGGCGACCTGCCGGAGCGGGCGGCGCGGATCCACCGGGCCTGGTGGGCGACGCTGCCCGAGGACGTGCGCGCGGCCGTGGCCGCCCTGTCCGGGCTCGACCTGCCGCTTGCGGCCCGCCAGTGGGAGCGGGCGCTGACCACGCTGTACCCGACGCCGGGCCCGCGGTCCGCCGCCGCGACGATCGAGCACGCGACGCGCGTGTTGCCCGCGGTGTTCGAGGGCGGCGACACGTGGGCGCTGCCGGCCGGGCCGCTCGCCGCATTCGTCCTCGGGCAACGCCCGGAGGGCGCCGACCCCGGCCGCCCGGCCCGGGTGCATGCCGCGCTGCGGCACGCGGCGGACGCGGGCATCACCGACCTCGCGGGGTTGTACGACGCGGGCGAGGAGCGCATCTCGGCGATCCTGGCGCACAGCGTGCGGATCGGCGACGCCGCGGCGCTCGCCGCCGACCCGGTCGTGCAGGCGCTGGCCCGGCCGCAGACGGTGGCCACCGCGCTGGTGGCCACCGGACAGTGGGAGCAGCCCGCCCAGGCCGCGTTCCGCGGCGCGTTCGGCACGCTGCTCGGGCAACCCGCGCCGGCGGCCCGCGCGGCGCTGCTCGCGGTACACCGGCTCGGCCGTGACGACGCCGCCGCGCGCATGCTCGCCGAACGCTCCACCGCGCCGGGCTGGCGGGCCGAGTGGGCCCGCTGGGGCGACGGCGACGCACACCGCCCGGACCGCTGGCCGGGCCCGGTCCTGGCGGCGACCGCGGGCCGCGGCGGCCTGGCCGGCCGGGTGCTGCTCGTGGACGACACCGGCGTGATCCGTGCCGTCGCCGGCGCCGACGGCACGATCGCCGGCCGCGTCGTCGCCGGCTCCGGGCCCGTCCCGCTGCGTGCGCTCGCGAGCACCTACGGCGGCCGGGTCACCACGCTGAACCGGTGGGGCGGCGTGGACGTCCTGGAGGCCGCCTACCACGGCCCGCGCGGTGCGCTGGAGGCCGCCTTCCAACGTCTGGTCAACACGTGCGGGGCCGAGCTGACCGTGCTGTGCGCACATCCGCTGCCCGCGGTCGGCGACGTCGAGGGCGGTGTCTGGTGCCATGGTTCGCCGCCGGGCGGGCCCGGCGGCGAACCACCGCCGCGCGGAGTGTTGTCCGCTCCGCTGCACACCGGCCCGGTCACCGCACTCGCCGCGGTGCGCACCGGTTCGGACGGCGCGCCGCCGCTGCTGATCAGTGGCGGCCGGGACGGCCGGGTGCGGATGTGGAGCCCGGGCGCGGAGCCGGCGCCGGATCCGCTCGACGCCCGGGCGACCGCGGTGACCGCACTGGCCTGCGAACAGACCACCGAGGGCGTGCTGATCGCGGCGGCCTGGGCGGACGGCCTGGTCCGGCTGCGCCGACCGGGCGACGACACGGCCGTCGACCTGAACCTGGGCGCACCGGTGACCGGGATCGCGGTGTCGGTGCAGGGCTACATCGTGCTGGGCATGGCCGGGGGCGTGGTCGGTCTGCGCCTGGAACCCCCGGCACGGTGACGGGATTTCGACGGGCGCGGGATCCGGATCGAGGATGCCGCGAATCGATGTAGCGGACCGGGAAGGGGCGTAACGTCGAGACGGCGCGCCCTCCGGTTCGGGCGTGCGCGACGACGACGGGGGTCGATTGTGGGCATCACCATACCGGGCTATCTGGACACGGCGTTGGACGTCATCGGCGTCGACTGGCCCAACCTCGACGAGGACGAGTTCAAGGAACTGGCGCAGGCCTACCGCGAGTTCGCCGACGAGATCGACGAGGCCAGAGCCGACGGGAAGAACGGCGCGGCCTGGATCCTGTCCGGCACCAGTGGGATGGCCGCCGAGGCGTTCGAGGCGCACTTCGGCAAGCTGAACAACGAACACCTGCACGATCTGGCCGAGGGCGCCCGGATGCTGGCCAAGGCGCTGGACGCGGCGGCGGTGGTGATCGAGGTCGCCAAGGGCAGAGCAATCGCCCAACTGATCATCCTGGCCGACGCGATCGCCGCCGCGGCGGCGGCCGCCACCTTCACCTTGGGCCTGTCCGCGATCGCCGGTCTCGCCGAGGTGGCCATCGTGCGCACCGCGGTCAAGCGCATCTTCAAGGAACTCGAAGAGGAACTCATGGCCCGTGTCGTCGAGATCGCCACCGCACCCGCGGTCGCCGCGCTCGAGGGCACGGCCAACGAACTGCTGTCCCAACTCGTGGAGAACGAACTCGGGGCCCGCAACGGCTACGACCTCGACGCCGCGATCGACGCCGGCAAACAGGGCGGACAGGACGCGATGCCGACCGTGTCCAGCATCACCACGACCCTGAACCCGGTGACCTGACCGGCCACGGGGCTTCGAACGCGAGTACGACCACCTTGACTTCGTGCCGCCGCGTCGGGATCCTGCCGGCGGGCGGCACGGTCACCCGGTGCCGCCCCGGGACTACCGGGAGGAACCGCGAATGAGCCGCGACACCGGCGGGGCGTACGAGAGGGCCCATCGGCGCAGCCTGGAGGATCCGGACGGCTTCTGGCTGGAGGCCGCCGCCGCGATCGACTGGGTGACGCCGCCCACCCGGGCACTGGACGACAGTGCCGCGCCGCTGTACCGCTGGTTCCCGGACGGCACGCTGAACACCTGTTTCAACGCGCTGGATCGCCATGTCGCGGGCGGGCGGGCCGAACAGGCCGCGATCGTGTACGACTCACCGGTGACCGGGACGCGGCGCACTCTCAGCTACGCCGAACTACTGAACCTGACCGCCCGGTTCGCCGGTGTGCTGCGCGGGCTCGGGGTGGGCCGGGGCGATCGGGTGGTGCTCTACCTGCCGATGGTGCCCGAGGCCGTGGTGGCGATGCTGGCCTGCGCCCGGCTCGGCGCGGTGCACTCGGTCGTCTTCGGCGGCTTCGCCGCGCACGAATTGGCGGTGCGGATCGACGACGCCCGCCCCAAGGTCGTGGTGGCCGCGTCCTGCGGGATCGAGCCGACCCGGACGATCGCCTACAAGCCCCTCGTGGACGCGGCCCTGGCCGAGGCGAGCCATCGCCCCGAACGCGTCGTGATCCTGCAACGTCCGCAGCTGGTAGCCGAGTTGTCCGAACGCGACCTGGACTGGGACACCGCGATGGCCACGGCCGAGCCCGCCGAGTGTGTGCCGGTCGCGGCGACCGATCCGCTCTACATCCTCTACACCTCCGGCACCACCGGACCGCCCAAGGGCATCGTGCGCGACAACGGCGGGCACGCGGTCGCGCTGCGCTGGTCGATGGAGAACGTCTACGGCGTGCGGCCCGGCGAGGTGAGCTGGACCGCCTCCGACGTCGGCTGGGTGGTCGGTCACTCGTACATCGTCTACGCGCCGCTGCTCACCGGCTGCACCTCCGTGCTGTACGAGGGCAAGCCGGTCGGTACACCGGACGCGGGCGCGTTCTGGCGGGTGGCCGCGGAGCACCGGGCGACCATGCTGTTCACCGCACCCACCGCGTTCCGGGCGATCAAGAAGGAGGACCCGGAGGGGAAACTGCGCGCCGGGCACGACCTCTCCGCGCTGCGCACGCTGTTCCTGGCGGGCGAACGGCTCGACCCGGAGACCTACCGCTGGGCCGGTGACCTGCTCGGCATCCCCGTGGTGGACAACTGGTGGCAGACCGAGACCGGCTGGCCGATCGTGGCCGACCCGATGGGCCTGGAGCCGCACCCGACCAAACCCGGTTCGCCGACCCTGCCGGTGCCCGGCTACGACGTGCGGATCCTGGACCCGCGGGGCAACGAGGTGCCACCCGGCGTGGACGGCGCGGTGGTGCTCAAACTGCCCATGCCGCCCGGCACGCTGACCACGCTGTGGGGCGACGACGAGCGCTGCATCGCCTCCTATCTGAGCACCTACCCCGGCTACTACCTCAGTGGCGACGGCGGGCGCAAGGACGAGGACGGCTACGTGTACGTGATGGGCCGCACCGACGACGTGATCAACGTCGCCGGCCACCGGTTGTCCACCGGTTCGATGGAGGAGGTCCTGGCCGCTCACCCGGATGTGGCCGAGTGCGCGGTGATCGGGGTGGCCGACGAACTCAAGGGTCAGGTGCCGCGCGGCCTGGTCGTGCTCAAGGCCGGAGTGGACCGGGAACCGGCCGAGGTGGCCGCCGAGTTGGTGCTCCGGGTGCGCGAGACGATCGGTGCGGTCGCGGCGCTGCGCCGGGTGGACGTGGTCCCCGCGCTGCCCAAGACCCGGTCGGGCAAGATCCTGCGCCGCACGATGCGCGACATCGCCGACGGCAGGCGGCCCGAACCGCCCTCCACGATCGAGGATCCGGGCGTGCTGGACACCCTGCGGCCGACCCTGACCGGCGAACAACCGGACGGCTGAGGGAGCGACGGCCCGGCGAACGAGCAGGCCACCGCACGGGTGGTCGGCCGGGGAACAGGGAGCGGGCGGGCCGGTGATCGCTCAGCCGGCATACCTCGCGCGCGGCGGGGGCTGCGGCCCCAACGGCCCGCCCAGCCACGTGTCGTACAGCCGCTGCCACGAGCCGTCCCGCTTCATGCGTTCCAGCAGCCCGTTGGCGAATCGCACGAAGTCCTGGTGCGGTAGCGGGAAGGCCATCCCGTGCGGTTCGTCGCTGAACGCGGGACCGACCACCTTGGTGTCCGAGTCCTGCGCCTGAAGTCCTCGAAGCAGCGCGGAGGTGGTCGAGACCGCGTCCACCTCGCCCTGCTGCAACGCGACCAGGCAGTCCGTCCAGTTCTCCACCGCGTACGGCAACACCCCCGCCGGATCGTCGCGCAGGAACACGATCGAGGTGGTGCCACGAACCGTGCACACCCGCTTGCCGCGCAGATCCGGGAGCCCCTCCACGCCGGAGTCGGTCCGGACCAGCACCCGCTGGCCATCGGTGTAGTAGTCGCTGCTGAAAGCCACTTCGAGCCTGCGTTCGCACGTGATGGTCATCGTGTCGATCACCACGTCCACCTCGCCGGACCGCAACACCTCGGGCCGCTGGGCCTGGGTGATCACCTTGTACCGGATGCGCGCGTCGTCGGTGTCGCCGAAGATCGCCCGGGCCAGGGCCTTGGCCATCTCGATGTCGAAGCCCTTGATCAGACCGGTGCGCCGGTCCAACTCGGCGAAGAATCGGGTGTTCTGGTCCACGCCGACGATCAGGTGCCCGCGCCGGTGGATGGCGTCCATCGTGGACCCGGCGGGCATCCGCCCGGGAGCGGGCAGCGCGGCGGGCGGGGTGAGGCTCTCGCGCGGATCGCAGGGCGGGGCGACGGAGGGCTTGGGATAGTCCTCCGGCCTCGCCGGACGCGCACCGGAGATCAGCGGCTCGGCGCCGGGAGTTGCCGCGTCGGCGGGTACGCGGCTCGACCCGCCGGAGCAGGCGACCAGGGTCGCGGCCAGGACCACCGCGGAGGCCGTGGTCGCGATTCGGCGGGATCTCCGGTGCATGCAGCCCCCTGGGTGCCGGTGCGCGCGTCGACGAAGCGGCCGTCGCGGAGGCCACCGGCCCCTCCGACACCGCCGCTCGACGATCGGCGTCGTCGAAGTTCTCCGAGTATCGGCCGACTCCGGCTGAAATCCGGGGTGATCGGGCAAAGAATGGGGGCTTCCCTCAACCGTTTCGATCAGGACGGAAACGCGTGACGAGCATTGGCATCACGGGCCACATCAACATCTCGGCCGGCACCGTACCGCTGGTCGACCGGGCCGTCCGAGACCTGCTCGCGGTGGTCGCGCCGGACGAACTCGTCGGCTACAGCTGCCTCGCGGCCGGTGCGGACGCGATCTTCGCGCACGCCGTGCTGGACCTGGGCGGCCGGCTGGTGGCACTGCTTCCGTCGGCGGACTACCGCGAGGCCAAGGTCGCCCCGGAGTACCGCGCGAGCTTCGAGCAACTGATCGCCGCCGCCGCCGAGGTCCGGGTGATGCCGTTCAGCCGAGCCTCCGGGGACGCCTACGCCGCGGCGAACGACGCACTGTTGGCGGCGGTCGACGTGGTGCTCGCCGTCTGGGACGGCCGCCCCGACCGAGCCCGCGGCGGCACCGCAGAGATGGTCGAAAAGGCCCGCTCGGCCGGCAAACGGATCCACGTCCTGTGGCCCCCGGGATCCACCCGAACCTGAACCCGGGCCCGGAACCGGCCCCGGACCCGAGGCCAGGGTCGGAACCGTGGGTTGCGGCCCCGGAGGCGTGCCCACAACACGTGGCGGGGCGAGGGAGTTGCCCACGATTCCCGGCCGCGCATTCGATTGTGCGGCCCGGGCCGGTAGACCTGGATCATGGAGACCTCCCTCTTCGTCCTGCTCGCGATCCTCGCGACGATGGTGCTCGGTTTCCGGACCCGACAGGTCCTGACCGGCGGCCCGCTCGGACGCACGCGGCCGGCCGAGCCGTTCGGGGCGGAGCCGCTCGAACCCTACGAACTCGCGTTCCTGGCCGGTGGCCCGCGGCAGGTCGTGGATACCGCGATCGTGCGGTTGCATGCCCGGGACGACCTGCGCGTGTCCCGCGACGCTCGACTGACCGCGACGGCATGGACCGGCACCGGTGCGATCGAGGACGCGATACTGGCCGCGGCCCGAACCGAGGGCGGCGCCGACCTGACCGAGATACGGATCGCGGCGGACCGGGATCCGGCGATCCAGGCGCTCGGGGATCGACTCGTGGCGGCCGGGCTCGCTCGGCGCCGGCCCACACCGCTCGCCTGCCGGGCCCTGACCGTCGGATGGGTGGTGCTGGTCGCATTGGTCTGGTGCGCCGCCCCATTCGAGCTCGGCATCGCGATCGTGGTCGGCGTGCCGGTCACCTCGGCCGCCGGTGTGGCCGTGTTCGCGCTGTCCGCCGAGGCACCGGCGCCGGCGACCCCGGCCGGCCTTCGCTGCCTGGGCCGAGCCCGCAGGGAGTGGGGCCGGCGCGACTGGGATCGGGAGGGCCCACCCGACGCGGTCGGCGGAGCCGCCCTGTTTGCCCGTCGGGGGCTGCACGACTCCGGGTTGACCGGGGTCTTCCGCGGCTCCGATGCCCGGATCCGCAGACTGCGGGGTCACACTCGGCGGCGCCGACTCTCGGACGGCGGCGGGCGACGCGACTTCGATCCGAGTTCGGGATACAAACCCCGCCTGGGCCGGAGCCACATGAGCGGCACCCACGACGACGCGGGATCGGGCTGCGGTTCGTCATGCGCCGGCGGCAACGACTGACTCGACGAGGCCGTCCGCGCCGCCAACCGAGCGCCCCCGGGTCCTGCGGGCGCGAGGCGACCGGGCCCGCAGGGCGGCCGGGTTTGTGGGTCGGGACGGGCGAGCTGCCGTCGTGCCGCCTGCTCCGGCTCGGGTGGGCGTTTGTCCGGAGGGGGTGGCCGGTACGAGGGCGTGGGGTCGGCAGGGCCCGCCGGTTCGGTGGCGGGCCCTGGGGTTGGTTACCGGGCGTGGTTCGGGTCGGCCGGGGAGTGTTCGGGGGTGGCGGGGGAGGGTGGGGAGCCGGCGGCGTTGGCGCGTGCGCCGAGCACGGCGAGGACCAGCGAGGCCAGGCCGGCCAGGCCCGCCAACACCGAGATGCCGGGCAGGACCAGGCCCATGACGACGTTCTGCGCGTCCCGCCACGCGGAGTCGGTCAACCGGAACAGCCCTATCCCGACCGCGGTCACGCCCAGGAGTGCGATCACCGCGTGCCAGATCACCGGGTTGGCCGGGCGTGGGTCGGCTGCCGGTGCGGAGGCAGACGGGAACGGCGTTCCGGTCGGGAGCGGCGACGCCTGGGGCGCGGCGGCGACGGGCGGCGCGCCGGCCGGGATCGGCGGGGCCGCGGGCACCATTTCGTCCCACGTGCTCAGGCGCGGAGTCGCCTGCGGCGCAGCCCCGTGGGCGACCTTGACGGTCTCGTCACCGGAGCGGCCGGGCGCGGGCGCACCGGACTCGGGGGCGACCCGGACCGTCGCGTCGTCCGTGCCGGCGGGCGCCGGCGCCTCCGAGTCCCGGGCGACCTCGACGGTCTCGTCGTCGGTGCCGCGCCGGATGGCCGGCAACCGAACCGGCGCGCCGCCGTCGTAGGGCTTCTTGGCCGCGGGCTTGTCGGCCGCGGGCGCCTCGTCGTCCTTCCCGATCCGAACGGCGGGCGTCACCACGGGAGTCGTCG
Source organism: Embleya sp. NPDC050493 (assembly GCF_044458105.1). NCBI lineage: Bacteria > Bacillati > Actinomycetota > Actinomycetes > Kitasatosporales > Streptomycetaceae > Embleya > Embleya sp. NPDC050493. The sequence continues at coordinate 41,726 of NZ_JBITHP010000006.1, forward strand.
CATCCGCGTCCGGGTCGACCTCGCCCCGTGCGACGGCCGGCTTCGCGTCGCCGTCGCCGTCACCGCTCGTACGTGCCGCCGGCTTCGCCTCGTCCGCTGTGCCGGACTTCCCGCCGGACTTCGCGACACCCTTCTTGCCGGTGCCCACCGCGGGCGTCGCCACCGGCGTCGCGTCGTCGTCGGCCGCTGCGGGGCGGGCCGCCGGCTTGCCGGCAGCCTTCTCGGCCGCCCGCGCGGCGGGCGTGTCGACCGGCTTCGCGTCGGCGGCCTCGGCCCCGGCCTCGCCTTCGGTCGCAGGCGCGACCGACTTTGCCCCGTCTTTCGCCTTGCCGGCGCCCGCCTTCGCGGCCGGCTTCCCGGCGCCCTTCTCGCCCGTTCGTACGGCGGGCGTGGCCACCGGAGTCGCGTCGTCGTCGCCCTCGACGGCGGGTGCCGCCGGCTTCGCATCGCGACCCTTGCCTGCGGATGTCGCGGATGTCACCGCCGGCTTCGCATCGTTCCCGCCCGCGCCCGCCTTCCCGGCGCCCTTCCCGCCTGCGCGTACGGCGGGTGTGGTCACCGGAGTCGCGTCGTCGTCGCCCTCGACGGCGGGTGCCGCCGGCTTCGCATCGTTCCCGCCCGCGCCCGCCTTCCCGGCGCCCTTCCCGCCTGCGCGCACGGCGGGCGTGACCACCGGGGTCGCGTCGGTGTCCTCGTCCCCGGCCGCGGGTATCGCCGCCGGTATCGGGTCCGCATTGCCCGGCTCCGCGGTCGCCGGCGCGTCCGCGACCGGCACCTCGGCCGTCTCCGACTCCTCCGCCTCGTCCCCGTCGCCGGGCTCCGCCGCGGCACCGTCGGCAGCATCCGAATCCGAATCCGGATTCGAACCGACACCCGCGGACGCGGCGAGTGCAACGAGCGCGGCCACCTCCTTCGGAAGCCAGTCCGCCCCCGGCTCCGCGGCAGCGAACCGGGCCACCAGGTCGGCCGCCGAAGGCCGTGCGGTAGGGCGCTTCTTCAGGCAGTCGGCGACGATCTCGCGCAGCCAGTCCGGGAGTTCCGTCAGATCCGGCATCTCGCGCACGACCTTCTGCGCGATCTCGGCGACCGTCCCCGCACCGAACGGCGCCACGCCGGCCGCATGACACAGCACCCCGCCCAGTGCGAACACGTCGATCGCCGGGCCGATGGAGCCGCCGGTGACCTGCTCCGGCGCGGGCAACCCGGGTACGTCCACGACGCCCGTCCGGGTCATCCCGGCCGAACCGAGTGCCCGGGCCAGCGCGTAGTCCGCGACCCGCGGGCCGTCCGCCGCGAGCAACACGTTCGCGGGCTTGAGGTCACGGTGCGTCAGGTCGGCATCGTGGATCGCCGCGAGTCCCTCGGCCAACCCCGCGCCGAGCGCGCGCAACGTGTGTTCCGGAAGCGGTCCGTGCGCCGCGACCGCCGCCTCCAGGGACGGGCCGGCCACATGCTCGACCACCAGCCACGGCGGTGTGCCGTCCGGGTCCGCGTCCAGGACGTGTGCGACGTGGGTACCGCCGACCTCCTGCGCGGTCGTGACGTCCTTGCGAAAACGTTCGAGGAATGTCTTGTCGGACGCCAGATCCGGCCGCACCAACTTGACCGTGACGTGGTCACCGCCGGGTGCGCGACCGAGGAACACCGTCCCCAGGCCGCCCTGACCCAGTCGGGCCGACAGTCGGTACCGCCCGACAACCCCGGGATCGCCCGGCTTCAGCGGATCCATGACTGCCGCCCCCTCTACGTGCGTGCTGTGCCAAGGCAGGGAGCGGCCCCAGGGCATACCACCGGCCCTGTCTGTCTCGCCTCCCCGCGGACTGTGCCGCAGCCTACCCTTCGAGGCGAGGCCCCACCGAGGACCCGGACCGGCCCGTCGCCCGCCCGCCACCTGCGCCGCGACATCCGTGGATCACCGCGACATGTCCGGATCCGCGTCTTTGACCATGCTCCGCGCGCCCGGCAGGATCCGCCGGAGAGGGCCTGGCTTCACGGCGAAAACGCGGTGACACCCGGCGACATCACCCGGCACGGCGAGGGAGCTGAACCGATGGCGATCGTTCTGGGGCCGAATCGATATGGCAAGGCCGAGGTTCGACTGGTCCGGGTCACCCGGACCACCGCGACCGAGCACGAACTGTGCGATCTCAACGTGTCCGTGTCGCTGTCCGGCGACCTCGCGGACACCCATCTGCGCGGCGACAACGCCCATGTGATCCCGACCGACACGATGCGAGCCGTGGTGTTCGCCTTCGCGCAGGACGAACCGCTGCCCGCGATCGAGGCGTTCGGGCTGCGTCTGGCCCGGCACTTCGTCGACGCGTACGACCCGATCGACACCGCGCGCGTGCGTGTCCTGGAATATCCCTGGATCCGGATCCCCGCCGCCCACGGACCGCATCCACACGCGTGGACCCGGGCGGCCGGCTCCCGGTACGCCGGTGTCCTGCACGGGCCGGCCGGCACCGAGATCTGCTCGGGTCTCGCGGACGTCACCGTGCTCAAGTCCACGGGGTCGGAATTCCACGGCTTCCTGACGGACCGTTACACCACGCTGGCGCCTACTCGGGACCGGGTCCTGGCCACGAACGTGCACGCGCGCTGGCGGCATCGGCGCGACGACGACGCGTCGACCGACTGGGACGCGTCGTTCGGCGCGGCCCACGACACGTTGTTGCGGACGTTCGCCGAGACGCACAGTCTGTCCCTGCAACAGACCCTGTACGCCATGGGCGAGGCGGTGTTGACCGAGCAGGGGGACCTGGTCGAGGTGCGCCTGGAGTTGCCGAACAAGCACCATGTGCCGGTCGACTCGAGCGCGTTCGGCCGGCCCGACGCGGGCGGGGTCTACCACGCGACGGACCGGCCGTACGGTCTGATCGAAGGCACGGTCCTGCGCGACGACGCGGCGCCGGCGCTTGCCGACCTGCCGTGGCGGTAGCCGGTGCACCGGTGAGCCCGTGAGCCGGTGAACCCGGTGGTCCCGTGGTGCGACGACGCGGCGCACGGCATGCCGCCCGCCGCGCATGCCGTACAGGCCGCACATGCCGCGGGGGCGGGGCGCCCCATGGCACCCCGCCCCCGCGTCCCCACCCCTCATCCCCCCGGATGAAAGTCTTCGTTCGGATGAACGTCCTCGTCGCCCCTGCGGGGCCGAGCATTCGTCAGCCGAGGTTCTCGATCCCCGCGGTGCCCTTCTCGACGTCGAGGACCTCGACGGAGGAGACCTTGCGGGTGGTGTTGCTCTCGGCCCACTGCTTGGCCTCGGTGGCGAGCTTGCCGCCCTTGTCCATCCGGGCGGACTCGGCGGACAGGTTCTCGGAGAGCGAGACCTCGGCCGGCAGCGTGGTGAGCACGGTGATGTCGTAGCCGCTGTAGGTCTTGGCGATCCGGACCTTGGTGACCAGCGAGCCGTACGTCGTGGTCTTGAGCTTGGCGAGCAGGTCGGCGGCGTACTTCTGCGAGCCGGCCTTGTCGGTGTCCTTCTCCGCGCCGTTCTCGATGCCGGCGGTGCCCTTCTCCTTGTCGAGCACCGACACCGAGGAGATGTTCAGGCTCGACGAGTCCTGCGCCCAGTGCATGGCCTCGACGGCGAGCTTCTGTCCCTTGTCCATCCGGGCGTTCGCGCCCTTGATGTCCTCGGTGATGGAGACCTCGGCGGGCAGCGTCGTGTTGACGGTGATCTCGTAGCGGTCGTACTGCTTCGCGATCCGGACCTCGGACACCAGGCCGCCGTGCTTGGTGGTCTTGAGGTGGGCCAGCAGGTCCTGGGCGGCCTTGTCGGCGCCGCCCTTGCCGTCGCCCTTGTCGTCCGCCTTGGGCGATTCGCCCTTGGGCGATACGCCCTTGGGTGCCGCGCTCGCGTCGGCCGCGCCGGTGGTCTTGGGCGACTCGACCGCGACACTGGCCGCCTTGCCCTCTTTCTTCTTCTCGGGTCCGCAGGCGGCGAGCGAGCCGGTCAGGGCGATCGTCGCGGCCACGGCCACGGTGGTGATCAGGCCGCGGCGACGTCCTCGCACAGTCGCGGTCGAAGCGGACTGCGGTGGGACGGTCGGCCGGGGAGCGAGCGCGGACATGAGGGATTCCCTTCGGTGGCACTGCGGGTTCGACGGCGCTGCGGGCTCGGAGCCCGATCGGTGCCGATCGAGTCGGTCGGCCCGAACGGCCGAGCGTGGGGGACGACAGTGCGGTGCGTGAGTTTCCGGGGTTGCCCCGTGCTGTCGGGGTCAATACAAGCAGCGCCTGTGAACGGTGTCAACAACTACTTTGCTTGCGCATTGCGTCGCCGCTCTATGGTTAACTCCGGAAGGTTCACACCCCCGGCCCATGAGGAGGAGACGGTGCCCACCAGCCCCCAGGTCACCGCTGCCGAGATCGCCCGCATCGCGGGTGTCGGGCGCGCCGCCGTGAGCAACTGGCGTCGGCGCTTCGACGACTTCCCGCGGCCCGTGGGCGGCAGCGACGCGAGCCCCACCTTTGCGCTGTCCCAGGTGGAGAGCTGGTTGCGGGCACAGGGCAAGATCGCCGAGGTGGCCCCCGAGGAACACCTGTGGCGCATGGTCGCCGCCTCGGGCGACATCCCCGAGCGGCTCGCCGACCTCGGTGACCACCTGCTGGCCGGCTCACCCGCGCCGGCCGGCCCGCACGCGGCGCTGCTGCGCGCCGCGAGCGATCTGGCCGACACCCGCGGGGCGCCCGCGGTGTTCGCCGACCTCTACGCCCGGTTCGCCGAATCGGCGGCCGGCCCCGGCGGCGTCACGCCCGCGGCCACCGTCGCACTGATCGCCGAACTGGCGGGCGTGGGGCGCGAATCTGCGACCTCGGTGCTGAACCCGGCGACCACGCACGGCGATCTGTTGCTCGGCTTCGTGCGGTCCGCCCGCACGCTGCGCGGGCAGACCGAGGCGCCGGCCCTGGCCCGACTGGTCCGGGCCCGGATCGCGCTGCACCCGGACGCGGGAGCGGACGTGGACGTCGCCGTCGCCGAGGGCGACGCGCTGCGCGCGGACGCGTGGCCCGGCGAGCCGTTCGACACCGTCGTGGGCAACCCGCCGTTCAACGACCGCAATTGGGGCCACGACGAGCTTGCCTACGACCCGCGCTGGGAGTACGGCCTGCCGCCACGCACCGAATCCGAACTCGCGTGGGTCCAGCACGCGCTCGCCCACACGGCGGTCGGCGGCCGGGTGGTACTGCTGATGCCGCCGGCCGTGGCGGCCCGCGGCTCGGGGCGCCGGATCCGGGCCGAACTGCTGCGCCGGGGCGCGCTGCGCGCGGTGATCGCGCTGCCCGCGGGTGCCGCGCCGCCGTTCGGGGTGGCCCTGCATCTGTGGATCCTGGAACGGCCCTCCGGCACGCTGATGCCCTCACACGTGCTGTTCGCCGCGATCGAGGACCCGGCCCGGGCGGACGCCACCGTGGCCGCCTGGCGCGAGTTCGGCACCGACCCGGGCGGCCTGGCCGAGGTGCCGGGTCGGCACCGCGCCGTGCCGCTGATCGAACTGCTCGACGACAACGTGGACCTGACCCCGGCGCACAACCTGCCCGAACGCGCCGACCTGAACGTGGCCGAGCGGGTGCACGACACCCGGGAACGCCTGCTCGCCCTGCTGACCCGGCTCCCGGGGCTGGTGCCGGCCGTGCCCGCCGCCGAGGCGGGCGCGCCGACCTGGCGCTCGGTCGCACTCGCCGACCTGGCCCGCACCGGCGCGGTCACCCTGTACCGCAGCGCCTCCCGCTCCGGTCGCGGCGGCCGGGAGACGCCGACCGGACCGACCGTGCCGATGCTCACCACCACCGATCTCGCCGCCGCCGTGCCGCCGAGCGCGCGCCTGTCCGTGGCCGAGGCGGACGAGGCGCAACATCCGCGGATCCGGGCCGGCGACGTGATCGTGCCGACCCTGCTCGGCAGCGGCGAGAGCGGCTGGGCGGGCGCGGTGCGGGTGGCCGGGCCCGCCGAGCGGGACGCGGTGCTCGGGCCCAACCTGCACCTGCTGCGTCCCGATCCGGACACCCTCGACCCGTGGTTCCTGGCCGGGTTCCTGACCGACCCGGCGCACGCCAAGCGGGCCGGCTACGGGTCCAGCATCGTTCGGGTCGACGTGCGCCGGATCGAGATCCCGCTGCTGCCGCCCGCCCGGCAGCGCGCGTACGGCGAGACCTTCCGGGCGCTGCGCGCCTTCGTGACCGACCTGCGCGGCGCGGCGGCGCTCGGCGAGGACCTGGGCCGGGGCCTGTTGGAGGGCCTCACCGCCGGCCTGCTCCGGCCGCCGGAGTAGGCCGGGCGGGCCGCCGCGGGTGGACGGGCTCCTAACGCCCCTCCAGAGCCCGCAGGACGGCTTGCGAGCGGGCGGTGGGCTCGGCCGCGCGGAACGGGCCGGCCGGGCTCAGCGCGGCCGGCATGGCGGCCCGGTGCGGACCGGTGTAGCAGCGCACCAGGGCCTCGGCGGCGGCGCGGTGCACGTCGCCCATCGAGTACAGCTGCTCGCCCGGGACGATCCGTTGCCGCCGGGTGCCCCGCGGATCGTCGGCCGGCCACTGGCGGTGCACCACCACTCGGGGTTCGTCCGCGGGCTCCGGCGCACTCAGCGTGGAGAACGACAGCGGGTACGGGAGCAGCGGGCCGACCAGCTCGCACAGGCCCCACAGCACCGCGTCCGGATCGGGCACGCCGTCCGCCTCGGACAGCGCGAACGTCTCCTCCGGCCGGGTGAGCACCGCCGAGACCACGTCCGTCAGCACGTCCGGATGCCGGCCGGCGCGTTGCCGCAACCCGACCTCGCGGCGGGCCAGCTCGGCGGCCGGCACCGCCGGGTCGAGGCGGGGCAGGAGCCGGCCGGCCGGGTGGTCCGGGTCGGGCGGCTCGATCGGGGCCGCCCCCAGGGCGAGCGCGTGCCGGGGCCCGACCGACGGGGTCGATCCGGAGTCGAGCCGGGCCGGGGCGATCAGGACCAGCGCGTGCGCGGCGGTGCGCCGGATCACGGTCGCTCGGCCGCCGAGCGTCCCGAAGCGGACCGCGGAGCGACGCGGCCCGTAGTACCCGGCGCCCAACGCGGGCCCGACCAGCGGAGCCAGCACGGCGTGCCAGCGGCGCAGGGCCGGTTCGGACAGCGACGAGGCGGACACGGTCGCCGCGCCCGTGTCGCCCACCGCGTAGTGGATCCGGTCGAGCATCGGCGCGCGAGCGTACGGGTCCTCGGTGTAGCGCTTGGTCGGGGCCGGTGCGGGCCGGTCCACGGTGGGTTCGGCGGACCGCCCGGGTGCGGGTCGGGCCGGGCGCGGACGCTCGGCGGAGGGGGCCCGCACGGGTTCCGGCTCGGGCGCCGGCCGCGCGGAGCCGCCGGCCGGTTCGTCGGCGGGTCCGCGCGACCAACGCCCGAGCCGCCGCTCCTGCTCGTGGAGCAGGTCGAGCACGGGGCGCGGCAGCCACGTGGCCGCCTCGTGCGGCCGCCGGCGGCTGCCCAGCAGGTCGGCGAAGTCGGCGAGCACCCGGTCCGGCGTAGGCCGTCGATCGGCGCGGCGGCGCAGGCACGACTCGACCAGCGGCAGCAGCGCGTCCGGCAGCCCGGTCAGGTCCGGGTCGCGGGTGCGTACGGCGTTCATCACCCGCATCGCGCTGCCCTCGTACGGTGCGTGACCGGTGCCCGCGAACAGCAGCGTGGCGCCCATCGCGTACACGTCCGAGCGCACGGTGCCGGACTCGCCCTCGATCTGTTCGGGGGCCATGTACGCGATCGTGCCGACCAGGTTGACGGTGTCCTGGTCCTCGGCCAGCGCGAGCCCGAAGTCGATCACCTTGGGGCCGTCCAGGGTGACCAGGATGTTGCCCGGTGCCAGGTCGCGGTGCACCAGGCCGGCGCCGTGGATCGCGCCGAGCGCCTCGGCCACGCCGGCGGCCAGCCAGCGCACCGCGTCCGGCGGCAGCGGGCCGCACTCGTCGACCACCTCGCGCAGCGACGGCGCGGGCACGTACGCGGTGGCCAGCCACGGCCGGGCCGCCTCCGGGTCGGCGGCCACCACCGCGGCCGTGAACACCCCGCTGACCAGTCGGGCCGCGTGCACCTCGCGGGCGAAGCGGCGGCGGAAGTTCGGGTCGTGGTCCAGCTCGGCCAGGATGGTCTTGATCGCGACCAGGCGTCCGGCGGGGGACAGGCCGAGGAAGACCCGGGCCATGCCGCCCCGACCGAGCCGGGAGAGCACCCGGTAGGGGCCGATCCGGCGCGGATCGTACGCGTCCAGCGGGGCCGGGCCCCGCCTCCTGACATCGGTCACGCAACGTCCCCCCGAACCACCGGATCGTGTGCCCTCATCATGGCGCCGCATGGGTGACACTCGTAGCGGGAAGCCCAAACGCGTGCACCGTTGCGACGATGACTCCGGGCACCACGACCCGCCACCCTGGGTCAGGTGACGCGGCTCACGGTTTGTCGCTCGTGTGGGAGGTGGCTGCGAGGTCGCCTCGCGCGCCTGCTATTCGTACTGATGCACACATGTCACAAAGACCGGAACCGCACGGACACGATCCGGGTGGCTGCCGGAGCCTGAGCCGAGAAGTAGGGGACCCCCATGAGCGAGGACTCGGTAGTACTGCGCCACCAAGGAAACGAGCACACCCTTCCGCTGGTCGAGGGCACCATCGGCGACACCGCCGTGGACATCTCGACACTTCGCGCCAAGACGGGGCTGGTGACCTACGACGGAGGGTTCGTCAACACCGCCGCGTGTAAATCGGCGATCACCTTCATCGACGGCGAGGAGGGCATCCTCCGCTACCGCGGTTACCCGATCGAGCAGATCGCCGAGCAGGGTACGTTCCTGGAGACGGCATACCTGCTGATCTACGGCGAACTGCCGTCCGCGAGCGCGCTGGACAACTTCCGCGACGAGATCACCCAGCACACCCTGCTGCACGAGGACGTCAAGCGGTTCTACGACGGCTTCCCGCGCGATGCGCACCCGATGGCGATGTTGTCGTCCGTGGTGTCCGCGCTGTCCACGTTCTACCAGGACAGCCACAACCCGTTCGACGAGGAGCAGGTCCGGCTCTCGGCGATAAGGCTGTTGGCGAAGTTGCCGACGATCGCGGCCTACGCGTTCAAGAAGTCGGTCGGCCAGCCGATGCTCTACCCGGACAACTCGCTCGGCTACGTCGAGAACTTCCTGCGGATGACCTTCGCGGTCCCGGCCGAGTCCTACAAGGCCGACCCGGTCGTGGTGGACGCGCTCGACAAGCTGCTGATCCTGCACGGCGACCACGAGCAGAACTGCTCGACCTCGACGGTGCGACTGGTCGGCTCCAGCCAGGCGAACATGTTCGCGTCCATCTCGGCCGGCATCAACGCGCTGTGGGGTCCGCTGCACGGCGGCGCCAACCAGCAGGTGCTGGAGATGCTGGAGCAGATCAAGAACGACGGTGGCGACATCGACTCGTTCGTGAACAAGGTGAAGAACAAGGAAGACGGCGTGCGCCTGATGGGCTTCGGCCACCGGGTGTACAAGAGCCGCGACCCGCGCGCGACGATCATCAAGAAGGCCGCCGACGACGTCCTGTCCCGGATGGGCAAGAAGGACGAACTGCTCGACCTCGCGATGCAGTTGGAAGAGCGCGCCCTCGCCGACGACTACTTCGTCGAGCGCAAGCTCTACCCGAACGTGGACTTCTACACCGGCCTCATCTACCGGGCGATGGGTTTCCCCACCGAGATGTTCACGGTGTTGTTCGCGATCGGTCGGCTGCCGGGCTGGATTGCCCACTGGCAGGAGATGATCGCCGACCCGAAGGCGAAGATCGGCCGCCCGCGCCAGGTGTACACCGGCGTCGCGCTGCGCGACTACACCCCCATCGGTGCCCGCTGACCGCAGGGAACACGCGGAAACGATCTTGGAGTCGAGGGTCTCGAACCGTGGTTCGAGGTGTTCGGCTCCGAGATCGTTTTGTTTTCTGCGGGGCGCCGGTCGTACCGGCAGGGCGAGGCGGAACGAGTCGCCGGGCCGGCCCCGAGTGTGCGGGCCGGCCCGGCGCGGTGGTGCGGTCGTGCCGCGATCGTGCCGGAGTCGCTCGCGGGCGGTGCAGCGCACCCGATCGACTCCGGCGCGGGAGACTGTACGACGACTCCCGATTGATCGGTAGTTTTGTTACCTTAACGTGATCGACGACGCGGATTCGCCCCCCAGGGGGAGTCGAACGAACCCGCGTCGTGATCAGCCGGTGGGCGTCGCCACCGAGGGGCCCTTTCCGGTGGCCGCGTCGAGCACGTACAGATGCCGATCGGCGCTGCCCACGAAGAGCAGCCCGTCGGCCACGACCGGCGAGGTCACCCGGCCGCCGGTGGTGAAGCGCCAGCGGGGTTCCCCGCCCAGGCCCACCGCTATCACCGAGCCGTTGCTGCTGCCCGCGTACACGATGTCGTCGGCGACCACCGGCGAGGTGACCCACCCCTCGGCGCCGAACCGCCACACGCAGCGCGTGGTGTTGACGTCGACCGCGTACAGCCCGCCGTCGCCGCTGCCGAAGAAGGACAGGTTGCCGGCCGTGGCGGGCTGGGCGACCGGGCCGCCCGCGCCGAACCACCCGCGCATCGCGCCGTCGGTGGCGTTGAGCAGGTACAGGTACTGGTCGGTGCTGCCGACGTGCACGATGCCGTTCGCCACGGTCGGCGAGGACACCCAGCCGCCCGTGGCGAAGCGCCACCGACACCAGCCGGTCGCGGCGTCCAGCGCGTACACGCAGCGGTCGCTGGAGCCGAAGTAGACCGTGCCGTCCACGACGGTGGGCGAGGTGGCCCAGCCGCCGGTGGGGAAGCGCCAGCGACATCGCCCGGTGGCCGCGTCCACGGCGTACAGCGCGTTGTCGCTGGAGCCGAAGTACACGGTGCCGTCGGCGACCACGGGGGCGGCCACCACTTCGCCGCCGGTGGGGAAGCTCCAGCGCCACTGACGCGAGGTCAGCTCCAGGGCGTAGACATGGTTGTCCTGGCTGCTGAGGTACATCAGCTCGCCGTCCACGGCGGGCGGGTGCGACCAGCCCGACGAGTCGAACCGCCACTCGCGGGTGGCCAGATGCAGGGTGTGCAGCCCGTTGTCGTTGCTGTGCACGTGGACGCGGGCGGTCCGACCGGAACCCGCGCGCACCGGCGGAGTGAGGATCTCCCCGGTCGCGGTGAACCGCCACACCGGCGAGGTCTCCAGACCGCCGGTGGGGGTGCGCGGCGGAGTGGGGTGCTGGCGCGGCACGTCGGGCCCGCTCTCCGGCCACGTGACCGGAGAGTTGGGTATCGGCGCCGGCGGCCTGGCCACCCGCTCGGTCGGCAGCGCCGGCGACGGGGACGACGTGGACATCTGTCGCCCGACCGGTCGCGGGCCGCCCGGCGGCCCGGTCACCGGCGTGTTCGTCGGCGGCGCCGGCGGCCGGGGCGGGGGCTTGCGGGTCGGGTTGGTCGGCGGGCGCTGCGGCGGTGGCGGCGCGGACCGGTGCGGCTCGGGGCGCGGTGCCGGGCGCGGCTCCTCGCGCACCTGGTTCGGCAGCTTGCCCATGTTGTTCGGGTCCGGGCGCACGTTCTCCGGCACCTCGGGACGCTCCGGCTCGACCACTTCGCGCACGGGCGGGGTGCGCGGGCCCATGGTCGGCCGGTACTGGCTCTCGAACCGCTGCACCATCGCCGACGCGTTGTCCGGCAGTTGGCTGTCCGCATCGCTGTCGTCCAGGAGCGGCGCGAGCTGGTTGAGCAACTGGGTCGGGCTCGGCCGGTGTTCCGCGGCGCGCTGCATGCACAGGTTGACCAGGCCGGTCAGCTCCGGCGGCAGCCCGTCCAGGTCGGGGGAGCCGGTGACCAGGCGCAACAGCGCCTCGGCGGGCTTGCGGTCGGGGTAGGGCGAATGCCCGGTCGCCGCGTACACCAGCGTCGCGCCGAGCGAGAACATGTCGCTCGCGGGAGTGATGTCGCGGACGCCCTGGGCCTGTTCCGGCGACATGTAGGCCGGTGTCCCGACCGCGACGCCGGTCATGGTGAGCGAGCCGAAGTCGGCGGCGCGCGAGATGCCGAAGTCGATCACCTTGGGCCCGTCGCTGGCCACCAGGACGTTGGACGGCTTCAGGTCGCGGTGCACCAGCCCGGCGGCGTGCACGGACTCCAGCGCCTCGGCGATGCCCGCGGCCATCCAGCGCACCGCGCGCGGCGGCAGCGGGCCGCATGCGCGGACCAGGGATTCGAGCGAGGGCGCGGGCACGTACGCGGTGGCCAGCCAGGGCACCGCGGCGTCCGGATCGGCGTTGACGACGGCGGCGGTGAACACGCCGCTGACCCGGCGGGCCGCGGCCACCTCCTGCGCGAAGCGCGCGCGGAAGCCCGGGTCGCCACCCAACTCGGAACGGATCGTCTTGATCGCGACGAGTCGCCCGAAGGGCGAACGCCCCAGATAGATGCGGCCCATGCCACCGGCACCGAGTCGGCCGAGCACCACATAGGGACCGATCCGTTCCGGATCCCCCTTGGCCGGTGGCTCACCCGGCCATCCGTGTTCCGTCACAATCCCCCCGAAGTCGCCCCACCGCCCATCATCCCCGCCGAGCGGCCGTTTCGACAGGAACAGGCGGGAGGAGTGCCACGGCGCCGGTCGTCCCGTCGTCGCGATAGAGGTGCCCCGGGGTGGAGCACCCGCTGCCTGTCGCAGGGTACCCGCCTGCCCGGTCTGCCGCCCACGCCGCGTCCCGCTTCGGCCGAAACACAGGGGATTCCCCCAGACGCCGATCACGAAGAGTGGCTGCGGAAGCGGAAATTACCGCTCCGATCGGTCCGAATCGGACGAACGGCGATCACGGACACGAACACCCGGGCTCGGTTCGGATCGAACCGGGCCCGGGTGTCGCAGTACCGACGGTTTGTCAGTATGTCTGCACGTCGGCCTAGTGCAGGCCGCCGGGAGCATCGGTGGGCAGGTCGGACTTGCCGACCCGCAGCACCGTCACGGCGACCACGGCGGCGATGCCGAGCAGGATCGAGGCGGTCAGGAAGCCGGCCGTGTAGCCCTCGGTGAGGGCCAGGTTGCGGACCGCCTCGTTGTTGATCGCCTTCTCGCCGAGCTTGCCGAACTGGTGCTTGAACTCGTCGTCCCGGGCATTCGTGTAGATCGTGGTCAGCACCGCGATCGCCACCGCTCCGCCCACCTGCTGGGTGACGTTGAGCATCGCGGAGCCGATCCCCGCGTCCTCCGGGGCGATCCCGGCCACCGCGGTGGCCATGATCGCGACGAAGATCAGGCCCATGCCCAGACCGAACACCAGCATCGCGGGCAGCAGGCCCACGACGTAGGTCGAGTCGACCTCGAGCAGGGACAGGTAGAACAGACCCAGACCGGCCAGGATCGGACCCACCGTCAGCAGCACCCGCGGCCCGATCTTGGGCAGCATCACGCTGGTGAACTGGGCCGAGATCATCACGCCCGCGCACAGCGGGAGATAGGCCAGACCGGCCTTGATCGGCGAGTAGCCCGCGACGATCTGCATGTAGAGCGTGATGAAGAAGAACGCGCCCATCATGCCGCCCGCCGCGAGCGCCATCACCACGTAGCTCGCCGAGCGGTTGCGGTTGCGGAACAGCCGCATCGGCATCAGCGGCCGCTCGACCCGAAGCTCGATCGCGATGAAGGCCGCGAGCAGCACCGCCGAGACGATCAGCGAACCCACCGTCAGCCCGTCGGTCCAGCTCTTTTCCGCGGCGCGGATGACGCCGTAGACCAGGGCGGTCACACCGAGGGTGGAGGTCAGCGCGCCGGGGATGTCCAACCGGCCGCGCCAGATCGCCTTCTCGCCGGTCTTCGCGTCGTCGGGTATGGCCAGCGGCAACGCCGCGACGAGCGCGATGCCGATGGGCACGTTGACGAACATGACCCAACGCCAGGACAGGTACTCGACCAGGAGGCCACCCATGAGCAGGCCGACCGCCGAACCCATGCCCGACACCGCCGCATAGACACCGAACGCCTTGTTGCGTTCCGGGCCTTCCTCGAAGGTGGTGGTCACCAGCGACAGGACCGCGGGGGCCACCATCGCGCCACCGACACCCTGCAGGGCCCGCGCGGCCAGCAACAGCGCCTCGCTGGTGGCGAACCCGCCGAGCAGGCTCGCGACGGTGAACACGATCAGGCCGAGCGCCAGCAGGCGGCGTCGGCCGAAGAGGTCACCGAGCCGACCACCCAGCAGCAGCAGGCCGCCGAAGGTCAGCATGTACGCGTTCATCACCCACGAGAGCGATGTTTCACTGATGTCGAGCGCCTTGCCCATGTCGGGCAGGGCGATGTTCACGATGGTCGCGTCGAGCACGATCATCAACTGGGCCCCTGCCAACAGGGCCAAGGCCAATCCGCGGCGCGCGTGGGGCGCGTCGACGGACGGGGATCCGGTCGAGCCGGCGACCTCGGAAGGTGCCGTCGTCATGGATTGCCTCGCATTACTAGTGGACGTGAGCGTTCTCTACGCGAATCTAGGGCTTTTGCCTTAGAGAACGCAAACGTTTTCTGTACCATGGCGAGCGGAGGCGAGAGTGAGCACAGGAGTACGCGCGGGTCAAGTCGAGACAGCCCTGCTGGTCACCGACTACAGACAGCGGCCCCGAAAGCGCGGCGTCACGCTGGAGCGAGCGATCACCGAGGCGGTGCTCGCCGAGCTCGGCGAGCGCGGCTACGGCGCGCTGACCTTCGAAGGTGTCGCGACCCGAGCCGGGACCGGCAAGTCGGCCCTGTATCGCCGCTGGGCGGACAAGATGGGCATGGTCGCCGACGCGCTCTCCGCCGCGCTGCCCGATCCGCAATCGCTGACGCTGCCCGGCGCGTTGCGCGCCGACCTGGTCGTCTACCTGGAGACCGTCGCCCACGGCATGCACGGAGCGCTCGGCCTGGGCATGCGGGTGCTCAGCGGCGAGATGTGCCGACACCACGAGTTCGCCGAGATGTGGGAGCACCGGGTGATCGCGCCCTGGCAGTCCCTCCTCGTGGAGCTGATCACCGACGCGATCGCCCGCGGCGAGGCCCGCACGGGCGCGCTCGCCCCCGAATGCGTGCTCGCCGGCCCCTCCGTCCTGTGCCAGCGGTTCACCCTCACCGGCGTGCCGATGTCCCGGGCCGAGATCGAATCCCTGGTCGACAACGCCCTGATGCCGATGATGGCGGCCAAGGACTGACCCCAGCGCGGGTGTGCCGCCGGCCGCCTCCGCGGTGCGGCCACGGTCGCGATTCGGCCCGGTCGAGGTGTGTACCCACCGGCTCCACCCGTCGCGTCCGGCGCGGGGGCTGCGGTTTCACGTGCACCGCGGCGACCTGCCCGGCCCCGTGGCGCCCGGTGTGGGGTGCCGCCGTCGGGTGGGTCGGCTGCGCCCCGCCCCCACGCACCCTCCACCTGAACACGTGTCAGATCACACCCCCGCTCACTTGAATGACTCGGTCAAGCAGTTCTAAGGTCCGCCCCATGGCCACCACCAACTCCGCCGCGCCCGCACCCGACGCCGCCCTTCTCGCCCTGACCGCCCCCGGCGGACCGTTCGCGCTCGTCGAAGAGGACGTGCTCGGCGTGCCGTTGCGCGTGCTGGCCGATCGCCCACGGTCGATCACCGCGTTCGTCGAGCGGGCCCGTAGCTTCGGCGACCGCGAGTACCTCGTGTACGAGGACCGCCGGATCGGCTTCGCCGAACACGTGCGCGACATCGCCTCGACCGCACTCGCACTGCGCGAGCGATACGGGATCGGCCCGGGGGATCGGGTCGCGATCCTGGCCGCCAACCGGCCCGAGTGGCTGACGGTGTTTCAGGCCGCCGCGGCGCTGGGCGCGATCACCGTCGGCATGAACGGATGGTGGGCCGCCGACGAGATCCGCTACGGCGTACGCGACTGCGCCCCCGCGCTGCTGGTCGCCGACCGGCGTCGGCTGGAGCGCCTGGGCGGGGCGTCGGAGGCCGAGCGGAGCCTGGGTGTGCCGGTACTGGAGATCGAGGCCCAGTGCGCCGCCCTGGCGGCCTACGCGCCCGATGCCGAACTGCCGCCGGGCGCCGCCGACGAGGACGACCCCGCACTGATCCTGTACACCTCCGGCACCACCGGCCGGCCCAAGGGCGCCGTGCTCACCCACCGCAACGTGGTCGCGATGCAGAACCTCCAGGCGCTGCTCGCCGCCCGGGCGACCGCACACCTGCCCGCCGAGGTGCTCGCCCAGGCGCCGCCCGGGCGGTGGCTGGTGAACAGCCCGTTCTTCCACGTCTCGGGACTGCTCGCGGGCGCGGTGGCCGCGCTGGCCGGCGGACAGACCATGGTGCTCTACAGCGGCCGGTTCGAGGTGCCCCGACTGCTCGACCTGATCGAGCGCGAGCGCTGCACCACGTGGTCGCTGGTGCCCACGCTGGGCTGGCGGGTCGCCAACCACCCGGACACCCCGACGTACGACCTGTCCTCGATCACTCGGCTGGGCGGCGGCAGCGCGGCCTTCTCCCCCGAACTGGTGCGCCGGCTCCAGGAGGTGTTCCCGAACGCGAAGGGTGCGCTCGGCGTCGGATACGGGCTGACCGAGTCCGGCGGGGTGGCCACCACCGCGGGCGCCGCGCAACTCCAGGAGGAGCCGGGCGCGATCGGGGCGGCCGTGCCGACCGTGGAGGTGACCGTCCACGACCAGGACGGTCGGCCGCAGCCGGAGGGCGTGGAGGGCGAGCTGTGGATCCGCAGCCCGCTGGTGATGCTCGGCTACTGGGGCAACGACGAGGCCACCGCCAAGGCGCTCACGCCGGACCGCCGGCTGCGCACCGGCGACCTCGGCTACACCCGGAACGGCCGGTTCCACCTGGCCACCCGGCGCAGCGACCTGATCCTGCGCGGCGGGGAGAACGTCTACCCGGCGGAGATCGAACACTGCCTGGACGCGCACCCCGACGTGGCCGAGTCGGTGGTGGTCGGCGTGCCGCATCCGGAGTGGGGCGAGGAGGTCAAGGCGATCGTGGTGCCCGCGCCCGGCGCGGCGCTCACCGCCGAGCTGCTCGGCGCGTACGTCGCGGAACGCCTGGCGCACTTCAAGGTGCCCGCGCACTGGGAACTGCGCACCGACCCGCTGCCGCGCACGCCCACCGGCAAGGTGATCCGCGCCGTGGCCACCGGTGCCAAGCCGGCCGACCTGGTCGAGGAGTGAGCCGAGGAGTGGGCGGCTCCCGCCCCGATCGGGGAGTGGGCACCCGGGCAGCCCCGGACCCGACCGGGGAGTGAGCAACCCCGGGCGGGGCGGCGGAGATTCCGCCGGCCCGCCCGGGAGCGGGTCAGTCGTTCTTGTGCAGTTCCTCGTTCAGCGCGCCCCACGACTTGGTCCGGGCGATCGCCTCGATCGTGCCGGTGACCGAGTTGCGGCGGAAGAGCAGGCCGTCCCGGCCGGAGAGCTCGGCGGCCTTGACCACCTTGCCGTCCGGGGTGGTCACCCGGGTGCCGGCGGTGATGTAGCAGCCCGCCTCGACCACACAGTCGTCGCCGAGCGAGATGCCGATGCCCGCGTTGGCGCCCAGCAGGCAGCGCTCGCCGACCGAGATGGTCTCCTTGCCGCCGCCGGAGAGCGTGCCCATGATCGACGAGCCGCCGCCGATGTCGCTGTGGTCGCCCACCACGACGCCCGCGCTGATCCGGCCCTCGACCATCGACGCGCCCAGGGTGCCCGCGTTGAAGTTGCAGAAGCCCTCGTGCATCACGGTGGTGCCGGGCGCCAGGTGCGCGCCCAGGCGGACCCGGGTGGTGTCGGCGATGCGCACGCCACTGGGCACCACGAACTCGGTCATCCGGGGGAACTTGTCCACGCCGGCCACCTCGAACGGCACCCGCGCGGCCCGGGCCCGCAGCCGGGCGGCGTCCACGCCGTCGACCGGGACCGCGCCCAGGTTGGTCCACGCGACGTTCGGGAGCACGCCGAACAGTCCGTCCAGGCTCTGCCCGTGCGGGCGGACCAGGCGGTGGCTGAGCAGATGCAGACGCAGGTACGCGTCGTGGGTGTCCACCGGGCCGACGGCCAGGGACGCGATCACCGTACGCACGGCGACGACCTCGACCCCGCGCACCGCGTCGGTGCCCAGGCCGGCCGCGGCGTCGGCGCCGAGCGCCTCGATCGCCTCGTCGGCGGACAGGCGAACGGTCTCGGCCTTGCCGTCGACGTCGCCCGAGGTCAGCTCGGGTGCGGGGTACCAGGTGTCCAGGACGGTGCCGTCTGCGGCGATCGTCGCGAGACCAGCGGCGACGGCACCAACGGGGGAGGAAGCAGCAGTGTCGATCACCCCGCTACCGTACCGGGACCGCGCGCCGCCGCCGATCGCCGGTGCGTTCGCGTCCCGATCCGGTTTCCCCATCGCCGGTGCGCGGCCGGGTCCGGCGCGCGGCTACTCCGGCTCCGGCCGACGGGTCGGGCCCTCGCGGAACGGCCAGGTCTCGGAACGATCGCCGTCCGCGTCGGGGCGGGCCTCGTCGCGATGCGGGATTCCGAACGGGCTGTATCCGCCGGTGTACTCGTCCACCCACTCGTCCGCATCCGCGCGCTCGTGGTCGACCGGCGGCAGCGCGGTGGCACCGACCAGGGCCTCCACCATCGCCGCGGCCCGGGTCTGCACCGGGATCGCGCCACAGGCCATCGCGGTGTCCCGGGCCCGCTCCAACTCGCCGATGGCGTCCGGCTTGTGGCCGTCCTTGCGCAGCCGGTCGCCGTAGGCGAGCAGCGCCTTGGCGTATTCGTAGTTGGCGCCGACGCCCTCCAGGGCGACCGCCGCGTCCCACAGCGCCTGTTGGGCGTTGACGTTGTCCTCGATCATCCCGGCCACCCGTTTGGCCTGGCCGGCGGCCACCGGGGCGTAGAACGTGTCCGCCCGGGCGACGGCCTGCTTGGCCACCTCGCGGGCCAGCTTCTTGTTCTGCTGTGGTCCCTCGGCGTTCAACGCCTCGGCCAACAGCAGGCCCCACGGACACCACGCCGGGTTGTCCATGCCGCGGGCGCGCAGCCGGGCGCCGAGCTCGGTCAGCGGCCGGATCACCTCGTCGTGCCTGCCCTGGGCGATCCGCAGTTCGGCGAGCACGATGGCCGGGACCGGCAGGACGCGGGTGGCCTGTTCGGCCTTCGCCGGATCGTCGAAGCCGATCCGGTGCGCGATCTTCTCGGCCTCGTCGAGATCGCCCAGCGCGATCAGGGTCTGGATCAGCACACCGGCCGCGTACCACTGCGACGGCGTGCCCTCGCCCAGTTTGAGAGCCATGTCCAAGCCGGTCTCGGCCTGTTTGCGGGCCTCCTTGAGCTTGCCCTGTCGGTAGGACAACATCGCCCGAAAGGCGTGGCCGTAGGACAGGTGTGCGCGTTGGCGACCGTTGTCCCGGAGTTCGGCCATGCCACTCTCCAGGAGTTCGTGCGCCTCCTTGAACAGGTCGCAGTAGATGAACGTCAGGGTGAGCACCATCGGGATCTCGAAGCCCCAGCCGTCCTCGACCCAACTGAATCCGGGGCGCTCCTTGTTCGCCGCCTCCGGTCCCAGTGCCGCGCGGGCGAACTTGGTGGTCGTCTGCAACCGCCGTCCCGTGAGCACTCCGTACCAGGCGACCAGAGCGAACAGCGAGTAGTTCGTCCGGGTCGTGGCGCCCTCGGTGTTCAGGCGTACGGTCAAGCGCTGCAGGTTGTGCGCGCGTGAGGCGAAACCGGCGTCGTCCTCCCAGAACGCGGCCCACATGAACAGGTCGGCGTACAGCCTGGGTCGTTTCCCGACCGGGGTGATCTGGATCTCTCGCTCCAAGAGCGCGATGCTCTTGGGCAGTTGTCCGCTGAACGCGTACGAGCGGCCGAGTTCGACGACGATGTGGGTGCGCAACTCCGTGCCCGGTTCGTCGGCCTCCTGGAGCGCCTTGGTCAGCGGTTCGATGCTGGCGGTGGGGTCGTTGACGAAGAGCGCGCGGCCCATGTTGTAGTAGAGCCAGGCGCGCATGTGCGTCGGCGCGAGCTCCGCCAACGCGTGTTCGAGGTAGGTCACGCCGGCCTTCGGGACACCGGAGGCCAGACACTCGCGAGCCGCGTCCACCATCACGTTCGCGGCCCACTCGTCCCGGACGCCGAGCACCTTCAGCGCGTGTGTCGCCGCGGTCTGCGCGGAGAAGCGGTCCGCGCGCAACAGTCGGGCCGCCTCGTGGTGCATCGCACTGCGCTCGTTCGCCTCGAAGCAATGGCGGTAGACCGCGAGTCGGACCAGCGGGTGGGTGAAACCCCAGTTCGAGCGCGGGTCGTCGACCGACGTGAGAATCTCCTGCCGGTACAGGTCCTCGGCGGCGGCGATGATCGCTTCCGGGGTCAACCCGGTGAGCCGGGAAGCGCGATCGACCGTCACGTGCGGCGTCAGGATCGCGGCGGCCAGCGCCAGCCTGCGGGAGTCCGGCGCGAGCCGGGAGAATCGCTTCTTGAAGTGCTTGTCGACGTACGCGAGGGCCGCGTGCTGCTCCATCGCGACGCCGTGCCGCGGCAACGAGGACGCGAGCGGCTCGATCCGGGACGCCTCGACGAACCGCAGCAGTTCCCGCAAGATCTGCGGCTCTCCGCCGCAGCAGTGATGGCAGTGCTCGGCGAACGCGTCGTCGACCGGCCGGTCGGGGAAACGATGCCGGACCACCGCCGCGGTGCTCTCGAGGCCCAACGCCGTCAATTTGGTCGCCGTTCGACCGGCGACGTGGTCGAGCGTGCGCAGCGATGGCTCCAGAGCGGGGACGTACTCGTCCGGGCGGTAGGACACCACGATCAGGATCGGGAAATCGCGCACTTTGATGGCGAATTGGGCAAGCCACTCCATCGACGGGAGGTCGCCCCAATGCGCGTCGTCGATGACCATGATCAGCGGCGCACGCTCCCGCACGTAGCCGCGGACGACGGCGTCGAGGGCGGAGAGCACGTCCTCGGTGTCCGGTGCCTCCCCGGGTTGGCGCGGACCGCCGAAGATCGGCCCGAGGATGCCGTGCCACTCGCCGAGCCGTTCCTTCCGGGCCTCGGGGGCGAGCGCGGACAGGTCCTTGAACAGCCGCTTCACCAGGCCGTAGACCCGGACCTTCTCCAGGTCGTAGCCGATCACGTGGAGCGTGGTGAAGCCCTCGGACTCGGCTGTGTGCCGGGCCCATTCGAGTACGGCGGACTTGCCCATGCCCGCCTGGCCGGTGACCACCGCGACCCGGCCCTCGCGGGTGTCGCGGACCGCGGCCAGATGCTCGCGCAGTTCGCGTTGGATGAAATCGCGCTCGACGAGAGGCATGGGCTCCGTCCGGACAACGGGGTCGGGTGTGTTCTCGCGCCCCAGGTCACCCGGGCGCGGTGCCATGCGTGGTGCCCTCATCGCGCAACCTCTCTGCCGTGCGTCCCCACCCCGAGCCCGCGCGGAACGATTACGCGCCGTGGCGGATCACTTGCGCTACCCATCCTGCGCCAATCACGCAAGCCCTGTCCCCGACTTGGCCGAGAAGTCCTGTCGACGTCCTCCCCACGGGGGGTGCGATCGGCGAACGGGAACCGCGACGCGGCCGATTCGGCAACCGCGTGCTTGGTGCGCGAGCATGCAGCGACGCTCGTTTCGAACATCGACGGGCCGGAGCAAGTACGACCGAACGGAAAGGCCATGACACCCGTGTTGGGACCGCAGATCGGTGTACCCGTGACCCCCGCCGCCTCGATGCGGGTGCCCCCGGAATCGGGGGAGTTGCGCTATCAGCGCTGCAACGCGTGCGAGACGGCGAACTTCGCCCCCACCGAGATGTGCCGCGGCTGCTCGTCGCGCGCGTTGCAGTGGGCCACCAGCGCCGGGCGCGGCAGCGTGTACAGCTGGACCGTGGTGCGCCGGCCCGCCGCGCGCGAAGTCGGCGACCCGTACGCGGTGGCGATCGTGGACCTGGACGAGGGCTATCGCATGCTCACCAATCTGGTCGAGGTGGAACCGACCGAGATCCATTCGGGCATGCGGGTGCGGGTGGACCTGCGGCCGACCGGCGAGGAGCGGGTGTTGCCGTTCTTCACGCCCGATCGGAGCTGACACCGCGATCGCAGCCCGACCGTCGATCGCGGCCGAACCGCCGGCCGGGGTCGGAATCCCCGGCCGAGATCGAACTCCCGCCCGGATGCGAACACTTGGTCGGGGCCCGCCGCGGTGCGGCGGCCGGCCCACGGCGGCCGGCCGTTGTCGCCGGAGGCGATGCCGCCCGGAGCGGACCGCGCGGCCGCTTCCCGCTTTCGACGCGACCGTCACGGCGACATCACGCAGGGTGGCGGGGGCAGGTGCGGCGGCAGCGCTCGACGGCGAGCGTCACCCGAACGGTCGCGGCGCCCAGGCGCCTGAGCAGATCCAGCCGGGCGAGGCCCCCGCAGGGGGGTGCGGTAGGTGTCACGTCGCAGATCGTATACCCGGTGGGGGTAGGTGCCGGTTAGGATTCGATTCCGGTGGGATTGCGGCTTCGACGCGATCACCTGGGGTAATCGGTCGGACAGGGCCCGTCCGGGGTCGCAGGCAGCAGGACGAGGAGGCGCGATGACCACCACCGCTATCGCCGCATTGGTCACGCTGTGCGTCGGTCTGGTCGGTTGCCTGTGGCTGCTCACCCGGGGGCGCCGCGCCGAGCGGATGACCGCCGCGGTGCTGATGTGCATGTTCGCGGCGCTGTCGCTGGTGTTCTACTCGATCGGCCAGGGGGGCATGGGCGCGCTCGACGCGGCCCTGATGCTCGGCGTCGCGGCCCCGGCGGGCACGTTGATGGTCGCGGCACGCGGGCGCGGGCTCAGCCGGGTGACCGGCAGCCGCAACCACCGGGCCCGCCGACCGGCGCCGTGATCGGGGCCCGCGTCGAACGATGTGCGGTCAGGTCTTGCCGCCGCGTCGCAACAGGAAGGTCACGCACAGCCAGACCAGCGTGGTGGTGCAGCCCATGATGATCAGCGCGAACGCGATCACCAGCAGGTAGACGCCGGACGTGGTGGCCAGGGCCGCGAAGACCGCCGCGAACAGCACCACCACCAACAGCACGTGCCACGTGCCGGAGAGCGTCGGTCGACGCAGCCTGCGGCGGGCCCGCTTCGAGGCCGGCATCGAGCCCGCGCCCGGAACGACACGGCCGCGCGCGCCGGTCCGTCGGCGGTTGCGGGAGGGGCGCATGGTACGCAGCGCGAGATCCAGTTCCTGGTCCTTGCGCAGTTCGTACTCGATCTCCTCCAGCATCCGCCGCTCGCTCGGCGTCAGACGCACTTCCTCCATCATGTCGCTCGCCCCCTACTGCAGCCCCGGCCGCATCCCCTTGAGCACCGCCGAACGGTCGTTGCGCCGGGGCAGGGACAGCCGACGGCGCGGACCGTACTCAGAGGGTCCCCCGCAGGTGGCGATGTGACACCTGGCAGAACGAGAGATGACAGGTGGTGATATTTCCTCCGATCACGCGATGAGGCGACGACGGCGAGCGCCTCGGGGATCTCGCCCCCGGCTCCGGAACGCCGTCCGTTCACCGGTGTGACGTCGCCGGGTAGGGTCACCCGTTATGGCCAACGGAACCACTGACGAAACGTCGGGCGAGGCGCCCGGCAAGCCCGCCGAGCTGCTCGACCTGCGGGACAGCATCGACAACATCGACGCCGCCCTGATCCATTTGCTGGCCGAACGGTTCAAGTGCACCAAGCGGGTGGGCGTGCTCAAGGCCGAGCACAAGCTGCCGCCGGCCGATCCGGCCCGCGAGGCGGTGCAGATCCGCCGCCTGCGCGCACTGGCCGAGAGCGCCAAGCTGGACCCCGATTTCGCGGAGAAGTTCCTCAACTTCCTGGTCGCCGAGGTGATTCACCATCACGAGGCAATCGCCCGCGCGTGATCGAGTGACATCCGACTCGTTGAGCAGATTGCGTGCAGTGCCCGGATTCCCCCGTCGGTAGCGCGGTCTGACGTCTCGTCACGCGCGGGTTGCTACTTACGGGGGAAGTCCGCGCGCCCCCCGTCACCGGTCCGCCCCCTCGGGCGTTGGACGTCCCGGAACTTCGGTTCCACCGTCTATCGATCGATGGGAATAACTACCAGTGAACAAGCTCACCAAGGGTGCGGTCGTCACCGCCGCCATTCTCGGCGGTTCGGTTGCGATGGGGGGCCAGGCGTTCGCGTCGGCCGAGGCGGACGGCGCCGCCGTGGACTCGCCCGGCGTGCTCTCCGGCAACAACATCCAGGTGCCGGTGCACATTCCGGTCAACGTGTGCGGCAACAGCGTCAACATCATCGCGGCGCTGAACCCGACCTTCGGCAACACCTGCATCAACGCCGAGGGTAGCGACCACGTCACCCCGATGCCCACCGGGCACCCGGGCAACCACACGCCGCCGCACCACGCTCCCCCGGTCGACGACTGCCCGCCGCCGGCCCCGCCGGTCGACGACTGTCCGCCCGAGCTCCCGCCGCCGCCGCACCACGCGCCGAGCGACGACTGCGGCCCGGAGCAGCAGTCGCACCACGCCCGGGGCGGCGACTCCGCGGCGCCCGACTTCCTCGCCGGTGCGGCGAACATGGCCGGTGCGATGATGGGCTGAACGCCCACCACCGTTCGTGCCTCGGCCCCGGAACACCTCCCACGTGTTCCGGGGCCGAGGCCTGTCCGGGACCCGGGCCGGGCTGTGGGACCGGCATCCGGGCCGACCCCGGGAGCCGGGCGCCGGGCGGGTCAGGCGTGTACGCGATCGCGCAGCCTGCGCGGCGCGGGCTTGGGCTTGGGCGGCTTGCCGAAGGCCTCGAACACACCCACCACCGAGATCGCCAGGGAGATCGCGGTGATCGCGCCGAGTGCGCCGAAGAATCCGGTCAGCGCCTCGGTCCGCTCGGCGTCCCCGGTGATCAGGATCAGCAGGCCCAGCAGCGCACCGGCGATCGCCATCGCGCCCAGCGTGCGGGCGAACTCGATCGCCTCGTAGCGGACCCGGTCCATGCCGCGCCTCGGCGGCCGCCACGGCAGCGGTCCGCCGAGGAAGTGATAGCCCACCCGCTGGTCCACCCACCGGATCGCCCGGTGGCCGAACATCACGGTGGTCCCGATGTACAACGCGGCGATCCCGTGCCGCGCTCCGGCGGTGGCGCCGCCGCGCAGGTCCACCACGGCGACCACGAGCAGGATCACCTCCAGCAGCGGCGTGCCGTACAGGAACACGTTGCTCAGCCGGCGGCGACGCAGTGCGTAGCGGCTCAGCAGGCCCAGGGCGATCAACACCCAAAAGCCCACCTCGCAGGCCACGATCATGGCGACGACCACGGCGATCTCCTCCTCGGGAGTGGGAGCGGGAGTGGATGCCCGGCCGGTCGCCGCGGTGGGACGAGGGCGCCGGCGGGCGGACTCCACCAGCCTGTCCCGCGCGGGCCGCCGGGGGATCGTCGGCAGGTGGGATTCCGCCGTACAGACAACGATGTAGTGGGCCGGACAACGATGGGGCGGGCGTCGGCGCGGTATCGCGGACCCGTGACTCGCCCGCCGGATACTGTGCAGGCAATGCCGAACAGCAGGGAGAGCACATGGCGCAGGAGCAGCCGGACGGTCGGGTCATGGTCGAGTTGGTGGACCCACAAGGGAACACGATCGGCCTCGCGGAGAAACTGGAGGCTCATCAGCCGCCGGGCCAACTGCACCGCGCGTTCTCGGTCTTCCTCCTCGACGACGAGGGCCGGGTGTTGATGCAGCGTCGGGCGCTGACGAAGTATCACTCGCCGGGCCGATGGTCCAACACGTGTTGCAGCCACCCCTTCCCGGGCGAGGAGCCCAAGGAGGCGGTGCTGCGCAGACTGACCGAGGAGCTGGGCGTCAAGCCCACCGTGCTCGAATCGGCCGGCCTGGTGACCTACGACGTCACCGACGAGGTCTCCGGCCTGGTCGAGAAGGAGTTCAACCACCTCTTCGTCGGCCTGGCCGGTGACGACCTCGGGCTCAACCCGGAGGAGGTCGACGACGTCGCGTACGTGCCGCTGGCCGAGCTGGACGCGTGGCTGGCCGCGCACGAACACACCGCGTGGCTGAGCGCGGTGCTCGACCCGGTGCGGGAACCGCTCGCGGCGCTCGCCGCACGCTGAGCACACCGCGAAGGGCGGGTCCGGACCCCGGACCCGCCCTTCGCGCGTCGTGCCCGGCGCTCAGACCTGCGGCGGCTTCGTGCCCTGCTCCGGCCAACTCGGAGCGGGCACCGGGACCAGCGCGCTGCGATCCGGCCTGGGCGCCGGCGCACTGAAGAGGTACTCCGTGCGCAGATGCCGAACCGCGCCGGTGGCCACGCCCTTGTCCACCACGGTCGTGCTCACCTCCGAATACGCGGGCAGGTGCGTGGCCGGGTCGAGCCAGAACACCGCGCGCACCGGCGAACCGCTCTGTTGGCCGAAGTTCTCGATCCGGTAGGGCCCCTTGGTGAAGTCGGCGACGGTGGCGCGGAACGCCTTGAGGAGCAGATCGGTGTTCACACTCGAACCGGAGCCGCTCGGCTGCGGCTTGAGGTCCACGGTCAGCCGCAGGTAGGACTTGCCGTTCTGTTGCGCCGGTTCCACCGCCGAGGGAGTCAACCAG
Source organism: Embleya sp. NPDC050493 (assembly GCF_044458105.1). Classification (NCBI taxonomy): domain Bacteria; kingdom Bacillati; phylum Actinomycetota; class Actinomycetes; order Kitasatosporales; family Streptomycetaceae; genus Embleya; species Embleya sp. NPDC050493. The sequence goes on from NZ_JBITHP010000006.1 coordinate 68,285, forward strand.
CCCGGCGTGGCGTCGAGTTGGCCGGCGAAGGTCTTGGCCTGCTCGGCGGTCAGCCCGGTCGGCAGGATGCCGTCACCGACGTACTTGCCCTCGCGGGCCATGTCCACGACGCACGGCCGCTTGGTGTCCGTCCACTGCTTGAGCGCGTTGTTGTAGCTCCACTCCCGGCCCGCCTCGCACGAGGCGCGCTTGACCGGCGCGTCCGCGGCGACCTGGTACGCGCGGTCGGTGAACGCCGCCTTGCCGGCGGCGTCGTACCAGGACCACAGGTCCTCGCGGACCGTCTGCTCCTTGGCGGTGTCACCGGTCGAGGTCCGCACGCCGCGGTACTCGACCACCTGCTGCGTGGTGGTCGCGGCCAGCAGCGCGGCCCAGACCGCCTTCGGGTCCTGGTCGCCCTTCCCGCCGGGCGCCGCGGCGCCGCCGGTCGGCGCCCCCGTGCCGCCCGCCTTCTTGTCGTCGCCCTTGTCGTTCTTGTCGCCCGAGTCGGACGAGCACCCCGTCAGGACGACGGCGACGGTCAGGCCCGCCGCCGCCCGGGTGCTCCACCGTCGTCCCATGCCCCCGTGACGCATGCACAGCTCCTCGAATCGTCGGACGCTCCGTCAGCAGGCATACCGTACGCGTGAGCGAGCCGGGGTGTGCCGGGCGGCCGCCGGCCCCCGGGTCGGCGGCCGGCGGCGGTTCGGTCGGGCGGGGGTCGGGCGGCGCTTCGGTCGGGTGAGGGTGCGGTCAGGCGAGCGAGAGCGCGGCCAGCGCCGCGTTGACGATCGAACCGGGCAGCAGGTCGTGCAGTTCGTACAGGTCCTCGATCCGGCCGGTCTGGCCGAACTGGTCCACGCCCAGCGGCACGCTCGGCACGCCGAGCGCCGAACCGAGCCAGGCGAGCGTGTGCGAGGACGAGTCGTGCACGGTGACCACCGGCGCCCGATGCGGGAACGCGGTGCGCAGCGCCCCCGGCGCGGACGGCGTGGTCGCGGTGCGCACCCCCTGACGCAGGGTGCGCTGCCAGGCGCCGTAGAGCCGGTCGGCCGAGGTGATGTCCACCACGTGCGCGGCGATGCCCTCGTCGCGCAGCTCGTGCGCGGCGGTCAGCACCTCGGGCAACACCGCGCCGGAGGCGGCCAGATACACGCTCGGCGCGCCCGGCAGGTCGGGCGCCTCCAGAAGCCGATACGCCCCCGCGAGCACCTGCCGGCGCAGCAGCGCGTCGCCGAGGCGGGTCCGGGCGGCCTCGAACGGCGCCTGGTCGATCGGCCGGGTGGTGAGCCGGAAGTAGTAGGCGCCGTTGTCCGGTTCGACGCCGTGGTCCGGGCCGCCGGCGATCCGGCCCACCGCGTCGCAGAGCAGCCAGTCCAGCGCGGTTCCGTACGCGGGCTCGATCAGCGTGGTGCCGGGCAGTTCGAGCCCGATCGACGCGGTGATCGTGGACTGGTGCGCGCCGCCCTCGGGGGCGAGCGTGACGCCGGAGGGGGTGCCGGCCACGATGAACCGCGAGCCGGAGTAGACGGCGTGGATGAACGCGTCCAGGCCGCGGCACACGAACGGGTCGTAGACCGTGCCGATCGGGATCAGCGGCTGCCCGGACAAGTCGCCCGCCAGGCCGAGCTGTTCGAGCAGCAGGAACAGGTTCATCTCGGAGATGCCCAGTTCGATGTGCTGCCCGCTCGGGCCCTCGATCCACTTCAGCGCGCCCTCGCCGGACCACGCGCGGCGATCGGTGGGCGCGAAGACGCCGGTGCGGTTGATGAAGCCGGCCAGGTTCGTGGAGGTGGCCACGTCGGGTGCGGTGGTCACCAGGTAGGGCGCCAACGCCGGGTCGCGGGAGAGGTCGACCAGGACCCGGCCGAAGGTCTCCTGGGTGGAGACCGGCTTGGTCATCCGCTGACCGGTGGCGGCGGCGACCGGGACGCCGAGCGGGCCCGGCTTGGGCGCGCGGGCCAGGTGTTCGCGGCGCTGTCCGGCCAGGATGCCCTCGGGGGTGGCGGCGTCGAAGCGGTCCCACTCGGTGCGCTCGGTCAGCCCGAACCCGGCGCGCAGCGTGGCGACCTGATCGGTGCTCAGCAGCGCCGAGTGGTTGCGCGGGTTGCCCGCGATCGGCAGGCCCCAGCCCTTGACGGTGTAGGCGAAGACCACGCTGGGCCGGTCGGTGACCTCGTCGCAGCGCCGGTAGGCGTCCAGCAGCGCGGCGATGTCGTGCCCGCCGAGGTCGGTGACCAGCGCGTGCAGTTCGGCGTCGGGCACGTCCGCGACGGTGTCCGCGACGTCGGCCGGGGCGCCGTCCAGGAAGTGTGCGCGCACGTCCTTGTCGGCGAGGCCGAACAGGGCCTGGTACTGCTCGTTGGGCATCGCGTCGATCCACGCCTTGAGCGCCGCGCCGCCGGGCCGCTCGAACGCGGCCTGGAGCCGGCGGCCGTACTTGACCTCGATCACGTGCCAGCCGGCCGCCTCGAACTGGCCGCGCCACTGGTCGATCCGTACCCCGGGCACCACCCGGTCCAGCGACTGCCGGTTGAAGTCGACCAGCCACATCACGTTGCCCAGGCCCTGGGTGGCCGGGTCCGCGATGGCCTCCCAGATGTTGCCCTCGTCCAGCTCGGCATCGCCGAGGAGGGCGACGAAGCGGGACGCGGGGCGGGCTCCGAAGTGCGCGTCCACGTAGCGTCGGGTGGCCGCGCCGAACAGCGGGGCCGCCGCGCCCAGGCCGACCGAGCCGGTGGAGAAGTCCACCCATTCGCGGTCCGGGTCCTTGGTCCGGGAGGGGTACGACTGGAGCCCGCCCTTGGCGCGCAGCGTGGTCAGGTAGGACCGGTCCAGATTGCCGAGCAGGTACTGGATCGCGTGGAAGACCGGCGACGCGTGCGGCTTGACGCTGATCCGGTCCGGGCCGTCGAGGTGCGCGAACCACAGCGCGGTCATCGCGGACACCAGCGACGCGGAGGACGCCTGGTGGCCGCCGACCTTGATGCCGTCCGCGTTCGGCCGGTCGTGGTTGGCGGAGTCGACGATGCGCGTGGCGAGCCACAGGATCCGGCGCTGGACCGCCTCCAGGACGGGCAGGTCGATGCCGAGCGCGGCCGCGGCGTGGTCCGTGTCGCTGCGATGCATGGTTACCTCAAGATCGGTTCGGGGTGGCCGAAGCATACGGCGATCGTCTCACCATGCGATACGAGCGGCCGATCGAGGTCGCTGTCGGTGGCGGTCCATTGACAGTGCGTCCGCGTGCTGTTGGTCTGTCCCGAGCGCCGGCAGCACGTACCCGATGGACCGCCACGACGCCTGCGGAGGCATGCCATGGCCCACTCGATCGCGATACCCGGCGGACCGCCGCCGTTCGCGACGCTCAAGTCGTACGTCACCGACCACCGATCCGACACGGTCACCGTCCTGGACGTGGTCACCGGCACGGCACTCGCGACCATCGACGTGCCCGGCGCACACGGGGTGGCCGCGGTCCCGGGCGGATCCGTGTACGTCACCTCCCCGGAGCACGGCGTGATCACCGTGATCGACACCGAGATGCCGGTGGTGCTGGGCCGGATCGCCGCGGATCGCCCGCACCTGCCGGTCGCGGCACCGGACGGGAGTGCCGTCTACTTCGTGTCCCGTCGGGCCGTCGACGACGAGGGCTCCGGGTCGAACACGGTCGAGCTGCTCAGTCCCACGTTGAACACGGTGGTGCGCAGTTATCCGTTGCCCGCTTCGGTGGTTCCCTCGGCTGCGTTGGCCCCGGTGGCTTGGGTGACGTCGGTGGCGGTGGCTCCCGGTGGGGGCAGGCTCTATCTGGGCATGTGCGACACGGATTCGATTGCCGGGCTGGATCTCGATACCGGCGCCATGGTCGTGGGCACGACCAAGGCGCCTCGGGGCGTGGCGTGCTCGCCGGACGGCGCGGCCGTGTACGTCGCCGGCGCCGCCGGTGTGCACATCCTGGACGCGGCCACGCTGGGCTCCCTCGGCACGATCGCGATCGACGGCGGCGCCACCGACGTCGCGGTCGCACCGGACGGCTCCCGGCTGTACGTGGTGCCCGGCGGTGCCCGCGACCTGCGGATCGTGGACCCGGTCGCGCGCGCGGTGATCGGCAGCGTGGACACGCCGAACGCCGGTGCGGTCGAGGTCACTTCGGGGGGAACCCGGGCGGTGGTGATCGGCACGGCGGCGGGGGATGGTGTGGTCGTGTCGATCGTCGATTCGGCGGGCGGGATGGCCGGTGATGTGGGCGGCGACATGACTGCGGATGCGGCCGGTGACATGACTGGGGATGCGGCCGGCGGCGGGGTCGTCGATGCCGCCGACGTTACGGCCGGCGACGGGACCGGGGTTGCGGCCGGTGGTGGGGCGGGCGACGCGGTTCCGTCCGTGGTGGCGCTCGGGCGGGGTGCGTTTCGGCAGGCGTTCGTCGGGTCGGCGGGGGCGCTGCCGGTGGCCCGGGCGGCGAGTTGGGCCGCGCCGACCGATCTCGGCGGCACGATCGTGGGGCTTCCCGGCATTGCGATCGATCGACACGGGCGGGCCTCGGTCTTCGTGCACGACGCCGGTGGGCACCACGTGTGGTCGCGCACCGAGCAGCCGGACGGGGAGTGGACGCCGTGGGTCGACCTGGGGGAGCCGATCGACGGCGCTCCGATCGCGGCCCGTTCCCTCGACGGACGGATCATGGTGTTCTTCCGCGCCGAGGAACACACGCTGCGCCTGCTGCGCCGGGCCGCCGACGACGTGACCTGGCTCGCGGGCCGGACCCTCGCGGACAATCTGGTCGGCGATCCGATCGTCGGTTTCGGTGCGTCGGGTCGGCCGGAGGTCTTCTACGAGGGCACCGACGGCGCGTTGTGGCACGTGTGGTCGGACACCGCCGACCCGGAAGGCCGCTGGTCCGGTGCCGAACGCCTCGGTGGCGGCTCGATCGCCGGGATGGCCGGCGTCCGGGACGGCGAGGGGCGGCAGGTGGTCGTGCACGTGACCACGTCGGGCCGGGTGTGGTCGATCCGGCAACACGGGCCGGACGGCTACTGGGAGGACTTCGAGCACGCCTTCGGCGGCGCGATGGGGGACCGCGCGCCGACCCTCGCGGTGCGTGCGGACGGGCGCGTGCAGGTCGTGGTCCTCGGCAACGACGGAGCGCTGTGGGCCTCGACTCGGGGCAAGGACGGCTGGAGCGAGCCCGAGCCGCTGCCCGGCGGGGTCGGTGGGACCGATGGGGACGTCGGCGGCGTCGGCGGGGTGCGGGCGATCGGCGCGGGTGACGGTCGGGTCGTGGTCGTCGTCGGCGGCGCGGACGGCCGGTTGTGGGTCAGGGATCAGACCGGGCCGGACGGCGACGAGTGGAACGAGTTCGTCTCGCTCGCCGCGGACTCGGCGAGCGGCCCGGTGCGGGTGCCGGTGCCGGTGCCGGTGCCGGTGCTCGACGAAAGCGGATGCCTGCGGATCGCCTGGCGTGCGGCGGACGAGGGGGTGCGGGTGGTGGGCCAGGCTCGGATGTGACGCCTGCTCGGGCGCTCCCCACTTTCGGGTCGGGGCGCCCGAGGGGGTCGTCCCGGGCGGGTTCGGGCGGGCCCGGGCGCCGGGGCCGCCGGGAATCACCGGGGCGGGACGAGGCAGGGCGGGACGAGGCAGGGCGGGACGAGGCGGGGCGGGGCGGAGCAAGGCGGGGTGGGACGGGCCTGGTCCGAGGGACCCCGGTGGGCCGGCCGGGACCAGGGCGGGAGCTGCCGGGAGCTGCGTCGGCCGGAGCGGGGTCGCATCCGCCGGGAGGCGGGCCCGCCGGGACGGGCCCGCCATCCACCGGGACATGGGCCCGTCCGGACTTGCCGGACGTGGACCCGCCGGGATGCGCCGGGGCAGGCCCTACGCGAAGCGCTCCTGCAGGGCGGTCAGGCCCGCGCCGTAGGTGCCGTCGGCGAACACCGCGTCGATGGTCTCCACCAGGTCGTCGCCGGCCTCGTAGGTGGCCGACCAGATCACTTCGCTGCCGTCCGGGTGCGGGTGCACCACCAGGGAGCCGACGTAGTCGCTCACCGCCAACGGCGCCTGGATCAGGCGATATGTCATCCGGTGCGCATCCGCGTCGTGGCTGAGCAGCTCCTCGCGCGAGACCACGTCACCGTCGATTGCGAACGCCCGCACCGCGCCCGGGGTGTTGGCGTCGCCGCCGCCCTCGATCGTGCTGGGCGGCACCACCGGGTGCCAGTCGCCCAGGGCGCCGAAGTCGCCGATTACCGCCCAGACCTTGTCCGGTGTGGCAGCGATCACAGCAGAACGTGAGATCTCGTGCATGAAGGCACTCCCAAGGGTTCGAAATTACGCGCGTGGAGATGGGACGATGCAATTCGATTCGGTTTCCACACCGATTCGATCCGGGTTCGCATCGGGTCCGCAATACCACCGGGTGGTTGGTATCCGCCGAATAAATCACCCGCCCGATGTGGCCTGTCTCCTGGACGCGGAAACCACTTGGCGCCTAGAACCGTTGCAGGGCCGAACGGGCACGGCGGTGACGAGGCCAGAAAGGGGCGGCGAGGACGTGTTGTACGGACTTGTGCTGACGGCTTTCGCGGCGGCCATCCTGGTGACCGCCCCTCGCGTCCTGCGCCGGGCCGAACGCAGCGGCTTCAGCCCGCGCCACGTGCAACGCGCCTGGCGGGCCGCCGCCGGCGGCGTACTCGCCTCGTTCGCGCTGGCCGTGCCGGTCTACACGCCCGACCTGTGGACCGCTCCGATGCGGGCGGCCGGCTTCGACCCGCGCATCGGCATGCCGCACGTGCCGCTGGTCGTGCAGATCGTGGTCGCCGTGCTGGCGCTGGTGGTCCTCGCGCTCGGCTGGCGCCGGGGGGCGGGCGCCACCCGCGACTACCGACGGGCGCTGCGCGTGCAGTTGGACCGGCTGGAGAACTGCGCACCGCTCCTGGACGAGGAGGCCGGCGGTCGACCGCGTCTGGTGATCGTCGAGGACGAGGCGCCGCGCCTGGTGCTGCTGCCGTCCCGACCGCCGCGCGTGGAGGCCACCACGCGGGCCTTGGACCTGCTTCGCCCGGAGGAGCTGAACGCGGTGCTCACCCACATGGCGGGGCACCTGCGCCGGCGCGACGCACAGTGGATGGTCTGTGCCGAGACGCTGGCCGACGCCTACCCGACACTGCGGTTCTTCGGCGAGTGGGCCGACCACGCGGCGGAACTGTCGGAGAAGGCGGCGGACGCGGACGTGCGCGGCTCGATCGCCCGGGTCAATCTGCGCCGGGCGATCGTCAAGCTGTCCGGGCCCGGGCAGGCGGGCGGGCCGTTCTGTCCGTGCTTCGCGTGGCCGAAACAGCGCCAGGAGGAGCTCACGGTGCATCAGGTGCAGGCGACCGCACACCCCGAGGTGGCCGTCGCCGGCGTCCGGGTGGGCGCACCGGTTGCCTCCGCCGGGCTGCGGCTGCTGACCGCGGCGGCGCTTCTGGTGCCTTCGGCGATCGTGGTTTCGCCGCATTTTCTGTACTTGTGAGACCTGTGCGGCCTGCGGGCCTGCGGGCCTGCGGGCCTGTGAGACCTGCGCAGCCTGTGTGACTTGTGCGACCTACCCGATGTGTGTGATCCATGAGGCCTGTGAGGCCCGTGCGACTATCCGTCTCGGCCAGGGAAACCGTGAGCGGTCGAACCGGTGTGCGCGTCGGACCGATGCGCGGGTTGGTGCGCGGGTCGGGGTGCGGGCCGGGCCCGGGCCCGGTGTCGGTGCTCTGTCGGGTCGCGACCGTTCCTGATAGGTATTCGGGACGGGCGGGGCGAGGAGGGCACGACGGTGACACATACGAGCCTCTGGGCGGCCATCGAGGCGCGGGCGGCCCGGTCGCCCGACGGTGAGCTGCTGGTCGACGAGCGCGGCCGACGGTTGACCCACCGCGAGTTCCGCGACGCGGCCGAGGCCACCGCGGCGTTCCTGCACACCCAGGGCCTCGGCGCGGGCGACACGGTCACCTGGCAGTTGCCCACCCGGCTCGAATCCGTCGTCCTGGTCGGAGCGCTGTCCCGGCTCGGCGTGATCCAGAACCCGGTGATGCCCGTCCAGCGCGAACGCGAACTCGTCTTCGTCACCCGGCAGACCGGCGCCTCGATGCTGATCGTGCCGCCGGTGTGGCGCGGCTACGACTACCCGGAACTGGCCCGTCGGGTGCGCGACCGGGTCCCGGGCCTGGAACTGCTGGTCCTGGACGAACCGCTGCCCACCGGCGACCCGGCCGTACTGCCGCCTCCGCCGGCCGTGCCCGGCACGCCCGAGGACGCCCCGGTGCGCTGGTACTTCTACACGTCCGGAACCACCGCCGACCCCAAGGGCGCCCGGCACACCGACGCGACGATCATGGCAGCGGGCGTCGGCATGGCGGACCGGATCGGCGCGAACGAGCGGGACCGGGTCGCCCTGGTCTTCCCGTTCGCGCACATCGGCGGTTGTACGACGTGGCTGACCGCGGCGCTCACCCACGGCGTCACGATGATCCTGACCGAGGCATTCCACCCCGAGGAAACGCCCGAACTGCTGCGCCGCGAGCGGGTCACGCTGGCCGGCGCGGGCACCGTCTTCCACCAGGCCTGGCTGGCCGCGCAGCGCCGTCGGCCGGCCGGCGACCCGCTGTTTCCGGAACTGCGCAGTTGCCCGGGCGGCGGCGCGCCCAAGCCGCCGGGGCTGCACCACGAGATCAAGAACGAACTGGGCGGCGTGGGCATCCTGGCCGGATGGGGGATGACCGAGGCGCCGATCCTGACCATGGCGGGCCCGGACGACCCGGACGACGCGCTGGCCCGGGCCGAGGGCCGGCCCACCCGGGGGGTGGAGGTCACCGTGGTCGGACCGGACGGCGCGGCGGTGCCGGTGGGCGCGGAGGGCGAGTTGCGGGTGCGCGGGCCGCAGGTGATGCGCGGCTATGTGAACAAGAGGCTGGACGCCGAGGCGTTCGACGAGGTCGGGCGGGTGCGCACGGGCGACCTGGGCCGGGTGGACGAGCAGGGCAACGTGTACATCACCGGGCGGCTCAAGGACGTCATCCTGCGCAAGGGCGAGACGATCAGCGCCAAGGAGGTCGAGGACCTGCTCGACGCACACCCGGCCATTGCGGAGGTCACCGTGATCGGCCTGCCCGACGCGGAACGGGGTGAATTGGTGTGCGCGGTGATCGTGCCGACGGATCCGGCGATTTTGCCGGATGTGGGTACGGTGCGGGATTTCCTGGACACCCGGGAAGTGATGCGGCAGAAGTTTCCGGAGCGTATCGAGATCGTCTCCGAGCTGCCGCGGAATCCGTCCGGAAAGGTGCTCAAGAAGCAGCTTCGGGAACGCTACGCGTAATCTGCGACCATGATCGACGGCGAAGTGTGGTTGCGTTCCGAGGGTGCCGAGGCGCGGATTCTGCCGGACGCCGGGTGCCGGCTCGGCTCGCTGCGGGTGCATGGGCTGGAACTGTTGCGGACCGAGGGCGAGCGGCCGGCCGAGTGGGGCAGTTACCCGATGGTGCCGTGGGTGGGGCGGATGGGTGGCGCCCGGTTCGAATTCGACGGCACGGTCCACGAGTTCCCGGCCGACGCGGCGCCGCACGCGCTGCACGGGCTCGGCTATCGGGGGTCCTGGAAGCAGGTGGACGGGGACGCGACTTCGGCGGCTTTCGAGTTCGTGCTGACCGACCCGTGGCCGTTCGCGGGGCGAGTCGAGCAGACCTTCACCTTGATACCCGACGGGCTGATCACGGTGTTGCGGATCGAGTCGGAGGACGCGACCTTTCCCGCGCAGGCCGGGTGGCACCCGTGGTTCCGGCGGCAGTTGGCGGTCGGTGGTGAGCTGGAGCTGTCCTTCACACCCGCGTGGCAGGAGGAGCGCGGCGCCGACTACCTGCCGACGGGACGCCGGATACCTCCGCTGCCGGGGCCTCGGGACGACTGCTACGGGACCCCCGGCGGGGTGGACGCGACGCTGGTGTGGCCGGGTGCGTTGCGGCTGCGGATGACCTCGGACTGCGACTACACGGTGGTATACGACCTGCCCCCCGAGCACGTGTGCGTGGAGCCACAAACCGGCCCACCGAACGGCCTCGTCGGCCCGACGCAGCAACTGGTGCGGCCGGGGGATCCGTTGGTGGCGACGACGAGGTGGACGTGGGTGGGAGCGGGGACAGGGACGGAGACGGCGTAGGTCGCCGGGGAAGGGCGGGTTTCGTTCGCGGTCTGGCTTCCGGCCTCCGGTATCTGCCGTCTGGCAACTGCGACTGCCCGCGACCCGCGCGCATCACCTGCCCCTGCCCGATTGGCAAACTGCCTGCTCAGGGCGCACCAGCCCGGCAGGCCACCCGTGCAAGGGCCGCCCGTCCGGCGTTGGCCCGCCCGGCGTTGATTCACCCTCAGCCCTGCCCCGGGCGTTGACCCGTCCGGCAGTCCACCCGGCCGGGCGCTGACTCGACAGACCCGCCCGTCCCGGGTGCTCACCCGCTCACCGGCCGGCCCGTCCGTCCGGGCGTGCATCCGCTCGGCAGCCCGCCCGCCTGCCCGGACGGACGCCGACCTGCGGGATTTCCCGGGTTTCGCTCGGGAGCATCAGGGGGGCGTCAACAACGGGGTGCGGATGGTCAAGGGCGCGGTAGGGGCGGGGGCGCCCGGTATGGGGCGTCGTAGCGTCTGAAGTGGGGCTCGCGGTTGGCTGCGGAGCCGGACTTCGGAGGCTGTCGTGTCGGATGTGTTGATGACCGATGAGGAACCCGCCACTACGACCACCGCCCGGCGCGTGTTGATCGTGCCGGTGCGGTCGGTGGACGGGGCTCGGGTGGTCCGGCTGTGCCGGGATCCCCTGGGCGCCCGGGTCGTGGTCGCGTTCACGTCGGTGGCGCGGTTGCGCGCGGTGCTCGGCGTCGAGCAGGAGTGGATCCGACTCGGGGCGGGCGCGGTGCGCACGCTCGTGGACGAGGTGGGCGGCGAACGCATGCTGGTCGACCCGGGGCTCTCGGCGCCGCCGGTGCGGCGGGAGGCGTCGGTGGGTGCGGTGTGCGGGGCCGCTGTGCCGGGGGGATCGGGTGCGTCGGATGTGCCGGGGGTAGCGGTGGTATCGGTGGTCTCGGTCGCGGTCGGAGGCACGCTCGCCGAGGCCGCGCGGCCGGCGGCCCGTCTCGGGGCGGTGCGTTCGCCGGCGGATGTGCCTGCGGACGCCTCTGCGGGTGCGCATCGAGGGGGTACGGACGGTGCCGGCGGTGACACCGGCGGCCTTGTGGCGAGTGCCGGGGCTTCCGGGGATTGCCGGGTTGCCGGGGTGCTCGGTGCCTCCGCGGCTTCCGGGCCTTCCAGGGCGTTCGACCTGCCCCGGGCAGCCGAGTCGCCCGGGGCGCCCGGGTCCTCGAGGGACCCGCACTTGCTCGGCGCGTTGCGGATCGCCGCCGGAGTTGCGGTGCTTCTCGTGGTGCTGTTCCTTTTCGGCTGATCTGTCGTCACCCATGCTCATGCACAAGGGAGTTGCCATGTTCGTCACGTTTGCCGAGCCGGTTGTGGACGTGGCCGTCTGGCCGCGTTCGACCCGGGCGCACGGCGCCGATCTTGCAGTCGGTGGCCTGCCCATGGCCGAACTCGCAGAGCGGTTCGGGACGCCGCTCTACGTACTGGACGAACAGCACGTAAGGGACACCTGTCGGGCCTACCGCCGCGCGCTGCCTGGCGTCGAAATCGCCTACGCCGCAAAGGCGTTCCTGTGTCGCGGCCTGGTCGGCCCGCTGCGCGAGGAGGGCTTCGGGCTCGATGTGTGCTCGGCCGGCGAATTGGCGCTCGCCGCGCTTGCCGGGATGCCCGGCGAGCGGATCATCCTGCACGGCAACGCCAAGTCGCCGGACGAACTGCGCGCGGCGCTGCGCCTGGGTGTGGGCCGGATCGTGCTGGACAACCCGGCCGAGGTCGCCCGATTGGCCGCGTTGGTGGCGCCGAGGGAGCGGCAGCGGGTGATGGTGCGGGTGGTGCCCGGGATCGAGGCCGGCGCGCACCACGCGATCCGTACCGGCGGCGAGGACCAGAAGTTCGGCCTCTCCATCGCCCGGGGCGACGCGGAGGACGCGGTGCTGCGCACCGTCGCCCAGCCGCACCTGGAACTGACCGGTCTGCACTGCCACTTGGGCTCGCAGATCGGCTCGGTGCGGCCGTGGTCGGCGGCGATCGCCACGCTTGTGAGATTCCTGGCCGGGCTGCGCGACCGGCACGGGATGGTGCTGCCCGAACTGAACCTGGGCGGCGGTCACGGGATTGCCTACCGGACCGGCGAGCACGCTTTGGACATCGAGTCGTTCGGGATCGACGTGCGCCGGCAACTGGCCCGCCAGTGTGCGCTGTACCGACTGCCCGTGCCGCGCCTGATCATCGAGCCGGGCCGGGCGATCACCGGTCCCGCCGGCGTGGCGCTGTACCGGGTACTCGTGGTCAAGCGCACCGCACGCCGGGTGTTCGTGGCGGTGGACGGCGGCATGGCGGACAACCCGAGGCCGGCCCTGTACGGCGCGCGTACCACCGTGCGCCTGGTCGGCCGACGGGGAGCGGCGCGCACCCGGCGGGTCACCGTCGTGGGCCGCTACTGCGAGTCCGGCGACGTACTGGCCGCCGACGTCGACCTACCCGAGGACATCCACCCCGGCGACCTCGTCGCGATGCCTGCCGCCGGCGCCTACCAGCAGTCGATGGCCTCCACGTACAACCTGGTCGGCCGCCCCCCGGTGGTGGCGGTACGGGACGGCGGTACGCGCGTTCTGCTCCGCCGCGAGACCTTCGAGGACCTGCTCGCAAGGGACCGGGGCGCGGAGGGCTGACGGAGGGCGCCGGCGCGGCGGGTTTCGGCTGGGTGGGTCGCGAGCGCGGCGAGTCGCATTGCCTGAGGAGCGAGTGCGGGGGAGAGGAAAAAGCGGCCCCTCGCTCGTGACTTGGTGGCCCGGAGCGAAGCGCAGGGACACGAAGTCCTGGTTTTGCGGCTCCGCCGCTCTCCGCGGGTCGATCACTGTGGGCGGCGCGGGTCGGGGGCGCTGACGCGCCGGGGTGGGGCGGGGTGGTGGTGTCAGGGGTTGCGGATTGTTTCGATGGTGGCGGTGAAGCCGTTGGTTCCGTGGCCTCGGGCGATGGTGCGGGTGGTGAGGTGTCGGACCGCTTCCAGGACGCCGACGTCGAGGCCGCGGGTCTTGGCGGCGGTGAGGATGTGGTCGATGCCCGCGGCTTCCATGGTCAGGTTGCCCTGGTCGCCGGGGTGGGTGCCGGCGTCGATGGCGGCGGCCATGCCGGTCGTGATGTTCGGCAGGATGCCGAAGATGATGTCGGCGAACGGCAGGAACTCGCGTGCGGATACACCGTCCGCGCCGACCAGGCCGAATGCGTGGGTCAGGCCCGCCATCGCGGTGTAGAAGAAGTCCAGCATGCCGAGGTCGTAGACCGCGGCCAGGCCGTGATCCTCGCCCAGGAACGGCGTGTTGGGGCCGAACGCGCGCAGCGTCGCCTCGTGCGCCTCGAATGCGGCGCGGGAACCGCTGTAGAGCACAAGGCCGTTGGTGGTGCCCACGAGCGAAGTGGGCACCATGACCGCGCCGTCGAGGTAGGCGATGTCCCGCTTCGCGGCCCAGGCGGCGGCCTCCCGGGCGCGCTCGGGGGTGTCCGAGGTGAGGTTGACCAGGGTGCGGCCCGCCCACCGGTCGGCGTCGCCGGTGGTGCTCGCGGCGGTCAGGATCGTGTTCGCGATGTCGTAGTCGGTGACGCATACGATCACCAGCGCACTCGCGGCGACCGCCCGGGCAGCCGAGTCGGCACGTACGGCGCCGCGCGCGACCAGGTCGTCCGCGCGGGCCGGGGATCGGTTCCAGACCGTGACGGGATGGCCGGCGGAAAGGAGCGCGTCGGCCAGTGCGGTACCCATCGCACCCAGGCCGAGGACGGTCACGGAGGTGTCGGGCCGGTGAGAGGAAGCAGGCATGTCGAACTCGTTCCGTGGCAGGGGTGGGAGCGCGAGCCGGGCACGTTCGGGCCTCGCCGGGATGGTCCGGAACGCGGACGCGCCGCGATGCGACGTGCTGCGACGCGATGTGGCCACGGTGTGGCACGACACGAGACGACGCGACATGACGCGACGCGTGCGGTGTATCCGGACACCGGGAGCCTGGGGGTGCCTAGGCCCGGAGGGGGCCTCGGCGGGTGATCGGCTCGCGGTATCGATGCTGCTCCAACGCTGCATTCCGCTCAAGTACCTACCTGGAATTCAGGTACCGGAACAATGGTGAGTATCCAGGTCACAGCCTGGTCATCGGCAGAGGGAACTCGCGTACGCCGTCCATGTCGCACTCGACCCGGTACGCCTGCGCCTCGGCCCGCTCGGCGACGAAGCCGTGTACCTCGCCGTCGACGAGGTGGATCGCGGCGCCGTCGTCCAGCGCGTAGCCGGGCGGCAGAATGCCTGCCGCGAGGGCCGCGTGATACGCCGGGCGGCGACCCGCCTCGCCGTCGTAGTGCGGACAAACGCTGCCCGCGGCCCAGCCCAGGCCGTCCGCGAGCGGGCGTAGGTCCGGGCCGAACGAGTCGGTGATGCCGCCCTCGAACCAGCACAGCGCACCCGCGCTCAGGCCGCAGACCACCAGGTCGCCAGCGGCGGCCCGGGCCGCGAGCGCGACGTCGAGACCGTGCAGGCGCCAGAGCGCGAGCAGGTTCGCGGTGGAGCCGCCGCCCACGTAGATCACGTCCTGATCGGCGAGCGCGTCCGCGAGATCGACGCCGGTGCGCTGAAACAGGCTCAATTCGCCCGCCGTACAGTCGAGTTCGCCCAACGAGCGGAGGAAGCGGTCCACGTAGGCGGCCGAGTCGCCGGAGGCGGTGGGTATGAAGCACACACGGGGGTGGGCCCGACCGGCGAGGCCGAGCACGTATCGGTCGAGGGCGGAGGGGCCCTCGTTCATCGAGAAACCGCCGCCGCCCATGGCCACCAGATGAGTCGTCATCGGCACATCCTGCCCTGCCGCCCACTCCGGCCGGCGCGGATCAACCGGCCGCCCGCAACCGGTCCGCGTCGGCGGCGGGGAGCCGGCGGACCGCCTCGCGGAAGGTCACCCCGGACATCCGGGCCCGATGTGCGGTGGTCCAGGCGATCACGTAGGCCGGGTCGCGCCTGGAGATCTCCCGGAGCAGCCAGCCGATCGCCTTGCGGATGAAGAACTCCCGTTCGTCCAGCATCGCGTCCGCGTAGCGGTCGAACCGGACCAGGTCGGGATCGCCCGCCCGGATGCCCGGGAGCAGGCTGAGCAGGGCCGCACGGCGGACCCAGAAGTCCCGGTCGCCGGCCCATGCGTCGGCGGTGCCGAAGTCCGCGGGCGTCCGGCGCATGAGTATCCCGGCGATCTTCTCCGCGAGGGTGTCCACGTACACCCAGCCGGCCGCGTCCCGAATCAGCCGCTCGACGAGCGGCAGGTCCGCGCGGGTGAGCACGCGCACGTGGATCCGCATCAACTCGATCGCGGCGAACCGGCTCTCGTGTACCGGTCGGGACCACAACGCGTCGATCCAGGCGAGCAGTTCGACCCGGGACGGCTCCGGACGGGCGCGGGCCGCCGAGGTCACCGCCTTGCGCAGCACCGGCACGGTGACGCCGAGGAAGGTCAGGTCGCTCTTCAGGTACGCCTTCTCCGCCTCGGCGCGCTCAGGTGTGCCCAGTGCGGTGAGCGCGGCGACGAGTGTGGCGGCGGCTTCCTCGGCATCGAACATTGGTCCACGGTACGGCGGTGCGGCGGTGCGGCGGTGCGGCGGTGCGGCGGTATGGCGAGCCGGCGGTACGGGGCCGGGTGGGGCCGGAGCCGTACGGGGCCTTGGCGGGAGATGGTTCGAGTCGACGTGGCCGGCGTGGGGCCGGTTGGTCGGCGTGTTGCCGGGCGGGATGCTTGACATCAAGTGGGCTTGAGGTTTGAGACTGTTCGCATGTGACGAGGCGGGGGTAGGGGCGCGGGGCGGGATGGGGTGCGGGCGGGGCGGGGGCTCGGCTTGCGGGTTCGATCGGAGGGTGCGGTGGCGGTCCTTCGCTCGTGCCGCCGTTCCCTCGTTCGCCCCGTTTCCGGCTTTTTGTTTCGTTTGTTCTTCCACTCTCTCGCCCTTGTCGTGTTCCTTCGTTCTCCCGTTGTTCTGTGACCAAGTCCCGGAGTGTTTCGATGCGCGCGATTCGTTTGAACGAGTTCGGTCCGGCCGAGAACCTGCGATACGAGGAGGTGGCAACCCCGCAACCCGGGCCCGGAGAGGTGCGGATCGCGGTGGCCGCGGCGGGAGTTCACCTTGTCGACGTGATGTTGCGCTCGGGTGAGGTGATGGGCCCCTTCCCACAGCCGGACTTGCCCGCGACGCTCGGCCGTGAGGTGGCCGGGACCGTGGACGCGGTCGGCGCCGGCGTGGATCCGACCCTGGTCGGCCGGCGGGTGGTGGCACATCTGGGCAACGGGAACGGCGGGTACGCGGAGTTCGCGATCATCGACGACCAGGCGTTGCTGGAGCTGCCGCACGCCCTTTCCGCGGAGGTCGCGGTGGCGATGGTGGGCACCGGGCGGACCGCGCTCGGCATCCTGGAAGTGGCCGCGATCACCGCCGAGGACATCGTGCTGATCACCGCCGCGGCGGGCGGCCTGGGCACGCTGTTGGTCCAGGCGGCCCGGCGGGTCGGCGCGGTGGTGGTGGGGGCGGCCGGCGGCGCGGCCAAGGTCGAGGCGGTGCGTGGGTCGGGCGCCGACCTCGCGGTGGACTACACCGCCGCCGACTGGGCCGGACGGGTCCGCGAGGAACTCGCCGGACGGTCGGTCACGGTGGTCCTGGAGAGCGTCGGCGGCGAGATCGGCCGGGACGCGCTGGACCTGCTCGGCCGGGGTGGGCGGTTGGTCACGTTCGGCTGGTCCTCGGGCACGCCCATCGCCGACCTCGCGGAGGTCGCGGCCGCCGCCGACGTGACCGTGGAGAACCCGCTGGGCCCGCGGATGACGAACCGGCCGGGCGGCATCAAGGCCCTCGCCGAAACCGCACTCGCCGCTGCCGCGGCGGGGGAACTCCGCCCGGCCGTGACGACGTTCGCCCTGTCCGACGCAGCCGACGCCCACACGGCCCTGACCGCCCGGAAGACGGTGGGAAAGGTCGTTTTGTTGCCGTGACGGGTGGTGGGCGGCCGGTGGGATGATTTGCCGGTTTGTCCGGTGGGCACCGGGGCGGGTTCGGCTGTGGTGGCCGGTGCCGAAGTCAGGGGGTGGTTGTCGAGTAGGACGCTCGGTTGTTCAGGGAGTTCGCGTCCGTGTCGGGCGTGGGGGATGGGGTCGTCGTTGCCGGGCGCCGGACTTCCTCGTAGTGGGCGAGGGCGTCGAGGGGGTCGGGGTGGGTGGCCAGAGCGTGGGCCAGGACGCGGGCGTCCAGGATGGCTCGGGAGGCGCCTTCGGTGCCGGTCGGGAAGGTGGCGTGGGCGGCGTCGCCGAGGAGGGTCACGCGGCCGTCGGACCAGCTCGGCAGGGGGGCGCGGTGGACCACCGGGTACTCGTACGCGACGTCGGCGTTTGCGATCAGCGCCGGGACGTCCAGCCAGTCGAACTCCCAGTCGGCGAAGTGGGCCAGGATCGTGTCGAGTTCGGCCGGTCGTTGCCAGTCGCGGGGTTCGGTGGGCGGGCCCGGGTGGGGGCGTTCGGCGAGCCAGTTCAGGAGCGCGGGGCGTTCGCCCTCGGCTGCTCGCAGGGGGTGGGCGACGAACGTCTGGTCGCCGTCTCCCGCCACGATCCTGGTGTGGCCGGTGAGCAGGGCCGGTGCGGGCGACACGCCGCGCCACAGGACTCGGGCGTGCGGGGTGGGCGGGCCCTCGCTCGGGTACATCAGGGCGCGGCCCGCCGAGTCGATGCCGTCGGCGGCGATCAGTACGTCGGCCTCGTCGGTGACGGTGTTGCCCGCAGGGTCGGTGAACTCGACGGTGACTCCGTCGGCGGTCTGCGCGTATCCGCTCAGCCGCAGGCCCGTGCGCAGCGACTCGGCGCCCAGCCAGGCCAGTTGGGCGCGCAGGAGAAGCATTTGCAACTCGCCCCGATGCACCGAGAATTGCGGCCACGCGTAGCCGGCGGCCAGCCCGCGTGGTTCGGACCGCACGCGTTTGCCGAAGCGGTCGTGGTGGACCGACTCGGTCGTCGCCACCGAGATCTCGGCGACGTCGTCGTACAGGCCCAGTTCGGTCAGTTCGCGTACCGCGTACGGCAGCAGGTCGATGCCGACGCCGAGCGGGCGGATTTCCTCGACCGCCTCGTACACGGTCACGTCGGTGATACCCGCCGCGTGCAGACTCAGGGCTGTGGCCAGCCCGCCGATGCCGGCTCCACCGACGACAATGCGCACGAGGGCCCCTGTACAGGTGGTTGGGATGTTGTCGCACGCAGGGTACGCGCCGGCTGCGCTCACCCGTTCGGGGGGTGGTAGGCAATCGCCCGGGCCGGCTCGGACGGCGGAGCAAAACGGGGCGGATGGGGTCTCGGGAGGGGAGAATCGGCGCATGGGCATCCCTTCGAGCAATCGGGCGCGGGCCGCCGAGCCGGCCGAGCCGCCTGCGCTTCCCGAACTCCCTTACGACGCGTGGGTGGACACTCTCGACACGCTGCACCTGTTCGCGCAGATCGTCGGCAAGGTCAAGCTCGCCGCGAGTCATCCGCAGAACCACTGGTGGAACATCACCTTCACGGTGGACGCCCGAGGCTTCACCACACGTCGGATGGCCGTGGCGGGCGTCGCGTTCGACATCGCGTTCGACTTCCTCGACCACCGCGTGGTCTTTCGCACCGACCGCGGCGACGTGCGCGAGATCGCCCTCGTGGACGGGCTGAGCGTGACCGAGTTCGACGTCGCGGTGCACGGGGTGCTGGCCGAGCTGGGCATCGACGTGCCGTTGCTGGAGCAGCCGTTCGGTATTCCGCACCTGAGCACGCCGTTCCGTGAGGACACCGAGCACGCGAGCTACCAGGCCGAGTACGCGCAGCGCTTCTGGCGGATCCTGACCTGGTCGGCGGACGTGTTCGAGGAGTTCATGGGCTGGTTCGACGGCAAGTCCTCGCCCGTGCAGCTGTTCTGGCACTCGTTCGACCTCGCGCTGACCCGGTTCTCCGGCAAGCGGGTCGAGCCGCCGATGAGCGGCGTGGATCCGGTGACCGCCGAGGCGTACTCGCACGAGGTGATCTCGTTCGGCTTCTGGGCCGGCGACCCGAACGTCACCTATCCGGCCTACTACTCCTATGCCGCGCCCAAGCCGGACGGCGTCGAGAAGCAGCCGCTGTCGCCGCGCGAGGCGGTCTGGCTGCCGGACGGCTCGCGGTCGACGCTGCCCTACGACGCGGTCCGGCTGGCCGAGGACCCGCGCCGCACCCTGCTGGGCTACCTCCAGTCCAACTTCGCCGCGAGCGCGACCCTGGCGGGCTGGCCGACCGACGAGATGCGGTCCAACTGGTGTCCGACCAGTGAGCAGCTCCAGGCCCTGGCCCGCGCCGGGCTGTGAGCGCCGGAGCCGGCCGGGCGCGACATCGGGTCAGAACCGACCGCCGGCCCGCCTGCGCAGGTCGCGCCGGCGGGCCTCGCGGACCAGGGCGAAGCCCAACACGACGGCCACCACGACGACCGAGGAGAGCAACTGGGGGCGGGCGGTGGCGTCGAACACCATCAGGATCGACACCGCCGCGAGGGCGAGCATCACGAACCAGGTCAGGTACGGGAAGCCCCACATCCGCACCAGCAGGCGGTCCGGGTCCTCGCGCTCGATCCGGCGGCGCAGCACCAGCTGCGACGCGGCGATCGCGAACCAGACGAACAGCAGCATCGCGCCGACCGAGTTCAGCAGGTGCTTGAACACCTGCTCGGGCCACCACACGTTGAGCAGCGCGGCCAGGAAGCCGAATGCCGAGGACGCCAGTACGGCGGTCCGCGGGACGCCGTTGCCCGCCACCCGGGACAGCTGCCGAGGGCCCTCGCCGCGCCGGGACAGCGAGAACGCCATCCGGGACGCGCCGTACAACATCGAGTTCAGCGCGGAGAGCAGCGCGGTGAAGACGACCACGTCCATCACGTGTGCGGCGCCCGGGATGCCGATGTCCTCCAGGACCGAGACGTACGGGCTGCCGAGTCGGTCGGAATCCCACGGCAGCAGGGTCGCGACGATCGCGACCGAGCCGATGTAGAAGAGCAGGATCCGCCATACCGCGGTGCGCACCGCGCGGGCCACGTTGCGGGCCGGGTCGTTCGACTCGGCGGCGGCGATGGTGACGATCTCCAGGCCGCCGAAGGAGAAGGCGACCGCGAGCAGGCCGGTGATCACCCCGTCCCACCCGTTGGGCAGGAAACCGCCGTTGCCGGTGAGGTTGCTCAGCCCGGGTGCGTCGACGTCCGGCAGCCATCCCACGATCGCCAGCACGCCGAGCACCAGGAACCCGACGATGGCCAGGATCTTGACGGTGGCGAACCAGAACTCGGACTCGCCGAACGAGCGCACGGTGAGCAGGTTCGCGCCGGTGAACACGAGCATGATCACCAGCGAGAACACCCAGATCGGGATGCCCGGGGCCCACCCGTGCGCGATGGCCGCGGCGCCGGAGGCCTCGACGGCCAGCACGATGGTGACCATCCACCAGTACAGCCAGCCCACGGTGAAGCCGGCCCACCGCCCGAAGGCGACCCCCGCGTACTCCGAGAACGAACCGCTGCGCGGTACGGCCGCCGCCATCTCGCCGAGCATCCGCATCACCAGGAGCACCAGCACCGAGGCGAGCGCGTAGGAGATCAGGATGCCCGGCCCGGCGGTGTGGATGCCGGCGCCGGTGCCGACGAACAGCCCCGCGCCGATCGCGCCGCCGAGCGCGAGCATGGTCATGTGCCGGGGCTTGAGGGTGTGCCCGAGGTGGTGGGTGCCCTCGGGGCCGGGGTGGGCCCGGCCGGAATCAGGGCCGGAGCCGGGACCTGGACCGGTGTCTCCGTCGTGGTCGGCGGTGCTGTCTGGGGTCTGTGGGCTGTTCATGGGTGGCGCTGATCCTGGGGACTGGGACGGTCGTGCGGAGCAGACAGTATTCCGCAGTCACGGAGGCATCCGGCAAACCCGGACAACCCGTGGATGTTCGAGCCGGCCGGGCCGGGCCGGGCCGGCCCGGCCCGGCCCGGCCCGGCCCGGCCCGGCCCGACCCGCCCCGGTCGCGTCCTTCCCGGGCCCGCCCGTCCCGCCCGCGCCTCACCCCTCGCGGGCGTCGATCGCCGCGAAGTCGGGTTCGCGCCGTTCGGCGAACGCGGTCAGGGCCTCGATGTTGGCGGGTTTGCCGAGCAGTCGGCCGAAGGCCGCGTCCTCGCGCCGGCGGGCCCGGGCGACCTGGTCGCCGAGTCCCTCCAGGACCGCCCGCTTGGACTCGATCAGCGACGGGATCGATTTGGCGGCCAGGATCCGGGCGTGCCGCATCGTCACGTCGAGCAGTTCGTCCGCCGGGCACACCTTGAACACCAGGCCCATCTCCAGGCACTCGGCGGCGCCGAGCCACTCGCTGCTCAGCAGCGCCCACATCGCGTTCTGTCGGCCGAGCAACTGCGGGAAGGTCACGCTGCTGGCCGCCTCCGGCGCCACCGCGAGCGAGGTGAACGGGCACTTCAGCCGCGCGGTGTCGGCCATGAAGGCGAGGTCGGCGAAACCCAGGATGGTCGCGCCGATGCCCAGGCCGAGCCCGTTGACCGCGATCAACAGCGGCTTGGGGAACTCCTGGAGCCGGTCGACCATGCCGCCGAAGCCGTGTTCGCCGCGGATCTTGGTCCCGCTGTTGAGCTGGGCCATCTCGATCAGGTCGGTACCCGCCGAGAACGCCCGCCCGGCCCCGGTCAGCACCACCACGGCCACCGTCGGGTCGGCCGCCGCGTCGATCAGCGCCTCGGTGGTCGCGTCGTACAGCGCCTCGTTGAACGCGTTGAGCGCTTCGGGGCGGTCGAGGGTGATGGTCCTGACGCGGTCGACGTCCTCGATCCGGATCACGGCTGCTCCTGGGGGTGCGGACGCGGGGAGCGCGGCTCGGGCGCGCCCGCAAGGCGGGAGTGGGTCGATGGACAGGAAACCTTACTTAGTTGACCGAGTCAAGGGTCGAGGCGATCGGGTGGTCGCGGGGGGTCGATGGTCCGGTTGTCCCGTGCTTCACGTGCGTAACGGCCCGGTGACGTGGGAAAGTCCTCGACGGTACGTCAGGAATACGGAATGCCGCGCATATCGGGTCTTGATCCATAGGCCGTTAAGGAGCCGTCGTGGAGTTCGACGTCGTCGTGGAAATTCCCGCGGGCAGTCGGAACAAGTACGAGATGGACCGCCGCACGGGACGCATCAGGCTCGACCGCATGTTGTTCACGTCCACCGCCTATCCCGCCGACTACGGATTCGTGCATCGCACCCTGGGCGGCGACGGCGGCCCGCTCGATGTGCTCGTGTTGCTGGACGAGCCGACCTTTCCCGGCTGCCTGATTCGTTGTCGCACCGTCGGGATGTTCGTGATGAGCGACGAGAAGGGGCCGGACGAGAAGGTCCTGTGCGTGCCCGCCCGCGATCCGCGCAAGCAGCCGATCCAGGACATCGGCGATGTCCCGGCGTTCCAACTCAACGAGATCGCGCACTTCTTCGAGGTCTACAAGGACCTGGAACGCGGCAAGTCGGTGGACGGCTCGCACTGGGAGGGTCGGGACGCCGCCGAGAAGGAGATCGTGGCGGCTTACGAGCGGCGCGAACTCGACGCCGGCGATTGGCCGTTCGAGGGCCGATGAGCATCCGGGCGAGGCGCTGAACGCGCCGCGGCCGGGTGGGTTCGGGCCGTGGGGTCGCCCGCCGCGCGGGTGACCCGACCGCCCAGCGCACGCAGGTGCTCGCGCAGCTCGGGCGGTTCGTGCACGTCGAACTCGCAGCCGAGCACGGACAGCCGGAAGGCGAGCCACTCGAGCGTGTCGGCGTAGCCGGTCAGCCGGCAACTGCCCGCGTCGAGCGCACGCAACCGGGGGCCGTCCGGCTCCGCGTCGTCGCCGCCCAGTGCGTCGCCGAGCCGGACGGCGACGTGCTCGGCCGGCGCGTACAGGGTGACGTCGGCCCGGTACACCGGCGCCGAGGTGTGCAACGTGCGCTCGACGTAGGCGGCGGCGTCCGGGTCGGGCAGGACCCGCTCCGCACACCGGGCCCCGGTCGGGCGCAGCTCGTGCATGCGATCCACCCGGAAGGTGCGCCAGTCGGCGCGGTCGACGTCCCAGGCGACGAAGTACCAGCGGCGCCCGGCCGGCACCAACCGGTTCGGCTCGACCAGCCGCCGACTGTGCGCACCACCGGCCGCGCGGTGTACGAAGCGCACCTTCTCGCGGTTGGCGATCGCCCCCGCGAGCACGGCCAGCGCCTCGGGATCCACCGTCGGACCGGACGGCACCAGCGGCACGGTGGCGCCGGAGACGGCCCGCACCCGTGCGCGCAGCCGGGACGGCAGCACCTGTTCGAGCTTGGCCAGCGCCCGTACGGACGCCTCCTCGATCCCGGCCACGGCACCCCCGGCCGCCGTCCGCAGGCCGACCGCGATCGCCACCGCCTCCTCGTCGTCGAGCAGCAGCGGCGGCATCGCCGTGCCCGCGACCAGCCGGTAGCCGCCGTCGGTGCCCCGGGTGGCCTCGACCGGATAGCCGAGTTCGCGCAGCCGCTCGATGTCGCGCCGGATGGTGCGCGCGCTGACCCCCAGGCGGGCGGACAACTCGCTCCCGGGCCACTCGCGCGGGGTCTGGAGCAGGGACAGCAGGCCGAGCAGGCGGCCGGGCGTGGCGGCGGTCATGGTTCGAGGATGCCGGCCCTTGCGGACAGGATCCGACCTATATGGCGTCTACCGTCGAAGACACCGGGACGGCGCGGCCGGTGCCGGCCGGCTCCCACTTCGGTGGGCCCGGCTTCGGCACGGCCGTCCGTCCGGTGCGGCCCCCCGGGGTCCCGCTTCGTACCCGCTCGTCCTTCGGAGGCATCGAGATGACCGTCCAGACCGTTCCCGACGGCTACACCACCGTGACCCCGTGGGTCCTGTCGCACGACACGGCGGCCCTGATCGACTACCTCACGGACGCATTCGGCGCCCTGGAGCTGCCGGGCTCGCGGTTCGTCGGCGCGGACGGTCGGATCGGACACGCCGAGGTCCGGATCGGTGACGCGATCGTGATGATGTTCGACATCGACCCCACGATCCCCGCGCCGCCCGCGTTCCTGCGGCTGTACGTCGAGGACGCCGACGAGGTGCACCGCCGCGCGGTGGCGGCCGGCGGTACCTCGGTCACCGAGGTCACCCATCTGTTCTTCGGCGACCGGGTCGGGCGGGTCCGGGACCCGTTCGGCAACCTGTGGTGGATCCAGTCCCGGGTCGAGGAGGTCACTCCGGAGGAGATGGAACGGCGGCTGGTGGACCCCGAGTTCGTTGCGGCGATGGCCTACGTCCAGAGCGCGCGGTTCTTTCCGGAGCAGCCGTCGGCCGAGTAGCGGAGGGCGGGCCCGCCAACCGCCCGCCCGCGCTCGGTGGTCGGTCCTCGTAGGCTGCCGGGTATGACGCTGACCGGGTTCGATTTGGTGATCTTCGATTGTGACGGTGTGCTCGTGGACAGCGAGCGGATCGCGGTTCGGGTGGACGCGCAGGTGTTGAGCGAGTTGGGCTGCACGTTCACCGAGGCCGAGATCGTCGAGCAGTTCGTCGGGTGTTCGCGCGAGCAGCACACGGCGCTGGTCGAGGCGCGCCTGGGTCGCCCCCTGGCCCCGGACTGGCACGACGAGTTCCGACCTCGGTACCTGGCCGCCTTCGACGCCGAACTGACCGCCGTGGACGGCATCGTGGCGGCTCTGGAGCAGATACCCGGGCCCTGGTGTGTCGCCTCGAACAGCTCGCGCGAGGGCGTCGAGCGCAATCTGAAACTGGTCGGGCTGCACGATCACTTCGCGGGCCGGGTGTTCAGCGCGAACGATGTCGCCGAGGGCAAGCCCGCACCGGATCTGTTCCTGCACGCGGCCCGGGAGATGGGAGCCGACCCGGCCCGGTGCGCGGTGGTCGAGGACAGCGCCTACGGCGTGCGGGCGGCGCGGGCGGCCGGGATGCGGGCGTTCGGCTACATCGGCGGGCTGACCACGGCGGAGCGGCTGGCGGATTCGGGTGCGGTGCTCTTCGACGACATGCGTGCCCTGCCGGAACTGCTGCGCACGGGTGGGGCCTGAGCCCGCGCCGGGACGACACGGGGAGATCGCATCGGTACGGGAGGGCATCCGGACCGTGCCGGTTCCGCGCAGGCCCCGCATCGGGAACACCACCGGTCCGGCACCGCCGCCCTCTCGGGACCGCGCCGGGTCGACGCGGTCCCGTTCGTGCGGTCAGGCCCGATGCACCACCCGTCCCGCCACCACCGTCGCGGTGACCGGGAGTTGCGGCAGGTCGTCCGGCGGGCAGGTGAGCGGGTCGCCGCCGAACACGGCCAGGTCGGCGTGGCAGCCCACCGCGATCCGACCGGCCACGGTCTCCTCGCCCACCGAGTACGCCGCCTCCGTGGTGTACCCGGCCAGGGCGCGTCGGGCCGAGATGCCGGCCGAGGCGCCGTACGCCGTGCGGCCGATCTCGCCTGCCGGGCGCCGCAGTTGCGCGCCGGCCAGGGTGCGCCTGGGGTCGAACGCGGCGACCGGCCAGTCCGAACCGAGTGCGACGTGGCCACCGGCGGCCAGGATGTCGGCGTAGCGCCAGGCCCGTTCGGCACGCTCCGGGCCGACCCGCCGCGACCAGTTGTCCGAGCCGTCGGGCAGCGACCAGTCCATGTGGGTCGGCTGCATCGAGGCGACCACGTCGAGCGCGGCGAAGCGCGGTACGTCGACGTCGCTCAGCAACTCGGCGTGCTCGACCCGGTGTCGGGTGCCGGACGGTGCGCCGTGCTCGGCGTACACGTCCAGGGCCCGGGCCACCGCCCGGTCGCCGATCGCGTGCGTCCAGGCGGGCAACCCGGCGCGGCCGGCGATCGCGACCGCCTCGGCGTACCGGTCGAAGTCCTTCCACTGTGAGCTGTGCGACTGGCCGCAGCAGTCCGGCTCGTGCAGCCACGCGCCGCCGCCGTCTATCGCGCCGTCCACGAAGAACTTGACCGCGGTGAGCCGGACCAGCCCGTCCAGGGAGCGCAGTTCGCCGATCCGCTGGGCGAGGTCGTCCACGTCGCCGGGCGGGCACCACGGTGCGAGGTGTACCCGCATGCTCAGCCGCCGCTCCTCGGCCAACCCGGTCAGGGTGTCGACCGTGCGCGGCGCGTTGTCCGGGATGTGTACGCCGGTGACCCCGTGCCGGTTCTGTTCGGCGAACAACGCCTCGACCCGGGACAGGAGTTCGGCGCGCGGCATTGGCGGGACCGCGCGATAGCCCAGGAGGCACGCGGTCATCTCGTGCAACTCGCCGGTGGGGCCGCGCTCGTCGCAGACGATCTCGCTGCGGTCGGCGAACTCGCGCGGCCCGGTGAGTCCGGCGAGCCGCAAGGCCGCCGTGCTCAGCAGCGCGGTGTGGCTGTCCGACATCCACACGAACGCCGGTCGTCCGTCCACGGCGGCGTCGATCAGGTCGCGGTGCATGGTGCGGCCGGCGAACGCCGCGTACTCGCCGCCGAATCCGATCACCCAGTCGTTCGGCCCGCACGGTGCGGCGTGTTCGGCCAGTCGGCGCAGCATCTCGTCCAGGGTGACCGCGCCGACCAGGTTCGCGCCGCGCGTGGTGTCCGCGCCCATCACCGGGTGCTGGTGGCAGTCGGTGAGCCCGGGCGTGAGGGTGTCCCCGTTCGCCTCGATCACCTCGGTGCGCGGCCCGATCAGCGCCCGCGCGTCGGCGCCGAGGGCGACGATCCGCCCGTCCCGCGCGGCGACCGCGTCGGTGTGGGGTCGGTCCCGATCCATCGTCAGCACGTGTGCGTCCAGCACGACGAGGTCGGCGGTGTTCATACCTTGCTCCTTACCGGAACGGAGGTCTGCGCTTCGATGCCGCGGTCGCCGAAGCTCTCGCTCACCCGCACCTTGTCCTGCGGGCGCGCGAGCAGCAGGTACAGCACGCCACTGGCGACCACGACGGCGATGCCGAGCACCGCGGCCCAGACCTGGTAGACGGGTGCGCCGGGCGGGGCGAGGATCTTGCGCGGCCAGGCGATGTCGACGAACTCGAAGGCCAGCCAGGCCACCGCGAGCACGTTCAGCGGGGTGCCCCAGCGGCCGAAGCGCACCAGGCCGGCGGGCGTCCAGGTGCCGCGCAGCCGGGCGATCAGCGCGGCGAGCGCGATCAGCAGGAACTGGAGGTACATCGCGGCGCTGCCGAAGGTGATCAGGCTGCCGATCGCGGCGCTGTTCAGGGCGAGCAGCAGGGCCAGGCAGCTGATCGCGGCGGTGATCACCAGGGCGCCGATGGGTGCCTGCCGGCGGCTCACCCTGCGCAACGCGCGGGAACCGGGCAGTACGTCGTCCCGGGAGACCGAGTAGACCGAGCGGGCGGCGGCGGCCTGGGAGGCGAGCGCGCAGGCGACGAACGCGATGATCACCACGACCACGAAGGGTTTGGCCGACCACGAGCCGAACGAGTTCACCACGGCGGTGGTGACCGGGTCGAGGTCCTCGCCGGCGACGACCTTCGCCGGGTCGGGGTGGGCCAGTTCGGCGGCGACCGCGTTCAGCACGACCAGCCCGCCGACGCTGATCAACGTCCACCAGATCGCCTTGGGCACGTGCCGGGCGGCGTCCCTGGTCTCCTCGGAGGAGGACACGCACGCGTCGAAGCCGAAGAACGCCCAACCACCGACCGCGAGCGCGGCAAGCATGGCGGAGAAGGTCGAGCCGCCGGAGAGCGCCTCGGCGCCCATCGTGTCGGTGAGGATGCCGAAGCCGTTCTCCCGGAAGAGCAGCAGCAGCGCCAGGCCCACCCCGAGCGAGGCGAGCGCCTCGGCCGCGATGCCGGCCGCGAGCACCCAGCGCAGCACGTCGATGCCGAACGCGTTGATCGCGGTGCAACAGATCAGGAAGAGCGCGGCCACCACGACGATCCGGCCCGGGGTGGGCCGGGCGTCGAACAGGGCGAAGAACCACGGTGCGCCCAGGTAGACGATCGTGGTGTTGGCGAACACGACCGCGCACATGCCCACCCAGCCGGCGAGCCACGCGTAGGTGGGGCCGACCAGGCGGCGGGCCCACTGGTAGGCGCCGCCGGCGATCGGGTACTGCGAGGCCAGCTCGGAGTACACGCACATCAGCAGCGCCTGGCCGAGCAGGCAGATCGGCAGGACCCACACCCACGCCGGGCCGGCGATGGTGGTGCCCACCTGCGCGACGGCGTACAGGCCCACGACGGGCGAGACGGTCGCGAAGCCGATGGCGAGGTTGCCCAGCACGCCGAGACTGCGCTTGAGCTCCTGCTCGTAGCCCAGTTCGCCGAGTTGTTCGGCGTCGTGATCGACCACCGGGGTCGATCCGGGCGGCACCGACGCGGGCGGCGTCGGTGGGCGAGAAGTGCCGTGGTTCATCGGGACCTCGCAACGGGAACGTTAAACTTACTTAGTTAGTTTGAGGACCTTAACCGTCGACCGGGTGTAGGGGAAGAGGCGACTTCGGGCTAGGTTGGCGACGCAGAGTGACCGACGGCGGTGCTCGCGAACGGCACAGAGGTGAACGCACGATGGGTCGACCCAGCCGCCCCAAACTCGACCGCGAACTGATCGCCAGGGCCGCGGTCGAGCTGGTGGACGAGAAGGGTATGGGTGCGCTGACCATGCGGGCGCTGGCCACCCGGCTGGACGTCCGGGGGCCCTCGCTCTACAACCACGTGGCGTCCAAGGACGAGCTGCTCGACGCGATCACCGTGGTGATAACCCGGGAGATCGATCGTGCGCCGCTGGAGGACCCGGACTGGCGGGTCGGCATCGCCGCGTTCGCCCGCGGCTACCGGGCGGCCTACCTGCGCCACCCCGAGGCGCTGCCGGTGATCGCCCGCCGGCCGGTGTCCACCGAGCAGGCGCTGGCCGCGTACGACGCCACCGCGCGCACCCTGGTCCGGATCGGACTGAGCCCCGCCGAGGCGGCCGAGGTCTCCGCGGCACTGGACTACCTCGTGGTCGGCTCGGTGATCGAGACGTACGTGGAGGGCTTTGCCCGCCCGGTCGAGGACTACCGGGCCGACTATCCCTCGCTTGCCGAATCGCTGGCCGCGAGCGACCCCGAGACGCTCGACGAGCGCGGTTTCGAGGCCGGCCTGCGGCTGCTGCTGGACGGGTTGGCGGCGCGCCTGGCCCGCTGAGCCGCCGGACACGCCCCGGCTTCGACGGGTCTCGTCGCGGCCGGGGGACGGGCCGGCCGACACCTCGCGCGAGCGTTGACAGGTGCTATTGAATGGCGTTCAATGCGATTTGAACGCCATTCAATACGGAGGTACGCATGCGGCTGACGCCCACCGAGCGGGACCGGTTGCTGATCTTCACAGCCGCCGAGTTGGCCCGCGCGCGGCGCGCCCGGGGGCTGCTCCTGAACGTGCCCGAGGCCGCCGCGCTGATCGCGGACACCGTGTGCGAGGCGGCACGGGACGGGGCCCGGCTGGCCGACGCGATCGACGCCGGGCGCTCCGTGCTCGGGGTGACCGACGTGCTGCCCGGGGTCGTGGACGTACTGGCCGACGTCAAGGTCGAGGCGGTGTTCGACGACGCGACCCGGTTGGCGGTGGTGACCGACCCGTTCCGCTCCGGCGAGGGGCTGCCGGCGGGTGCGGGCGAGGTGCACTGCCACGGGCACGGTTCGCGCTCCGGCGCGGTCGCGGCGCCCGTGTCCGGCCCCGGCTCGCTGGGCGATGACGCGCCGGGCGCGGTGATCCCCGGCGGACCGGCGATGGATCCGTACGCGCACGCCGACCTGGCCCGGATCCCGGTCACCAACACCTCCGAGGTGCCGATCAGCGTCACGTCGCACTTCCACTTCTTCGAGACCAACCCGAGGCTGCGCTTCGACCGGGCGATCGGGTACGGGCGCCGACTGGCCATCCCGGCCGGCTCCACGGTGCGCTTCGATCCGGGTGCGACGGTCGAGGTGCGGCTGGTGCCGATCGGCGGTGCGCGCGTGGCGATCGGCTTCGCGGGGCTCGTGGACGGGCCGCTGGACGCGCCGGGCGCGCTGGAGGAGGCGCTGCGCAAGGCACATGCGTGCGGATACCTGGGCGCGGAGCCGGGCGGGTCGGCGCTCGCCGCCGACGCGGCGACGACCGCGACCGACGGGGCGTCGGATTCGGGGAACGGCAAGGAAGGTGGCGCCCGGTGAGCGGCGGCAGTGGTGATGTGATGGACCCGCGCGACTACGCGTCCACGTACGGCCCCAGGGCCGGCGACCGGATGCGGCTCGGCGACTCGGGGCTGGTGATCGAGATCGAGCACGACTCGGCGCTGCCCGGCGACGAGTTCCTCGCGGGCTTCGGCAAGACCGCCCGGGACGGGCTGCACCTGAAGGCGATCCCGGTCCGCGACACGTGCGATGTGGTGATCTCGAACGTCGTGGTGATCGACGCGATCCAGGGCATCCGCAAGGTCTCGATCGGCATCCGCGAGGGCCGGATCGCCTCGATCGGCCGCGCGGGCAACCCCGACACGCAGGACGGCGTCGAGGTGGTGGTCGGCACCGGGACCACGATCGTCAGCGGCGAGGGGCTGATCGCCACCGCCGGTGCCATCGACACCCACGTGCACCTGCTGTCGCCGCGGATCATGGAGGCGTCGCTGGCCTCCGGGGTGACCACGATCGTCGGCCAGGAGTTCGGACCGGTGTGGGGCGTCGGGGTGAACTCGCCCTGGGCGCTGCGGCACGCGTTCTCCGCGTTCGACGCGTGGCCGGTCAACATCGCCTTCCTGGCCCGGGGTTCGTCCTCGGGCCGCGGGCCGCTGGACGAGGCGCTGATCGAGGGCGGCGCGTCCGGCTTCAAGGTGCACGAGGACATGGGCGCGCACGCCCGGGCCCTGGACACCGCACTGCGGGTGGCCGAAGACCACGACGTCCAGGTCGCGTTGCACACCGACGGCCTCAACGAATGCCTGTCCGTGGACGACACGCTGTCCGTGCTGGACGGGCGGACCATCCACGCGTACCACATCGAGGGGTGCGGCGGCGGGCACGTGCCGAACGTGATGCGGATGGCCGGGGTGGCCAACGTGATCGGCTCCTCGACCAATCCCACGCTGCCGTTCGGCCGCGACGCCCTGGGCGAGCACTTCGGCATGATCGTGTCCGCACACGGCCTCAAGACCGACCTGCCGGGCGACGCCGCGATGGCGCGCGACCGGATCCGGGCGGGCACGATGGGAGCCGAGGACGTGCTGCACGACCTCGGGGTCATCCCGATCACGTCCTCCGACGCGCAGGGCATGGGCCGCGCGGGCGAGACCGTGCGACGCACCTTCGCGATGGCCGGGAAGATGAAGCTCGAACGCGGCGCCGAGCACGAACGGCACGACAACGAACGGGTCAAGCGCTACATCGCCAAGCTCACCATCAACCCGGCGATCGCGCACGGTCTGGCGCACGAGGTCGGTTCGATCGAGGTCGGCAAGATGGCCGACCTGGTGTTGTGGCACCCGCAGTGGTTCGGCGCCAAGCCGCAACTCGTGCTCAAGAGCGGGTTCCCGGCCTACGGCGTGGTCGGCGACCCGAACGCATCCACCGACAACTGTGAACCGCTGGTCCTGGGCCCGCAGTTCGGCGCCCACGGCGCGGCGCCGGCGGAACTGTCGGTGGCCTTCACCTCGCAGGCGGCGGCAGCCGCCGGCGGCGACCTGATGCCGACCCGCCGGCGCCGGGTGGGCGTTCGCGGCACCCGGGGGATCGGCCCGGCGGCGATGATCCACAACAACCGCCTGGCGGAGGTCCGGGTCGCCGCGGACACCGGAATGGTGACGATGGACGGCGAACCGGTCATGTCGCAGGCCGCCGAATCGGTGTCGCTGAACCGCCTGTACTTCCTCTGACGCTCGCGAACTCTCGTGGTACTCAGGAATTTTCGTGGCACCTGCGAATTTTCGTGATACCTGCGAATCTTTGCGACATCCGTAATCTTCGTGAGATTAGAGCACTCTCGTGAGGTTTGCGAACCTCCGCTGATACCGGTCCATTTCCCGCTGTGCCCGCGCGCCCACGGTGCGCCCGGGCACGTCCCGTAGTCCGCGCGGCGGGTCTCCCGCACTCCCCGGTCGGCCCCCGGTCGCCCGACGGCAGGCCCGCCGCGGATTCGAGTCCGAAGGATTTCCGAGATGACGAACACCCCGGCCGCAGACGGCTTTTCGATGCCGGCGGAGTGGGTTCCGCACGAGCGCACCTGGATGGCCTGGCCCAGCCGCAACGAGACCTTCGGCGAGGAGGACCTGCACACCGCGCGGACCGCGTGGGGCCGGGTGGCCGAGACGATCGCCCGCTACGAGCCGGTGACGCTGGTCACCGACATCGGTGAGTCGGACACCGTGGCGCGGTACGTCGGCCGGCCGCTCACCGTGCTGGAACGCCCGCTCGACGACGCCTGGATGCGCGACATCGGCCCGACGTTCCTGACCGGCGGGCCCGGCGAACTGGCCGCCGCCGACTGGATCTTCAACGGCTGGGGCGCCCAGGAGTGGGCGTCCTGGGAGCACGACCGAAACATCGCCGAGCAGGTGATCGAGGCGGCCGGCGCCCGGCGCTACGCGTCGCGGATGGTCAACGAGGGCGGCGGCATCCATGTCGACGGCGAGGGCACGGTGTTGATCACCGAGACCGTGCAACTCGATCAGGGCCGCAACCCCGGCTGGACCAGGGAGCAGGTCGAGGACGAACTGAAGGCGTTCCTCGGCGTGCGGAAGGTGATCTGGCTGCCGCGCGGACTGACCCGCGACTACGGGCTGTACGGCACCCGGGGGCACATCGACATCGTCGCGTCCTTCGCCCGCCCGGGTCTGGTCCTGGCCCACGTACAGCCCGACCCGGCGCACCCGGACCACGAGGTCGGCAAGGAGAACGTGGCGCTGCTGCGCGCCTCCACCGACGCCCACGGCCGGGCGCTCGAAGTGGTCGAGATCCCGGCGCCGACCGTGCTCGAAGCGCACGACGACTGGGTCGACTTCAGCTACATCAACCACTACGTCGCCAACGGCGCGGTGATCCTGTGCGCGTTCGACGACCCGCGCGACGAGGAGAACGCCGCGACCTTCGGCAAGCTCTTCCCCGGCCGCACGATCGAACTCGTGGACGCCCGCGACATCTTCGCCAACGGCGGCGGCATCCACTGCATCACCCAGCAGCAGCCGAAGGTGTGAGGGCGGGCTGGGCGACCGGCCCGACACCGCCTGCGCCGACGGGTGTTCGGGCCACGTCCGCCGGTCGGGCGCGCGGGCCGTACGCCCGTGGTCGGTCGGGTATCCGGCCGGAGCCGCGGCGCGGCTCCGGCGCACCGGCGCCGCATGGTCAGCGGCGCTCGGCGGGGGCGTCGGCCTCGGCGCCGGGGTGGCCGGCGCGGAGCGGAGCGGTCGGCTGTGCGGTGTCGGTGGTGTTCGGGGCGGGGCCCGGGGCCGGTCCGCGTTCGCTCGTGCCGAAGGCGGCGAGCGTGAGCAGCAGGGCGACGAGCGCGACGGCCGTCGCGGTCGGGACGTACCAACCGGCGTCGACGATGGGTTCGGTGAACGCGGCCAGCACGGCTGTGGCGCCCGCGAACAGCAGGGCGCCGGCGAACGCGGGTATGCCGCGCCGACCGGCGATGGTCGCAACCGCGCCGGCGACCAGGACGAGCAGCAGCACCAGGCCGGCCAGGCCGATCAGGGACGGACCGAAGTCGTCCCCCGTGCAGCCGCGTTGCCCGAAGTCGTCGCACGAACCCCGGGCGGCGGCGCGGATCGCGTACGTCCCGATCAGCCAACCGGCCGAGCCGGCGCCGGCGATCGGGAGAAGCCGGCCGCGGACGGTGGCCGAGACGGGGTGGGACGCCGATGCGTCGGTGCTCATGGTCGGAGGCTAGGCGGCGCGCGGGTCGCCCGGATGAACGGCCAGGAAGCGCCGAGTGAAGGCTGTGTGGCCCGGCGGGCGGGCCGGCGCGGGCTCGGTCGGGCCCGGGCGGCCGACGACGGTCGGCGCGCTTGCGTCCCGGCCGCGTCGCCGCCGCTCCCGGATGCTCGGATCGGCGGCGGGGTGCGGACGGGTTCGACTCAGCCCTGGGCGGTGACGCTCTGTGCGTCGTGGGCGGCGGCGAAGGACGCCACCCGGGCGGCGAACTCGACGTCGGTGGCGGTGATCCGGTCGCCCGCGTCGTGGGTGGTCAGGGCGAATGTCAGGGTGCCGTACAGGATGGTGATCCGGGCGTGGTGGTTCGCCTGGTCCTCGGCGGCGGCCACGGTCGCGTAGAACGCGGGCACGTCGGCCCGGGCGCACTTGTAGGTCGCGGTCAGTTCGCCGTCGACGACCTGCCAGCCCGGCAGGTCGGCGAGGGCCTCGGTCAATTCGGCGTCGGTGAGCGGTTGGGGTGCCACGGTGGGTCCTCTCGTCGGGTGGACGGGCCTCTGGCAAGTATGGCGGCGCCGGTTCGCCGGGCGCGGTATTGAACGACGTTCTAACATGGCGGCAGGCGAGGTCCGCCGTCGAACGAACCAGGGGTGCTGAGCATGGCGGGGACACGGCGCAAGCGGCTGGAACAGCCCAGGGAGGTGGTGCTCCAGGCGGCCATGGACGCGATCGCCGAGCATGGCCTGGCTCAGCTGACCATGGCCGGCCTGGGCAAGCGGATCGGGATCAGCGGCGGCCACGTGGCGTACTACTTCGGGTCCAAGGAGCAACTCCTCGTGGAGACACTGCGCTGGAGCGAGCAGGGCTTCGCCGAGCGCCGCCGGGCACTGCTCGCCGCCGTGGACGTCCCGATCGCCGAGCGGCTCGCCGGCTACATCGACCTCTACCTGCCCGACGAGCGGGCCGACTCGCGGTGGACGTTGTGGCTGGAGGTGTGGACACGCGCACTGGCCGACCCGGAGGTACTGGCCGCGAGCGCGGAGATCGAGGGCCCGTGGATGGCGGACCTGCGCGCGATGATCGGGCCGCACCCGGACCCGGACGGGTACGTGCTGCGGCTGCATGCGTTGCTGGACGGGCTGGCCACGCGGATCGTGATCGGCTCGCCCGGTCCGTCCCGGGCCGAGATGTTGCGGCAGGCGACCGAGTTCGCGCTGCGGGAGGTGTTCCTGGCGGAGGACCCGGCGGGGTGCGCGGGGCCGGTTCCGAGCGGCCCGGGTGGCCTGGAGGGCGCGGACGAGTCTGCGGATTCGGGCACGGATGCGGGCATGGATGCGGGCACCGACGCGACCGCCGATTCGGACCCGGATTCGGGTGCGGTCGCGGATTCGGGCGCGAACCACACGAACCGGTGATCACGGGGTGAATCGTCCCCCTTTCACGGCAGTCGGCTGCATCGTGGGGGCATGAAGTGGTGGCGGAACCCGCGGCAGCGGCTCGGGGTGATCTGCGCGGTCGTCGCGGTGCTGGTGATCGTGGGGCTGGTGCACCGGGGCCGCACGGACGACAGCGGATCGGCGGCGGCCGACGGGGTACGGGTGGCGGCCACCGCGGCGGCACCCGCCGGGCCGGCGTCGGCGGCACCGCCGACCCGGCGGGCCAAGCCGTCACCGGTGCCGAAGAACGTGCTGCCGGACGTGGTCGGTGTCGATCTGCAACAGGCGTGGGACGGCGCTCGTCGGGCCGGCTATCGATTCGTCACGTCGCACGACGTGAGCGGGCGCGGCCGACGGCAGTTCGTGTACAGCAACTGGAAGGTGTGCGACCAGACCCCCGAGCCGGGGCCGCTGGCCAAGGAACTCCCGGTCGAGCTGGGCGTGGTCCGGCACGACGAGAAATGCCCGGCCGGCACCGTGCCGACCGACGCCCCCAAGGTGGTCGACGGTCGGATGCCCGAGCTGGTCGGCCGCAGCGTCACCGTCGTGCGCCGGGCGCTGCGTGGTGACGCACACGTCAAGACGGAGGACCTGGGCGGGAGTCGGCTCGTACTGATCGAGACGCACTGGGTCGTCTGCACCCAGCGCCCGCCCGAGGGGCAACCCGTCGCGGACACGGTGACCGTGGGCGTGGTCAAGTACGGCGAGCGCTGTCCGTGATCCCGCCCGGCTCGCCACATGCGTGCCGGATGGTGGTCAGTGGCCGAGCGCCTCGCGGGCCGGGTCCACCAGCTTGCGCACGGTGCGGCCGTCGGCGAAGCGGCCCAGTGCCGTCATCGACCAGGCCGAGCCCTCCCGGACCAGCTTGCACATCAGCACGCCCGTGCGCGGCTCGGTGGCGGACAGGTCGAAGCGCACCAGTTCGGTGTCGGTGGTGTCGTCGACCAGGCGGCAGAAGGCTCGGGAGACCTCGGTGAACTTCTGTCCCAGGAACGAGTTCACGGTGAACACGAGTCCGGTGACCTGCGGCGGCAGCGCGTCCAGCCGGACCACGATCGACTCGTCGTCGCCCTCGCCCTCGCCGGTCAGGTTGTCGCCGGAGTGCACGATCGCGCCGTCCAGACCGGACAGCTTCATGAACCAGACGGTGACGACCTTCTTGCCCTGGGCGTCGAACGCGATACAGGACGCGTCGAGGTCGATGCTGCTCCCGGCCTTGGCCGGGTCCCAGCCCAGGCCCATCCGGATCCGGGTCAACGGCGGTGCGCCGGTCTTGACCAGCGAGACCGACTGGTCCTTGCGCAGGCTGACCCGGCCCTTGTCGAGGTTGATCGGCCCACCGGTGTGGGTGCCGCCGACCGGGAGCGGGACGGTGGCCGCCACCGTCGGGGCAGGGGCAGGGGCAGGGGCGGCGGCAGGCGTCGGCGGTGTCTGCGGCGGTGGGACCGGAGTCGGCGTGGGCGGCGGCGGGGTGGGCTGCACGGTCACCGGGCGGCGCGGCACCGGCGGTGGGATCGGCGCGGGCCTGGGCGGTTCGTGCGGGAGCAGCGGGGCATCGGGCGTCGGGGTCTGCGGACGCGTCGAGGCCTGGGTCGGTGCCGCGGCTGCCGGCGCGGTCTGCGGCCGGTCCTGCGGTTGCGGTTGCGGCTGCGTGGGGCGACCGGGGGGCGGGGTCGGCTCGTCGTCGACCGCGACGCCGAAGTCGGTCGCGATGCCCGCGAGTCCGTTGGCGTAGCCCTGGCCGACCGCGCGCACCTTCCACGCGCCGCCGCGTCGGTACAACTCCAGCATCACCAGCGCGGTTTCCCGGCCCAGGCCGTGCGGGGTGAAGGTGACCAGTGCCTCGCCGGAGGCGTCGCGCACGGTCGCGGTGGGCGCTGCCGTCCCGCCGAAGGTGACCGGCATGCCGGGGCCGTCGTCCAGGCTCAGCGTCACCACGATGATCTGTACGTCCGCGGGCACCGCCGCGGTGTCCACCTGCACCGCCGCCGGTCGGCCCGGTGCGCCCTCGCGAAGCCGCACGCCGGGGCCGGTCGGCTGGTTGTAGAAGACGAAGTCGGCGTCCGAGCGCACTTTTCCGGAACCGGCGAGCAGCAGCGCCGAGACGTCCACCGGCGCCTCGGAGGCGACCTCCACCAGCACGGCGGCCACCGCCAACGGGCAGTTGCCGCCCTTCGTGAGCGTCACCGACATGCGCACCCCTTCGGTTCACGGATCCGACCGGGGCCGGACGCCTCCGAGGTTACCGAGCACGCGGCCCCTGCCGCACCGATCCGGCCCGGCCCCGACCGCCTGCCGGCCCGGGTGCTTCGGTCAGCGGCGGATCAAGCCCGCGTCGTAGGCCAGCAGGCCCGCCTGGGTGCGGTTCGCGCAGTCCAGTTTGGTGAGCATGCGGGAGACGTAGCTCTTGACGGTGGTCTCGCTCAGGAACAACCGGTCGGCGGTCTGGGCGTTGGACAACCCCTCGCCGATGCAGGTGAGCACCTCGATCTCGCGCTCGGTCAACGACGCGACGGCCAGCGCCGCGCGCTCGCGGGCCGCGTTGCGCCCCGAGGACGCGGTCACCAGGTCGCGCGTCACCGCCGGCGAGAGCACGGTGTGCCCGTCCATCGCGACCCGGACCAGGCCGATCAGATCCTCCGGCGGGGTGTCCTTGAGCAGGAACCCGGCCGCGCCCGCGTGCAACACGCGCAGGATGTACTGCTCCAGGCCGAACGTGGTCAACACGATCACCCGGGGTGCGTTCGGCAGGTCGACGATCTGCTCGATCGCGGTCAGCCCGTCCACGCCCGGCATGTGCAGGTCCATCAGCACCAGGTCGGGTCGATGGCGCAGCACCGACTCGACCGCCTCCGCGCCGTCGTATGCCTCGCCGATCACCTCGATGTCGTCGGCCACGCCGAGAATCGTGCGCAGGTGCGCACACACCATGCGTTCGTCGTCGACGAGCAGGACGCGGATCATGCGGGCTCTCCGGTGGTCGTGGGCGATGCGCCGGCCGGTAGTACGGCGAGCAGTTCGTAGCCGCCGTCGGGCAGCGGGCCGGTGTGCAGCGTGCCGGCCACCAGCTCGACCCGCTTGCGCAGGCCGAGCAGACCGCTGCCCCCGGTGCCCAGGGCGATGTCGGCGGCCCGGGTGGGAGCCGAGTTTCGCACGGTGATCTGCACCTCGTCGCCCACGTAGTGCAGGCGTACGTCCACCACCGCGCCCGGCGCGTGTTTGTGCACGTTGGTCAGCGCCTCCTGGACGACCCGATAGGCGGCCCGACCGATCACCGGCGAGGTGGCGTGCGGCTCGCCGAGGGTGATCACGTCCACGGACACGCCCGCCGAGCGCGAGTCGGCCACCAGATCGGACACGTCGAGCACCGCGCGCGGCGCGGCCACGACCGAACCCACCTGCTGCTCCGACCGGGTCATCGCGACCAGGCCGCGCAACTCCTCCAGCGCCTTGCAGCCCACCAGGCGCAGTTCCTCCGCCGTCGCGCGCACGTCGTCCTCCCGGGCCCGGGTGCGCAGGGCGCCCGCCTGGAGCACCATCAGGCTGACCCGGTGGGTGATCACGTCGTGCATCTCGCCGGCGATCCGGGCCCGTTCCTCCATCCGCACCCGCTCGAAGAGCAACTCGCGTTCGCGCTCCGCCCGGGCGGCTCGATCCAGGCGCAACCGGCGGCGGGCGGCGACATGGAGGCCGAGCAGCGCCGGCACCAGTGCGACGCTCATGCCGCCGACGATGTCCGACGGGGCCGGGTGGTTCCACGGCTGGGCGGTCGTCGACACCAGAGCGGCGATCAGCGCGAGCGCACGCCGTCGGTCCTCGACGTACGCCCCGACGGCGTAGGCCGCGAAGAAGAGCGCGTGCGTCGGATGCACCAGGGACACCGCACAGACGGCCATCCCCGAGCCGAACGCCGCGCGCCGGCGGTTCAGGAGCAGTGCGCCGGCCACCACCGCGCTCGCCTGGTGCAGGTACGGCCCGTCGAGCAGGCCCGGGTGAGGTCCCATCCGCAGGGCCAGTCCCAGCGCGATGGCGATTGCCGAGACCAGTACGTCGAACCCGAACGAACGGCGGGACGCCGACCAGGCACGCGAGCTCACTCGCTCACGGTAGCCCGGCCCGGCCGCCGATCGCGGTACCACCGCCGACGGTGCGCCGGCGAGGAGGGCCGGCGGACCGTCGGCGGTCGCGGTGGTGTCGATCATCGAAGGGTGGTCATTCCGTGGAGATCGCGGCCAGCACGTTCATCCGCGAGGCCCGCAGGGCCGGCAGCAGGGCGGCGAGCAGGCCCACGACGCCCGCGCCGATGACCACCTCGGCGATGGTCGGCCACGGGATGGTCAGCACGTCCAGGCCCTGCGAGGCCAGCATGCGCTGCGCCGAGACGCCCCAGCCCACCCCCAGGGCGAGCCCGAGCACCGCGCCGAACACCGCGATCACCGCCGATTCCAGCCGGATCATCCGCCGCAGTTGCACGCGAGACATGCCGATCGCCCGGAGCAGACCGATCTCGCGCGTGCGCTCGATCACCGACAGGGCCAGCGTGTTCACCACGCCCAGGATCGCGATGACGATCGCGAGCCCGAGCAGGCCGTAGACCATCTGCAGCAGCAGGTTGGTCTGGTCCTGCACGGTCTGCTTGTAGTCGGCCTGATCGCGCAGGCGCACCTGCGGGAAGGGCTTGAGGGCGGCGTCCAGGGCCGCGCGCACCTGGGAACTCTTCGATCCGTCGGCGGTGTTGGCCATGATCACCGAGTCGAGCAGCTCCGGGACCAGCTTGCTCAGAGTGTCCAGGCCGACCATGCCGGCGCCCGCGTTGCCCAGGCCGATGCCTTCGTCGTCGATCACCGCGCCGACCCGCAACTCGGCACTCTTCCCGTTGGGCGTGCGCAGCGTCACCGTGCCGCCGATGCCGAGGTGACGACCCTTCACGTACGACCGGGGCAGGGCGATCCTGCCCGCGGCCAGTGCGTCGGCGGCGCTGCCCGCGGTGTACTTCTGCTTCATCATCGCGTCGATGCCCGGGTCGGCCCCGGTCACCGAGATGGTCTCGGTCGACCCATCGAAGACGACCTTGGCCTCGGTCTCGCGCTGGCGCACCACGTCGCTCACGCCCGGCACCTTGCGCACCGTCTCCGCCACGTCCGGGGCGAAGTTGAGGCCGCCGCTGCTCTCCAGGGTGAAGTCGGCGCCCAGGCGCTGGTCGATCTGCTTGCCCACCGAGTCCTTCATCGACGTGGCCACCACCGACAGCGAGGCGACCAGCGCGACGCCGATCATCAGCGCGGCGGCCGTGGCACCGGTGCGGCGCGGATTGCGCAGTGCGTTCTCCCGGCTCAGTCGGCCGACCGTGCCGAACAGGCGCGGGAACGTGCCCGTCAGCCCCGGGATCACCAGGCGGGCCAGCACCGGTCCGAGCACGATGAAGCCGACCAGGGTGCCGATCAGGCCGCCTCCCAGGGCCAGCCCGTGGGCCGGGTCCAGCTTGGTCGCGGAGGCGCCGATCGCCAGCGCGATCGCGCCGAGCACGGTGACCACGGTGCCCCCGATCGCCCGTGGGCGCAGCGACTTCGCCGGCGGGGCGCCGGCCTCGCGCAGTGCGGCCATCGGGCTCACCCGGGCCGCCCGGCGAGCGGGCAGGTAGGCGGCGACCACGGTGACCAGGACGCCCACCGTGTAC
Source organism: Embleya sp. NPDC050493 (assembly GCF_044458105.1). Lineage (NCBI taxonomy): Bacteria > Bacillati > Actinomycetota > Actinomycetes > Kitasatosporales > Streptomycetaceae > Embleya > Embleya sp. NPDC050493. The sequence goes on from NZ_JBITHP010000006.1 coordinate 109,380, forward strand.
GCGATGATCGGTGTCGCGGGCTTGATCTCCAGCGGGGTGCCCTTGAGGTCGACGCCGACCGCGCTCATCAGCGTCAGCAGTCCCTGCCCGAGTGCGAAGCCGGCGAGCAGGCCCAACGTGGATCCGACCACCGCGAGCAGCAGCGCTTCCACGAGCACCGAGCGGTTCACATCCGCCCGACCGGCTCCGATCGCGCGCAACAGGCCCAGTTCGCGGGTGCGTTGGGCGACGAGCATGGAGAAGGTGTTGAAGATCAGGAACGTGCCGACCAGGAGCGAGACGCCCGCGAAGCCGAGCAGCGCGTACTTGACCACGTCGAGCGCCTGGCCCAGGTCGGCGGAGGCGGCGTCGGCCTCCTCCTCCCGGGTCCTGATGTCAAAGCCCGTGCCGAGCTTGGCGGCGACCCGAGCCTTGAGCTCCTTCTGGTCGACGCCGGACTGCGCGGTGAGCGACACCGAGGTGGCCACGCCGGGCTTGCCCAGGAGTCGGTCGCGGGCGGCGGTGCCGTCCAGGAAGAGCAGGGTCACGCCCGGGTTGATGGTCTTGTAGTCGGCCAGCCCGACCACTGTCGGGTCGAACGCGCCCGGCGCGGCGATCACGTGCACCCTGTCGCCGATCCGGACCTTGTTGTGGCCGGCCGCGTCGCTGTCCAGCACGACCTCGTTCGGGCCCTGTGGCGCGCGGCCCTTTTCGAGCCGGACCGGGGACTGTTTGTCGGGGAACCAATCGGCGGCCTGCACCTGGGGCTCCGAGGTCAGGCCGACCTTCCTGCCCTTGCCGTCGACGATGATCACGTTGGTGACCGTGACGTCGGGATGCGCGTCGGCGACCCCGGGCACCGTGCGCACGGCGGCCACCGTGCTCTCGGGCACCGTCGGCTGCTGGCCGGTGCGACCGAGTCGGTCCTCGCGGAAGTCCGATTTGGGCTTGACCGTGACGTCGGCCGCGGCCGTGCGGGAGAGCTCGTGGAAGGTCTTGCCGATCGTGTCGGTGAACATCAGGGTGCCTGCCACGAACGCGACCGACAGCAGGATCGCGAGTGCGGACAGGACCATTCGCGCCTTGTGCGCGAGGAAACTGCGGAACGTTGCCTTGAGCATGGCGGCGCCTCAGTTCGCGGAACGGGCGAAGCGCTGCATGCGCGCGAGCACCGTGTCCGCGGTCGGCGACAACATCTCGTCCACGACCCGGCCGTCGGCCAGGAACAACACCCGGTCGGCGTAGGACGCCGCGTTCGGGTCGTGGGTGACCATCACGATGGTCTGCCCCAGGTCGTAGACACTGCTGCGGAGGAAGCCGAGCACCTCGGCGCCGGAGCGCGAGTCGAGGTTGCCGGTCGGTTCGTCGCCGAAGATGATCTGCGGCTTGCTCGCCAACGCGCGGGCGCACGCCACGCGCTGCTGCTGACCGCCGGAGAGCTCGCTGGGCCGGTGCTTGAGCCGATCGCGCAGACCGACCGTGTCGATCACGGTGTCCAGCCAGGCCGGGTCCGGCTTGACGCCCGCGATGTCCATCGGGAGCGTGATGTTCTCCAGCGCGGTCAGCGTCGGCAGCAGATTGAACGCCTGGAAGATGAAACCGATCTTGTCCCGGCGCAGCCGGGTCAGGTCCTTGTCCTTGAGCCCGGTGATCTCGGTGTCGCCGATCCAGCTGTGCCCGGAGGTGACCGAGTCCAGCCCCGCGAGGCAGTGCATGAGGGTGGACTTGCCGGACCCGGACGGACCCATGATCGCGGTGAACCGACCGCGGCCGATCTCCACGTCGACCTCGTCCAGCGCGACCACTCGGGTCTCGCCCTCGCCGTAGCACTTGGTCAGGGCCCGGGAACTCGCCGCGCTGCCCTTGGCCCGATCGTCGTGATCGATGCGCTCGTACGCGTCCGGCCCGGCGAGCGGGTTCGCCGGGGGAGTCGTGGTCGGGGGGCGCCGGCGGTTTCCGGGAGACATGCGGGGGTGCTCCTTGACTGGGGATCCTGACACCTCCTCAGCCTCCGGCTCGGGCGGGTGCGCTCGATAGCCGCGAACGTGCCGAGCACTGTCACTAAAGTTGCATCCTGTTCCTCCTTTGGTGTTGGGCCGGGGGCTCACGCCGTCGAGGTCAGCCGGGCCAGCACCAGCCCGCCCACGATCAGCGCGAGCGCCGCGATCCGGCCCGCGCTCAGTGTGTCGTGCTGGAGCGTGATGCCCAGCGTGATCGCGCCGACCGTGCCGATGCCGGTGAACGCCGCATACGCCGTCCCCACCGGCAGGTCGCGCATGGCGACCGAGAGCAGGTATACGGCCGTCGCGCCGAGCAGGACGCAGATCACCGTCGGCAGCGGTTTGGTGAAGCCCTCGGTGGGCTTGATGCTCTGCGACCACACGACCTCGACGAGGCCCGCGCCGAGCAGGATCAACCAGGCCATCAGTACGCCTCCACGAGTGAGCGCCCCAGTTCCGCGGCGCGGCCGAGCGCGTCCGCGTGCGAGGACAGGTGCTGGTCCCGGCGCTCGGCGAGCCCGGGGTCCACGAGCGAGTTGGTCAGTTCGGTACCGAGCACGATCGCGTCCGAGATCGCGTAGTGCCCGGTGAAGAAGTCGACGAGGTAGCGCGTCTGGTGGTCGAACGGCGCCCGCGGCGTGCCCGGCAGGTACGAGCCGCCGCGCGCGGAGGCGACCACGAAGCGGCGCGGCGCCAGCGACATCTTGGGAAAGGTGACCTGGTCGATCCAGCTCTTGAGCTGGGCGGGCACGCCGAAGTTGTACATCGGCGCACCGATCAACACGACGTCCGCGGCGACCAGTTCGGCCAACAGCGGCTCGACCGTGTCCCACGCCTTGCGCTGCTCGGGCGTGCGGACCGCCTGCGGGTAGTCCGCGATCGCGGTGATCCCCTCGCGCAGCATCGTGTCGCAGATCTCGGTCCAGGCCTGGTCGATCGGCGGCACGGGACGGGCGGTGAGGTCGCGGTGGGTGTATTCGGCGTCCGGTCGCGCGGCGCGCCACGCGTCGGCGAAGGCCGCGCCCAGGGTCCGGGAGAAGGAGTCGGCGCGGGCGCTGGAGTCGAGGTGCAGGAGGTGCGGCATGAGTGCTCCCGAGAGAATAAGTGGACGCGGTGTCCGCTTGTGCGCTCGACTGTAACGGCTAAGTGGACGATGTGTCCACTTGCTGGTTAGGGTGGGGACATGACGAAACGCACCGACTTGCTCACCGGCCTTCCGGTCGCCGCGGACGGGGCCGGGCCGCCGCGGGAACGGGCGGACGCCGCGCGCAATCGGGCTCGCGTGCTGGCCGCGGCCGAGGCACTGTTCGCGGCCGGCGACCCGGCCGAGGTCACCATGGAGGACATCGCCAAGGCCGCGGGCATCGGCCGCGGCACGCTGTATCGGCGCTACCCCGACCGCGCCTCCATCGCGCGCGCCCTGCTGGACGAGCACGAGCGCGCGCTGCAACACGAAATCCTGCGCGGCGCGCCGCCGTTGGGCCCGGACGAGCACGATCCGGCGGAGCGCCTGGCGGCCTTCTACGCGGCGATGGTCGACCTGCTGGAGCGGCACGTACACCTGCTCCTGGGCGCGGAGACGGGCAGCGCGCGCTACCGCACCGGCGCGTACGGCTTCTGGAGCACGCACGTGCGCGTCCTGGCGGCGGACCGCCTGGACCCCGAGGTACTCGCCGACACCCTGCTCGCGCCACTGGCACCGGAGGTCTACCGACGCCAGCGCGACCAGGGCATCTCTCCCGACCGCATCAAGAACGCCTTGGCGGCCCTGGCGCGAGGCGTCCTGGCCGGCAGCGAGCCGAAGGCACCCGAATGATCGGGTGAGTCGGACGACGCCCCGTCACCGCGCCGTCGACGAAGAGGCCGTCGATCCGGCCGTCCGGCGGGTGCTCGTGCCGGGCCGGGGTTGCCGTCTCGGCCCGACGAGGGCCGTGGAGGATTCGGGATCCGGCCCCGATCGCCGGCGATCGGGCCATACTCGAAGTTCCGGCCGACCGGGGAATCGGGGCGTGGGGTGGATCCGGTACAGGGACGCCTGTTGGCGACGGCGATCGCGAGCACACTGCGCCGGTTGACCTCGGCGCCGCCGGGCGCGCGGTTGGTCGACGCGCCGGTGCGGATGGGCGCTCGGGTGGCGCGTCGGCGGGTCCGGCGCGAGGTCGGCGCGCACGATGTGGAGCGGCTGACCCGGGTCCTGACCCGGCGACTGGCGGACGCACAACGGGACTTCGCCCGCTTGGAACCGGCCGAGGGCGAACGCGTCGTCGCGGCCGTGGTGGCCACGCTCGGCGACGCGGTGACGATGGACGACGTACAGGCGGCGGGCCTGGATCCGGCCGTCCTGCGACTGCGACTGGCCGCGCGGGCGGAGCAGCCGGCGGAGGCCGGGACCCCGCTGTACGGCGCGCTCCTGGACGAGTGTTGTACGCACATCGTGGACTTCTTCACCAAGCAGCCCGAGTTCCTGGCCCGCACCGTGCAGGAACAGGCGGTCGCCCAGGCCGAGTTGTTGCGTCGGGTGCCCGCCGCGGCGGACCTGGACGACGCCTTCGATCGACGCTACCGCGCCGGCCTGCGGGTCAAGCTCGATCAGGCCCGGCTGTTCGGCGTCACCGAACTCGACCCGCAGGACAGCACCTACGAACTCACCACGGCCTATGTGAGCCTGGTCGTGCAGACCCGCCGCGAGCCGCGACCCCGGCGGCGCTGGGACGACGACACGGGACAGCCGGACACGACCCGAAGCCTGCTGGAGGACGCCCTCGCGCGCAGCGACCGCATGGTGCTGGAGGGCCCGGCCGGATCCGGCAAGAGCACCCTGCTGCGTCGCCTCGCCGTGCATGTGGCCTCGGGCGAGCTCCCGGCCCGTCTGTCCTCGTGGACCGGCCGGGTCCCGTTCCTGCTGAAGCTGCGCACCATGGTCGCGGACGACCGGCTGGTCCTGCCCGATCCGGCCCACTTCGTCGCCGCGTCCGGTTCCACGCTCGGTGCCGAGCAGCCGCCGGGCTGGGCGGCCCGCCGGATGCGGGACGGACGTGCGGTGGTCTTCGTCGACGGCGTGGACGAACTACCGGAGGAGTACCGGGCGGACGCGCTCGACTGGCTGGAACAGCTGTGCGTGGACTACCCCGACGCGGCCTACGTGCTGACCTCGCGGCCCAGGGTGTTGTCCGAGCAGCGGCACCGCCGGTTGCGCACGGCGGGTTTCGTCGCGGGGGAGCTCCAGGCCATGTCCGCCGCACAGGTCGCGCTGTTCGTGGACCGCTGGCATCGGGCGCAGGTCGGTGATCCGGACGAACTCGCGGCGTGTGCGGAGCAACTGAAGCTGACCTTCGACAGCCGCCGAGACCTGGCCCGACTCGGCACGAACCCCCTGCTGTGCGCCCTGATGTGCGCGCTGCATCGGTACGCGGACCAGGCTCTCCCGGAGGGCCGCACCGAGTTGTACCGGTCGGCGATGGCGATGCTGCTCGGTGGTCGCGAACGCGCCCGGCGGATCGGCACGAGCCGGGTACGGCTCCAGCCGACGCAACTGGAGAAGGTGTTGGCGGCGTTGGCCATGTGGATGACACTCAACGGCCGCCGGTCGATCACCCGCCGCGTGGCGACGGCGTGCGTGGACGACGTGCTGACCCGCTTCCGGCAGACGGTCGAACCGCCGTACACGGCCGACGAGGTCCTGGACAGCCTGGTGGCCCGGAGCGGGCTGCTCCAGGAACCCGAGCTCGGCGTCTTCGAGTTCGGCCACGCGAGCTTCCAGGACTACCTGGCGGCGCTGGAGATCGTCCGGGCCGAGCACCTGGACCACCTGATCAACCACGCGCACGACCCGCTCTACCACGACGTGTTGATCATGGCGGTCGGCCGGACCCAGGACGACCCGTCCCGGCAGCGGGAGTTGCTGGACGGGCTGATCGCGCGGGCGGAGGCGGACGAGGTGCACCGTGATCGGCTGTGGCTGCTCGGTGCCGCGTGCGTGTCGGGGGCGGCAATGGTCGACCGGGAGCGGGCGGAGCGGTTTCGGGAGGAGACGGCCGGTCTGCTGCCGCCGAAGGACCGGGAAGCGGCGGAGAACCTGGCTGCCGCGGGGGAGTTCGTGGTCGACCTGCTTGTCGACCTGACGCGGAATCAGCGCGTTTCGGATGGGGACGCGGACAGGATCGTGCACACGGCCGGGAAGATCGGTGGCGACATCGTGATCCCCCTGCTGGCTCGCTTCCGAGACCGGGAGAGGTTCGGAGTCCGGGCGGCCCTGATCAGGGCCTGGGACGCGGTGACGGATCGCGAGCAGTACTACGAAACCGTGCTGAAGCACGTCGGGTTCGACGACGTCCGGGTGCAGATTCCGGACCTGGCCGCCTTGGAACTGCTGGCCGGTCGGACCGACGTGCGAACTTTGGTGTTGCCCGCCGAGACGTCGGAGGTTCCGGTACGAGCGCTCGCCGCACTTCCGAGTCTTGTCGAACTCACCACTGCGGGAACCCGGATCACGGACCTCGGTGCGTTGGTGGAATTGCCACGTATCGTCTTCTTGCACCTCGAATGCTCGCAGGTTTCCGGGCCGACAATGCTGGCACAGTGTCCCTGGATCACGAGCCTCTTCTTCAGCGATGAACGACTACCGGATTCCGGACTCTTGCCGGACGTCCCGAACCTGCGTGAGCTCTTCCTTCACCGCACTCCGCTTGCAGATCTGTCGGTTCTGATGAAGTACCCGAGACTGGAGACACTCGGCATCGTGGGCACTCGGGTTGCCGAATTGGGCCCGTTGCGCGGGTTGCCCGTTCTCGACTGTCTGTTCCTGGATCGAACGTTGGTGGCGGACATAACCCCGCTGGCGGATCTGCCTTGCCTACGCAGGCTCAGTCTGTGCGAGACCCGCGTGACCGACCTGAGCCCTCTCGTCCACCTTCCGGACCTGGCCTGGCTACGGATCAACGAAGCCCAGCGGGAACACCTCGGCCCGCTCGCCGAACGCGTCGCCGACGGTCGGCTCGAGCTACAGATCGGCATGACCGGCATGACCGGCGACTGATCCCCCGCTCACTCCTCCCTCGGCGTTCCCACCCGCACCCGATTCCCATCCGGGTCCGTCACATGCACCTCCCGGGCCCACGGCGCCTCCTCGACCGGCAGACCGAATTCCCGGGCCACCGCGTCCACGTCCGCGACCCGCAGGTAGACCAGCGTGTCCGAAGTCGCGTCGCCCGCGTGCTCGCTCAGGAAGAGGTGCACATCGCCGCGGGCGACGTCCACGAAGGCGGGGAGGTCCGGTTCGAAACGGTGTTCCCACTCCTGGACGAAGCCCAGGCGGGCGTACCAGCGGACGGAGGCGGCGGCGTCGGCCACGCGCAGAATCGGGATGACTTGTTCCTTCATGGCGCGGATGATCCCAGCCGGGTACGACAGCCGCCCGACGTTGTGTCAGCCGGCGCGGCGTGGGTAACGGGTCGGCGGGGTGCACCGTTCGCTGCCCGCGCCCCTCGCAGTCATCAGCCGTATCTGGAGGGTCCATGGCCATCGCGTCCGTCAATCCGGCGACCGGGGAGACGATCGAGGAGTTCGCCGAGATCGGCGAACAGGAGATCGAGGCCCGCATCGCGCGGTCCGACGAGGTGTTCCGGGCGCACCGGCGGGACTCGTACGACGTCCGCGCCCGAGCGATGCGGCGGGCGGCGGATCTGCTCGACGCGGAGAAGGGCGAGGTCGCGGCGATGATGACGGCGGAGATGGGCAAGACGCTCGCCGCCGCCGAGGCGGAGGTGGCCAAGTGCGCCCGGCTGTGTCGGTTCTACGCCGATCGGGCGGCGGAGTTCCTGGCCGACGAGCCGGCCGACGCGGACGCGGTCGGCGCCCGGAAGGCGTACGTACGGTACGAGCCGCTGGGGCCGGTGCTGGCGGTGATGCCGTGGAACTTCCCGCTGTGGCAGGCGATGCGGTTCGCCGCGCCCGCGCTGATGGCGGGCAACACCGGTCTGCTCAAGCACGCCTCGAACGTGCCGCGGACCGCGCTGTATCTGGGCGAACTGTTCACCCGGGCCGGCTTCCCGGAGGGGGCCTTCCAGACCCTGCTGATCGGGTCGAAGCTGGTCGAGCGGGTGCTCTCCGACCCGCGCGTGGTGGCCGCCACGCTCACCGGCAGCGAGGGCGCCGGGCGCTCGATCGCGGCCATCGCCGGGCGCGAGCTGAAGAAGACCGTGCTCGAACTCGGCGGCTCGGACCCCTTCCTGGTGCTGCCCTCCGCCGACATCGAGGCCGCCGCCAAAACCGCCACCACGGCCCGCACGCAGAACAACGGACAAAGCTGTATCGCGGCCAAACGCTTCATCGTGCACACCGACGTCCACGACGCGTTCGCCGCGGCCTTCACCGCGAACATGGCCGCGCTCCGGGTCGGCGATCCGACCGCCGAGGGCACCGACGTGGGCCCGCTCGCCCAGGAGCAGGGCGTGCGCGACGTCACCGAGCAGGTCGAGGACGCCCGGGCCAAGGGCGCCCGGATCCTGTGCGGCGGCGAGCGGCCCACCGGCCCCGGCTGGTACTACCCGCCGACCGTGGTCGCCGACCTCACCCCGGACATGCGGATGTACCGGGAGGAGGTGTTCGGCCCGGTCGCCGGGCTGTACCGGGTCGCCGACCTGGACGAGGCGATCGCGCTGGCCAACGCGACGCCGTTCGGCCTGGGCGCCAACGCCTGGACCGACGACGAGGCCGAACAGCAGCGCTGCGCGGCGGAGTTGGAGGCGGGCGCGGTCTTCGTGAACGGCATGGTCACCTCGCACCCCGAACTACCCTTCGGCGGTATCAAGACCAGCGGCTACGGACGTGAACTCGCCCACCTGGGCATCCGCGAGTTCTGCAATGCCAAGACGGTCTGGGTGGGCGGCGGCTGACGGGGCAGACGTCCCGACGTGGACACCTGGCTCTGGATTTTGATCGGCGTCGCGGCGCTCGTGTTCGTCGTGACGCTGGTGATCGTGGTCGTCCTGGTCCGCAGGCTGCTGCGGACCTGGCGGCTGGTGCGCGGCCCGGACGCGAGCGCCCGCGACCGGGCGTTGTTCCTGGGCGCGCTGATCTATGCGATCAGCCCGGTGGACCTGCTGCCCGACCCGATCCTGATCGACGACATCGCGGTGCTGCTGTACGCGCTGCGCGAACTCGGCTCGGCGGGCGGCGTGCGCGCGGGTGTGCGGCACGGCGTGGGTGCGCTCGCCCGGTCCCGTGCGAACCCGGCCCGAAAGCCCGCCCCGCCCGCGTGATCGGCGCACCCGGCCGCGCGTCGCACGCCGACCGCGGTGACCGGTGCCGCGGTGCGGCCCCGCCCACGGCCGGGTGGATCCGCCCCGCCGCGCCCGCGACCGTCCAGGCGAGGAACGGAGCGCCGCCGAGATCGCGGCGGGCCCGCCGCTACCGCTGGCGGATCACCGCCTCCTGCACCACCGACGCCACCAACACCCCGTCGTGGTTGTAGAACTCGCCCATCGCCAACCCGCGTGCGTCCTGGGCGGACGGCGAGGCCTGGGCGAACAGCAGCCACTCGTCGGCGCGGAACGGACGCAGGAACCACACCGCGTGGTCGAGCGAGGCCATCTGCAGCTTCGACGGATCGGTGATGTACGGCTTGGCCGCGGTGCCCGCCAGCGTCAGGTCGGACATGTACGTCAGCCCGCACACGTGCAGCAGCGGGTCGTCCGGAAGCTGCTTGGCGGCCCGCATCCACACCCTCTGATGCGGGATGCCGTCGACGATGTGGGTGCCCGGCGACCGGTCCTCCGGGACGAAGCGCAGATCCATCAGCAGCCGGGTCTGCGACTCCTCGTAGTGCGCGCGCTCCTCGGCGGACAACTTCTCGTAGGGATCCGGGAGCTCCTCCGGCAGCGGGACGTCCGGCATCGCGCGGCGGTGCCCGGGGGTCTCCTCGGCCACCTTGAAGGACGCCGACAGCGTGAAGATCACCGCGCCGTGCTGGACGCCGGTCACCCGCCGGGTCGCGAAGGAGCGCCCGTCCCGGACCCGGTCGACCTGGTACACGATGGGCGCCGTGGTGCTGCCGGGGCGCAGGAAGTAGCTGTGCAGCGAGTGCACGTGCCGGTCGGGCACCACCGTGCGGCCCGCCGCCACCAGGGCCTGGGCGGCCACCTGACCGCCGAACGCACGCAGCGGCGCGCCGGCGTGGCACCAGCCCCGGAAGATGTTCTCCTCGATCTGCTCCAAGCGCAGCAGGTCGAGGAAGGTCTCGGCCCGGCCAGGGCCCTCGTCGGCAAGATCGTGTTCGCTCACGCTGCCCATGATGGACTACGGCCGCTCAGCCCGCCGCACCCAGGAACGACTTGACGATCGGCCCGGCCGACCGGCCGCCGGTGATGCCGCCCTCGACCCAGACCGCGACCGCGATGTCGCCGCGGTAGGCGACCATCCAGCCGTTGTTCGGCTTGCCGCCGCCGACCTCGGCGGTGCCGGTCTTGGCACCCACGTCACCGCCGAGCCCGCCGAGCGACTCGCGTGCGGTGCCCTCGGTGACCACGGACCGCATCAGCGTGCGCAACCGGCTGCTCACCGCGGGCGCGAGTTCGCGCGGGGCCCGCCACAGGTCCTCCTGGTCGACGAGCAGATGCGGTTGGCGGAACGTACCGGACTTCGCGGTGGCGACCACCGAGGCCATGGTGAGCGGGTTCATCTGCACCTGGCCCTGGCCGATCATGTTCGCGGCCTTCATGGTGTCGTCGGTCGCCGCGGGCACCCGGCCGTCGAACGAGACGATGCCGGTCTTCCAGTTGCCGCCGATGCCGAAGCAGTCGTGCGCGATCGTGGCCAGGTCGGCGCCGGTGAGTTTGCCGGACAGGTTCGCCATCGTGGTGTTGCACGACTGGGCGAAGGCGAGCTTGAAGGTGCCCTCGGGGAAGGCGCGGCCCTCGGAGTTGGTGAACCGCATGCCGCCCGCGTTGGCCGATTCGGGACAGCCGACCTTGTCGTCCAGGTCGACCGCGCCCTTGGTCAGCAGCGTCGCCGCCGAGACGATCTTCAGCGTCGAGCCGGGCGGGGTGGTGCCCAGGAACGCGTTGTTCGGGCCGCCCGCCGGGTTGTTCGCGACCGCGACGATCTCGCCGGTACTGATCCGCACCGCCGCGAGCGAGGTGGTCCGCGACTCGCCGCCGACCGCCTGCTCGGCCGCCGCCTGCAGCTTGGCGTCGAGCGTGGTCTGCACACCGCCGTCCGCGGGTGGTGCGGTCTGGACCTCGCCGATCGTGGCGAGTTGTCCGACCGTGGCACCCGTGGCCGCGTCGACCAGCAGCACCGTGCCGCCGGTCGCGGCCTGCTCGGCCGGCTTGGCCTTGCTCGCCAGTCCGGTCCGGATCGCGGCGAGCGAGGGGTAGTCGGTCGGCGACAGCGCCGCTCCGCCCTTGGCCCGCAACACGTCGCCGCCGGCGCCGCTCTGGTTGGGCGCCAGCTTGAGCCGGGTGGTCGCGGTCAGTTTCGGATGCGGCACGCTCGGCGCCCAGCCGACCAGGTAGCCGCGGCCCGGTGTCTTGGCGACGGTGAGCGAGCCGGTATAGGTCCATTCGCCGGCGCCCTTGAGGGTCAGTCGTGCCTCGAACGGCACCGGGACGCTGCCGTCCGGCCGTTCGGGTTGCGCCTCGCCCACGGTCAGCTGCCGACCGCCCACCCGGAGTCCGTCGTCGAGACCCACCAGCGCCGCACCCGCCGCGGACGGATCGGTGGTGAGCGCGCCCGCGGCGCTCCAGTCGCCCGCCTGCCACTCGGCGAGGAAGCGCCGTGCGGCGTTGCGCGGACTCTGCTCCACGCCGCCCGCCGCCGCGGACGCCGTGGATCCTGCGTTCGTGGTCGGCGAGGGGTCGTCCTGCTTCAGGAACGAGTAGGCCCCGTAACCCGTGCCGACCACCAGTAAGAGGGCCAACACGAGGAACACCCAGCCGTTTCGGCGCCGGTGCTCGTTCTCGTAGTCGCCGTCTCGGTCGTAGTCGCCGTCGTAGCCGTGGTCGGCGTAGCCGCCGTGCTCGCCGTCGTCCTCGTAGTTCCGGTCGTGCTCTGCGTCGCGCATGCCCACCCCGCCCGGTACCGCCGATCCCCACGGCGGGACAGCGAGTGTACGGGCAGGCCAAAAGGTCGGTGTGTCCAGGGGCCTTGCCGCACCGCAAGGAAAGATCATTTGTTCGAGTGTTCTCGGCTCGCCGCCGGGTGGGCATCACCCCACGAGCAGGCCCACCAGCCGTGCGGTGAGTTCGTCCGCGCGGGCGCCCATCACCCGGAACGATTCGAGCGGTTCGCCCATCGGGTCGTCGAGTTCGTCGGACGGCCGGGCCAACCGGTTCGCCGGCCGCAGGGCGTCGACCCCGGCCACCCAGTCGGCGAGCGGCAGTTCGCCGCGCGGGCCGAAACGCTCGCCCAGCCGCACGAGTTCGCCGAGCAGAAAGGTGCGGGGCAGGGCGTCGGCGGCGAGTGCGTCGACCGCCCAGTGGTGTTCGCGTGACATGCCGATCACCAGGTCGGCCGCGCGCAGCAGGTCGGCGGAGAGTTTGCGGCTGCGGTGCGGGCCCGGGTCGATGCCGTACTCGTGCAGTACCAGCGCGCTGTTGTCCGCCATCGGCCGGGCGTTCCAGTCGATGGTGCCCGCGGAGGAGACCTCGACCGGCAGCGCCGACGCGGCCAGCCGGTGGCGCAACATCGCCTCGACCAGGGGGGAGCGGCAGATGTTCCCGCTGCAGACGACCAGTACCGATGCGCTCACGCTGCGGATCCTACGGGTGGGGCGGTCGTCGGCCGCCGGCCGGCCCGGGTGCGGATCCCGAACGGGGGTGACGGGTGATCAGTAGGCTGAGCCGTCTGTGGAGGACCGGAACGGCGCAGTGAAATGGGGCGAGGGGTTGTTCGGGATCATCCGGCCGTGCCGGCACCGACTGTCGGAGAAGCTGCAGAGCGAGTGGATGGCGCACCTGTGCGGCATGTGTCTCGCGCTGCGGGACGACCACGGACAGGTGGCTCGGGTCGCCACCAACTACGACGGGCTGATCATCTCGGTCCTGGTCGAGGCGCAGTCCGCCCGCCCCACGGCGGACGGCCGGCGCAAGGCAGGCCCGTGCCCGCTGCGCGCGATGCGCCGGGCCGACGTCGCGATGGGCGAGGGCGCCCGGTTGGCCGGCGCGGTGTCGCTGGTGCTCGCGTCGGCGAAGATGCGCGACCACATCGACGACGGCGACGGTGTGTACAAGCGGCGTGCGGTTGCCGGTGGCGCGCGCCGGGTCGCCGAGCGCTGGGCCCGTCAGGGCGCGGACGCCGCGCTGGAGGTCGGCTTCGACACGGCCGTGATGGTCGAGGCGGTGGATCGGCAGGTCGAGGTCGAGGCGCTGGCCGGACCGGGTGTGTCCGTGCTGACCGTGACCGAACCCACCGAGACCGCGACCGGCGCCGCGTTCGCACATACCGCGGTGTTGGCCGAACGCCCGGACAACGCCGAGTCGTTGGCCGAGGCGGGCCGGTTGTTCGGGCGGCTCGCGCACCTGCTCGACGCGGTCGAGGACATCCACGCCGACCGGGCGGCCGGGGCCTGGAATCCGCTGCTCGCCACCGGGACCGGGCCGGACGAGGCGCACCGGTTGTGCCGCGACGCCGCGACCGGGATCAAACTCGCGCTGGCCGAGGTCGAGTTCGTCGACGGCGTGCTCGTGCACCGGTTGCTCGTGCACGAGATCGACGAGGCGATCGACCGGTCCTTCCGGCACGCGGGCTTTCCGGTCGAGTCGCCGTCCTGCTCGGTCGGCGGCAAACCCGGCAACGGCTGTGCCAAGCACGGCGAGCGGCCCGAACGGCGCCTGGCCGCGCGGCCGGAGGGCTCGTGGCCGAACCAGCAGCCGCCCTACCCGCAGCCGCCGAACCAGCAACCGCCCGGCAGCCCCTACGACCCGAACAGCCCGTGGGGCCCGCCGGGCGGCCCGACCCCGCCGCCTCCGCCGCCCGGTGGGCACAACGTGTTCGTCGCGTGCGCGATCTGGGCCGGGCTGTGCTGCACGTGCCAGTGGTGCTGCCGGGAGTCGTTCGAGGACCCCTGCACCGGGCAGCAGCGGCAGGGCTGTTGCCACAAGTGCGACTGCGGGGACTGCTGCGATGGTTGCGACTGCTGTGGCAACTGTTGTGAATGCGGGGAATGTTGTTCGTGCGACTGCTCCTGCTGAAAGCACTCGTATCCCCCTGAAAGGCGCAGAACTTCCCCGAACTGGCATTCGACGGTAAAAACGCCCAACCGTAACGTCTTGGCAAAGCATCTTCGGTCCGATTGACCCTGCTTTCGCCGCCCAACCACGATCAGCGATGACCGGGTGTCGTGCCATCGACACCCGGCGTCACCGATCTCGGGCCGGTTCGCCGGCCCGATGCCGTGTGCCTCCCGGGGCGCGCGGCAGACGGGAGGGGGCCGGTCATGCACGACACGACGCACACGGCACACGCGACACGTCCATTGCCCCGGATCGCCGAACTGCCCGGCGGCACACCGCTGCGCGCCGGGCAGTCGGTACCGGACCCGGTGCCGCGCGACCGGGTCACCCTGGTCGTGCCGGCCCGCAACGAGGCGCGCAACCTGCCCTGGGTGCTCCAACAGATACCCGAAGGCGTCGACGAGGTCCTGCTGATCGACGGCGACTCCACCGACGCCACCTCGCTGATCACCCGCCGCTACCTGCCGGCGGCCCGGGTCATCCGGCAATCCGCCCCCGGCAAGGGCAGCGCGCTGCGGACCGGATTCCGGCACGCCACCGGCGACATCATCGTCACCATCGACGCCGACGGCAGCATGTCGCCGCAGGAGATCCCGCACTACGTGCACTTCCTGACCAACGGCTACGACTTCGTCAAGGGCTCCCGGTTCGTCGGCGGCGGCGGATCGCTCGACCTGACCACGCTGCGCAGCATGGGCAACCACGCGCTGATGGCACTGGTGAGCCGGCTCTACCGCTACCGGCTCACCGATCTGTGCTACGGCTTCTGCGCGTTCCGCCGATGCTTCCTCGACCACCTCGACCTGCGCTCGACCGGCTTCGAGATCGAGGCCGAGATGATCGTCCGCGCGCTCCGCGCCGGGCTGCGCATCGCCGAGGTGCCCAGCCTCGAACTCCCGCGCCGCAGCGGTCGATCCAACCTCAACGCATTGCGCGACGGACACCGGGTACTGCGCACCGTGCTGCGCGAGCACGGCGGCGGCGTGCGGGCGATCCGGACAGGGGAGGACGGTTGACCCCGCGACCCGACCCGGACCCGGACCCGACGCCGCTGATCCCCAGGCAGCGCCCGGCCGAGCACACCGACCCGACGTCGAGCCCGGACCCGGCCGCCGAGCCGCCCCCGGTGTTCGTCCCGCGCCCGGCCGCGCCGAGTCGCTCGGCCGCCGACCCCGAACCCGGCGCCCGGCTCGAAGCCGAACCCGCGGGCGACCGGCTCGACCCCGAGCCCACCGCCGACCCGCCCGATTCCGACCCCGACCCGCCCGGCCTGGTGCACGTGCGCGTCCTCGACCTGACCGCCGCCGGCGCCGCCCGGCTGGCCACCCCCGACGGCCGGCCGGCGAAGTGCCCCGCCGGCGCCGTACTCGCCCTGGTCCGGCACAACGGCACCCCCGTGGGCCTGCTCGACCCGGCATCGTACGGCGCCGACCCGGACCGGCTCGTCGCCGCCGCCGGTACCCGGTTCGGCGCTCCCGCCCCGCCCGACCACAGCCCCGAACCGCCCGGACGCCGGGAAACCCCGCGGGTGAGCGTGATCGTGGCGACCCGGGAGCGCCCCGAACTGCTCGCCGCCTGCCTGCGCACCCTGTTGTGGCAGACCTATCCCGACATCGAACTGATCGTGGTGGACAACGCGCCCACCACCAACCGCACCGCGAGCGTGGTCCGCGGCGGCTGCGCCGGCCTGGTCCGCTACGTCCGCGAACCCCGCGCCGGCCTGGCGCTCGCGCACAACCGGGGCATCGCCGCCGCCACCGGCGAACTGCTCGCCTTCACCGACGACGACGTCCTGGCCGACCCCGGCTGGGTCGCCGGGCTGGTCGCCGGCTTCGCCCGGGCGGGCCGGCCCGCGTGTGTCACCGGGCTGATCCTGCCCGCCGAACTGCGCACCCCCGCGCAGCTGATGCTGTATCGGCACGGGGGCTTCGCCAAGGGATTCGAGCCCGTGCTGTACGACGCCAAGGCTCCGCCGGCGGACCCGCTGTTCCCGTTCACCGCCGGCCGCTTCGGCTCGGGCGCGAACATGGCCTTTCGCGCCGACGTACTGCGCGCGATGGGCGGCTTCGACCCGGCGACCGGGGTCGGCACGCCCGCGCGCGGCGGCGACGACCTGCTCGCGTTCTTTCGCACCATCGTGCGCGGTCACCGGATCGGCTACGAACCCGGTGCGCTGATCTGGCACCGGCATCGCGCCGATCGCGCCGCGGTGGCACACCAGGTCCGCGGCTACGGCACCGGACTGGGCGCCTACCTGACCGCCGCCGTGCTGCGCGAGCCGCGCACCCTCGGCGCGCTCGCCCGCCGCGTGCCCGGCGGCATCCGCCACGCCCTGGCCCGCACCCGCGCACCCGGCCCGACCGAAGTCCCCTGGCCCGCCCGCCTGGCCGGGCTCGAACGTCGTGCGCTGGCCGCCGGCCCACTCGCCTACCTGCACGCACGCGTGCGCATGCACGGCGTGCAAACGCCCTGGGAGCAACCGGAGCAGGCCCGGTGACGCAGGCTCAGCTCCGCCGGCCGAGCCGGCCGGGGGTGGATCCGCTGCTGCGCAACGGCCATGTGCTGACCGTCGGCTCGCTGGTCACCTCGGCATTCGGCGCCGGCTACTGGGCACTTGCCACCCGCTGGTACGGCGACGCGACGGTGGGCCGCAGCTACGCCGCCGTGTCCGCGCTGATGCTGCTCTCCGGACTGGGCCAACTCGGCCTGGGCAATGTGCTCGTGCGCTTCCTCCCGCAGGCCGGGCAGGATCGGCGCGGGCTGATCCTGGCCGCCTACTCCGCCGCGTGCGGCGCCACGCTGGTCGCGGTGCTCGGCTTCCTGGCGCTGATCCCGGTGTGCGCGCCGGGCCTGGGATTCCTGCGCGAACCGGCGGCCGGCTGCTGCTTCACGGCCACCACCGTGGCGTACGCGCTCTTCGCGCTCCAGGACGGCGCGCTCACCGGACTGCGCCGCCCGGGGCTGGTGGTGGGCAAGAACAGCGGCTTCGCGTTCGCCAAGATCGTCTTCGTCGCCGCGCTCGCCGCACTCGTGCCCACGCTCGGGATCCTGATGTCCTGGACGCTCGCCCTGGTGGCGACCCTGGTCGTGGTGGACGCATGGGTGTTCGCCCGACTGCTCCCGGGCCGCGGCCCCGTGCCCGCCCGGGGCGGCACCGGTTTCCTGCCCGGGCGTTCCGTCCTGCGCTACGCCGGCGCCGACTACCTCGGCACGCTGTGCTGGCTGGCCGCGACCACGCTGCCGCCGATCATCGTGCTGGAGCACGCCGGTGCCCGGGAGAGCGCCTACTTCTCGCTCGCCTGGGTGGTGGCCAACACGCTCTACCTGATCAGCCTCAACATGGGTGCGTCGCTGCTGGTCGAGGCGGCCGGCGGGGGCGTGGGACTCGCCGCGGCCTGCCGCCGGGTACTCCGCCACACCGGAGCACTGCTCGTACTCGCGATCACCGCTCTCGTCGCCGGCGCGCCGCTGGTCCTGCGCGTGTTCGGTCCCGGCTATGCCCGCAACGGCTCGACCCTGCTGCAACTCCTGGCCCTGTCCGCCCTGCCGCACCTGGTGGTCGCGACCGCGATCAGCGCATGCCGCGTGCTCGGCCGGATGCGCGTGGTCGTCGCCGTCCAGGCCGTGCTCGCGACGGCCGTATTGACCCTGACCGTCGTCCTGCTGCCCGTGTTCGGCGTGCTCGGCGCCGGCGTCGCGTGGCTCGGCGCGCAGACCGCGACCGCGCTCGCGCTGCTGACCGCCCGCCGGGTCTGGCTGCCCACCGCCCCCGGGAGGCCCGCATGACGGAGACCCCACCGCGCACCAGACGTCTGGCCTGGGTCGCCATCCGGGCCGAGGAGGCCGCCGTCCGGCGGGCCCGGGCGGCGGCGATCCGGCGGGCCGTGCCACCGGCGGCGCACACACCGCCCCGACCCACCCTGACCGTGATCGTCTGCGCCTACACGATGGACCGCTGGGACGACCTGAGCGCGGCCCTCGCCTCGATCCGGGCCCAGGACGAACCGCCGGCCCAGACCATCCTGGTCGCCGACCACTGCCACGAACTCGCCGCTCGCGCGGCCCGCGAGTTCACCGACATCACCGTGCTGCGCAACCGCGGCCGGCGCGGCCTCTCCGGCGCCCGCAACACCGGCGTCGAGGGTGCCCGCGGCGACATCGTGGCCTTCCTCGACGACGACGCGGTGGCCGAACCCGACTGGACCATGCGTCTGCTCGACGGCTACACCGACCCGAACGTGCTCGGCGTCGGCGGCCGGATCCGGCCGAACTGGGACACCGGGCGCCCGGCCTGGTTCCCGGCCGAGTTCGACTGGGTGGTCGGCTGCACCTACCGGGGCATGCCCGAACACGCCGCGCCGGTACGCAATCTGATCGGCGCCAACATGTCCTTCCGGCGCGGCGTGCTGCTCGACGTCGGCGGCTTCCGCACCGACCTGGGCCGGGTCGGCACCCGCCCGCTGGGCTGCGAGGAGACCGAGCTGTGCATCCGGGCGGCGGCCCGGCACCGCGGCGGCACACTCGGCTACGAACCCGCCGCCGTGGTCCGCCACCGGGTCCCGGCCGCGCGCACCACGTGGCGCTACTTCCGGGCCCGCTGCTGGGCCGAGGGCCTGTCCAAGGCCGCGGTCAGCCGGCACACCGGCACCGGCACCGCGCTCGCATCCGAGCGTTCCTACCTGGCCTCGACGATCCCGCGGGCCCTGGTCCGGCCGTTCGCGCCGGACGCCGCACCGCCCAAGGCCACCATCCCCGCCCTGGTCCTGGGCGTGCTCACCACCGCGCTCGGCTACGCGACCGGCCGGCTGCGCGGCCTGGGCAACGACCGGCCGGCGACCGCCGCGGCCCTCGCCTTCCGCGCGTTCGGGCTGCTCGCGCTGCCGGTCGCGGTGCTGCTGTGGGTGCTCGCGATGCGCATGCCGGTCGCGGTGGAACACATGGGCGGCCTGGGCCTGCTGGACGTGCTGCCGGTCCTGTACTGGTGCGCACTGGGCCTGCTCACGGCGGGCTTCGCCGCGACCCTGCTCGACCGCGCCGCCCGGGCGCCCCGATACGCCTTCCACATCGCCGCGTTGGTGACCATGCTGCATGCGACCCCCGCGGTGCTGTACGAGCATCTGCGCTACGCGTGGGCGTGGAAGCACGTCGAGGTGGTCGACCAGTTCCTGCGCACCGGGCAAACCCTGCCGCACGCGGGAGAGTTGGCGCCCTATCACCAGTGGCCGGGCTTCTTCGCCGCCGCCGCCGCGGTGGTCCGCGGCAGCGGCGGGCACGACGCGCTGGCCATGGCGACCTGGTCGCCGCTCGCCTTCGACCTGCTGCTGATCGGCCCGCTGGTCCTGCTCTATCGCACCCTCACCCGCGACCGGCGGATCGTCTGGGCGGCGGTGTGGATCCACTTCTGCACCGCCTGGGTCGGCCAGGACTACTTCGCGCCGCAGACCTTCGCGTTCGTGCTCTACGTGAGCATCCTGGCACTGGTCCTGGACCGCGACCGCCGTCCGCTCGGCACGCTCGCCCTGTGCACGCCGCTCGTGCTCGCGGTGGTGACGGCGCATCAGCTCACCCCGCTGATGCTCGTGGTCGCGTTCGGCACGCTGGCCTGCTCGCGTGTGCATCGCCGGGTCGCGCTGCCCCTGTTCGCGCTGACCGCGGTCGCCGTCCTGGTCTGGGATCTGACCGTGGCCCGGCCCTTCGTCTTCGAGCAATTCGGCGCCTCCTGGTCGCAGTTCGGCGACTTCGAGGCGAACGCGCATGCCGGGATGGTCGATCTGGGCAGCGCCGAGCCCGGGCAGGTGCTGGTCGCCCGGGTGGATCGGGCGCTGACCGCCGGTGTGGTGCTGTTGGCCGCCGTTGCGCTGATCCGCCGCCCGCGGCTGCGTCGCTCGCCCGCCGTACTGCCGGCGATCGCGCCGCTGCCGTTGCTCGCGGCCGGCGCGTACGGCGGCGAGATCATCTTCCGCGTCTACCTCTTCGCACTCCCGGCGGTCGCGTTCCTGATCGCCTCGTGGCTGGTGCCACCGTTCGGCGACCGGGGTCGCCCGCGCCCGCGCGCGGTGCTGCTGCCGGTGGTGTTCGCGCTGCTGCTCACCGGGTTCGTGTTCGGCTACTACGGCAAGGAGCGGCAGAACCACTTCGACGACGGCGAACTCGCCGCCCGGCGGTGGCTGGCCACGGTGTCCGCCCCCGGCGATCTGATCGTCGCGGCCACCAACAACTTCCCCGGCGCCTACGCCGACTACGAGCGACAACAGCACCGCTGGTTCGCGATGGAGACGCCGACCCTGCGCGAGGACGTCGTGCGCGACCCGGTCGCCGGACTCACCGCGTTGGCCGACGAATACGCCGGCAGCACCGCGTACCTGTTCCTGACCGCCGGTCAGCGGGCCGAGTGCGAACAGACCGGGCTGCTGCCCGCCGGTGCGCTGGAACGGATGGATCGCACGCTCTCCACGGCTCCGCGCTTCACCCTGCTCCTGCGCGATCGGGACGCGGTGATCTACCGGATCGACCCGCGCACCGAGTCGATCGGGTCCGCGCCGCCCAAGGCCGCCCCGATCCGGGATGCCCCGATCCGGATCACCCCGGCCCGAAGCGGGCCCCGGCGGTGACCGGCGCGATTCGCGCGGCGCTGCCCGCCGCGGCCGGCTGGCTCGCGTTCGGCGCGTCGACACTGCCCGCCGGACAGCCGCTGCGAGGGCTCGTGGTGGTCGCCTTCCTGGCGGTCGGACCCGGTTACGCGATCGCCGGGGACGCCGGCACGGCGCTCGCGACGGCGGTGACCTCGATCGCCGGCAGCGCCGCGCTGTGCGCGCTGACCGCGCAGGCGTACCTGCTCGCCGGCGCCTTCTCCGGCCCCCGCGTGCTCGGCACGCTCGCGGCCCTGACCACCACCGCGGCGCTGATCCGCACCGTCGCGCACACGTACGCCTCGCGAAGGGAAATGCGATGAGATCCGAGACCGCGGTTCCGGTACTGCTGTACCACTCGGTGCGCGACGACCCGCCACCATGGATCGCCCCGTTCACGGTCGGCCCGGCCGAGTTCGGCCGGCAACTCGACCGGGTCCTGGCCAGCGGCCGCGTTCCGGTCGACCTGGAGCGCTTCACCGAGGCCCTGCACGGCGGACGTGATCTGCCCCGACACAGCGTGCTGATCACCTTCGACGACGGCTACGCCGACTTCGCCCGGTACGCGCTGCCCCGACTGGTCGAGCGGAATCTGCCCGCGACGCTCTACGTCACCACCGACGCGCTGTGGCCCACCCCGCGGCCCGCGCTGCCGCCGGCCGCGATGCTGACCTGGGACGGCCTGCGCCGGATCGCCGACGCGCCGGGGCTGACCATCGGCGCACACGGCTGTACGCACCGCGAGTTGGACACCCTGCCGGTCGAGCTGATGCACCGCGAGATCACCGACTCGCGCGAGCGGCTGGAAGCCGAACTGGAGCGGCCGGTCACCTCGTTCGCCTATCCGTTCGGCTACAACAACGCGGCCGTGCGGGAGGCGGTGCGGCATGCCGGCTATCGCACCGCGATGGCCGTGCGCGACGCGCACAGCTCACGCGAGGACGACCCGTGGCGGATCTCCCGCCTGCTCGTGCGCGCGGACACCGACGCACGCCGCCTGGACGCCTGGCTGGCCGGCGCCGGCACCCGGGTCGCGCCGTTTCGCGACGGGCTGCCCACCCTGGCCTGGCGGGCCTGGCGGCGGACCCGGGCGCGCCGGCGCGGACACCCCGATCCCTGGCGGGGACACCGCGATCCGGTGGCGGGCCGGACCCGGTGACCCGGTGACCGACCCGTCGCCTATGGGCCCGCCCTCAGGGCGCCGCCCACACCCGCACCGACCGGATCCGCAGCTCGGCCTCGTGCACGTGCTCCGGCACCGGGTCCGGGTAACCCATCGCGAGCGTGAACAGCACCTCCATCGGCTCGTTCGGGATGCGGTCCGGATCGCTCACCGTGAACACCCGCTCGCCGTCGATCGACCAGGTCAGGTGATCCGCCGCCCAGTCGAGTGCGAAGTGGTGGAACCGGTCCGACCAGTCGCGCGAAGGCGACTCGTGCACCCACGCCTGCGCACGGCCGTTCGCATCGCGCCAGTGCACCGTGGACCGGGCCCGATCGTCCGCGCCGATCAACTCGACCACGTCCAGCTCGGGCGGCGTGTACCGGGAGGCGGGCATCAGCCAGAAGGCCGGAAACGCGTTCGGCACGCGCGGCATCAACAACTCGGCCTCGACCCGACCGTACGTGAAGGTGAACCGCGGCCGGCCCGACCAACTCGGCCGCCCGGTCGACAACATGCCCGACGCCCACGGGTACACGAGGTGGTCCGAGCCGCGCGTGGGTCGGCGCAGCGCGCTCAGGATCGCCTGGCCCCCGCGCACCCGGACCTGCTCGGGCCGGTACCACTGCTGCTCGCGGTTGCCCGCGTTGGTGCAGCCGTCCACGTTCCAGTCGTAGCAGGTCACCCAGCGCCCGGCGGCCAACGTCGAACCGGCGAAGTCGTCGGCGAACAACAGCCGCGGCCCGCCGGGCGGCCCGGTCCCGCAGGCCACGAGCAGCACGAGCGGCAGGACCGGCGCCACCGCCCGTCGCGGCACGGCCGGCAGTGCCGCGACCGCGCGGCGGAGCACGGCCCTCAGCACCGCCATCGCGCGTCGCAGTCGCCCGGGCGCCGTCATCGCCCGCCCTCAGCGCCCGTACCGACGCACGGCCGCCGCGAGCGCCCGAACCGCGGCCGCCGCGGCGGGCAGCGGGTCGTCCCAGGCCAGCCAGGCGCTCTCCAGGCCGCCGCGGACCGGCGGGTATCCGGGCGGGCGAGCCGTGCCCGTCCGGCCCCGGTAGGCGAGCAGCGCCGCGACGTCCAGGTGCTCGGCGACGTAGCGCCGGCCCTCGCGCTGGGCGCCCGTCGGGATCGCCCGACCGGTCAGGTCCAGATGCAGCGCGCGCACCACGTCCAGCCCGCGCTCGGTCTCGAACATGCGGAACTGGGCGCCCACCCGCGGGTTGAAGTCGACCAGCTTGTACCGGCCGTCGCGCAGATCCAGCCGCCAGTCCAGATCGGCCGGCCCGCGATAGCCGATCGCCCGACACAACCGGGCCGACCGGCGCGCCAGCCCCGGGTTGGCCAACGCGCGTGCGTACGTGGTCACTCCCGCGTGCGGCGGCCAGGACCGGAGCTTGAGACCGGTGAACACCGGCGCGCATCGGCCGTCGGGCGCGGCGTACAGGTGCACGATCCAGTCCTGTGCCACCGCACGCGGCACGTACGCCTGCAACAACACCGCGCGCGGGGTGCCGACCAGGGCGAGCAGGGCGCGTTCGTCGGGCACGAGCGTGGTGCCGGCCACCACCGGGGCGCGCAGTCGATCCCACGGCGCGAGGTTCTTGACCACGACCGGGTAGCCCAACTCCCGTGCCTGGTACACGAGTTTGTCCCGGTCCGCCGGGAACCGGGTGTCCGGCGCGGGCACCCCGTGGGCCAGGCAGCGCCGGTAGAGACCGCGCTTGCCGGCCAGTCCCGCGGGCAGGTCCGGATCGACCTTCGGCAGCAGGAAGTACTCGGCCAGCCGGTCCTGCGCGCCGGCGGCCAGCAGTGCCGCCTCGTCGTCGGTGGGCACCAGCACCGCGCGGGCGGGCAGGCGACGACCGATCCGCAACAACCGATCCAGCAGCGTGGCCGGGTCCTCCAGACCCGTGGTGGGCCAGACGTGTCGCCGACTCAGATGCCGGGAGAGCGCGGTCGGGGTGTACGCGTCCTCGACCACCGCATGCACCGCGACACCCGCCCGGCCGAGCGAGCGCACCGCGCCGACCGAGCCCTGATGCAGCGGATAGCGGCCGACCTTGAACAGCAGCGCCGGCACCGAACGATCCAGCTCGACTCCTCGCCCGCCCATGTCGTCGCCTCCCCGTCCGGACCTTTCTAGCAGCGCGAACCGACTTTTCACCGGATAAGCCAACAATTCGTGCCGAATACCCGAAGGACGCACACCATGACCGTCGCCATCGTCGGAGCCGGCCCCTACGGCCTCTCGCTTGCCGCCCACCTGCGCCAACTCGGGGTGACCACCCGGGTGTTCGGCGAGCCCATGGAGAGCTGGCGACGCCATATGCCGGTCGGCATGCTGCTCAAATCCCGGCCGGACGCATCCTCGATCGCCGCACCGAGGCCGGGATTCGACCTGGCCTGCTACCAACGCGCCCGGGACGAACGGCCGCTGACGGGCGATCAACCGGTACCCCGGGAGACGTTCGCGGCCTACGGCCGCTGGTACGCCGACCGACTGGTGCCGGGTGTGGAACGGGTGCGGATCATCGGCGTGGAACCGGCCGGACACGGCTTCGCGCTCGGCCGCGAGGACGGCACCGAGGTCGAGGTCGACGCGGTCGTGCTGGCCACCGGACTGGCCGCGCACCGCTACGTGCCGCCCGTGCTGGAACACCTGGGCGCCGACCTGGTCTCGCACTCCGCCGAGCACCCGGACCTGGCCGAACTCGGCGCGGACCGGGACATCGTGGTGATCGGCTCGGGCCAATCCGCGCTGGAGAGCGCGGCGTTGCTGCACGAGGGCGGCGCCGCGCGGGTGCGCGTGTTCGGCCGGGCCGAGCGGGTGCGCTTCGCCGCGCCGCCCGAGCCGGGCCGGACCCGGCGGCTCACCCCGGACTCGCCGCTGGGCGCCGGGTGGTCGGTCGCCGCCGCCGCGCGCGGACCGGCCGCCTTCCGGCTGCTGCCCGCGTGTGTGCGGGTCGACCTGGCCCGGCGCATCCTCGGCCCCTCGGCCGCGTGGTGGTTGCGGGATCGGCTGGACGGGCGGGTCCCGGTGCGGGACGCGCAGACGATCACCTGGGCCCGCCGCGAGCCGGACGGACGGGCCCGGATGTTGCTCCGGGACCGGACCGGGTACCAGCGCGAGGTGCACACGGACCACGTGCTGGCGGCGACCGGTTACCGGGTCGACCTGGCCGCGCTCGGCTTCCTCGCGCCGCACGTGCGACGGCGGATCGCCACGGTCGGCGGACTGCCCGCGCTGGACGCGGCCTTCGAGACGACCGTGCCGGGCCTGTACGTCACCGGCCCGCCGGCCGCGGCGACCTTCGGTCCGGTGGTCCGCTTCGTACACGGCACCGGCTTCGCCTCCCGCCGGCTGGCAGCCGTCCTCGCAGCCCGCTTCTAGGGCCGGCGAGCCACCGAGAACGGGCTTCGCACAGACGACCTCGAGCGCCGGACGCCCCGATCCGGCCCGTCCGGCGCTTGAGGACAACCCCCGGCCGCCGGGTCAGCGCGAGTGTGGCTCCAGCCGGATCACGATCGACTTCGAGGTCGGCGTGTTGCTTTCGTCCGCCGTGCTGTCCAGCGGCACCAGCACGTTGGTCTCCGGGAAGTAGGCCGCGCAGCAGCCCACCGCGGTGTCGTAGGACACCACCTTGAACGACGGCGCCCGGCGCTCGGTGCCGTCGCTCCACTCGCCGACCAGGTCGACCAGCGAGCCGTCCGCGATGCCGAGTGCGGCCAGGTCGGCCGGGTTCACGAAGACCACCCGGCGGCCCTGCTTGATCCCGCGGTAACGGTCGTCCAGGCCGTAGATCGTGGTGTTGTACTGGTCGTGCGAGCGAACCGTCTGCAGGATCAGCCGCCCCTCGGGCACCCGCAGCACCACGAGGTCGTTGCGGGAGAAGTTCGCCTTGCCGGTCGTGGTCGGGAACGTCCGCGCGTCGCGCGGCCCGTGCGGCAGGACGAAGCCGCCGGGCTCGCGCACCCGCCGATTGAAGTCGGTGAAGCCCGGGATCACCCGCTCGATGCGATCCCGGATCAGGTCGTAGTCGCGCGCGAAGTCGCGCCAGGGCACCGACACCCGATCGCCCCGCCCCTGATCACCCAGCACCCGCTCGGCGAGCCCGCAGACGATCGCCACCTCGGAGCGCAGGTGCGGCGAGGCCGGCGGCAGCTTGCCGCGCGACATGTGCACCGCGCTCATCGAGTCCTCGACGGTGACGAACTGGTCCCGCTCGGTGCGACCGAGCGTGGGCAGGATCAGCGCCCGCCGGCCGGTGACCGCATGCGAACGATTGAGCTTGGTGGAGACCTGCACGGTCAGCCGGGTGGCCCGCAACGCGGCCTCGGTCGCGGCGGTGTCCGGGGTCGCCGAGACGAAGTTGCCGCCCAGCGCGACGAACACCTCGACCCGGCCGTCGCGCATCGCCCGGATCGCGTCCACCACGTCGTGCCCGTGCTCGCGCGGCGGAGCGAAGCCGAACTCCTTCTCCAACGCGTCCAGGAACGCCGCCGAGGGCTTCTCGTAGATGCCCATCGTCCGGTCGCCCTGCACGTTGCTGTGCCCGCGCACCGGGCACACCCCGGCGCCCGGCCGCCCGACGTTGCCGCGCAGGAGCAGGAAGTTGACCACCTCGCGGATGGTCGGCACCGAGTTCTTGTGCTGGGTCAGGCCCATCGCCCAGCACACCACGATCCGCCGCGAGTCGAGCACCCGCCGATGGATGCGCTCGATCTGCTCGCGCGGGAGCCCGGTCGCCTCCAGTACGTCGGCCCACGGCGTGGTCCGCACGTCCTGCGCGAACTCCTCGAAGCCGTGCGCGTATTCGTCGATGAACGCACGATCGAGCACGGTGCCCGGCGCGGCGTCCTCGGCTTCGAGCAGCAGCCGGTTCAGCGCCCGGAACAGCGCCAGGTCGCCGTTCAGCCGGATCTGCGCGAACTCGTCGGTCAACGTGGTGCCCGAGCCGAGCATGCCGGAGACCTTCTGCGGATTCTTGAACCGCAGCAGTCCGGCCTCGGGCAACGGGTTGACCGCCACGATCGAGGCGCCCGCCTGCTTGGCCTTCTCCAACGCGGACAACATCCGCGGGTGGTTGGTGCCCGGGTTCTGGCCCACCACGAAGATCAGGTCGGCCTGATACAGGTCCTCCAGCGACACGCTGCCCTTGCCGACCCCGAGCGTCTGGGTCAGCGCCGAGCCACTCGACTCGTGACACATGTTGGAGCAGTCCGGCAGGTTGTTCGTGCCGAACGCGCGCACGAACAACTGGTACACGAACGCGGCCTCGTTGCCGGTGCGGCCGGACGTGTAGAACGCCGCCCGATCCGGCGAGTCCAGCGCCGTCAACTCCTCGGCGACCACCCCGAACGCGTCCTCCCACGAGATCGGCGCATAGTGCGTGGCGCCCTCGGCGAGGTACATCGGCTCGGTCAGCCGGCCCTGCTGGCCCAGCCAGTAGTCCGACTTCTCGGCCAATTCGGCGACCGGGTGCGCGGCGAAGAAGTCCGCGCCCACCCGGCGCACGGTGGCCTCCTCGGCGACCGCCTTCGCGCCGTTCTCGCAGAACTCGGCGATGCTGCGATGGTCCGGCTCCGGCCACGCGCACCCGGGGCAGTCGAAGCCCTGCTTCTGGTTGACCTGAACCAGCGTCAGCAGGCTGCGCTTGACTCCCATCTGGCGGCCGGCATGGCGCAGCGACCAGGCGACGGCCGGCAGTCCGGCCGCGTACTCCTTGGGCGGGCCGACCACGAGGCCCTCGTCGCCGACGTCGTCCACGGGCGGCTTGCTGACCATGCGGGCGCTCCTGCTGCTGTTCGAACCGGTCGCTCGGACGCGACCCTGGTGCCCCGTACGTTACGCCCCCACGGTCGGATGTCCGCAGCTCAGCAGCCCTGGAGCAGCCGGGGACCCTGGGCGATCTCGTCCGGACTCTCGGTGTGCAGCCGCTGCGGGGCGACGCCCAACTCGCCGGTCAGCCGGTGTGCGGTGGCCCGAACCATCGCCGCCGACCCGCTGACGAACACGTCGTGGTCGTGCCAGTGGCCGTACCGGGCCAGCACGTCGGGCAGTGCGCCCCGATCACCGGCGAACGAGTGGTCGTGGGTGACGGCCGGGATCACGTTGAGCCACGGGTACACCTCCGCCATCGCGGACAGCGCGTTCAGGTCGTACAGGTCCACCCCGTACTTCGCGCCGATGAACACGTGCGCCCGGTTGGCCAACTGTCGCTGCGCCATGTGCTGGACCAGCGCCTTGATCGGCGCCAGACCGGTCCCGGAGGCGACGCACAAGGTGCGGCGCAGCGTCTCGCCGCGCAGCACCAGGCCGCCGCGCGCGGGCCCGAGCCGGATGTGGTCGCCGACCCGGGCACGGTGCACCAGCGCGTTGCTCACCCAACCCGCGGGCACCGCGCGCACGTGCAGTTCGAGCCGGCCGTCCACGCGCGGGGCGTTGGCGATCGAGTAGTGCCGCCACACCCTCGGCCACCACGGGGTCTCCACCGTGACGTGCTGGCCGGGGTGATAGGGCAGCGGGTGATCCGGCTGCACGGTGATCACCGCGATGTCCCGCCCGCGCGGCTCGTGGCCGGTGATCACCGCGTCCCACCAGGGCGGGGCCTCCTCGGCGTCGTCGGCGGCGGCCTCGATCATCACCGCCGCCGCCCACGTGTACACCTCCAGCCAGGCGGCCTGGAGATCGGGCGTCCAGCGGGCGCCCAGGTAGCGGGCCAGTGCGCCGATCAGCGCGGAGCCGACCGCGTCGTAGTGCTCGTCGAGTACGCCGTACTTGCGGTGGTCCCGGCCCAACTGGCGCAGGAAGCGGCGCAGCTCGTGCGGTTCGTCGCTGCCCGAGCCCAGCCGCAGCAGCGCGGCGAGCAGTCGGTCGCGCTGGAGATCCATGGCCGGCGGGAACAGCTCGCGCAGGTCGGGCCGGCGCAGGAAGAGCAGGGCGTAGAAGTGCGAGACCAGATCGTGCGCGGCGGGAGCGACGGCGGTGAGGCTGCCGCGGAGCAGATCGGCCCGGGAGGGATCGGGGCTTCCGGACATGACGGACCGCATCCTCGTGTGCTCGGAGAGCGACTCGACGGCGGGACATGTACTGCCGAATCCGGAAACCGCCGGTCACCCGAAGGGGAAGTGACCCGACGGTAGGCGGCGGTGCGATCGCGGAGGGTGGGTAATGCGGGAAGCCCGCCGCGGTGCACCGCGGCGGGCTTACGCTTGAGGATTTCTTGCGCCGTGTGGGTGACAAGGGGTGGGCGGTCACCCATCCGGGATCAGAGCCGGGCGTCCTTGTCGACGGCTCCGCCGATCGGCGGGATGTGGATCTTGCCCGAACCCTGGGACGCGTGCCGGTCCGCCTCGGTCGGGAGATCCGTCAAGCCGGCGACACGCCGAACTCGCGGGCCACGATCGTGTTCGCCGCGGCCGCCGCGGCCAGCGGGTCGGCGCCGGCCAAAGTCTGCTTGGAAAGCTCGGTCAGCGGGCGCTCGGACCAGCCGGGGGCGACCGGAAACGCCCGCCCGCCCACCGGCAGCGCGGCGATCGAGGCCGGGATCATCGGATTGTCCGGCGGCACCGCCCGGTCCAGGCCGGTGCGCACCGGGACCAGTCGGCCGTCGGTCGCGATCCGTGAGCGCCAGCGCTCGGTGGCGATCAGCGCGAGCAGGTCCATCGCGGCCTCCTTGAACAGGCTGCCGGCGGACACCGCGAGCACCGTGCCGCGCACCCCGACGGCGGCCGGTTTGCCGCCCGTCCGGCCCGGGATCGGGAACGCGCCCAGCACCGCGCGCAGCGCCGGATTGCTCGCCACCACCGCGTCGTACAGCGTCGAGTCGGCGATCGCGGACGCGACGTTGCCCTTGGCCACCCGGGTGACGATCGACGGGTCGTCGTTGGCCACGCCGATCGCGTCCGGCGCGTAGGACTGCAGGTGACGGAAGAACCTGGCGCCCTCGACCGAGCCGGGCAGATCGAGCGTGCCGCGCCACGCGTCGCCCTCCTGGACCGCGATCGTGCCGTCGTCCTCCCACACGCACGAGGCCAGGATCGGCCACGCGCCGCCGGGTACGTACAGCGCGCGGTAGTCGGGGTTGCTCGCGTTGGCCAGGCGCAACTTCTCCAGGTCCGCGACCCAGGTCACCCGGTCGGTGGGCACGCCCACCTGGGCGGCCTGGAAAAGCCCCCGGTCGTACAGCACCACCGGCACGTTGGCGGCCAGCGGCAGCGCCATGATCCGACCGGCGGAGGTGACCGAGGCGCGCACGGCGGGGAACCAGGTGTTGGTGTCGAAGCGGCTCTGATGCGGCGTCAGGTCCATGATCAGGTCGGCCGCCTTGAACCGGGCCACGGCCGACAGGTCCAACTCGAACACGTCCGGCCCGCGCCCCGCGCGCAACGCCTGTTCCAGGGCCTGGGTATAGCCGGCCCTGGACTGGAGCCGGCTGCCCAGCCGGATCCCGGCACCGCGCTTCCCGAACTCCAGGCCCAGATCGCCGAGCAGCGCGGTGGGCACCAGGTTCTCGGTGGTCCACACGGTCAGTTCCTGCACCGAGGAGGGCGTGCTCGGTCCGGCCGAGGCGACCGGGGTCGGCGGCGGCGCGGGCGGCTTCGGCGCGGCCTTGGGCGAGTCGCCGCCTCGGCTCAGCGCCCAGGCCGCCACCGCGCCGCCGAGCACCGCGGCGCCGGCCGCGATCGCCAGGAAGCCGCGGCGGGGCTTGGCCCGGGTGCCGGATCGGTGGGCGCGGGAGGGGGCGTCCGTCCGGGCGGACGGCGTGGCGGTCTCGGGTGCGGCCGGCGGCTCCGCCGGGGTCGCGGCCTCGGCCGGGACCGGCGCCGGAGTCGGTATCGGGGCGGGTTCGGCGTCGGCCGCGGTCGCGCTGCCGGGCGGCGGGGCCGGTACGGTGCCCGGCGCGTACGGCTCGCTGCCGGGCATCGGCTCGGGCGGCTCCCACGGGTTGGCCACCCGTTCGGCCACCCACGCGGCGCCGGCCGCGGGCAGCCAGGTCGGCCCGGGGGTGCCGGCCGCGACCCGCACCACCTCCTCCGGTGCGGGCCGCAGGGCGGGGTCCTTGACCAGGCATGCGGCGATCAGGGTGCGCAACGACGCGGGTACGTCGCCGAGTTCGGGATCACCCTCGGCGACCCTATCGGCGACCGAGCCGGCCGCGCCGCCCCGGTCGAACGGGCCCGCGCCGGTCGCGGCGAAGACGAGTACGGACCCGAGCGAGAACACGTCGCTCGGCGGACCCACCGTCAGATCCCGGACCTGCTCCGGCGAACGGAAACCGGGGGAGTCGAGCACGGTGCCGATCACCACGCCGTCGGCGGTCACCGACGAGCCGGCCGACCCGTGTGCGATCCCCAGCCCGGGCAACCACGGCCCGTCCGGGCCGAGCAGCACCGAACTCGGGTCCAGGCGGCCGTGGTGCAGCCCGAGGGCGTGCAACCGACCCAGGGCGGCGGCGAGTTCACCGGCGAGTACGCGCAGCGAGTGGCCGGGCAGCGGTCCGTGCCGGCGCACCGTCTCCGCCAGAGTCGGGCCCGGGACGTGCGTGGTGGCGTACCAGAGCTGGCGCCCGGTGGTGTCGGCGTCCAGGATCACCGCCGTGCCCAGGCCGGGCAACCGCCGGGCGGCGTCCACCTCTTCGCCGAAACGGGCCCGGAAGGCGGGATCACGCCCGAGGTCGGCCCGGATCACCCGCACGACGACGGGTGTGTCGTCGGGCGCGGCCCCCAGATAGGTCCGAGCCGTGGTCCCTTCGCCGAGCCGGCCCACCAGTCGGTAGGCACCAACGCTCGAAGGGTCCTCGTCGTGCAGCGGCCGCATGGCAGAAACTCCGTTTCGCTCACCGGTGTGAACGGTGCCGAAGTCTGCCATGAAGCGGCCCGCGATCCGGCCACCCGTTCGGCCGCCCGCCATCCGAGCCCGTCATATCGGTGGACGTCGGGCATCGCACCACCGGCGCGCGCCCCCGACCTTCGAGATCGGCCGGCCCCGGGCGTGTCCTCGATCCGCGCCGCGGTGCCCGGTGGGGGATCGAGGACACGCCCCGGTGCCGGGCACCGGGAACCGGTGAACGATTCCGGCCGCGCCCCCACCAGGATCCGGGTGCGGCTCTAGCGAGCCCGCGGCAGCCCCAATCGGTGCTCGGCGATGTTGTTGCGCTGGATCTCGCTGGTGCCGCCGTAGATCGTGGTCACCGGAGCGTCCCGGGCGGCATGGTCGACGAACCACGCGTCCCCGGGCTCGCCGAGCAGCCCTTCGGGCCCGGCCATGTCCAGGCACGCCTCGGCGGCGCGGTTGTACGCCTCGCTCGCGAACAACTTCGCGATCGAGCCCTCGGTCGTCGGCAACCCGCCCGCGCTCGCGATCAGCGCCGGGCGCAGGGCCAGCAGCCCGGTGATCTCGTTGTCGATCGCGATTCGGGCCAGCCGCTTGCGCACCGAGGTGTCGTCCATCGCCCCGGTCTCGGCCGCCCATCGGGTGAAGCGCCGCAGCAGCGACACACCCTGGTTCATGTTGCCGAACACGCCGCGCTCGTACGCCAGCGCCACCTTCATCACGCCCCACCCGCCGTCGATCTCGCCCAGCCGCCAGCGGTCGGGCACCCGGACGTCGGTGAAGTAGGTGATGTTGGTACGGTCTCCGCCCATCGTCTCGACCGGCTGGAAGGAGATGCCCGGCAGGTCCATCGGCACCAGGAACATGGTCAGTCCGCGATGCTTGGCCACGTCCGGGTCGGTGCGGGTCAACAGGATCACGTAACCGGCCTCGTGCACGAGCGTGGTGAACATCTTCTGCCCGTTCACCAGCCACACCGGCTCGTCCTCGGGATGGCCCAGGACGCGCTCCGCGCGGGTGGCCGCCGCGGCCACGTCCGAGCCCGATCCCGGCTCGCTGTAGCCGAGCGCCGCGATCGCCTCGCCGCGGTGGAACCGGGGCAACACCTCGGCCAGATGGAACGCGCTGCCGATCTGTTCGACGATGCCCGCCACCAACATCGTGTTGGCCAGCCCGAAGAACGGTGCGTCGGCCAGTCCGAGTTCGTCGAACAGGACGTACAACTCCAACGGATCGCGGCCGGTGCTGCGCCCGGGGCCGGCCATGCCCTCGGCGATCACCCCGGTCGCGGCGAGCGCGCGATGGAACTCCCAGTCGTGGAACGTGCCGGTGCGCCGGGCCCGCTCGACCATGTCCTCGGTCAGGTGCTCGGCGACGAACGCCCGGATCCAGCGCCGGAACTCCTCCACCGATTCCTTCGGTCGAAAGTCCATCAGATGCTCCCCACGGGTCCGAAGAGGTCGTCGGCCAACCGCTGGTACTCCTCGTCCGGGTCGCCCAGGACCAGCGGCCAACCCCGCGCACGGCGGAAGTAGAGCTGGATGTCGTATTCCAGGGTCACCCCGTATCCGCCGTGGAAGTGCACCGCGCGATACGTCGTGGTGCGGGCCACCTCGCTCGCGGCCAGGAACGCCATCACCGCGAGCCGGCCGGCCTCTGCGGGATCGCCCTCGTCGGCATACCACGCCGCCCGGGCGGCCAGCAGTCGGATCCCGTCCACCGGCCCGACCAGGTCGGCCAGCCCCTGCTGGATCGCCTGGAACGCGCCGATCGGCTTGCCGAACTGCTCGCGCTCCAGCGTGTACGCCACCGCCAGCTCCAACGCCCGCTCGGCCAGTCCGGCCAGTGTGGCCGCCGTATACAACTGCCACTCGCGGCGCAGGATCGCGAAACGCCGTGCCGCCTCGTCCCCGCGGGCCAGTACCACCCGACCGCCGCGGTCGTCGCGCACGTACCGGTCGGCGAGCGGCGCGCACGCGTGGTTGACCGGTGCGGTCGTCGGCGGTTCGCCGCGCACGGCGACCAGTTCGTCCTCGTCCAGGGCCACCACGACGTGCGCGACCGCGCCGCCGGGCACCAGGCGGGCCAGTCCGTCCACGGTCGGCCGCAGTGCGGGCGCCGCGATCAACGTGCCCTCGGCCGCCTCCGCGCCCCACGGTGTGTCGACCAGCAGCGGGGACGCGGCCAGGTGCCCGCTCAGCGGCACGGGCGCCAGGACCCGGCCCGCCTCGTGCATCAGCAGAATCAGATCCGAGCGGCCGGCTCCACCACCGCCGGCCCGTTCGGGCAGCGCCATGCCGGGCGCGCCCATCGCGGCCAGTCGCCGCCACAGGTCCGCCGCGAATCCGAGCGGCTCGGCCGCGCGGACCACGGAAATGGGGCATCGGTCCGCGAAGAACTCCGAAAAGGCGGCTCGTACCGCCTTTTGATCTTCCGTCGGTTCAAGATCCACCGGCGACCTCCGTTCACACCTCGCCGCTCGCAACGAGCCGGCCGGCGCAAACGTAGCCCCTGGCGGTGGCGTGATCCATGGCATGGCCCGCCCGGGCGGGCGATGTGCCGGAGATCTCGATCCCATGACATTACTTGCCAGTAGCTGACTGGCGGGTTGCTCTTTGCGAGGATCGGCTGCCCGAGTGACAAACAACGAGAACAGGTGCTTTCCGCCGTGCGGGTCCGAGGCGATCGAGCCGATCACCCATACGATCCGAGGAATAACGGAAAGCGAAGGGAGAACCCGCTGTGCGTGCATACCGCCACGTGGCGCTGGTGCTGATCGCCCTGCTGGGTGCGGCCCTGATCATCTTCCCGCTGGCCGCCGGCCTGCCGAAGAAGACGCAGGCTGTCGACGATCTGACCAACGACTTCCGCCCAGCCTTCACCCCGGCCGCGATCGCGCAGAGCCGGACCGATCTCATCACGATGAACGAGATGCTCGCGCAGCTCCAGGCGGAGACACTGCCGGGCCTGGCGAAGCAGGCCGGGATCGAGACGCCGGCGCTGATCAACCTGATGGGCGTGACCGCACCCGAGGTGGGCAAGGGGCTCAAGGAACTGCCCACGATCATGCCCCGGTTCAACAAGCTCGCGGGCACCATGGAGACGCAGGCCGGCAACTTCCGCCAGGCCGACGACATCCCGACGGCGGACGCACCCAACACCGCGGTCACCTATCTCTATCTGGTGCCGGGGATCGTGTTGCTCGTGGTCGGCGCGGGCGGCCTGCTGTTCTCCCTGATCGGCAACCGGGTCGTGCTGAGCACGGTGTGCCTGTCGCTGGCGGCGGTGGTCGGTCTGGGCATGGTGGTCGGCGTCTTCGCCACCGGGGTGATCGGCAAGACCAAGGCGTCCGAGAAGATGTTCACCGCGTTCCGGCCCACGTTCACCGACGCCGGATACCAGCAGGCGCACAACGACCTGGACACGCTGGGCAAGATGGCGGCCGGGATGAAGACCAAGTCGCTCCCGTCGATGGCCGCGCTGCTGCGCAAGCCCCTCCCGCAGTTCACCGCCGAACTGTCCACGCAGTACCCCAAGGTCGGCAAGGGCCTGGTCGAGACGGACCGCATCCTGGTCAAGTTCAACGCCCTGGTGGAGAACATCGGCGCGAACATCGACACCTTCAAGGACGCGGACAGCATTCCGGACGAGGACACCGAGGTCTCGGTCATGCCGTGGCTGCTGTTCGGTCCCGGTCTGGCGGTCTTCCTGCTCGCCGGCGCGGCCCTGGTGATCCAATTCACAGGTCGTCGGAACGACTCGCCCGACCCGGCTCGGGAGGCCCCCAGGGAGCCGTCGGGCGCCTCGGCCTGAGTGCTCGATCGGGCACGGTCGGGAGCCGGGCGACCACCGTGTGCGTAGCTTGTCCGGATTATTCCCGAGGTATGGCCAAAAGAAGGAAAAGCCCGGTTCCCTGATATGTCCGAGAACCGGGCGGAAAGCAACCCTTGGCCGATCGAAATGCACGTGCATCGGCGCGGTGCAGACGCAGAAATCGTCGATGCACGTGCATCCGGTCTTGCAGTTGGGGTCGGCATCCTCATAATGAAGTGTGTGCATGTGCACGCGCATGTGCATGGACGCTCTGTGAGGCGAGTCCTCTGGCGGCGTTCCCAACAGGCCGGGGACCAGTACCCGCTCGGAGGCACGGATGACCGTCGCGAGTCCCGCAGGGTTCCGGACGTCGACGTTTCAGTGGATGGAGCCTCTGGCCGGGGATATGGGCCCAACATCCGATATCGCGATACAAGCCCTCGCCGCCCGCCGCGAGTCGGTCAAGGCCGCTCGGGACTTCACCCAGTCGGTGCTCGCCGGTTGGGGTGCGGCGTGCCTGGAGGACGACCTCGCACTGGTCGTGTCCGAGCTGGTCACCAACGCGCTGTGTCACGGCCTCGGCGCCGGCCGCGACGATGCGGGCGATGTCGCGCACAACATCCAACTCGCGCTCCTGCGCAAGGGTGAGCGCGTGATGTGTGCGGTTCAGGATCCCGGCGAGAGCCTCCCGGAGACCCAGGCCGGCGGCGAGGACGAGGAATCCGGTCGAGGCCTGTATCTGGTCGGCTGCTTCAGCGACTCGTGGGGCTGGTTCCCGCTCGACGGGATGGGCCGACGCACCGGAAAGGTCGTCTGGGCGATGTTCGAGATACCGGCCTGACAAACACGTTCCGCAATGCATGGACCGCATGGCGTTGCGGTGTTCGCGTTGCAGCTTTGCGGAGAGTTCTAATTCACATTCGGTAGCGGCAACCGAATCCGGTGCCGACCGAATCCGGCGGTATCCGGTGCAGCGGTATTCCAGTTAGGGCCACGAAGCGTTTACCCGTCGATCCGTCGACGGGTTTTCTGCATTCTTACGCCCGTTTCGTCCCCCACCGCTTAAGCAGCTTTTACGCTTCCTTTGAAACCTTGAGGAATGCATGAGCCCTCCCGTGTGAGTGAAGTCGGGCTGCGCTATCATCACCGTTGTACGCTGCATATGCATGGTCAGATGCACGTGCATGCGTAAGTCGGACCGGTTCTGGAAGAAATTGCGACGGACCGGGACGAAGGAACGACACGTGCCGCAACCGGGGGGCGGGCGACCGCCGTCGGGTCGCTCGGCGAGAGGTCCAGGAGAAGCGTCATGCAGGCAACGCACAACGGGGTATCGGCGACCGCGCTCGACGGGGTCACCTGGCAGAAGAGTCGCCGTAGCAACTCGCAAGGCAATTGCGTCGAAATGGCGGCGTTGCCGGACGGCGACGTCGCGGTCCGCAATTCGCGCCACCCCGACGGGCCGGCGTTGATCTATACGCGCGCCGAGATCGAGGCGCTCATCCTCGGGGTCAAGGACGGGGACTTCGACAACCTGCTCGCGTGAAAGCCCGCCCGGGACGCTCCGCCCGGGTGGGTCCACACGTCGACCCGGGTCAGTTCTCCTTCAGGATCCGCTGAAGCAGATCCACACTCTTGTCCGGCGGCATGCCGTCCACGCTCAACCGGTCCATGACCTCGGTGTACGCGTCGACCTCGTCGCGCTTGTCCAGATAGAGCGCGCTCGTGAGCTGCTCCAGGTAGACCACGTCCGGCAGGTCGCTCTCCGGGAACCGCAACAGCAGGAACGGGCCGCCCTCGGCCGCGTGCGCACCGAATCGGAACGGCATGATCTGGATCGTGACGTTCGGCAGGGCGGCCATCTCGATCAGGTGCCGGACCTGATCGCGCATCACGTCCCGACCGCCGATCGGCCGCCGCAGCGCCGCCTCGTCCAGCACGACCCACAACCTGGGCGGCTTGTCGCGGTACAGGATCGACTGCCGCTGCATGCGCAGGCCCACCCGGCGGTCGACCTCGGCCGCCGACGCGGAGGGCTGACCGGCGATCACCACGGCCCGCGCGTACTCCGGCGTCTGGAGCAGGCCGGGCACGAACTGCACCTCGTAGGTGCGGATCACCGAGGCGGCCTCCTCCAGGCCCACGTAGACCTGGAACCAACTCGGCAGGATGTCGTTGTAGTTGTGCCACCAGCCCTGGGCGTTCGCCTCCGCCGCGAGGCCCAGGAGCGCCGCCCGCTCGGTCTCGTCGCCGACGCCGTACATCGTGAGGAGATCAGCCACGTCGCGCTCCTTGAAGCTGACGCGCCCCAGTTCCATTCGACTGATCTTCGATTCGGAGGCGCGGATCTCGTATCCGGCCTCCTCCCGCGAAATGCCCTTCGCTTCGCGCAGACGGCGAAGCTGGGAACCGAGGAGAATACGGCGAACCGTCGAGCCGCTCCCCGGCTGCGTTGCGGGCATCTGCTACCTCCGGCTGAATGGACCAGCGCATAGTATGCCGGCGCGTTGCCACGCGTCCTCGGATCATGGTTACAACAGCACTCTCTTGACGATGTGCCACCACCCACCCGAGTCGTCCACGTGCCGCAGTTTCGCCGCTCGTGTTCGGGCCCCGGGCCCCAGCCGCCCATGCTCGCACAGGTGATACCACCTAATCGATGCCGCGGCACGCCGAATCCCCCTCTACTATCGGGTAATCCGGATGTTTCCGACGAACGAACGAGCCGACGGGCACGCTACGCGCGCACCTCGTGACTCGTGTCGCATCCACCGCCGCGCGGGTGACCCGGGGAGCGCCGGAACCCGGACCGGCCGGACGGACGGACGCCCCGCGCCCCGGAGTCGGCGGCGCGGGCCCTCCGCACGCGTCCCGGTCCGGACGGGCGATCGGCCGAACAGGCGCGGTCCCGGGCCGACTCCGCTGTCGGACGGGGTGTCTACGTTTTCCGCATGTCCTCCCCGGTGCACTCCTTTACTTACCTGCGGTCGTCCACCCTGGCCGCCACCGACGGCGAACGCTCGCTCGGCCTGCAGACCTGCGGCGGCCTGAGTTCGCACGGCCTGAGCCCCTTCCCGCGCTTCTTCGACGGCTTCCTGACCGCCCCGGAGGCAGCCGCGGGCGGGCTGCTCGCGGTCGCCGACGTCGCGGCGGCCCGCTACCACCAGCCGATGCGGCCGGGCCTGCTCGACCCGGTGGTCACCGGCAACGGCGATCGCCTGCGCTTCGAGTCCTTCTCCGCCTGTTGCGGCGTGCATGCCCGGCTGGACGTCCTGCCCGCCGGCATCGACGGCGAGATGTTCGGCACCGGCACCACCAACGTGGACGTCAACGCGCCGCTGCGCGAGGCGCTGGCGAAGGTCGGCGGCGCCGATCCGCTGCACCTGGCGGTCGGGCCCGACGACGTCACCGTCACCACGTTCGACGGACCGGTCGTGGAGAAGAAGGTCCCGCTGCCCGAGCGCTGGTTGCGCGGATTCGCCGAAGTCCAGGTGATCTCGGCCGGGTTCGACCTGCGCGCCGAGCTTGCGGCGGGCGA
This sequence comes from Embleya sp. NPDC050493, assembly GCF_044458105.1. Taxonomy (NCBI): domain Bacteria; kingdom Bacillati; phylum Actinomycetota; class Actinomycetes; order Kitasatosporales; family Streptomycetaceae; genus Embleya; species Embleya sp. NPDC050493. The sequence continues at coordinate 148,569 of NZ_JBITHP010000006.1, forward strand.
GGCGGTGCGCTTCCTGCGCGCGCTGCCACGCGGCGCCAGGCAGCCGCTGTGGGCGGTCCCGGCCGGGCGCTCGCTGCGGTTGACCGCCCGCCCGCAGCCCGGCGCGGTGTGCCTGCCCGGGCCGGACCGGCTCCAGGCGCTGACCCGGCTGCTGCGCCACGCCCTCGCGCTGCGCGTGTACGGACCCGCCGTGCACGCGCGCGACACCGCGGTGTCCTCCGCGTGGGAGATCGAACTACCGGGCATGCGGCTGACCTTGACCCTCTCGCCGGACCCGGCGCGGGGCTTCTCCGGCGAGGGCGCGGTGCTCACCGGCCTGGCCGCCGACTCCGGCGCCGCGGACGCCGACCTGATCTCGGCTCTGCTGGCCTGGGAACCCCGGGTCGAGGTGGGCGAGTTGGCCGCCCGCTCCGGGCTCGCCGCCGACCGGGTGCGGGCCGCACTGGTCCGGCTGGGTACCGGGGGCCGAATCGGCTACGACGTCGCCGAGGCGGCCTACTACCACCGCGAGCTCCCCTATGACACCGGCAGCGTGGAGCGGATGAACCCGCGCCTGCGGGACGCCCACGCCCTGGTGGCCGCCGGCGCCGTGACACTGACCGGGACCGGCGAGACCGCGAGCGTGCGCAGCGGCGACCACACCTACGGCCTGCGACTGGCCGGGGCGGGCAGTTGCACGTGCCAGTGGTGGGCCGAGTACCGCGGCGGGCGCGGGCCCTGCAAGCATCTGCTCGCCACGCAGATCGTGCGCGGGCGGGCCGCCGACGACCCGACCGCGACGGCCCCCGCAGCGCAGGAGGCGAACCGATGACCGGGACCGAACCGATGACGACCGGGAGCGAAGCTCCCGCCGGAACCGAAACGCCGGCCCGGGCACCGCTCACCTGGGCACAGGTGCGAGTGGCACTGCTCGAACAGGACCGGGCGGGCGAGAACCCGGCGCCGATCGTCGCCCTGTTCGCCGGACGCACCGAGGCCGAACGCCGCAAGCTGCTGCCGGACTACAAGGAGGCGGTCCGCTCGTTCCGGGAGACCTCGCGCGGCATGCGCCCGCTGCGCTACGTCGGGGTGGCCTGCCTGGGCGGACCCGCCGGGATCGCCCAGTGGCTCTCCCGCGAGGACATGAGTTGGACCACCACCGACCGCGGTGCCGAACGGGCCGTGCACACGCTGCTCGCCGAACGCAACCCGGCCTGGATTCCGGACATCGTGCAGCGGCTCGCCGCGAAGATGCCCGTGGACACGTGGGGCAACCACTGGGACGTGGTGGACGCCCTGGTACGCGGCAGCGATCTGGCCACGCCGACCACGGCCGGCTTCGTGGTCCGCTGGGTGGCGAAGGCGGGGCAGGAGGGCAACGGCCGCACCCTCACCGAACGACTGCGCGAGGACCGCTACTTCACCGACCTGCTGCCCGCGCTGTTCGAGGTTCCCGGGGTCGGCGCACACCTGGAGAACCACGAGTCCTGGAGGCAGGCCGGGCAGCCCGGCTGGGGCGTCGCGCTGGCCGAACTCGCCGACGCGAAGGTGATCGAGCGGGACACCGTCCTGGACGGCTGTCTCTCCCGCCTGCTGCGCGGCGAACGCCCGAACGCGCTGCGTGCGTTCGTCCGCATGCACGATGCGATGGCGCCCACCGACGACGAACTCGCCGCCCGCGTGGACTCCTACCTGCGGCTGCTCCCGGACGCACCGTCACCGGTGGCCGGGACCGCCCAGGAGGTGCTGCGCCGGCTGGACGCCGCGGGCCGGCTGGACCCGGAACGCCTTGCCGAGGCGAGCCGGTCGGTGCTGTTCCGGAGCGAGAAGAAGCTGGTCCGCAGCCAACTCGTCTGGCTCGGCCAGGCGATCAAGCGCCACCCGGAGCACGCGGGCACCCTGCTCGCCTGTGCCTGCACCGCGTTCGGATCGGCCGCGGTCGACCTCCAGGAGCGCGCACTCACCCTGATCGCCAAGCAGGTCGGCAGATTGGCCCCGGACCAGGCCGCCCTCGTGTTCGACGAGGTGCGCGGACAACTGCCGCTACTGGGCGAGGCGTTGCGCCAAGAGGCGGCGGCCCTGCTCGGCGAGAGCGTGGCCGCCGAGCCGGATTCGGCGCCGCCGCTCGCGCCGCCGCCGGTGCGCGAGCTGCCGCCGCCGATCGACTCGCTCGACGAACTGGTCGAGGAACTCGCGGTGTTGTTCGCCGGCACCCCCAATCCGTGGGTGAGCACGCGCGGCCGGGCCACCGACCCGCTCGCGGTGGAGCGGATCGTCTCCGCGATGCTGCGTGAACACGCCCGCGACCGCGAGGCGTTGCACTCCGCGCTGCTGCCGCTCACCGAACGGCACGCGCACATCATCGAACAGCAGTGGTTCATCCATCAGGTGCAGGGCGCGGTCGGCGCGATGGTGGCCGCCGCCACCGGCTACGGCGGCTCCCGATCGGGCTGGTTCCGCAGCCTGTTCGGCAAGGGCACCGAGGTCTCCGATCACCAACTGATCCCCGGCGCCAAGGTCGACGTCGAGCGACTCGAACCCACCCAGCGCTTCCTGCTCGCCCGCCTGTACGAGGTGGGCACCCGGCTGCGTCTGCCGCGCAGCGGCCCGCACCTGGCCGAGATCGCCGACGCGACCGGTTTCGTGGACCCCCAGGCCCTCGTGGCGGGCCTGGAACAGTGGGAGGCCTCCGGACACACCCCCTGGCGTCGGGACGTCGACCAGGCGCTGCTGCGGCTGCCCGCCGACGTCGACCCCGCCGTGGTCGCCCGGGCCGGCCGGCTCACCTCGCCCGCCGGGCTGCGGGTGGCCGCGGTGCTGGCCGCCGGCGGGCCGCCGGCCGCGGTCGTCGGGCGGCGGCGTTTCGACCGGATCCACCGCGAGTTCTCCTACGGCGACCGGGGCTGGGTGTACTTCGACGGCCCCCTGGCCTCGGTCGCCCCCGGCGATCGTGAGCTGCTGCCCGAGAGCGCGCTGGTCCTGTACGACCTGGCCGACCCGGGGGCCGCCGCGCGCGGCGGCGGACGGTCCGAGAACACCGAGCCGGATCTGCACTGCTGGCCGCTGGTGTTGCCCCGGGACCGGGACGCGCTCGCCGCGCACGTGGCGATCCGTACCCAACACGGGATCGACGGGATCTGCCGAGGCGCGGAGATCCTGCCCGCGCTGGCCGAGGCGCACGGCCCGCTCGGACCGGGCATGTCGCTCGCGCTGGCCTACGCGCTCGGCGCGCGGACGGCCGAGGATCGCGCCGCCGCGGTGGACGCGGTGGTGACCCTGGCGGCGCGGGGCGACGCGTGGGACACCGCGGCGCTGGGCCGCGACATCGGCGAGGCGGTGCGTACCCGGGGCCTGAAGACCACCCGGGTCGTCACCTCGTTGCAGGAGGCGGCCCGGGCGGGTGCGGGGCGGGCGGTGTGGGGCGTGCTGAGCGGCTTCCTGCCCGATCTGCTCGCCGGTACGAAGCAGACCGGCCTCGCGGACGCCCTGGCGGTGGCCGCGGAGACCGCCGCGAGCGGCGGCGCGCGGGCCGGGTCGATCCCGGGGCTGGACGCGCTGGCCGACCGGAAGGGGAGTTCACGAGCAGTCGGCGAGGCGAAGCGGTTGCGCCGGATCCTGGTCGATCGCGGCTGAACGGGCGGCTTACGCACGGCACCCGCGCACCGGACGGGCCGCGAACGCCGGCCGGGTCGAAGAGACCGGACGGGCCGGCGACGGCCCGTCCGGCCCTCGGATCACAGCTCGTTCAGGTCCTTCACCCGGGCCAGGGTGATCCCGTCCGCGACCGGAAGCATCACCGGCTCGACCCTCGGGTCGGCCTTGACGTGTGCGTTGAACGCGGCCACCGCCTCCGGCGTCGGGTCGCCGCTCGGCTTGAGGACCAGGCCGCCGTAGAGCACGTTGTCGACGATCAGGAGTCCGTTCGGGCGCATCCGGGGAACCAGCGCCTCCCAGTAGGAGATGTAGCCGTCCTTGTTCGCGTCCAGGAACGCCAGGTCGATGTGCGGGTGCGAGGGCAGCGCGTCCAGCGTCTCCAGGGCCGGGGCGATGCGCAGATCGATCCGGTCCTCCACGCCCGCCTCGCGCCACGCCTCGCGGGCGATCGTGGTCCACTCCTCGGACACGTCGCAACACAGCAGCCGGCCGCCCTCGGCCAGGCCCTTGGCGATGCACAGCGCCGAGTAGCCGGTGAACGTGCCGACCTCGACCGCGACCTTCGGTCGGATCACGCCCGCCAGCAGGGTCAACAGCGCGCCCTGCTCGGCCGGTACCTGCAAGCCGGCGAACCGGCCCATCTCCCGGGTGCGTTCGATCACCCCGCGCTGGACCTCGTCCGGCGCGAGCGAGTGGTCCAGGATGTAGTCGTACAGCTCGGCGGTGACCTGCACCTGCTTGTCGAAGGACATGGCTCAGCTCTCCTCGGTTCGCGCGGCGGATTCGGGGTGTCGGGGCCCTTCTCGGCGCGCGGATGGCTCGGACGGCGCCGACGGCGCGGGGAAGGCGGTGTCCCAGGGCAGCAGCAACCCGAAGTCGCGGACCAGGAGCCGCAGCACCTCGTGATCGTTCGCCAACTCGCGTTCCTCCCGGGACCCGTCGCTGTGCACCACGGTCAGCCGCCGGTCGTCGATGTACGCACGCCGATGCAGACCGCTGCACTGGACTCGCAGCGTATTGCGGAACGGCGAGCTCGGGTGCGTCGCGATGTACCAGTTGGCCACCTCGAAGTCGACCAACTCCCGGCGCTCCAGGGTGAACGCGTACACGGTGAACCAGCCGTCCTCGCCGTACACGGTCTGCAGCAGCCACAGGTCCCGCTCGCGCACCAGCCGGTAGCGCCACGCCCCCTGCGGACTGGCCACGCCCGGCAGCAGCGGCAGCGGCTCCAACAGACCGCCGCTGCCGAAGCCGACATCCGCGATATAGGGGTGCGCCTCGCCGGGCACCTCGACCGAGAGCAGCATGTGGGTCATCGGGCGGATCTCGTCCGAGCCCATCCGCACCCGGGCGGCCAGCCGGGTGACGCCGAAGCCCAACTCCTCCAGCACGCGGGCGAAGAGCAGGTTGTGTTCGAAGCAGTAACCGCCCCGGCCCTGACGGACCAGCTTGTCCTCCAGGTCGGCCGGCTCCAGCGAGGGCACCCCGCCGAGGAGGACCTCGACATTCTCGAACGGGATGCCGACCACGTGCGCCAGGTGCAGCGAACGCAGTGTCGCCCAGGTGGGTGCCCGCTCGCCCGACCAGCCGGTGCGGGCGAAGTAGGCGTCGAGGTCGAGGTGGTGCGGATGGCGCACGAGCCGTCTCCTTGGGATCCGGGGCCACGATCGCACCGATTCTCACACGCGCGCCTCGGCCGGCGGCGCCGTTGCGGCGGCGCGCCACCCGATAGGTTCGGATCCGGTCGGGTCCGGTGTCGGCTCGACCGCCACAGCCGTACGTCGTCGTGTTCTCGGAGGTCGACCATGAGCGAGCAGCAGCCGGAACACCGGTCCGAACAGGACGAACAGGCGATCCAGGAGCTGGCCGGGCGGCTGTTCGAGGCCGCGCGCACCGGCGACGCCGAGACGCTCGGCCGCTACGTGGACGCGGGCCTGCCGGTGAACCTGGCCAACGACCGGGGCGACACCCTGCTGATGCTCGCCGCCTACCACGGACACGCCGACGCGGTCCGCGCGTTGCTCACCCGCGGCGCGGACCCGGACCGGGCGAACGACCGCGGGCAGACTCCGCTGGCGGGCGCCGTGTTCAAGAGCGAGGGCGAGGTCGTGGCGGCGCTCGTGGGCGCGGGCGCCGATCCCGACGCGGGCACGCCGAGCGCCCGCGAGGCGGCCCGGATGTTCGGCAAAGAGGACATGCTTTCCCCGACCGGTGGGTAACAAGGCTTTGACCCTCCGTCAGTGCCCGCCTGCGCCAGGGACAGCCAAGCGTGAGGGTCCCGGGGGAGGCGCAAACGATGTCCGACCAACCCGCGATACCGCGTCTGGACCTGGACGGGTTTCCCACCGGTGCGGGCCTGCTGCACCTGCGGTCGGATCTGCCCGAGGCGCTCGACGGCACCTTTTCCCCCTGGTGCGACCGGCACCACGACGACCTGTTGCGGATGCCCGGTTTCCGGCGGGCCCGCCGCTTCGTGCTGTGCGGGGCGTTCGGCAACGGTGAGGCCGAGGCCGGGCCGCCGGCGGCGCGCTACCTGACGGTGTACGACCTCAAGCACGTCGGGGTGCTCGCCGCCGCCGGCGAGCTGCACGACACCGCCGGCACGCGGCTGCCGCCCGAACTGATGGGCGCGGTCACCTCCTCGCGCCTGGACTGCCGGGAGATCCGCCGCTGGCCCAACGTGTCGGCGAGTCGGCTCTTCCCGGCGGGCGACAAGCTGCTGCACCTGACCGCGCACGGCTCGGGTGCGGCGATGGGACGCTGGCTGCACGAGGAGGCGGTCGCCGAACTGCTGCGCTCACCCGGGGCGGTGGGCCTGCGCTGGTTCGACGCGGGCGAGGGGCTGCACGTGGTCCTGTGCGAGGTGAGCGGCCCGATGTGGCCGCTCCCCCCGCATGTGCCACAGGACTTGGGACCGGCGGTGTGGAGCGGATACCGGCAGGTCTACGTGGCGGGCGAGTAAGGGGTCAGAGCTCGGACGGCACCACCTCGAAGCCCGCTGCGCGCAGGTCGGGCACGATGCGGGACGCGTCGCCCTCCACGATCACGGCGAGTTCGTCCGGGCGCAGGTGCGTGTGTGCGGCGTGGTCGACCGATTCCGGGTCGGTGGCCAGGATCTCCGCGTATTCGGCGGTGACGTGGTCGTCCGGCAGGCCGTGCACGATCGCCTCGACCAGTCGGCCGCCGATGCCGCCCGGGGTTTGCAGGTTGATCGGCATGCTGCCGAGCGAGTGGGCGCGTGTGGCGGCGAGTTCGTCCGGCGTGACGCCGTCGGCGTGCATCCGGCGGATCTCGCCGATCGTGTCCACGACCGCGGCGGCCGTCACCTCGGTGTGCACGGACGCGGAGACGGTGAACGAGCCGGAGCGGCGGCCGTGGCCGAAGCTCGCGTGTGCGCCGTAGGTGTAGCCCTTGACCTCGCGCAGCAGGTGGTTGAGCCGGGAGCCGAAGGCGCCGCCGAGCACGTCGGCGAACAGTTCGATGGGGATCAGGTCCGGGGTCGAGCGCGGCGGCGCGGTGTGGCCGATCCGCAGCACCGACTGCACGGCGCCGGGGCGGTCCACCACGATCGCGCGCCCGGTCGAGGGGGTGTCGGCGGTTCCGGTGAGCTCGGCCCGCGTCGCGGTGCCGGTCGCGCCCGCGAAGACGGTCCGGCCCAGCGCGGCGAGGTCGATCGTGTCCAGGTCGCCGACCACAGCCAGGGTGCCGGGCGCGGTCATCCGCGCCGCGTGGAAGCCGCGGATCGCGTCGGCGTCCAGGGCGACCGCCGTGTCGGGGGTGCCGCCGAGGAGTCCGCCGAGCCGACTGTCCGGGCCGAACAGGGCCCGCCGGAAGGCGAGTCCGGCGCGGGTGCCGGGCTGGGCCCAGGAGGTCTTCAGCGAGCGCACGTGGTCGGCGAGGAAGCGCTCGACGTCGACGTCGGCGAAGGCCGGCCGACGGACCGCCTCGGCGACCAGGTCCAGGCCCGCGCCGAGTCGATCGGCGGGCAGGTCGAGGCCGACCTCCTGGGTCTCCCACCCGCAGGCGAGCCGCCAGTTCGCGCCGAGCGCCTCGATGGCCAGGCCGAAGGCGTCCGCGTCGCGGTCCAGGCTGCCCTCGTCGAGCAGCGAGCAGGTGATCCGGGCCAGGCCGTCCAGGCCGACCGGCTCGTGCAGCGCGCCGCTTTCCATCACCAACTTGATCCAGGCCAGGCTGCGTCCGGGCACGTGTGCGCCGATCACCTCGCCGCCGTCCACCGTGACCCGGCGGACCTCGGGGAAGCGGTACGGGCGCGGCGCCGCGCCGGCGGGTCGCTCGGCGACCAGGGTGTGGCGGGTCGCGATGTGCTCGCTCATGCGGCGGCCTCCGGCTCGGTGGTCTCGATGTCGGCGCCGGCCTCGGCGGCTTGCGGGCGGAACTCCAGCACGATCCGGTTGTCCGGGTGCAGCAGGTCGCGGGCGACCCGGTGCACGTCCTCGGCGGTGACCGCGAGCAACTCGTCGAGGTGGCCGCGGATCGACTCCGCGTCGCCGAAGCGGGTGGTGAATCGGCCGATCGCGTCGGCCCGGCCGGCGGCGGTGGCCACCTCGCGCAGCCATTCGCCGGACAACACCGCCCGCACCCGGTCGAGTTCGGCCTCGGTCACCCCCTCGCGCGCGACCTCGTCGCAGACCCCGACGTAGGCGTCGAGCAGTTCCTCCGGTTCGACGCCCTCGCTGGGAGCGCACGAGCCCATCAGGACCGATTCGAAGTGCAGGTGGTTCCAGGCGGACAGGAACGCGCCGGAGGCCTGGGCCAGATTGCGTGCGGTGACCAACTCCCGGTACAGCCGGCTGCCCCGACCGCGGCCGACGGCGGTCGCCAACACGCTCGCGGCCGCCGCGTCCGGGGTGCCGAAGCGCGGCGCGCGGTGGCACAGGAACAGGCGCGGCGCGGGCACGTCCCGGTGCACCGTCACATGCCGGCCGGCCCCGAAGCGCGGCGGCAGCGGCGCGGGGGTGGGCTGCGGGAAGGAACCGCGCGGGGCGATGCCGCCGAAGTACTTCTCGGCCAGCGCCACCACCTGCTCGGGTCGCACGTCGCCGACCACCGTGAGCACCGCGTTGTCCGGCGCGTAGTAGGTCTCGTGGAACGCGGTGAAGTCGGCGAGTTCGGCGCCGTCCAGCTCGGCCATCGAGCCGATCGTGGAGGTGGCGTAGGGGTGGCCCTCGGGGTAGGCGAGGGCCATCATCTCCTCGCTCCAGGTCCCGTAGGGCACGTTGTCGTAGCGCTGCCGGCGCTCGTTCTTGACCACCTCGCGCTGGTTGTCCAGGGTCTCTTGGGTCAGCGCGAGCGAGCCCATCCGGTCGGCCTCCAGCCACAGCGCGAGGTCCAGCTGTCCCGAGGGCACCGTCTGGTAGTAGTTGGTGCGGTCCGGGCTGGTCGAGGCGTTGATGCCGTCGCCGCCGCACCCCTCGATCGCGGCGAAGTGGCCGCCCTTCTCCACGTGCGCGGAGCCCTCGAACATCAGGTGCTCGAAGAGGTGGGCGAAGCCGTGCTTGCCCTCGACCTCGTGCCGTGATCCCACGTCGTACCAGAGGTTGACCGCGGCGAGCGGCACCGTGGCGTCCGGGCAGACCACCACACGCAGACCGTTGTCGAGCCTGGTCCGGTGCAGGGCCCACGGGAAGTGGGCGGAAGTTGACGGCACGTCAGGTCCCTCCGAGGGGTCGCGGCGCTCGACGATGGATCGCCATTGTTCCAGGCGCGCGCGACGGGTGGGCGGACCCGGTACGCACGACGACCATCCGCCCGGGCGGATACACCGGGTGGATGGTCGTCGTGGGGGTGTCGCCGGGTGGGCGGCGACGGGTGTGCGGGTGACCGGGCGGGTTACTTGACGAGCGCGGCGAACTTGGCCAGCGACTCGATCAGCGCCTCCTGGGTGGCCTTGGTGACCTTGCCGGCCATCATCTGGACCGCGCCGCCCTTGACCTCGGACTCGATCCGCAGCACCGAACCGGCGCCCGCGGCCTCGACGATGAAGACCTCGGTCATGATGACGCCCATCGGACCCTTGCCGTCGAGGGCCAGCGACTTGCCCGCCTCGACGTCCTTGATCGTCCACTTGATGTCCGCCGGGAAGCCCATCAGCTTCATCTTCTCGTCGTAGGTCACGCCGGCCTCGAGCTTCTCCGGCGCGCCGCCCGGGAACTCGACGTGCGGGACCATCCACTCGCCGAAGACGCTGTAGTCGGTCAGCTTGGCCCACACGGCCTCGGGGGCGGCAGCGATCTCGACCTGCTCGTTGATGACGGGCATGCGTGTGTCCTCACGGTTTTTGAGCTGCGGTGAACCTGCGGCTCGGAGCATGGAGTCCCCGGAACGTACCGCCGATATGTGACACAGTCAATGGTGTCGACGAGCAGAAAGAGAACGTGTTCTAGTTCTGCTGTCACTGCGGTTGGCTAGTCTCGGGCGGCATGACAGGCACGCTGCCGGGGATGCCGCCCGGCGCCGAAACGGGGGGCGGGACAGGCGCCGTTCTCGAGGCCGTCCTGGAGCGCATCACCTACCAGAACGACGAGAACGGCTGGACCGTCGCCCGCGTGGACACCGGCCGGCACGGCACCGAACTGCTCACCGTGGTCGGCGCGCTGCTGGGCGCCCAACCCGGCGAGTCGATCCGGATGCGCGGTCGCTGGGGCAGCCACCCGCAGTTCGGCAAACAGTTCCAGGTCGAGTCGTTCAGCACCGTGCTGCCGGCCACCGTGCAGGGCATCCGGCGCTACCTCGGCTCGGGACTGATCAAGGGCATCGGCCCCAAGACCGCCGACCGGATCGTCGAGCACTTCGGGGTGCGCTCGCTGGACGTGATCGACGAGGACGCCACTCAGCTCATCCAGGTCCCGGGGCTGGGCCCCAAGCGCACCAAGCTGATCGCCGCCGCGTGGGAGGAACAGAAGGCGATCAAGGAGGTGATGGTCTTCCTCCAGGGCATCGGCATCTCCACGTCGCCCGCGGTGCGCATCTTCAAGGAGTACGGCGACGCGTCGATCACCGTGGTGCGCACCGAGCCGTACCGGCTGGCCGCCGACGTGTGGGGGATCGGCTTCAAGACCGCCGACGCGATCGCCAAGGCCGTGGGGATACCGCACGACGCGCCGCAGCGGATCAAGGCGGGCCTGCAGTACACGCTGTCCGAGGGCACCGACAGCGGCCACTGCTACCTGCCCGCGGACGTCCTGGTCGCCGAGGCGGTCAAGATCCTGGACGTGCCCTCCGTGCAGGTGGTGCGCTGCCTCAACGAGTTGGTCGGCGAGGAGGGGGTGGTGTGTGAGGAACTGCCCGGCCCGGTCACCGTATCCGGCACCCAGGGCGATCCCGTCCAGGCCGTCTACCTGGTGCCCTTCCATCGCGCCGAACTCTCCCTCGCCGGCCGGGTGCGCACCCTGCTGGGCGCCCGGGAGGACCGACTGGCCGCGTTCGCCGAACTGGACTGGGCCCGGGCCCTGGACTGGCTGCGCGCCCGCACCGGCACCGCGCTGGCCCCCGAACAGGAACAGGCCGTACGACTGGCGCTGACCGCCAAGGTCGCCGTGCTCACCGGCGGCCCCGGCTGCGGCAAGAGCTTCACCGTGCGCTCCGTGGTGGAACTCGCCCGCGCCCGCGAGGCCAAGGTGATCCTGGCCGCGCCCACCGGCCGGGCGGCCAAGCGGCTGGCCGAGCTGACCGGGTGCGAGGCGGCCACCGTGCACCGGCTGCTCCAGCTCCAGCCCGGCGGCAACGCGGCCTACGACCAGGACCGGCCGCTGGACGCGGACCTGGTCGTCGTCGACGAGGCATCGATGCTCGACCTGCTGCTGGCCAACAAGCTGATCAAGGCGATACCCGCCGGCGCACACGTGCTGTTCGTCGGCGACGTGGACCAGTTGCCCAGCGTGGGCGCCGGCGAGGTGCTGCGCGACCTGCTCGCGGCCGAGCGGGTGCCCCGGGTACGGCTGACGCAGATCTTCCGTCAGGCGCAGCAGTCCGGAGTGGTCACCAACGCACACCGGATCAACGCGGGCCGTCCGCCGATCACCGACGGCCTGGCCGACTTCTTCCTCTTCCCCGCCGAGGAGACCGAGGACGCGGCCACGCTCACCGTCGACGTGGTCGCCCGCCGCATCCCGCGCAAGTTCGGCCTGGACCCGCGCCGCGACATCCAGGTGCTGGCCCCGATGCACCGCGGCCCGGCCGGCGCCGGCGCGCTCAACCTGCTGCTCCAGCAGGCGCTCACGCCCGGCCGCGAGGGCCTGCCGGAGAAGCGCTTCGGCGGGCGCACCTTCCGGGTCGGCGACAAGGTCACCCAGATCCGCAACAACTACGACAAGGGCGCGAACGGCGTCTTCAACGGCACCGGCGGTGTGGTGGTCGCGCTGTCTCCCGAGGACCAGAAGCTGGTCGTGCGCACCGAGGAGGACGAGGAGGTCGACTACGACTTCGCCGAACTCGACGAGCTCTCGCATGCGTACGCGGTCACCATCCACCGCTCGCAGGGCAGCGAGTATCCGGCGGTGGTGGTCCCGGTCACCATGGGTGCCTGGATGATGCTCCAGCGCAATCTGCTCTACACGGCGATCACGCGCGCGAAGCGCCTGGTGGTGCTGGTCGGCTCGCGGCGCGCGTTGGGCCAGGCGGTGCGCACCGCCTCGACGGGCAAGCGGTTCACCGGGCTGGCGCACCGGATGCGGTAGGGCGCCCCCGGGGCCGCTGGGGCCCCGGGAGGGCTGCTCGGGGCCCGCTGCGCCCGGGGGGAGGGCATGCTCGGCGCCCGCCCGCCTCGCGCGAACGACGCGAAACGCCGCCACCCGGTGGGTGACGGCGTTTCGGTGACGCGGGGTGTGCCTCGGCTAGCGGATCATCCGCAGGCCGATGCGCTCGACGCCCTTGCGGGCCATCGCCATCGCGGGCACGAGCAGCGCCAGGGTGACCTGGGTCGTGGCGCCCATGTTGAGCATCCACTCGCTGCCCGGTGCGTCGGCGGCCCAGGCGATCAGGCAGCTCATGCTCAGGGCGATCCCGGCCATCACCAAAATCGCCATGTTGCCCTGCGGCTTCGGGTATTCGATCCGGCTCACCATCAGTCCGGACACGGCCACGATCAGCACCGCCGCGGGCGTGAACGGCAGGTCGAGCAGCACGATCGAGACGACCGTCATCGCGGCCATCGGGATCGGCATGCCCTGGAACACCCCCGGGCGTCCCGGGGTGGTCGCGAATCTGGCCAGCCGCAACACGCCGCCGATCAGCACCGACAGCGCCACCAGGACGGCGGCGGGCGCCTGCCCGGTGTTCATCGGTACCGCCGCCCAGGTGACCACGAAGAACGCCGGTGCGACGCCGAAGGTGATCACGTCCGCGAGGTTGTCCAGCTGCGCGCCCAGCGAGGACATCCGCAGCTTGCGCGCCACCATGCCGTCACACAGGTCGCACAGCGCGCCGACCAGCATCAGCACCACGGCCGCGGCCAGGCTGCGCTCGGCCGAGACGCCCACGTCGCCACCGCGCGAGGCCATGACCGAACAGGCGAGGAAGTAGATCGCCATGAAGCCACTCGCCGCGTTGCCCAGCGTGAGCACGTCCGCGACCGAGATCCGCGCGGACAGGCACGCCTGCGGATCGTCCTCGACCGGGGTGCCCAGAATGTTCAGTTCGGAGGCGTCCAGGTCGGTCGTATCGTCGTAATCAGTCCCGGTCAAGACGTGTCTCTCCCGCCGTTGTCCGTTGTCCCACGGTCACCGCGGGCTCGATGCCCGGCGGCAGGTACACGTCCACGCGTGAACCGAACCGGATCAGCCCGATCCGGTCGCCACAGGCGACCTCGGTACCCGGCTCCAGATACGGCACGATGCGCCGCGCCACGGTGCCGGCGATCTGCACGAGTTCCACATCGCCGATCGCGGTGTCGAAGATCCACACAACGCGTTCGTTGTGCTCGCTTTCCTTGTTGAATGCCGGGACGAATCCGCCGGCCTTGTGCTCCACGGACTTCACGACGCCGTCGAGCGGCGCACGGTTCACGTGCACGTTCAACGGGCTCATGAAGGTCGCGATCCTGGTGCGGCCGTCGGGCCAGGCGTCGATGCTCTGGACCACGCCATCGGCCGAGGCGATCACGCCGTCGGCGGGGATGGTGCGCTCCGGGTCACGGAAGAACCACAACATGCCACCGGTCAGCGCCAGCGTCGGCACGGCCGCGAAGGCCCAGCGCCGGTTGCGCAGTGCGGCCAAGCCGGTCAACGCGCCGGTCACAGCCGTCGGCACGAGCCAGGGAGAAGCTCCCTTGGCCAGGCGCGGCTGTTGCCTCGGCGCGAACCCCGCCGAAGCCGGCGAGGGGGAATCGTCACTCATCGAGAACCTTTGTCGGGGGGCGTGCCCGTCGGTAACGGGCGGCACTCGGCGGATGCTACCTAGACGGAGGGCCATCGCGCTTCCGGCGGTGATCGCTCACGGCGAACCGGTCCTGCTCGAACCCGCGTAATTCGGACGCTGTTCGAGTCTATTTCGGCCGTGGACCCGGTTGCCCGTATCCACAAGGTTGCCCTCCGCGCATGCCTGCTGTGAAGAGGCCGCAGGTCCCGCTCCCCGTACGCGGTCCGTGGCATCGATCACGTTGGCCGTAGCGTCCCTTCGACTCGCGTCCCTTGACGGTGCCTATGGTGGATCGTCACAAAAATGTGACACGGCGGTAGGTCGGTCGACCCACCGCCGTACCCCAAGGGTAAACGCGCTTATGTGACGTTCCGTCAGTTCTGCAACGAAACAAGCCCCACCATCGTGCCCGGCCGCTCCCCGGTGGGCTCGGTGTCCAACACCGTGGGCACGCCGCGCACGATGGTGGCCCGGACGCCGGCCGGGCCGCGGGTGAAGCGCCACGAGCCGTCGGGGTTGTCGTACCGCTTCTCCTCGGGTCGCACCTCGATCTCGTCGAGCGCGAACACCACCAGGTCGCCCGCCCGGCCCGGGGCGATCACCCCCCGGTCGTTCAGGCCGAAGAAGCCGGCGAGCTTGCCGGTCAGGTTGTGCACGGCCTCCTCGACCGTCATCAGGCCGGTGTCGCGCACGTAGCGGGTGAGCAGGTAGACGTTCTCGCCCGAGCCGCAGAACAGCTGCAGGTGCGCGCCGGAGTCGTTGATGTTGGTCAGCGTGTGCGGCTCGTTGAACAGGCCGGCCACGACCGGCTCGTCGAACTCGTCCGGGATGCCGCGCAGGCAGGACAGGATGCCGTTGTTGCCGATCCAGGTGGCCAGTGCGTCGGAGATGTGCAGTCCCTTCCGGTCCGCGTACTCCTTGAGCGAGATGTCCAGTGGGCCGTGGCCGGTCTCGGAGATCGCGAGGATCAGCGACTCGGGGCGATCCAGTCGAGATGTCGACGACGAGACCCGGTTGTCCCAGTCCTCGCGGGCCTGCTCCCGCCACTGCGGATCGGCGAGGGTGGCGAGCTTGGTCTCGGCCGGACCGTTGATCCAGTGGTTCCAGGCGGCCACCCGCTGGAAGGTGAGCGCGCGCTCGAAGTTGAAGAACGGCTCCAGCGGCTTATGCGGGACATTGGGCCAGAAGTCCACGCCGTCGGCACGCAGCCGTCGATGCAGCGCGATCGTCTGTTCGCGCAGGTAGTCCTCCCGCACGGTGGACGGGATCGCGGTCCACTGGGCGCGGATCCCGCGCGGCTTGCAGATTCGGGCGAATCGCTCCACATCGGCGTCGATGCTCTCCGGCTCGTTGAACCTGGTGATCATCTGGAGCGTCGCGCCGGGATGCCGGGCGAGCACGTCGGCGAGCGCCTCGAACTCGGCGTCCTCGGCCAGTCGGGTCGGTACCGGCTTGAGGTAGCGATCCTTGTCGAACACATTGGTCGACAAACCGATTGCTCCATGAGTCAACGATTCGTCGAGCAGTGCGGCCATCTCCGCGATCTCCTCGGGCGTCGCCGCGCGGGACCAGGACGCCTCTGCGCCCATCACCGTGGTGCGCAGGGTCAGGTGCCCGACGAAGCCGGCCACGTTGACCGAGACGGCCTGACCCTTGACCGCGCTGCTGTACTCGGGCCAGCGCTCCCACGTCCACGGCACCTTGTCCTGGAAGGCGGACAGCGGGAGGTCCTCCAGGAAGCAGAAGAGGTCGAGCACGGGTCCGCGCGCGCTCTCCTGAAGCGGTGCCACCGACATGCCGCAGTTGCCGAAGACGACCGTGGTGGTGCCGTAGGCGGGCAGCGGGTCCAGGTCCGGGTTCCACCACATGGCACCGTCGACGTGGGTGTGCGCCTCGATGAAGCCGGGTGCGACGTAGGCGCCGGCGGCCTCGACGACCCGCTCGCCGCCGCTGGGGGCCAGGTCGGGCCCGACCTCGACGATCACGCCGTCCTTGACGCGCACGTCGGCTCGGAACGGGGCCGCCCCCGTTCCGTCCACGACGGTTCCTCCGCGTACCAGCAGATCGGCCATGGGCTGTTCTCCCTATTACTTGTGCCGGATCACGGGTGCCGACGTGGGCGGGTCCGATCCGACGGCGAGTCTCGGGGCCGGGTGCGCTCCTCGGGATTTACGTTACGTGTTGTAACTTAACCTGGTGAACTATTCAAGGGGCGTGGTGCGTCGGGCGTCGGCCCGGACGTGGTGAAGCCCGATCCCGCCGCGTGGTTCGGAGTGCGGGGGATCGGGCCGGGTGGGGTCGAGCCGGGGTGGGCGGGTCGGGTCGGGATGTGGGGGGTGCGGCTTCGGGTCAGGGACCCGGGCGGGCCCTCGGGCCGGGGCCCGTGCGGGCTGCGGGTCAGGATGCGTCGGCCGGGTGGCGGATGCTCTCGAAGATCCGGGCGAAGCTGTCCTTGCCGTGGCCGGCCGCCACCTGACGGTCGATCAGGGTCTGTACGGCGGCGATCACGTCGGTGCCGACACCCTGTTCTCGGCTCGCCTCGGCGATGGTGTCGAGGGCCGCCTTGTTGAAGTCCAGGCTCTGTACCTCGGCGGCGTAGTCGCCGCTGTCGAAGTACTCCGCGTGCCTGGGCAGGCCCGTGGTCATCGCGCTGATCCAGGGTCCGGCCATGGCCACGAACTCGGCCGTCGGCAACCCCTCGGAGGCCACCATCGCGGCGCCGTGCGCGACGCCGGCGAACATCGCGTACATCGACCCGAGCAGCGCCAGGTCGTACAGCGCGGCGCGCCCCGCGTCGCTGCCGAAGAAGCGCGCGCCGCCGAGCAGTTCGAGCAGCGGGCGATGCGTGTCGAAAGCCGCCGTCGAGCCGCTGTAGAGCAGCGAGGCGACCGGCAGACCGATCATCTGCGGAATGGCCATGATCGCGCCGGCGAGGTACTCGATGCCCTGCTCGGCGGCCCAGGCGGCGGCCTCCCGGGCCTGCTGCGGAGTCATCGTGGTCACGTTGATCACCAGGCGGCCGGCCAGCGAGTCGGCCAGGGGGGTCAGCGTGTCGCGTACCGACGCGTCGTCGAGCAGGCACACCACGATCACGGGCGACGCCTCGACCGCGGCGGTCGCGGTGGGGGCAAGGGCCAGACCCTTGGCGACCAGGGAGTCGGCGCGGCCCGCGGTGCGGTTCCAGACGGTGGTGGGGTGGCCGCCCCGGTGGATCGCGTCGGCGATCGCCCTGCCCATCGCACCGAGGCCGAGGACGCTCACGGGGGTCGGGTGCTGCTCGCTCACGGGGCTTCTCCAAGCGTCGGTGGGGCGGGGGAGGCGGGGCGTCCGCCACCGGCACCATGCTTGATCGACACACTCCCTCCCACAAGTACCTACTAATTTGTCAGGTACTGACATAGAGGTAAGCATCCAGCTCGGCGGCCATATCGACGACCCGGTGGCCGATCGGGGCGTTTAACCGGCCGCCGCGTGGACACTCGTGCCTTTCGTATGCGGGCACCCCTTTTGCCCCGTGGCCCCAGGCGAGGAGCAACGACCATGGCGAGCAAGTACGGCCGTACCGTCGGCGCGCTGTCGATCGCCGCCGTGCTGGCCCTGACCTCGGCGGCGTGCGGCGACGACAACGGCGGCGGCGCCGACGACTCGGCGCCCACCTCGATCGCATCCGCGCTGGAGTCGGCCGGATCGGAGGCGAAGGACGCGTTGTCCTCGGCGAGCGCGGCGGCGGCTTCGAAACTGGCCGAGATCAAGGGCGGCCTCGACGCGACGGCCGACGCCTCGGTCGGCCCGATCCGGACCGAGGGCGATCGCACCACCGCCGAGGTCACCGTCGAGAACAAGACCGCCGAGACCGCCGACTACACCGTCGCGGTCGAGTTCCGCGACGCCGGCGGCAAGCTGCTGGACGCGATCGTGCTGAACATCGACAACGTCGAGGCCGGCAAGCAGGCCAAGGGCACCGCGAAGAGCAACCGAAAGCTGACCGACGTGAACAAGGCCGAAATCGGCCACGCGATCCGCCACTGAGGCGGGTCGGGTCGGGCCGAGCGGGGCGGCTGCCGAGGGGCCGCGCGTCGCGGGTGGGCGGATGCCGGGTCGGCCGCGCGGCGTGGAGCGGCGGTGCGGGGTCGCGCGGCCTGCGCGGGTTCGGTGGTGCCGGCGGGGCCGTGGTTTCGGGGCGGTGGATCGCCTGTCGTGGGGTGGTGTGCGGCGATGATTCGGGGGATCTCCCCACGTCCCCGGAGTCGGGATCCGCATTTCGCCCGGGCGCCTTTCGCCGTCCATCCGCGCCCGGCACAATCGCCGCCATGGCGATCATCGAAACCCGCAAGAGTTCCGCCGGCGCGCGGTTCAAGGCCGCCGTGGGTGGATTTCTCGGCGGGGGCGTGATCGGCATCGCGCTGGCCGGCTTCGTGGTCGGGGGCATTCTCGAACGCCCGCTCGTGGTCGCGATCGGCGTCGGGCTCTTCGTACTCGACGTCGTCGTCGTGGGCGTCGCGGGACGCATCCATCGCGCGCGCAACCCGCGCGGCCCGGTCCTGCCCGCACTGGCCGTGATCGAGAGCCGGCGGGCCATCGGCGGCGAATCCGCCAACGTGCCGGTCGAGTTCGTACTGACCGTCGCGCCGGACGAGCGGGCCGCGTACCGGGTCGAGACCAGCCAGGACATCAACCTGGTGGACATCCCCGACTACCGGCCGCGCGGCGTGATCGTGGTCGAGTACCGCCGCGACGAGCCGTGGGACGTCAAGATCCTCACCTCGCCGCCCGGCGAGTGGGCCCGTCGAGCGGCGACCGAATCGGTGGATTCGGCCCCGGAGTCCGCACTCGTGGCGGGTCCGAAGGAGGGAGGGGCGTTCTGCCTGCTCGCCACCGCGGGTCTGCTGCTCGGCGCCGCGGCCGTGGTCCTGTTCTTCCGCGCGGACCTGTTCGAGCAGGACGACCGCCCCACCACGACGTCCTCCTCGTCCTCGACGACGACCACCGAGAGCCACTCGTCCTCGTTCACCACCTCGACCTCGACGGTCACCGGGACGGCGACCTCGGGATCGATGCTCGACAACGGCGAGATGCGACGCGCCGCCGGTTCCCTGATCACCGGGATGCACACCGGCATCGCCAGTGAATTCAGCATCGACGAACACGTGATGGCGGTCCGCGGCATCCGGGGCACCCCGCCGCAACCCGGTGCGGTGATCGACCTGAACGCCCTGCCCTACGAACGCCTCCCCGCCCTGGTCCGCGAGGCACAGACCAAACTGGGCATCACCGACCCCACCTCGTGGCGGATCACCGTCGACCCCGACGCCGCGACCGGCACGCTCACCATCCGGGTCACCGTCACGGACGCCGCCGGCAAGGCATCCCTCGAAGCCGACGCCCAGGGCAAGGTCACCAAACGCAACCCCCGCTGAGGCCGCCCCGCGCCGCATCCGGGCTCGCCCACCCGCCGCTTCGTGTCCTGCTCACATCCGCGACATGGTGAGCAGATCGCCGTTCCCGTAGCCCGGGATCACCTGCTCGTACGTCTCGTACGGGTTCGTCACGTCGAAGATGCGCGGATTATCGAACTGCACGTACAGCGTGCGGCGGCGGGCCGGCCCGGTCGCCGCGGGTCCCGCGTGCAGGCCGCAGCCCATGTGTACGGTCACATCGCCGGGTTCGGTGGTGATCCCGACCACCGGCAACTCCGCCCACTGGGCCGGCGTATACCGCTCGTGTGCGACCGTGCCCCACGAGCCGGCCAGCGCGTAGAGCTGGGAGCTGTCCTGGCTCACCGCGTCCAGCCGGATGCCCACGTGCACGCGCGGACACGTGATCGGACAACCACCGAGCGCACAGTCCTTGTGCCAGGGCAGGTCCGGGACGGACAGCGGTTCGGGCGTGGTGCCGAACTCCTTGAGCACGGCGATCTGTCCGGAGTCGCGGTCGGTCACCGCGACCACGTCCTGCCCGGCCAGGCCGCACAACATGCGTACGGTCGGGTCGTCGGCCAGCGCGGCGATCCGCGGCGAGCGCATGCCCAGATAGGTCAACCGGTAGGGCGCGCGCAGCCCGCCGGGCCCGTCCGCCCACAACGATCCCCGGTCGCCCTCGCGGCACAGACCCCGGATCCGGTCCACCTCGCCCGCCAACTCCTCGACCCGGTCCGCGTCGAAGACCTGACGCACCACCAGGTAGCCGGTGGCCCGCAGGAAATGCGCCATCTCGTCGGGGTCGTCGTGGGTGGTGAAGTCCCGGTGCAGGTCGATCGGCCGATCCGCGAGGTCGCGCAGATCCAGTGCCTCGGGGTGGTAGATCGGCGTGCCGGAGTACATGCAGCGGATCGCCGGCTCCCATACGTCCCAGTCGTCGAACCCGCCGCGCACGAACCGCACCGCGTGCGACTCGACCAGCCCCCGGCTGGTGCGCAGTTCGTAGAGGTAGTCCTGCCACGCACCGGATTCGAGCTCGACCACCAGTTCGGCGTCCGCGCTCACCCCGGACACGATCCGCACCTCGCCGCGGTCCTCGACATAGCTGTACGCCCGACCGTTGGGCATGCACAGCGCGATCGGGGCCTTCCCGGCCACGTCCCAGGCGACCCGTTCGCCCAGTCCGCCCTCCAGGCGGCGCGGCAACTCCACCCGATGGAACGATTCGAAGCACACCACCGGCCAACCCAACACACTGAACGTGCCACGTTCGGCGTCGTGTGCCACCGCCGATCCGGCGCCCGCAATCCCCATTGCCCCGTCCTCCCCGTTCCGCACCCGATACACCGACCGGGTCGTCACCAACGGTAGGCAAACAGCGTCAGAACAGCGTCAGAGCAGCGCGAAAGCACAAGGTGACAGCCAGTCAGCGGAGCGAGGAGACGCCGGTGTCCAGCGGTTCGCCGAGCAGACGCACAGCGTCCCCGAGCGTGCGCTCGGCGTGTCCGGGCAACCCCAGCTCGACGCACCGGGCGTACGCGGCCTCGAACTGCGCGCGTGCCGCGGCCCCGTCGCCGACGAGCGCGGCCAACCCGCCGAGCACCCGGCGCACCGGGCCGAGCGAGGAGCCGGTCCAGTCCAGGTGCTCAGCGTACGGGGTCAGCGCCTCGCTCACGAGCAGACCGCGTTCCACATCGCCCAGTTCGATCGCGACCTCGCCGAGCCGCATCAGCGAACCGGTCCACAACAGGTCCATCGGGATGCCCGCGAAGCCCGGCACGCACAACGTGTGGAACTCCTCGCGCGCCGCCTTGGGATCCGTCGACGCGGACGCCGCCCAGCACGCCTGGATCCGCCACCAGGACACGTCCCGCGACCAGTCCGCGGCCACCGCGGCCCGGCGCGCCATCATGCCCAACCGGCCCTGCTCCCAGCGCACCGCCAGGATCTGCGCGAGGTTGAACGAGCGCACCGCCTCGCGCGGCAGCCCCGATCGGCGGGCCAACCGCAGCGCGTCGGCCAGGACGTCGGCCGCCCGTGCGGTCCGCCCGCGCAGCAGTTCCAGCCCGCAGCGGTAGATCAACACCTCCCAGGTGAACCAGGGATGCCGCAGCCGCCGGGCCACCCGCTGCGCCTGCGCGTACTCGCGCTCGGCGGCCGGGATCGCGCCGCGCACCACCAGGTCGTAGGCCTGGTTCAAGTGGCTGCGGAACAACGATTCCTGATCACCGGTCAGCCCGGAGAGCACGGTCAACTCGCCGCTCATCCGCAACCGTTCGTCGACCAGATCCGGGCCGGACGCGGCCAGGTGGTGCGCCTCCAGGCCCTGTGCCAGGGCATCGTGCGAGCCCGATTCGCGGGCGGTGTCCAGCGCTTCGTAGAGCATGGTCAGCCGTGCCTCGCGGTCGTGCCCGAAGGTGAGCGCCACCGCGAGCGCGGCCAGCAGCAGCGAACGCAGGGCGACGTCGGCCGGCAGGCCGGACGCGATCGGCAGCGCCGCCAGCGCCTCGCGCAGCAGCGCGACCAACTCCAGGTCCACGCCCACCTGGTAGACCTGCCCCAGGCGCACCATGGCGAGCGCGACCCGGCCCAGCCGGCGCGGGTCGGACAACGCCCGGGCCTCCTCGGCGGCCCGGCGCAGCACCTCCCGGCAGCGCCGATCGCCGCACCGGTCCAGCGCGGCGCCGCGCGAGAGCAGCAGGTCGCAGCGGGTCTCCGGGGCCGGATCGCTCACCATCGGCAGCACTTCCAGGGCCTGCCGGTAGTGTTCGGCGGCCACCTCGAACGCGCCGCCGTCGCGCGCCTCGTCGCCCGCCCGCCAGGCGTAGTCCAGGGCGCGCCGGGCCTCGCCGAACCGGCAGGCCAGCCGGAAGTGGTGGGCCAGTTCGGGCAGGTGCGCGTCCCGGTCGCCGCGTGCCTCCAGGGCCAGGCCGACCTTGCGGTGCAGTTGCAGCCGGCGGGCGGTGGGCAACTCCTGGTAGAGCGTGGAGCGGACCAGGGCGTGGACGAAGGTGAAGCGGCCCGGGCGATCGGTCTCCTCGGCCCGCACCACGTGTGCGCGCTCGGCGTCGTCGAGGGCGTCCACGACGGTGTCGAAGCCGCCCGGATGCACCGCGGCGACCAGGTCGATGTCGAACGCCGGGCCGACCACGGCGGCCACCGTGAGCGCCTCCAGGGTGGACTGCGGCAGGCCCAGAAGCCGCTGGCGGAGCACGTTGCGTACCCGGCGCGGGACGTCCGCGGGCACGCTCTTGCCCAGCGCCGACCAGTCGCTGACGTCCGCCCACTGGCGCAGCAGTTCGGTCGCCAGCAGCGGGTTGCCGTCGCTGAGTTCGCGCAGGACGTGCGCCCGGACGCCCTCCGCGCGCGGCGGCAGCGGGCCGGCCAGCACGTGCGCGAGTTCGACCAGGGCCGCCACGTCCAGGCCGCCGAGCGGCACGTGCAGCGGATGCAGGTCGCGGTAGAGGTCGGCGATCAGCCTGGTCATCGGATGGACCGGGCCGAGCCCGGTGTCGCGGTAGGCGAGCACCAGCACCGCGCGGGTGCCGACCAGGGCCCGGGCCACATGGCGCAGCATCAGCATGGTCGAGGTCGAGGACCAGTGCACGTCGTCGAGCAGCAGGACCAGGTCGCCCCGGCCGGCCGCGTGCCGGAACACCCCGGCCACCGCCTCGAACAGCCGATAGCGCTCGGTGTTCGAGTCGGGTGGGCCCTGAGGCTGGGTCAGGCCGGCCGGCGCCAGGGGCAGTTCGGGCAGCAGCCGGTGCAACTCCCCGCCCAGGTCGCCGACCCGCTCGCGCAACTCGTCGGCCGCGACGTCGGCGAGATGCGCGCGCAGCATCGTCACGAAGGGCTGGAACGGCGCCGCCACGCCCTCGTCGCTGCGGCCGGTCAGCACCAGTGCGTCGCGGCCGGCGCGGGTGGCGAATTCGCTCAGCAGGAAGGACTTGCCGATGCCGGCGTCGCCGCTGACCAGCACCACGCGCGAACCGACGTCGGCCCCGGTGGATTCCTCCAGCAGGCGCAGTTCGGCGGAGCGACCCACGATCGGCCCCGGGGCGCCGTGCGGGAACACGTCGTGCGCCGAGCGGGTGGGCGCCGGGGCGGGCGGGGCGTCCCCACCGGGTGTGGGCGAGGCGAACCGCGCGGCGGGTGCGGGCACCGGCAGCGGTTGCGGCGTGGCGTCGCCGAGCAGGCGCAGGAAGGCCGACTCGGTCTCCGGGGACGGTCCCACACCCAACTCGGTCGCCAACAGGCGCCGACATCGCTCGTACGCGCGCAGCGCCGCCGCCCGGTCGCCGCCGGCCGCGTGTGCGGTCATCAGCAGGCGGTGGCTGCTCTCCCGGAACGGATCCAGATCGACGAGTTGGCCCGCGCGGGTCACCGCCGCGTCGGCCCGACCCAGGTGCAATTCGGTGGTCACCGACACGGCGAGCGCGCGCAGCCGGGCCGAGCGCCAGCGGGTGCGCCGCTCGTTGACCCAGTCGCCGTCCTGACCGGGCAGAAACGGCAGGGCGAGGATCTCGTGCGCGTCGTGGGCCCGGGAACGGGCCTGGGCGAAGGCGCCGTGCACCGCGAGTGCCTCGGCCTCGATCAGCGCGCTCTCGGCCGCCTCCACGTCGACCTCGGTGCCCTCGGGCAGGGACAACACGTAGCAGCCGGCCCGGTGGCGCAGCACCGACGAGGCGTCGTATCCGGCCTGGCCCAGGAAGCCGCGCACCCGGCTGAGCACGCCGCGCAGCGCGCCCTCCCAGGACTTGGGCGCCTGCTCGGGCCACAGCAGGGCGGCCAGTTCCTCGCGCGGCACCGGATGCCGGCGCCCCAGCGCCAGCGCGGCGAAGACGAGTTGGGCCTGCGGGCCGCCCAGGAGATCCTCCGCGGCGCGCCCCGCGGGGCCGTCCACGCAGACATGGCCGAGAACACGCACCCGGACCACCATGTGACGGACCCCCCTCCTGCTGTCGTCTTCGCGACAACCGATTCCCCGGCGCCGGTCCGGGAGCGGTTCGAAGGACCCCGCGCGCCACATGGTACGAACCGAACGGTGCACCCGGCGGCCAATTGCGCCGGCCCCATGTCACAACCCGGCCAATCACTTGATCCGTACTCGGGTTTCCCCGAGGCTGTCGGCCGCACGGCACCGTCGGGTACGGACCCGGACAGTCGGTCCGTTGCCGGGCGTGCGGGATCCGGTATCGGGGCAGCCGTCGGGTGGGCATCGGGTGTGTGGACACTCGGGTTTCGGTTGGGGAGGGGCACGGATGAGCCTGGATGGTTGGAATCTGCCGCCGGTACGCGAAGGGCGGCCGGCGTCGGACGAACTGGACGCGCGGCGGCGTGGCACCGCGGCGTATCGGCAGGAGCCGGAAGCCGGCGTGACGGTGCGTCAGGAGTTGGTGGGCGGCGTGCCGTGCACGTTCCTGGAGGTGCCGGACCCGGCGCTGACGCTGCTCTACTTCCATGGCGGCGGCTACCGGATGGGCGATGCCACGGGCTGGTTGGGCATCGGTTCGCGGCTCGCGCTGGCCGCGCGGGCCCGGGTGGTACTGGTCGAATACCGCCTCGCGCCGGAGGCGCCGTATCCGGCCGCGCTGCACGACGTGGCGAACGTGTACGACACGATCGTGGACACGGGCGGCGACACGCATCCGGCTCCGTTCGTGGGCGGCGACTCGGCGGGCGGCGGGCTGGCGGCGGCGCTGGCCATCGCGGCCCGGGGCGCCCGGGTGCCGGTGCCGTCCGGCATGGTGCTGCTGTCGCCGTGGCTGGACCTGACCGTGACCAAGCCCACGTACGACTCGAACGCGGACACCGACCAACTGATCTCGAAGAAGTCGCTGCGCGAGGCCGCCGAGATCTACCTGCAACTGCACGATCCGGGCGATCCGTTGGCATCCCCGCTGTTCGCCGACCTGTCCGGCCTGCCGCCGGTCCTGCTCCTGGCCTCCTGCCACGAGGCCCTGCTCGGCGACAGCACCGCGTTCGCCGCCCGGGCCGCCACGGCGGGTGTCGCGGTCCAGGCCCATCTGGTCCCCGACGTGCCGCACGCCTGGCCCGCGATCGACCCGACCATGCCCGAATCCCAGGAAGCCATCGGCACCATCGCCCGCTTCCTGACCACAAGGGCCATGGAAGCCTAGAAGCCGCCGAGGGCCTCGGGGCGCCGACAGCCAACCCCGAGGCCCTCCCCAACCTCCGCACGCAAGGCAACGGGTGGGTGGGCGGGTAAAAAATTCCTTACCGAACCGCAACGGCGACCGCGGCACGAGACCGAGGACTCCCAACGGGGCCACGCGGCCACGAGCAAGGCATGATCGACCCGTGAGCACCATCGAATACGTCCTTCCCCTCGTGGCGCACATCGAGAAGGACGACCCGCCGGCCCGAACAGACGCCCTGGAGGCCGCCGCACGCGCGGTCCTGGTCCTGTTGGCCGACCCCAGGTCCACCGACCCCGACGGCGAATGGCACGACGTGGTCGAGGCCTGGCAGGGCCACCGCATCCGCAAGGTGGTCCGGCGCGCCCGCGGCGGCGAGTGGCGGCGGGCGAACACGCTGCCGGGCATCACGGTGGCCCACCGTACGGCGGAGGTTCGGGTGTACCCGCCGATCCCGCTCGACGGATGGCCCAAGGATCTGGCCAAACTGCAGGTCTCGGGCACCGACCTGGACGAACCGGTGGCGCCGCCCGCCGCCGCGCCCGGGCAGCCGGTGTTGTGGTTGAACCCGACGCTGGAGATGACCGCCGGCAAGGCCATGGCGCAGGTGGGGCACGGCAGTCACCTCGCGTGGCTGGGCATGGGCCCGGCCGGGCGCAAGGAATGGGCGGAGCGTGACTTCGATCTCGCGGTCCGGGTCGCCGAACCGGCCGCGTGGCCGGCGTTGACGACGAGCGGTCGGCCGGTCGTGCGCGACGCGGGTTTCACCGAGATCGCGCCGGGTTCGTGCACGGTGGTCGCGGACGTGCCGTGGACGACCCGCTGAGCAGCGCTTTCCCGATCCGGTCGCACACTTTTCCGGCGCGTCGAGCGATGTGACGTTGCGTCATCGAGTGGGTCGGCAAAGTGGAAGACGCCGCTCCGGAGCGGCTTCCGGCGATCCGTGTACGCTGCAACCGAGACCCGTACGTGACCGGATCGTCACTGCCCCGGCTCCCGGGGCCCACTACGGTAGGTCACAGGCCGGGCCGACCACCCGGCTCCCGAGCCACGTGTCCAGGCCCTCCCCGGATCCGTCGGCGCATCCGATGGGGGACGGGTCGCCGATCGTTGCGGGCATCCTGTGTCGCGGCTCAGGACACCATGGGCGAGGGGAATGCCGGCGCGTGACTCTTCAGGTGATCAAGGACGATCTCCAGGGCTGGACCGTGCTGCACGTGCTCGGGGAGGTCGACTACGCGGTCGTCCCCGAACTGCGCGAGCACGTCAGACGCGCGGTCGCCGACGGCGACCACCGGATCGTCCTCGAACTCACCGGGGTGGAATTCCTCGACTCCACCGGCATCGGCACCCTGGTCGCCGCGCGTCGCCTGCTCCGCTCCACCGGCGGCACCCTGCGACTGGTCATGCCCAGCAACAACGACCACCACGTCAACCGCGTCTTCACCGCCCTCGGCCTGCGCCGCCTCTTCGACGTCCACCCGGACCTGGACGAGGCCCTGTGCGAGGACACCCCCACGGACGAGGACCTGAGCGCCGCGGGCTGACCCGCCGGGGCCGTGCCGCCGGCCGGGCCCCCGCCCTCGCTCCTACAACACCGCCCCCGCCGCCGTCAGGGTGCTGCCCGCTCGCGGCATGTGGGCCAGCTGCGCGGCGAAGGCGCGGTAGGCCGCGGCGAGAGCCTCCCGCTTGACGTCGCGGTGCTCCAGGACGTCGGCGAACCAGCGGGTGAAGTCGACGAAGAGCACGTGGTCGTCGAGGAAGAGCGAGACCGCGAGCGCGTCGACGGCGCTCACCAGGCCGTCCCGCATCGTGCTGTCCGAGCGTTGACCCTCGATCGGGACCAGGGCCGCCATGCCCGCCGCGACCAGCGGGGTGCGCAGCAGGCCGACACTGTCGTGGGCGGCGTCCGGGAGGTGGCGCAGCCGCGGGGCCGGGGTGGTGATCGTGGGCCAGTCCGGGCTCGCCAGCATGTCGGCGGCCTGCCGGGCGTCCTGTGCCCAGCCGTTCGCGCCGACCAGGCCCGCCCACCGGCCGTCCGGACCGAAGCCGGGGCCGCCGACCAGGACCGGTACGCCGACCCGCCGGGCCACCTCGACCATCGCCCGCGCGCCCGGCAGCGCGGTGGAGACCATACAGCCGATCGCCACCGAATCCGCTCCCGCATCGGGCAGTACGCGGGCCAGTTCGCCCGCGCCGGTGCCCGGCGGCAGGACCATCGCCTCGATGCCGCGCACCCGCAACAGCGCGGCCAGGATCGTGGACGCCAGCCCGTGCCAGTCGCCCTGCGCGCAACACACCACGACCCGGGCCGCGGAGCGTGGCCGCGGCGTCGCGTCCGCGATCAGGTGCACCACCCGACCGGTGATGTGCGAGGCGCCGTGTTCGCGCGCCACGCTCCAGTCGCCGTTCGCCCAGCGCTCGCCCACCGTGCGCAGCGCCGGGATCACCAGGTCGGTCAACACCCGTTCGCCGGGGACCCCGCTGCCGAGCAGGTTGCGGACCAGGGTCAGTGCCTCGACCTCGTCCGCCCGTCCGATGTGCGCGAGGAACAGGTCGAGTTCGTCGGAGATCACGTGCGTCATGCGCCGTCCGGATGTTCGTCGGGAACCGGGCAGCCGAGCTCCGCCGGATTCGGCAGCGCCTCGTCGTCGTCCCGGTAGGGGATGTGAACGGCCAGCAGGACCACGTCGTCCACGACCGGGGCGTCGCCCAGGTGCACCATCAGCCGCTGTTCCAGGCGTTCCACGAGCGCGTCCACCGGCATGCCCGCGCAGGACGCCAGGTCGTGCCGCAGCGTCTGCACGCCGTACGCCTCGCCGTCCGCGTCGCGCGCCTCGGTGACCCCGTCGCTGTACAGCAGCAGCGTCGAGCCCGGTGCCAGCGGTAACTCCCGCTCGCCGAACACGGTGCCCGGGATGCCCGCCACGAGCGGATCGGTGAACGCCATCGCCCGCACCCGACCCGCCGGATCCATCCACAGCGGCGGCGGATGCCCGGCGCAGGTCAGCCGGATCAGCGCCGAGCCGTCCGGGTGCACCGAGCAGTCGCCGGTGATCGCGGTGAGCACGAGGGAGGGGTCGCCGAGGGTCAACTCGGCGTCCAGGAGCGCCATGCGGTGCGCGGGCGCGCAGCCGGCGCTCGCCGCGGTGCGCAGGATCAGCAGCGACCGCGAGCTGAACATGCCCACCGGCGTGCCGCGTCCGCACACGTCGCCGATCGAGAACGCCCAGGTGCCGTCGACCGGGGTCGGGTGCACGGCGTAGAAGTCGCCGCCCAGGCCGTCGGTCAGCGCGACGGGTCGATAGCGGGCGGCGATCCGGGCACCGGGCACCTCCGGCAGTGGGCCGGGTACGAGCGCCTGGGCCAACAGCATGGTGCGCCGGTCCTGTTCGACGTACAACCGCGACGTGCGCAGCGCGACACCCACCCGTTCGGCGTAGTCGAGGGCGAGCGTGATCTCCTCCTCGGTGAACGGGTCCGAGGTCGCCGAGCGCACGAACGTCAGTACGGAGGGCGCGTCGTCGTCGGTGTGCACCGGGACCACCAGCGCGCAGCGGGCGTCCACCGCGACCAGATCGGCGACCGCCTCGTCCGGTACCAGTCGGGCGAGCAACGCCCGGTCCATCAGCGGGTGCAGCTCCTGCCGCCGGGTGCGGAGCACCCGGCCGACCCCCGCCGGGGCGGTCCACGCGGCACCCAGACCACTGGTCACCCGGGCGATCGGGCTGCCGGTGGCGGGTGCGTACGTGGTGCGCAGCCGGCCGTCCTCCATGCTCGGCACGGACAGCGCGACCCAGTCGGCCAGTTCGCGGGCCGGCAGCGTGGTCACCAGATCGGTGAGCCGGCGCGGATGGGTGGTCGCGGACAACATGCGGCCCGCCTCGGCGAGGAAGACCTTGCGCCGGCGCTCGGCCAACAGCGCGTCCTCGCGCCGCCGTTCGGCGGTGGTGTCCAGTACGTACCAGACGTAGTGACCGTCGGCCAGCACCGCCCGCCGACCGCGCACGCGCCGGTCGAAGATCTCGCCCTGCCACGTGGTGCCGGTCGCGGGCAACAACGGAAGGGCCGTGCCCACGGCGCAATCCGGCAACAGTCGCCCCGCCGCGGCGTTGAGGTAGCACACGGTGCCCTCGGGCGTGAAGACGATCACGCCGGTGTCGCTCTGATCGAGCACGTCGCCGAGCGACCACGAGGGCGGCGCGGGCTCGTCCGGGACGCGTGGCGGCTTGAAGCCGTTGGTCCGCCGCTCGGCGGCCGGCTCCCGCGTGTCGCCGCCGCGCTCGTCCCCGGAGGGGCGTTGTCCGGTCATGGCTGGGGAATCCCTTGCGTCCGTGCGCTTCGAGCCGGCTCGCGCCGGCGCTCGCGCAACCTTCACCGTACGACCGGAAACGTCGTGCGGGTGTGGGTTTCGCCGGAATCACACCTATAGGGGAAGACGGTCCACGAGGGGCCGATGCGGCGAGTAGGGTGCCGATGCGGTCCTGTCGTTTCCGGGAGGGATGCGGAGATTCCTCCCGAGACGTGCGAACCGTACCGAGCGGTCGCGCGGTACGCGACCGAACCGACACTTGATCAGGTGGAGTGCTCCCCATGAGCCTTGACGATCTCCCACCGGACGACGTCGATCACACATCGTTCTCGGCCAGGCCGTGCATCGTGCACACCACGATGGAAGCCGACCTCGGCGGCACGGTGTCCGTGCGGGGCGACATGGACATGACGGCCGCGCCGGTGTTCCGGCAGGCGGTGGACCGGCTCGTCGACGAGGGCGCGCGCAGTCTGCGGATCGACCTGTCGGGCGTGCCCTTCATCGACTCGTCCGGCCTGGGCAGCCTGGTCTACGGCTACCGCCGTTTGCGCGACCGCGACGGCGACGTCGTGGTGTGCGGCGTCCGCCCGCAGCCCGCGCGGGTGCTGCGGATCACCCATTTGGACCGCATCCTCAGTGTGGAATGCGCAGCCGTCCCCGCCGCACCGCACCGCTGAGCCGAACCCGGCCGCGGATCCGGCCGCGGCCGCGCCACGACCGACCGCGGGGCTCAACGCCCCAGCCCGGCCTCCAATTCGCCCGCACTGCGACTGCGGATCAGGTCGTTGACCGCCTCGCCCGGACCGACGTGCTCGAACAGGGTCGGCGGATGGAAGGTGACGTACATCGTGCGTCGTCCGCCCACCCCCATCGGTGCGGGGGAGGCGTGCAGCACGTCGGTCATGTGCACCGTCACGTCGCCCGGATCGGTGGGCACCGTCAGGTGCGGCAACTCGGCGAGTTCGGCGGCGCTCGGTTGCGGACAGGTGCGGCCCTGTGAGCCCGGGATCGCCTCCAGGTAGCCGTTCTCGGCGGAGGAGCCGGTCAGTTGGATGCCGATGGCCACCGACGGGCACATGATGTGATGGCCGCCGAGACCGCAGTCGGTGTGCCACGGGATGTTGGCCAGACCCTTGAGCCGACCGGGCGGCTTGAGCAGGACCGAGATCCCCTCCATCCGGTCCGTGGACGCCGCGAGGTCCTCGTGCACCAGCGTGGCCAGCCGGACCAGACGCGGATCCTGGGCCAGCGCGCCGATCGGCGCCGAGCGCTCGCTCGCGTAGACGATCCGGCACAACACCTGTTCGCCGCTCTCACGCTCCGCCCACCAGGACCGGTCGTCGTCCGGTCGGGCCTCGGCGGCGAGCCGATCCACCTCGGCCTCGAACACGGCGATCTCGGCGGGAGAGAACACCCCGCGCACCCGCATCACCCCGGTCGCCTCGAAGTGGTCGGCGAGTTCGCGATCCGAGTGATCGAGCGTCAGTTCGGCAGCGGGGTCCACGGGTCG
Source organism: Embleya sp. NPDC050493 (assembly GCF_044458105.1). NCBI lineage: Bacteria > Bacillati > Actinomycetota > Actinomycetes > Kitasatosporales > Streptomycetaceae > Embleya > Embleya sp. NPDC050493. The sequence goes on from NZ_JBITHP010000006.1 coordinate 179,973, forward strand.
ACCGTGCCGATCGAAGACCTCCCTGCCGTGCGGAAGGTAGATCTCGATGCCCTGATAGAGCGCGCGCAGCACCGGCTCCCAGCGGAACAGCTCGTGCACACTCCCGCGTTCGGTGTGCACGTCGCCCGCGATGGCGAGCGCCGCCGCGGTGCGCAGCAGGGTGACCAGGTCGGTCCACGCGTCGGGGGACAACCGCACCACACATGTGGCGTCCGGGTCGATCCCCTCCACGATCCGCAGCCGTGCGCCGTGCGCGCGGTACGTCCACGCGCCCTCGCCGATCCGCATGCCGAGCGGATCGAGCCCGCGCAGTCCCGCCTCGGCCCGTTTGCCGGGCTCCCCGATGAGCAATCCCGGGACGATGTCCCGATGGTACGTCTCCGCGTCGATCCGGTCGTGCCCGAGCATCCTCGCGACCTCCTGCGCTGTACGTTGCCGCGCAGTATGCCGGGCGAACGCGGTGGGTTACCAGACCGTTCCAAGCTTTCCCCGGGACCGGACCACAGGACGGGCGTTTCCCGCCCGCCCCACCCACTCCCAAAACGGATCGCCTTACCCCACAAGGCACATGACGCCCCGTCAGTCCGAATCCCGGTGCTCCGACCGGTCCGCGCGAATCCGCGCCACCCGGGGATACGCGCGGCGCAGGTGGGCGGCCAGCGCCGCGGCGGCCGCATGCGGGTCGTGGGCCTCGATCGCGGCCAGGATCGCCCGGTGATCCGCACGCAACGCGCCGGTGTCCGGGCCCAGTTCGGCCACCGCGCGCTGCTGGTGCCGACGTACCGTGTCGCGCAGTGCGCGCATGAACGTGGCGACCAGCGCATTGCCGGACAACTCCGCGATCGCGGTGTGGAATTCGGTGTCCTGCTCGTTGAACCGTTCCGCCGACACATCCGGCGCGTCCATCGCGGCCACGATCGCGCGCAGCCGGTCGAGGTCGGCCTCGCTCGCGTGCCGTGCGGCGGCCTCGACGGCCCAGGACTCGATCAACAGCCGGGCCTCCACGACGTCGTCCACCGCGAAGTTGGCCAGGCCCAGGTGCAGGCCCAGCACGCCGGTCAGCGCCGGGCCCGCCGATCCGGCCAGGATCGCGCCCGCCTCGGGGCCGCTGCCGGTGTTGGCGACCAGGACGCCCATGGCCTCCAGGACGCGCATCGCCTCGCGGACCGACGGGCGGCCGACCCCGAGTGCGGCGGCCAGCGCCCGCTCGCCCGGGAGCTTGTCGCCCGCGCGCAGCCGGCCGGTCGAGATCTGCTCCTCGATCTGCGCGACGACTTCCTCGAACGCGCGCACGCGCTTGACCGGGCGCCAGTCCGGGCCGTCGTTCACAGGGGCTCCTCGGGAGCGATTCCGGGTGCGGGCCGGGGCCCGCGTCTTGTGGCACAGCATGACATGCCCTTACCGTGTGCACACCACACTGTGGTCCGACCACACGTTTCCCGACTTCGAGCCCAGGACCGAAGCCCCAAAGCCGGGCCCCGGGCTCCCGATCCGCACCCACCCACCACGAGGAGGCCGCCCGCATGCGCGTCGGGCTGTTCATCACCTGCGTGAACGACACCCTCTACCCCCGCACGGGGCAGGCCGTCGTCCGCCTCCTGGAGCGACTGGGCTGCGAGGTCGACTTCCCACTCGCCCAGACCTGCTGCGGACAGATGCACTGGAACACCGGCTACGGCCCGCGGATCGAGCCGATGGTCCGCCGGTTCGCGGACACCTTCGCCGGCTACGACGCGGTGGTCACCCCGTCCGGGTCGTGCGGCGCGATGATCCGGGACAACCACCCGCGTGCCGCCGCCCGAGCCCAGGACCCCACCCTCGCCGCCGACGTCGCGGCGGTGGTCCCGAAGGTGTACGACCTCACCGAGTTCATCGTCGACGTGCTCGGCGTCACCGACGTCGGCGCCTACTTCCCGCACCGGGTCGCCTATCACCCCACCTGCCACTCGCGCCGCCTGATGAAGCTCGGCGACCGGCCGAGCGCGCTGCTGCGCGAGGTGCGCGGCCTGGAACTGCTCGACCTGCCCGGCGAGGAGGAGTGCTGCGGCTTCGGCGGCACCTTCGCGGTCAAGAACCCGGACGTGTCCACCGCGATGGGCGCCGACAAGGTCCGGCACGCGGCCGGCACCGGAGCCGAGGTGCTGTGCGCGGCGGACAACTCGTGCCTGATGCACATCGGCGGCCTGATGGACCGTCAACGCACCGGGATGCGCGTCCTGCACCTCGCGGAGATCCTCGCCTCCACCGAGAAGGAGCCGGCATGAGCAAGGCCGTCCCGCCGACGGGCGCCACCTTCGTCGGCATGCCCCCGTTCCCGCAGGCGGCCCGGGCCGCGGTCGGCGACGCCCAACTGCGGCACAACCTGCGCAAGGCCACCCACACCATCCGGGACAAGCGGGCCCTGGTGGTCGACGAACTCGCCGACTGGGCCGAACTGCGCGCGGCCGGCGCGGCGATCAAGGACCGCACGCTGCGCCGCCTCGACGAACACCTGCTCGCGGTCGAGGCCGCGGTCACCGCCGCCGGCGGCACCGTGCACTGGGCCGCCGACGCGGCCGAGGCGAACCGGATCGTCGCCGACCTGGTCCGGGCCACCGGCGAGACCGAGGTGGTCAAGGTCAAGTCGATGGTCACCCAGGAGATCGGGCTCAACGAGGCGCTCGCCGCCGAGGGCATCCGGGCCTACGAGACCGATCTGGCCGAGTTGATCGTGCAGTTGGGCGAGGACCTGCCGTCGCACATCCTGGTCCCCGCGATCCATCGCAATCGGGCCGAGATCCGGGAGATCTTCGTCCGCGAGATGGGCGAATGGGGCGTGCCGGCACCGGCAGGCCTGACCGACGACCCGGCCGCGCTGGCCGAGGCCGCGCGCCGGCACCTGCGCGAGCGCTTCCTGTCCGCGAAGGTCGCGGTCTCCGGAGCCAACTTCGTGGTCGCCGAGACCGGCACGCTCGTGGTGGTCGAATCGGAGGGCAACGGGCGGATGTGTCTGACCCTCCCGGACACGCTGATCTCGGTGGTCGGGATCGAGAAGGTGGTGCCGACCTGGGCCGACCTGGAGGTGTTCCTGCAACTGCTGCCCAGGAGTTCGACCGGCGAGCGGATGAACCCCTACACCTCGATGTGGACGGGGGTCACGCCCGGCGACGGCCCACAGGACTTCCACCTGGTGCTGCTCGACAACGGCCGGACCGACGTGCTGGCGGATCGAACCGGCCGGCAGGCGCTGCGCTGCATTCGCTGCTCGGCCTGCCTGAACGTGTGTCCGGTGTACGAGCGCACCGGCGGCCACGCGTACGGGTCGGTGTATCCCGGGCCGATCGGCGCGATCCTGGTGCCGCAATTGGGCGGCATCGCGACCGGGAAGGTGGACGCGCAGACCGCGTCGCTGCCGTACGCGTCCTCGCTGTGCGGCGCGTGCTACGAGGTGTGCCCGGTCGCGATCGACATCCCCGAGGTGCTGGTGCATCTGCGCGAAAAGGTGGTCGAGGGTGGCGGTCATCGGGCCGAGAAGGCGGCGATGCGGGCGGCCGAGTGGGTGCTCGACGACCCGGGGCGACTGCGCCGGGTACAGCGGGTCGCGGCCCGCTCGCGCAAGCTGATCCCCGAGCGGGCACCCGGCCCGGGCGCGGCCTGGACGGACAGCCGGTCGATCCCGGCGGTGCCGGCGGAATCGTTCCGGGACTGGTGGGTGCGGGAGCGGAGCGGACCCGCGGACGCGTCGCAGGCGGGCGTACACCGGGCGGGTCCGGCGCCGGCGGCCTCGGTCGGCCGGTCGGAGGTCGGCCAGCCGGAGGGGATCGGGGCAGACGGGATCACGGACGGCATCGAGGCGAACGGGATCGAGGCGAACGGGATCGAGGCGAACGGGATCGAGGCGAACGGCATCGAGATCGAGGCCGCCCGGGTCCGGGACGGCGGCAGCGCCGACGAGATCGAGGGGGACGGGCGATGAGTTCGCGCGACGTGATCCTGAACCGGGTGCGGCGGGCGCTGGTGGACGTGCCGCGGGACGAGGTGTTCCCGGTCCCGCGCGACTACGCGCGGGCGCACGTGGTCGAGGGCGTGCTCGAACTGTTCGCCGAACATCTGCGCGACTACCGGGCGGTCGTCCACGAGGTCGCCGAGAGCGGGCTCGCGGACGCGGTCGCCGAGGCGGTTGAACGGCGCGGGGCGCGACGGGTGGTGACACCGGCCGGGCTGCCGGCGGCATGGACGGCGGGGCTCGCGGCGGGGGTGTGTGTACCGGACGGCTGGACGTATGGATCGATCGTTGATTTGTCTGATGATCCTATTAATAACAGGCCTGAGCGCCCTCTCCCACATCTCACGACCGCCGACCTGGATGCCGCGGACGGCGTGCTCACCGGCTCCGCCGTGGCCATCGCCGAAACCGGCACGATCGTGCTCGACGCGGGACCGGGACAGGGTCGCCGGGCATTGACCCTGGTGCCGGACTGGCACCTGTGCGTGGTCCGGGCCCGGGACGTGGTTGCGTCCGTGCCGCAAGCGCTGGAGCGGCTGGCCCCCGGCCGGCCGCTGACCTGGATCTCCGGTCCGTCCGCGACCAGCGACATCGAGCTGAACCGGGTCGAGGGGGTGCACGGGCCGCGCACCCTCGAAGTCCTGATCGTGCGGTGATGTCCCGCCGATCATTTACAGTCCATAGGCGTGGCACCTGATACGAAGGCACTCGTCCGCTCGACCAAGAACCTGATGGAGATGGTCGACCTCCTGGGCAACACCAGCCCACCCGAGGCATACGACGCGATCGCCGAACAACTGGCGAACACGCGCCGACTCCTCGGCCAGTTGGCCGCGCCCGCGCCGACCACGCTGTGCAACGAGCACCCGTACGGCCCGGTCGACGAGGACGCCCGGGACAAGTGCCTGTTCTGTGAGAACCGGCGGCGGCGCGGTCGGGCCCGGGACGCGGCGGACGCGCGTCCGCGCTCGGCGCCGTGCCCCAGACACCCCGAGCGCGGTCTGCTCGCGCTCGGCGAGGTGTGCCCGCTGTGCGGGACGCCGGAGGGCGTGCCGAGCCCGCGCCAGGGCGTGCCGAGCGTGCGCGATCCGCGGCCTGCCCCGCTGTCCGGCGCCCGGGGCGTGGACATGCGGCTGACCGTGCTCACCCAGCAGCTCGCCCACCTGGCGGGCGAGGCCGGCCGGGACGCCCGCGGCGAGGCGCTGCTCGCGGCGGCGGTCGACGTGCTCAAGGGCGCCCAGGGCCTGATCCAGGCGGCCAACGCGTTCACCGACGGACGCGGCGACGAGGCGTACAACACCGCGACCCGGGCTGCTCGGGGGCTGCGGGCGACGGCGGCCGAGGTGCTCGAGGACCTGTAGCCGGTCGGGCTGCGGGTTCGGAGCGCGCTCGAACGCGGGGTGGGCCGGGCGTCGGGTCGGATGGGCCAGGTCGGATCGGATCGGCCCGGGTGTGATCGGGCTGCGGATGTGGTCGGGCCCGCGGACCGGACCGGTTCGGTTTTCCGTCCGGTGTCGTGCCCGTGCCGGTCCGGTGTCGTGTCCGTGCCGCGTTTGTCGTGCGGCCGGTAGGGCAGGCGGTCCCGAGGCAACCGTTGCCGCCGCACCGCACGGAGGGATGTGCCGCATGGCGTCCGAGCTTCAGGGTCTGAGCGTGGCCTTCCTCGTCGCCCCCGAGGGCTTCGAGCAGGTGGAGCTGACGGAGCCGTGGCAGGCCGTGGAACGGGCCGGTGGCCTGCCGAAACTGATCTCCACCAAGGCCGGCGAGGTGCGGGGCTTCGACCACTTGGACCGGGCCGACGCGTTCCACGTGGACGCCGGGATCGACGCGGTGGGCTCGGGCGACTTCGACGCGCTCGTCCTGCCCGGCGGTTTGGCCAACCCGGACTTCCTGCGCACGCAGCCGAAGGCCGTGGAGTTCGTCCGGCGGTTCTTCGCCGAGGGCAAGCCGGTCGCGGCGATCTGCCACGCGTTGTGGATCCTGGTGGAGGCCGACCTGGTGCGCGGACGGCAAGTCACCTCGTGGCCGAGCCTGCGCACCGACCTGGAGAACGCGGGCGCGACCTGGGTCGACGAGGCGGTGGTGGTGTGTACGGCGGGCACCAACACGCTGATCACCAGCCGCAAGCCGGACGACCTGCCGGCCTTCGACAAGGCGATCGTCGCCGAGTTCGCCGAGTTCGTCAGGGTCGGGAAGAACCGGTAGCGCGGCCGATCGCCCCGGGCCGGCGGCCCGGATCCCCATGGCTCAATCCTCGTAGGTCGACGCGATCGGCTGGTGTCCGTTCCAGACCACGAACACGGACGAGGTCCGCCGGTTGCTGACGAAGTCCACTCGGATCCACTTGTCGCCGGGCCACACCTTCACCGACCACCCCGGGTTCGGGGTCGCGGCGATCAGCGTCACGCTCGTGGCCTGATACCGGAACGAGGCCCGCCCGCCCCGCACCTCGAAGCTCTGCACCGCCGGAGTCGGCGGATCCTCCCGAAGTTGTGCCGGCGGTACCACCGGCGTCGTCACGGGCTTCGGCGACGGCGGGGCGGTGGACGCGGACGGCGACGGGGGCGCGGAGGTCGGCGGCGGCGTGCGGTTGATGGCGGAGATCAGGTCGGGCGCCTCGCCGGCCTGCGGTGCGACCGATGTCGGCGGCGGAGAACTGATCGTCGGCGGCGGTTCGTCCCCGGCGACCAGGGTCGGTGCCCGCGGCGGCTGGAACACGGTGTCGCGCAACACACTGCGCACGCCCCACCAGGACAGCGCGACGGCCATCGCGGTGACCGCGAGCCACACCGAGATCGATGTGATGGTTCTGCGCACGAGCCCTGTCCTCCAGCCTCTGTTCCAGCCCCGGTGTTCGCCTCCCGGGCCGGCCGGATCGGAGACTACGGGTACGGTTCCGAACCATGGCACAGGTGCTCGTGGTCGAGGACGACCAATTCGTACGTTCGGCGCTGATTCGCTATCTCACGTCGTCCTCACACGCCGTTCGCAGCGTCGGAACGGCTCTCGAAGCGTTGCGCGAAGTGGCTCAATACCCCTTCGATGTGGTCATCCTGGACCTCGGCCTGCCGGATCTGGACGGTTCCGAGGCATTGAAGATGTTGCGTGGCATATCCGATGTCCCGGTGATCATCGCGACCGCCCGGGACGACGAGGCCGAGGTGGTCCGGCTGCTCAACGCGGGTGCCGACGACTACGTGACGAAGCCGTTCTCCGGCGAACACCTGGGCGCGCGCCTGTCGGCCGTGCTGCGCCGTGCGAGGGGGCGGACCACGCCGGACGTGTTCACGGTCGGCGGGCTGCTGATCGACACCAGGCGCCGTGAGGCACACCTGGACGGGCGGGAGCTGGAGCTGACCCGGCGCGAGTTCGACCTGTTGGCGTTCCTGGCCGCGCGGGCCGGGACGGTGGTGCCGCGACGGGAGATCCTTGCCGAGGTGTGGGGCCAGTCGTACGGTGACGACCAGACCATCGACGTGCACCTGTCCTGGCTGCGTCGCAAGCTCGGGGAGAAGGCGCGGGAGCCGAGGTATCTGCATACCGTGCGGGGTGTCGGGGTGAGACTGGAGCCGCCGGCGTGAGGCCGACGTCGGGCTCGGACGCGGGGGCCGGGTCGGGCGGGGACGGGTCGGCGGGTGCGCGTACGGCCGGGCGGGCGCAGGCTTCGGGAGGTCGAGCGCAGCCTTCGGCGGGCCGGGAGGGCAAGCCGCCCCGGGCGCCGAAGGGGGTGCGGGGAACGCTGGTGCGGGTCTCGCTGGCGGTCACCACGATGGTCGCGCTGGCGTTCTTGATCCCGTTGGTCCTGGTGATCCGGGAGATCGCCGCCGACCGTACGTTCACCGACGCCGAGCGGCAGGCCGCCGCGTTGCAGCCGGCGCTGGTGATCACCACCGACCGGGCGGCGCTGGAACCGGCGATCGCGAGCGTGCCGGCCGGTTCCGGCGGCCGGATCGCGATCCATCTGCCGGATGGTTCGGTGCTGGGTCGCCCGCGGGCCGGCGAGCGCAGTGTGGCCACCGCGCGGGAGTCGGCACGCTCGTTCCGGGTCCGGGCGGGCGGCGGATGGGCGCTGTTGCAACCGCTGCTGTTGGACCAGGGGCGGATCACCGTGATCGAGGTGTACGTCCCGGACGGCGATCTGGAGAACGGCGTCAATACCGCCTGGATGGTGCTCACCGGGGTGGCGGTGGTGCTGGTGGGCGGCTCCGTGGTGGTCGCCGACCGGCTCGGTGCGCAGGTGGTGCGCTCGGCGCGGGGACTGGCCTCGGCGGCTCGCTCGCTGGGTACGGGCGACCTGGCGGCCAGGATCGCGCCGCAGGGCCCCTCCGAACTCCAGGAAGCCGCCACCTCGTTCAACACGATGGCGGATCGGGTGGAACAACTGCTGGCCAACGAAAGGGAGATGGCCGCCGACCTGTCGCATCGGTTGCGCACTCCGCTGACCGCGCTGCGGTTGAACGCGGCGGCGCTGGGCGAGGACCCGGTGGCGGAACAGACCCGGAACGCGGTGGCGCAGTTGGAGCGTGAGGTCGACGAACTGATCCGCACGGCACGGCGATCGAGCGCGAGTATCGAGGCGGTGGGTTGCGACGCGGCCGAAGTGGTCCGCGAGCGGATGGACTTCTGGTCGGCGCTGGCCGAGGACGAGGACCGACCGTGGCAACTGGTGGGCGCGGACCAGCCGGTGCGGGTTCCGGTGCCCCGGGGCGACCTGGCGGCGGGGCTCGACGCGATGCTGGGCAACGTGTTCCGGCACACGGAGGAGGGCGTGCCGTTCTCGGTCACCCTGCACTCGGGTCGGGACGCGGTGATCCTGCTCGTGGCCGACGGCGGCCAGGGGATCGCCGACCCGGAGAGTGCGCTGCGGCGCGGGCACGGGCAGGGCGGCGACGGCTCCACGGGACTGGGGCTGGACATCGTCCGGCGCCTTGCCGAGGCCACGGGTGGGGAGGTCGGATTGGGTCGGTCGGTGCTGGGGGGCGCGGAGATCAGCGTGCGACTGGGCGGCGGGCGCACGGAGGCGGTCGTCCGGCGCAGTCGGCGGGCGGGGAAGGGCGGGCGGGGTCGACGACGGATGGGGGTCGGGTGAGTGGGCGGGGGCTGGTTCGGGAGCGGTACGGAGGCGGAGCTGGTTCGGCGACGGTTCGGGGTTGCTCTGTCGGTGGTCGGCGGCCGGTCCGGAGTCGGCCTGCCGACTGGTTGGTTGTTCGGTTCGAGTCCCGATTTGCGGGCGCCCCGACCTTGGTTCGACCGCGGGGGAGAGTACTTGAATCCGGGGATCTTCTCACTGTGAGTCACCGCGCATGTGCCGCCCGGTACCGCGAACCCGATCGACCCTTAAGTGCGCCTTAAACCCTTGCCTCGGGCCTAATCCGGTCGGGTCGACAGGTGTTCTTCGGCCACGGTTTTCACTAGCCTTCAGAACGACGGTCCATTCGGAACCAACGGGACTCCCCCCTTTCCGAGTGGCCCAGGCGCAGCCCAATCCCCCCCAGGGTCTGTAGCCGTTCGGGGATCTCGCATCCCCGGCCGCTCGTGTCCCCACCCCCACCCGGGGCACGACGGCATCCCGACCCGAGAGCGAAAACTCTCGGGTCGGGCTTTTTTATTGGGCGACTCGGCCGCCGACTCGCGAGGGTGGTGAAGCGCCGATGCCCGGGGGCGTGGATGCGGCGAAGCGGTGCGGCCCGGTCGGGCGTCAGGCGTTGTGTCGGGGGCGTTGGATGCGGACCTCGTGGGCGGTGGACAGGGCCGGGTGGTAGGGGAGTTCGAGGTGGCGGACCGTGGTCACGGTCACCGTCGCGTCGTTGCTCCACAACACGGGGATGCCGAAGTCGACCGTGCCGTCGCGGCGGGTGAGGCCGAAGTGCTTCAGGGTGTGGCCGTCGGAGCGGACCTCGGCGGTGACCCAGGCGCCGGCGACCGGGTTGCCGCTCGTGGTGGTGATCTCGGCGGTTGCGGTGGCCCACCACGGGCCCTGGCCGTCGGGGCGGCCGAGTTCGCTCGCCTTGCCGGTGACGGACGTCACGGCCAGGCCCGGCCCCTGGTGCGCCGGGGTGGGCATCGGGAGCGATCGGGCTTCGCGGTCAGGATGCATGGGACGGCTCTCCAGGGCTTCGGCGATCCGTAGAGCCTGTCCGGAGCCGGCGTGCACGACTCGACGGCAGGGTTTTCGGTGGGTGAACGGAGCCCCAACATCGGTTCGGACCGGTTACCGATCCTTGATTGTCGAGGGGATGACCGGGTGGGCCGGTGCCGCCGGGGCGGGAGGGCCTCGGCGGCACCGGGTGTGTGGTCAGGGGTTGATGGTGATGGTGAAGGTCGACGTGGTGTTGCGGACGTTCTGGACGTTGTCGCTCATCCGTAGGCCGTTGAAGGTGACCGAGCCGACCGCGGGACCCTGGCCGGGTTCGGGTAGCTCGTTGGCCCAGACGCCGAACCCGGACTTGGCGTCGTGGGCGTCGCCGCTGCGATGTGCGCCGGTGATCGAGATGTCGGTGAAGACGGTGTCCGCGACCGGGAACTGCGGTCGGCCGCCCACGTAGTTGGTCTGGAACATGATGCCGCCGTAGGTCGGGTCGACGATGTCCACGTCGCTCACCCGGATGCCCTGGAAGATCTTCGAGGCGGAGAAGAGCCAGATCGCCGGGAAGACCTGCCCGTTCCAGAAGTGGCCGCCCGCGCGGACGATGGAGATGTTCTCGAAGGCGGTCGGTTCGGTGCCGAAGCCGTTCATCGGGTAGTTGAAGTCGAGCGAGCTGATGGTGATGCCGGAGTAGACGAGGGTGTCCGCGATGCGGATGTTGCGGAACGTGTTGGCGTAGCCGCCGTAGACCGCGACGCCGGCCGCTCGCCAGGTCAGCATCGAGGTCAGGTTCTCGTACACGTTGTTCTTCTCGTCCGCGCCGCCGGCGTCGATCGCGGAGAACAGCGCGAAACTGTCGTCCCCGGTCGAGCGGGCCTCGATGTTGTCCAGGTGGTTGTCCGTGCTGCCGTTGGTCATGTTCACGCCGTCGGCGAAGGTGTCCCGGATCCGGGTGTTGCGGATCGTGATGCCGTCGGTGTTGGCGCCCCAGTACAGGCAGACGGTGTGTTCGTTCCAGACGTTGTCGATCAGGATGTTCGACACGTTGGCGAAGTCGAACACCTTGCCCGGGCCGTCGATTCGCGAGGTGTAGTTGCCGAAGTAGGCGAAGCCGGTGAACGAGGAGCCGTTCGCGGACGCCTCGGCGCGGAAGCCGACGTCGGTGTTCTCCTGTGTGGTGGGTGCCTCGAACCTGGTGAACCAGGGGCCGGCGCCGACCACCCGGACCGCCTTGCCGTACACCTGGAACTTGCTTGCGGTCGGGTACGTGCCGGGCGGCAGGTAGACGCCGACCAGCGTGCCGGTGGGGTCCATCCGGACCCGGTCGAGCGCGTTCTGCACGTCCTGGTGGGAGAAGCCGGCCGGGACGGCATAGGTCGCCGGGTTCGGGTTCGCGATCGGGGCGACCTGCTCCAGGTTGACGAAGTCGATGGCGTAGCTGGTGGTGTTGGCGGCGTTCTTCTGCAGTTTGATGCGGCTGCCGGCGCGCACGGTGGTCCCCAGCATGACGTTGGCCTCGTCGTAGATGTGCCGAGGGCCGCCGGCGCCGGGGGAGTTGCCGGGGCCGGCCTCGTTGCCGTACAGCCAGGCGTACTTCGAGGTGAGGTTGACGGCCTTGCGGAACGTGCCGTCCACGTACAGGTCGAGCGTCGCGTCGATGCCGCCCCCGCCCGGGGCGTCCGGAATGGAGAATCGGGTGACCAGGGTGTTGGTGTCCGCACGGGTGGTGAACTCGACCGAGCTGCCGGTGGAGTTCAGGGTGACCGCCCTGCGGCCGGATGCCTCGCCGGCCGGGTCGCCGACGACCCGGTTCGGGCCGACCACCGCCGCGCCGCCCGCCAACACGCCGTCCTCGGCCTCGTACATGTCGTAGGGCAGATGCGCGCCCCGGCCCACGAACAGCGGCCGGGTGCTCGTGTTGTTGCCCTGTTTGACCGGGAGTTCGGCGGCATCCGGGGCGATCACCGTGGTGACGGTGTACGTACCGTCCGCGGCGGGCCAACTCCCCAGCGGGATCCGCGGGGTGCTCGTGCCCGGGGCGAGCACGCCGGTGTACGTGCCGGTGAGGGTGCGTACGGAGGCGCCGGCGGCATCGGTCACGGTGAGCGTGACCGGGTGCGCGCCGGGTGCGGTCGCCACCGTGCCCTGATTCCTGAGCGTGACGGTGAAGGCGACCGGGTTGCCGGCCGCCGGGCTGTCGGGGGTCCATTCGACGGCCGAGGCGACCAGGTCGGAGCTGGGCACGGGGGTGACCAGGACCGGACCGGGCGCGGTGTACGCGTTGTTGGCCTCGTTCTGTTCGATCACGGTGTTCGCCTGGTCGATCCGGGCGCTCGGTGTATAGCTGCCGGCCGGACGGGTGCCGATGGTGGCGGACACGGTGGTGCGGTCGCCGGCGGCGAGGGCGCCGACCCGGGCGGTGCCGGCGAGGGTGCCGTCGAGATAGAGGTCGACCGTGGTGGCGCCGGCGGCGACCGGACCGATGTTCCGCACCGTCGCGGACAGCGTGATCGGGTCGGACTCCGCCGGTGCGGCGGGGCTCGCGGTCAGTGCGGTGACGGTGAGGTCGGGGTTGGGCGCGGGGACGCCGATCACCTGGAACTCGGCCACCTGGCCGCCCGGTGCACCGGAGTTGGTGGTGATCCGCAGGCGCAGATCGGCGACCCGGCCGGTGACCGGGATGGTCACGGCATTGCCGCCGGAGCCGGGCGCGAAGTTGCGTACGGCCGCCGGGGCCAGGGTGGCGAAGGCACCGGCGCTCTGTTCCCGGCCGAGCACCTCGATGGTCTGGGTGCGCGGGCCCCAGACCGGATCCGGGTCGAGTCGGACCACGACGGCGCTGACGTCGGCGTTCGAACCCAGTGCCACGGTCAGCGTGTCGGGGTAACCGTTGCCCTCCCAATAGGTGTTCGTCCTGTCGTCGTTCGCGTTCGCGGCGACGAAGTTCTGCGTCGTGGAGGACGCGGTGATCGGCTTGCCGACGGCCAGGTTCGTGCCGCCGCCGCCGCCGGTACCGGTCCGGGTCACCGTGTCGCTGTTCGGCGAGCTGTTGCCGGCGGCGTCCCGGGCCACCACGTGGTAGCTCACCGTCGCGGTGTCCGGCTGGGTGTCGGTGTAGCTGCGCACGTTGCCGGCGACGGTGCCGCGCAGCACGCCGTCGGCGTACACGTCGTAGCCGGTCACCCCGACGTCGTCGGTCGCGGCGGCCCAGGTGAGCCGGATCTGCCCCGGGGCCGGCTGGGTGTAGGCCAGCGCGGTGGGCGCGGTGGGGGGTCGGGTGTCGCCGGTGGTCGGACCGTAGATCTCGAATTCGGACATCTGGGCGGCGGGCCAACCGGTGTTGGCGGTGACCCGGACGCGCAGGTATCGGGTGGTCACCGGGTCGAAGGCGAGCGTGACGGTGTTGTCGGCTGCCGGGTCGAAGACCCGATCGGCCGAGGGGAGGACGTCGGTGTAGGTCGTCCCGTCGGTGCTGCCCTGGAGGGAGAGCGTCTGGGTCCGGCGCTCCCAGCCGGCGGGCAGCTTGAGCACCACCCTGTTCACCGGGATCGATGCCCCGAGGTCGGCCCGGATCCATTGCGGCAGCGCGTTGTTGGTGCTCTCCCAGTAGCTCGCCTGTGCGCCGTCGCCGGCATTGGCGGCGGTGTAGGGCGAGTTGGCGCTGCTCGCGGTCAGGGTTTTGCCGAGGGCGAGGTTGGTGGACGACTCGGCTGCGGTCTCCACGTCGAGTTCGGCCAGTTGTGCGGCGGATGCCTTGCTGTTCGCGGTGATGTCGAGCCGGACGAACCTGGCCAGGGTGGCCGGGAAGCGGATCCGGACGGTGTTCGCCGAGGCGGGTTCGAAGGTGTAGGTCGCCCGGCCGACGACGGTCTTGAAGCTCGTGCCGTCCTCGCTGCCCTGCACGGCCAGCGTCTGACTGCGCGCGGCCCAGTGGCGGGGCAGCTTGAGCACCACACCGTCGATTCGGGTGCTGCGCCCTCGGTCGACCTGGACGGCCTGGGGGAACGCCGTGCCGCTGCCCTGCCAGTAGGTCTCCTGGTCGCCGTCGGTTACCGCGGTGACGGCGGAACTCGCGCTCCGGGCCCGCCCGGCGGCTGTGGCCGACGTGCTGGCGCCGGCGGTGCCGACGGCAACGGCCAGCGCCAGCAGGGCGGTTGCGAGTGTGGTCATGGCCGATCTCGGTGCCGGTGGTTTCGTCCTCATCGCAATCCTCTGTTCTGTTCGCTCGCGGGGGAGGGGACGTGCCCGGGAGGTTCGATCCGGAGGTTGGCTTGTCGGGAGGTTCGATCCGAAGGCTCCTCCGGGAGGTCCGGGAGGTCCCGGGGGTTCGAGGACCGAGGGTTCGGGGGGTTCGGGGGGTTCGGTCGGGAGGTGTGTTCCGGAGGCTCGGAGCGCGCGGTGGTCCGTCCCGGGGCCGGGCAGGCCGGAGAGCGGGTCGGCGTGTGGACGACCGTTCGCAGGGGTGGCGAGGTGAAGCCGGACGTGCACCCGCCGGCTGGTGGGATCGCGCCGGGGGATCGGCGTGTTCGCGTCACGGATCGGAATTTGCGGACTGGAGCCGGTAGTTCCCAAGGATCTGTGAGGTTTTTGCAGTGGCCGAGATCAGAGTTGCAGACGTGTTTCGAACCCGTCAACGCCCGGGACCCCGCGGGATACCGGCGCGGGGCGGGCACCGGTGATCGCCCTGCGCGCGCTGTCGCCGCTTGCGTTGTGGTCGGCGGGCGACGGTGCTGGCCGGCGCGTCGCGGCAGGCCGAGGGCACGGCGAAGTCGCAAGTGGCGGCGCAATTTTGCGCCGAAATTACATGCCGGTACAGCACACGCGCCCTCGGCCTGCCGCCGGTCGGGCGAGCCGGCGGGACGGGCATGCGTCGAAGCGGCCGGTGACACCTCGGCCGACGCGGCGCGCGAGGGGTCACCGGCTCTACCGTCGTCCGGTCGCCGCTCGGCGTGTGGTCGACGGGTGGGCGTGGAGAGGCCGGCCTACAGCGCGCCCACCTTTGTCAGGAACGCCATCGTCTTCTCCGGGTCGTACATGAACTCCTCGAACTCCACCGGGTTGTCGAAGGCGCTCATCACCGCGTCGCATACGGCCGGGCAGGTGTTGCCCGCGCCCATCAACATCTGCACGTGCTCCGGGGGCACGCCCAGGAGCAAGGAGGAGAACTTGACGCCGTGTCGGGCGCGGGACCAGAACGCGTCGAACACCGATTGCATCCAGGCGGCGTCGAACGCACGATCGCCACGCGCGACGATCTCGTTCAGATACAGGTCGGCGGCCCGCGCGGCGTTGTTGGAACCCTGGCCGCTGATCGGGTCGTTGGTGACCAGGACATCTCCGATGCCCAACGCGATCCCACCCGAGGGGAGTTCGGCGATCGGCTTGCGCACGATGGGGGAGAAGCCGCCGCTGAGCACGCACATCGGATCGGTGAGTTCGGCGCGGCTGATCCGGTCGTGATCCCACGGCGCGAACTGCCGGACCAGGTCTCGCATCACCGCCCAGTGGGTGTCCGGGTCGCGCACGTCGCGGAACACGTCGAGCGGGCCGCCGGGCACGGCTTCGAGCAGGATGATGTCGCACGGGCCGGTCAGCGTCAGGCCCGGGAACATGATGATCTCGCCGATTCCGGGTATCGCGTTGACGTGCAGCGCGTCGTGGCCGACCTCCGGGCGCGGTGTCGCGCCGTGGAAGTATGAGACGGCCAACTGCCGCTGTGGTGTGGTGAATTGGGACCGGTCGTGATCCCGGTCGAACATCGACACCAGTTCGCCCTTGCCGGCGGCGACCACGACCAGGTCGTAGTTGCGGGTGTACCAGTCGATGTCGGAGACCGCGACCGGATGCACCACCAGGTTGCCGCCGCGGGACACGAACAGGTCCATCCACGCGGGCATCTTCATCCGCTGGTCGACCGACTGCGCGCCACCCAGGTCGCCCAGCCAGTTCACCACCGGCGTGCCGTCCGGGCCGGGGATGGTGAACCCGGCCCGGGGAATCGGCGGTACCCGACCGGACCACAGGTCCAGGCCGTGCGGCTGCTCCAGCGCGATCGTCGACGGCATCATGATCTGCGTCGAGGTCACCCGCCCGGCGCGGATCTCGTCGGGCGTCCGCTCGGTCATCACGGTCACGTCGTAGCCGTGGGCCAGCAACCCCAGGCCGAGTTGGAGCCCGGATTGGCCGGCACCGACGATGAGGATCCTGCGCATGGCTGACGTCCCTTCCCCTGATCAAGGTCGACAGCATCGTATGGCTCGCGCTGCGTGTTCAGCGGTGTACCGACCGAGAAAGAAACCGCGGCCCACCGCGGCGTGTTCGACACCGGGCACGAGCGCCACCGCGCACCCGCGCACCGCGCACCCGCACCACCACGCACCCGAGGCCGCGCCGCCCGACAACCGCGCAAGGGCAGCCGCCCACGCCCTACATGAACGAGGACTCCGCAGTGAGCCCCAGAGCGGGGTCCGCGCCCGTCACGATCGGCTGGCAGTTGCCCCAACCGACCCCGCCGCCGACCGGGTCGGTCACCCGGACCACCGTGTCTCGGATCTGGTGCAGCCGGCGGGCCTGTTCGGGGGTCGAGCAGTCCGCGATCCGCTCGCCCTCCACGTGCAGGTCGCCGCGCCACTCGCCGTGGTGTCGGCCGTCCAGACCGAAGTACAGTCCCGCGCCGAGGTGGAAGCCGGTCGCCGAGATCACCTCCACCTCCAGCGGCCGGGCCGAACCGTCCGCCATCGTCGCGTGCAACTTCCCGCCGCGCAGCCGCCGGTTGACCGGGTCGTAGCTCAAGTCCGGTACCAGGTCCGCCCATTCGTCCACCCGGCCGTCGGGGTGCTCGACCCCGCCCATCACCCGCTTCTGCGTGAAGCCGGGCCCACTGGTGATCTGGTAGTGCAGGAACAGCGCGTACCGGCTGCCGTCTTGGCGCTCCATCAGGATGGGCGCCCAGATCATCCGGAACGACATCGACGCGGGCATCCCGGCCGGCTCCAGGTCGGCCGCGGGCGCACCCACGTCGTAGCGGGTGCCCCACGAGTGGTCCCGCGTGGACACCCACGTGTCGGGGGTGATCCCGGTGCGCTCGCCGTCCACTTCGACCCAGCCCGACGCGACCCCGGTCTGGTGATAGCGCACCAGGTCGGCGGTGGTGCGATAGGCGCGCCGGTGGTGCGTGCGGTCCTCGCAGGCCGCCGGGACGACCGCCTCGAAGGTCCAGTCGAAGGCGATCGGCTGGGCCTCGTTCGCCTCCAGCACGAAGCGCACCACCCGGAGCGGCTCGACCACCTCGTAGCGGATCGGACCCACCGTCGTGGTGTGCGGTGCGGGCGACAACCGGCGCGAGGCGCGCACGGTGAGCTGCTCGACGCCGCGCGAGACGCCCGCGTAGCCGTCCATCACGTTGCGGTTCGTGTACTTGCCCAGCCCGAAGCCCAGTTGCAGGCTGCCGTCCCGGGCCGCGGCCATCGCGCAGACCTTCTCGGTCCACGACGGGTCGGTGGTGGCCACCGTCGCGAACGTCTCGGCGACCTGGTGATGAAAGCCTTCGTCGGCCGCGGTGAGCGGCCCGATCGGGTTGGTCACGAATCCTCCGTCGATCGGCGTCGAGTCCCGAGTACCGGGACGCTGCCGGATTCTCCGCCGGCCCTCGCCAACAGACCAGAGCCTTGACCTGTGACAGAGAACCTGTTTTCGTCATTCGGGCAGCCGAGCCGTCGGATGCCGTTGTGCGAGCGACATCGGAGGGGGAGCGGCAGCATGGAACGTGTTCCGATCGACGGACCTCTTGCCGGCCTGCGCATCGTGGACCTGTCCACGGCCGCGACCGGTCCGTACGCGGTGACCCTGCTCGCCGATCAGGGCGCCGACGTGATCAAGGTCGAACGACCCGGGATCGGCGACATCTCCCGCTGGATCGGCACGGCGACCGGGGGCATCAGCGCGCTCTACCAGATGTGCAACCGCGGCAAGCGCTGCGTCGGGGTGGACCTGCGCACCGAGCGGGGCCGCGACCTGGTGCGCACCCTGATCGCCCGGGCCGACGTGGTGGTGCAGAACTGGCGGCCCGGCGTGGCCGAACGGCTCGGCCTGGGCTACGCCGACGTGCGTCGCGACGATCTCGTCTACTGCTCGATCTCCGGCTTCGGGGCGCACGGGCCGTATGCCGGCAAGGGCGCCTACGACACGGTGATCCAGGCCTACGGCGGGGTCGCCGAGAACCAGAAGGACCCGGATACCGGCCGCCCGAGGTTCTCCAACCAGGCCCTCGCCGACAAGGTCACCGCGCTCACCGCCGCGCAGGCGATCACCGCGGCGCTGTACGCACGCGAGCGCGGGCGCGGCGGCCAGCACCTCGAACTGTCCATGCTGGATGCGGTGATCTCGTTCATGTGGGTCGACTCGGCCGGCAACGACGTGCTGCGCGACGGCGACGGCAGCCAACCCGGCAGCTTCGTCGCGGACGTACGCCCGTACGCCTTCCTGGACGGCTGGGGCATCGCCACGCCCACCTCGGACGCGGACTTCGCCGGCATGTGTCGTGCGTTCGGCGTCGAGGGGTACGACGACCCGCGGGTGGCCACGATCGCCGAACGCCGGCGCAACCGCGAGGTCGGCCACGCGCTGGTGACCCGCTGCCACGAGGCCGCGACCAAGCTCACCGTCGCCGAGGGCATCGCCCGCCTGGAGGCGGAGAACGTGCCGTGCGGGGTCGTGCTGGGGCCCGGTGACCTGGCCGGCGATCCACACATCGCCGCCGTGGGGGTGCTGGAGGACGACGTGCATCCGACCGCGGGGCGGCTGCGGCAGCCGCGGCACCCGACGCTGTTCGGCGGTACGCCCGGGCGGCTGGGTGCGCCGGCTCCCACGCTCGGGGCCGACACGGATGCGATCCTCGCCGACCTGGGCCTCGACCCGGATCAGGTGGCGCAGCTGAGGGCGGCCAAGGTCGTCTGTTAGGGCCTGCGGGCGGCTGCCGGGGCCTTGGACGCCGGACGGGCTGGGCTTGGTTGTTCTCGAACGCCCGGCGGTCCGGGTTGTTTCAGGGGCGCATGACCGTCCACTGCTCTCTGGCGCTCCAGCCCGAGTCGTGGCCCTGGGCGTCCTGGACTCGGACGCTCCAGTAGTAGGTCACGCCCTGCTCGACGCGGAGGCCGGACGGGCGGAGGCCGGTGTGTTCGGTGGAGTGCACCACGCCGCTGTCCCAGGTGTTGGGGTCCACGCCGCCGTCGGTCACCGTGTCGACCGCGTGCGGGTCGGTCGAGACGACCAGGCGGTATGTGCGCTGTGGGTGGATCCGGCCGCCCAGACGGACCGTCCAGCCGATTCCGTCGGGATCCGTTTCCGGGTTGTGCGGCGGCGCGACCGCGGTCAGCGTGGCGGGTCGCGAGGGGCTCGCCGTGCACCCGAGGAGGGTCCCGGTCGACGCCAGGCCCAGGAGAACCACGAGGCCCATCCGACTCGCTCGTCGTATCGGCCTCACGCGCACCCCTGTCCCCGATGGCAAATGATCCCGGTGACCCTACGGATGTGACACGCGTCACCGGAAGTGCTCCGGCCGCGGTGTACGGGACGCGCGCGCACCGGCGGAATCCGGGTTGCGTCCGGGCGCGGGCTCGCGAGCAGGCAGGATAGACGGGTGACTCTCATCGATCTGCTCCCCGCCGAGGCCGACCCCGACGCCCTGTACGAAGCCTTCGCGTCGTACGCGGAGGAGCGCGGTCTCACCCTGTATCCCGCGCAGGAAGAGGCGCTGATCGAGTTGGTCTCGGGCAACAACGTCATCCTCAACACGCCGACCGGCTCGGGAAAGAGCCTGGTCGCCGCGGGCGGGCACTTCGCCGCGATGGCGCGCAAGGAGCGCAGCTTCTACACCGCGCCGATCAAGGCGCTGGTCTCGGAGAAGTTCTTCGACCTGGTCGCCCAGTTCGGCACCGAGAACGTCGGGATGATGACCGGCGACGCGTCGGTCAACGCGACCGCGCCGATCATCTGCTGTACCGCCGAGGTGCTGGCCAACATCGCGCTGCGCGACGGCGCGGACGCGGACGTCGGTTTCGTGGTGATGGACGAGTTCCACTACTACGGCGACCCGGACCGGGGCTGGGCCTGGCAGATCCCGTTGATCGAGCTGCCGAAGGCGCAGTTCCTGCTGATGTCCGCGACGCTCGGCGACATGGACCACTTCCAGCGCGACCTGAAGCGGCGCACCGGCCGGTCCACCGCGATCGTCAAGTCGGCCACGCGTCCGGTCCCGCTGTACTTCACCTACCGGGTCACCCCGCTGCACGAGACCATCGAGGAACTGCTGACCACGCGTGAGGCGCCGATCTACATCGTGCACTTCACCCAGGCGTCGGCGGTCGAGCGGGCCCAGTCGCTGATGAGCATCAACATGTGCACGCGCGAGGAGAAGGATCAGATCTCGTCGGTGATCGGCGGGTTCCGGTTCACCACCAAGTTCGGCCGACAGCTCTCGCGCTGGGTGCGGCACGGGATCGGCGTGCACCACGCGGGCATGTTGCCCAAGTACCGCCGGCTGGTGGAGCGGCTGGCCCAGGCCGGGCTGCTCAAGGTGATCTGCGGTACCGACACGCTCGGAGTCGGGGTCAACGTGCCGATCCGCACCGTGCTGTTCACCGCGCTGTCCAAGTACGACGGTCAGCGGGTGCGCCGGCTGCGGGCGCGCGAGTTCCACCAGATCGCCGGGCGGGCCGGGCGGGCCGGCTTCGACACCGTGGGCAACGTGGTCGCGCAGGCCCCCGAGTACGAGATCGAGAACATCAAGGCGCTGGCCAAGGCCGGCGACGACCCGAAGAAGCGCCGCAAGGTGGTCCGCAAGAAGGCGCCGGAGGGCTTCGTCGGCTGGAACGACGAGACCTACACCAAGCTCCAGGAGGCCGAGCCGGAGCCGCTGGCGTCCCGCTTCCGGGTCACCCACGCGATGCTGCTCGCGGTGATCAACCGGCCCGGCAACGCGTTCGAGGCGATGCGGCACCTGCTCACCGACAACGACGAGCCGCGCGCGCAGCAACTGCGGCACATCCGGCAGGCGATCGCGATCTATCGCTCGCTGTTGGACGGCGGCGTGGTGGAGAAGCTCGCCGAGCCGGACGAGGAGGGCCGGATCGTCCGGCTCACCGTGGACCTGCAGGCCGACTTCGCGCTCAACCAGCCGCTGTCCACGTTCGCGCTGGCCGCGTTCGATCTGCTCGACCCGGAGGCGCCGACCTACGCGTTGGACGTGCTCTCGGTGGTCGAGGCCACGCTCGACGACCCGCGCCAGATCCTCGCCGCGCAGCTGAACAAGGCCAAGGGCGAGGCGGTCGGCCAAATGAAGGCGGACGGGATCGAGTACGAGGAGCGGATGGAGCGGCTCGCCGACATCCAATACCCGCGCCCGCTCGAAGAGTTGCTCGAACACGCCTACGCGATCTACATGCGCAGCCACCCGTGGGTCGGTGACCACCCGCTGTCGCCCAAGTCGATCGTGCGGGACATGTACGAGCGGGCGATGACCTTCGGCGACTACGTCGGCTGGTACGAACTCGCGCGCACCGAGGGCATCGTGCTGCGCTACCTGGCGAGCGCGTACAAGGCGCTCAACCAGACCGTGCCGGACGACGCGAAGAACGAGGACCTGCACGATCTGATCGCGTGGCTGGGCGAGTTGGTCCGCCAGGTCGACTCCAGCCTGCTCGACGAGTGGGAGAAGCTGGCCAACCCGGACGCGACGCAGGAGGAACTCGACGACATCGAGGGCCGCACCACGCCGGTCACCGCGAACGAGCGGGCGTTCCGGGTGCTGGTGCGCAACGCGCTGTTTCGTCGGGTGGAACTCGCGGCGCTGCGAAGCTACTTCCAGCTCGGCGAGCTGTCCGAGCAGGAGGGCGACGGCAACTGGGACGCGGAGCGCTGGCAGGACGCGCTGGAGGACTACTGGGACGAGCACGACTCGATCGGCACCGGCCCCGACGCGCGCGGCCCCAAGCTCATGCAGATCACCAAGGAGGACTCCGCATGGCGGGTCCGTCAGGTGTTCGACGACCCGGCCCAGGACCACGACTGGGGCATCACCGCCGAGGTCGACCTGACCGAGTCGGACGAGACCGGACGTGCGGTCCTGCGGGTGGTCGCGGTCGACCGGATGTGATCTCCCGCCCGCGGCGCGGCGGGTCGGGCAGACTGGGCCGATGACGAAGAAGCGCTCCACGGTCGACGCCCACGGTTCGATCCTGTCCTGCCGCTCGCACAACTCGGTGTTGTCGATCGCGTCGGAGGGCTCGGTGCTCTCGATCGGCTCGGTGGGGTCGGTGTTGTCGATCGGCTCGGTGGGGTCGGTGTTGTCGATCGGCTCGGTCGGCTCGGCCCTCTCGGCCGCGTCGATCGGCTCCTACCTGAGCGCGGCATCGGCGTTCTCGGCCCAGTCGGTGTGGTCCGCCCTCTCGATCCAGTCCAGCGGCGGCATCCTCGACCACCGCAACACCCGACGACTCGCCCGCCGCGCAGCCCTCCCGGCGAGCGCGGCGCTCACCTGCGTGGTCGCCGCCGCGCTCCTGGCGCGCAAGTCCCGTTGACACGCCCGGCCCCTGAGCGGATCGTCGGACCACGCTCAGACGACCTGGCCGATGCGTTGGCCCGTTACGCCCAGTAGCCGCCCCGTGTCTTTTTTGGTCACGTGGGCATCGGACAGTTTCGCGGCAGCCGTGCGCAAGGCTTTCCGGCTGCGCTCCTGGGCCGCGGCGGCTTCCCGCGCGGCGCGGCGGTAGGTGTCCACGGCGGCCTGGAGTTCGTCCGGAAGGTCGTACGCGATCGTCAGGTCCGCGTCGACGTCCAAGCCGAGGGCGTGCAGCCCGTCACGCACCATGGCCTCGACCTGGTCCAGGCCCTTGACCTGGCTGAACAGTCCTGCCTCGGGGACCAACAGAGCCCACCAGTCACCCGACCGCCGCACGGTCACGGTGTATGTGGTCACTTCCACCAATCCTTCCCGAACTTGTCCTCGAAGAACTCGAGGATGCTCCGCGCCGTCGGAGGGAGTGGGCTCAGCCCAGGTCCAGGTCGTCGGAGGGTTTGGGGGTGGGGCGGAAGGTGGGGCCGGGGGTGCGTTTGGTGCCGGCGAAGGCGGTGAGGTCGTAGGCGGTTTCCGCGTGTACCGCCAGGTCCAGGCCCAGCTGTTCGTGGTCGGCGTGGGCGCGGAAGCCGATGGTGCGGTCGATCACCTTCGCGATCGTGTACGTGACGCCGAAGGAGAACGCGGACACCACCACGATCGCCACGAGCTGCTTGCCGAGCAGTGCGAGGCCGCCGCCGTGCAGCAGACCCTCCGGCCCGCCGGTGACGTCCCCGGCCGCGAACAGGCCGATCAGCAGCGTGCCGACCACCCCGCCGACATAGTGCACGCCGACCACGTCGAGCGAGTCGTCGTAGCCGAAGCGGTGCTTCCAGCCCACCGCGAAGCTGCACAGCACGCCCGCGACCAGGCCGATCACCAGCGCGCCGGGCAGGTCCACCACGCCGCAGGCCGGGGTGATCGCGACCAGGCCCGCGACCGCGCCGGAGGCCGCGCCGAGCGTGGTGGCGTGCCCGTCCCGGCGCTTCTCCACCGCGAGCCAGCCGATCAGCGCGGTACACCCGGCCGCCTGGGTATTCACCAGCGCCTGTGCGGCCAGGCCGTTCGCCCCCAGTGCCGAGCCGCCGTTGAAGCCGAACCAGCCGAACCACAGCAGGCCCGCGCCGAGCACCACGAGCGGCAGGTTGTGCGGCCGCATCGGATCGCGCTTGAAGCCGATCCGCGGGCCGAGCACCAGGGCCACGGCCATGCCCGCCGCGCCGCAGTTGATCTCGACCACCAGGCCGCCCGCGAAGTCGAGCGCGCCGAGGCGGTGCGCGATCCAGCCGTTCGGCCCCCACACCCAGTGCGCGAGCGGCACGTACACGCAGACGACCCACACCGCGCAGAAGAGCACCCACGCCTTGAACCGGGTGCGGTCCGCGATCGCCCCGGAGATCAGCGCCACGGTCAGGATCGCGAAGGTCAACTGGAACGCCATGAACAGCAGCTCGGGCACCGTGCCGTGCAGGTCGGTGGGCTTGGTGCCGGCCATGAACACGGAGCCGAGATCGCCGAGCAGTCCGCCGCCCACGTCGCCGCCGAAGGCCAGGGTGTAGCCGAAGGCGATCCAGACCACGGTCACCACCGCGATCGCCACGAAGCTCATCATCAGCATGTTGAGCACGCTCTTGGCCCGGACCATGCCGCCGTAGAAGATCGCCAGGGCGGGGGTCATCAGCAGCACGAGCGCGGTGGCCACGAGCAGCCACGCGGTGTCTCCGGCGTTCAGGGCGTCGGTCGCGACGGTCATGCGGCTCCCTCGTGGGCCTGATGGGGTCTCAGGTCAGGGTGGGCAGCCCGGGTTTCCTGGCGTATACCTCGGTGTTACGCGCGGGTTAAGGAACCCGCTCCGTGTTACGTGCGGATTGCCCGACGATAAGCGAGTGCTCACGCGGTGAGCACCCCGACACGCTCACGAAACACACGTCCGGGGGCCACCCGTGCGGTGCCGCGGCGCCCCCCGGGCTACTCCGGTGCCCGTCCGCCCGAGCGTCGGGTCACCAGGCGGGCGACCGAGGCCAACCGCTCGCCGTGGGTCGTCACCCGGCGGCCGGTCACGCCCTCGAGCCCGTTGAGGGTGAGGGCGACGGCGACCCGACCGGCGGCGTCGAAGACCGGGGCGACCAGGGTCGAGATGTCGTAGACGGTGTCCGGCTCGACCGCGATCAGCTCGTACTCCTCCTCCCCGAGCGCGGCGGCCAACTCGGCCAACCGGTCGCGCAACAGCGTCGCCTCGCGCGGGTGTTCGGCCATGCGCTCCAGCGTGTCGCCGATCCGGGTGCGGGTCGGGCTGTCCAGGGTGATCGAGTACCCGCGTTCGCGGACCGCCGCCAGTGTCGGCGGCAGGTGGATCCGGGCCGTGCCGCGCACCCGCTCGTCCAGCCGGCCCAGCCACGCGTCCACCTCCGCCGGCGGGGACCACGCGTGGAAGACCTGGCCGAGCGGCGGCACCATGCGCAACCGCTGACCCACCCGGACGTCGGCGGAGGCCAACTGCGGCCGGCCCTCCACGGCCAGGATGACGATCTCGTCGCCCACCGCGACGCTGGCGATCAGCTCGGTCTCGAACTCGTCGGCCAACTCGCGCAGGTGGGCCCGGGCCAGGTCGACCGCCGGGTTGCCGCGCAGCGCCGCGTCGCCGAGCGCGACCAGGGCCGGACCCAGTTCGTAGGTCTTGCGGCGTGGGTGCCGCACCAGGTAGCCGGCGTCCTCCAGGGCCTGGAGCACCGACAGCGCGGACGCGAGGTTGATGCCGAGCGCGGTGTGCAGCTCGGAGAGCGTGTATGCGCCGCCCGGGTGCGCGGCGAAGAAGTTCAGGATCTCGACCGCACGACCGGCGGCGAGGGCGGGACGAACCATGTCGGCGACTCTCCGACCCTGCGGGCACCTTGTGGCCGGTACCTCGGCGGGTCACACTCGGGACCACGAAATACGGGATTCGAAAACATTTTTCAATATACCGAAATGGAGTGGCTCGATGAAGCTCGACGTGCTCTACGAAGTGGACGTGCCGCGCCCGTGGCACGGCGAACACCCGCACGGCCAGCGGCGCGAGGAACAGCGTGCGTATCGCGAGGCGGTCGAGCAGATCCGGCTGGCCGACCGGATGGGCTTCAACACCGTGTGGGCGGTGGAGCACCACTTCCGCGAGGGCCGCTCGCACATGCCGGCCTCCGAGGTCTTCCTGGGTCACCTGGCCGGGATCACCGAGCGCATCCGGATGGGCTTCGGCGTCACGCTGACCCCGTTCGGCTTCACCCCGCCGCAGCGGATCGCGGAGAAGGTCGCGACGGTGGACATCCTGTCCGGCGGCCGGGTCGAGTGGGGGACCGGCCGTTCCACCCCGATGGAGCAGACCGCGTTCGGCGTGGACATCGCGCGGTCGCGGGACGACTGGCGCGAGGCGATCGAGATCGTCACCGGCATGTGGCGCGAGGAGTACTTCGAGTACGAGTCGGAGCGCTTCTCCTTCCCGCGCCGGATGGTCACCCCCAAGCCGTTCCAGGACCCGCACCCGCCGTGCTGGATGGCCGCCACGTCGCAGGGTTCGGCGGAGATCGCCGGCCGCAACGGGCTGGGCATGTTGTCCTTCTCGATCATGCAGCCGCTGGAGACCATGGCCGCCCAGGTCGCCGCCTACCGCGCCGCGGCGGCGACCCCGACGCCGCTCACCGACGTGACCACGAACAAGGTCGCGGCCTACACCCTGGTGCACACGACCGGGCGCAAGCAGATCGACCGGCGGGTCTGGGACTCGGTCGCGTGGTGGTACAAGAACCTCGCGATGTTCACCCTCGAATGGGAGCTGCCGCATCTGTCCCCCGAGGAGCAGGACAAGACTTTCCCGCTGCTGAAGCCGATGTTCGAGGGCAACGTCCCGGTGGAGACCTTCGACGCGGCGGACATGATCGTGATCGGCGACGTGGAGACCTGCATCCGCAAGATGAAGCGCTACGCGGACCTGGGCGTGGACGAACTGATCTGCTACGTCCAGTGGGGCTTCCTGGAACACCGGGACATCCTGCGGACGATCGAGATCCTCGGCAAGGAGGTCATCCCGGAACTGGAGAAGTACCAGCCGACCCCGCAGTCGTAGGCCGGGTCCGGCGGCACCTCGGGACGAGCCGGGCAAACCGGATCCATCTCCGGATTGCGGGCCTCGGCCGCCGGCTTCCACCCGCGCGTTGTACGGTCCGTGAGTGACAGTCACACCGCTTGCCCACTGGCCCGCCGACTACCCGAGCGACTACGCCGTGGTGGACGTGGAGACCACCGGGCTCCGGAGTTCGGATCGGATCGTCTCGGTCGCCGTGGAGTTGCTCGATCGGGCCGGTACGGTGACCGACCGGTGGTCGACGCTGGTGGATCCGCGGCGCGATCCCGGGCCCGTGCACATCCACGGGCTGACCCCGGAACGGCTCGCGGGCGCACCCACGTTCGACCGGATCGCGGACGACCTGGCCGAGTACCTGGACGGGCGGGTGCTGGTCGCGCACAACGCGCCGTTCGACTGGGGAATGTTGACCTCGGAGTACCGCCGCCTGGACACGCCGTGGCCGATGCAGCGGCGGTTGTGCACGATGGCGCTGGCGCGGCACCTGGAACTGCCGATCGGCGACTACCGGCTGGCCACCCTCGCGGCGCACTATCGGGTCCGCCAACTGCGCGCGCACGACGCGGTGGACGACGCCCGGGTGCTCGGCGAGATCTTCCGCCTCAGCCTGCACGAGGCGGCCGGCGCCGGCCTGCCGCTGCCGCTGACCGTGCCCGACAGCGGGTCCGGGCTGCGTCGCGGGGCCGCGGCGCGCAAGCGCTTCCCGGAGCGGGCCGCCGCCGCGAAGGCGCCCTGCCCGTGGACGAATCCGGGCCGGCTCGACCTCGCGGTCGGCCTGGTCCAAGGCATGCGGGTGGCCGTCACCGGCGACGCGGGCCACGCGCGCGAGGAGTTGGAGCGGCAGGCGGCCGAGGCCGGTCTGTACGTGGCGACTTCGGTCAGCGGCAAGACCTCGGTCCTGGTGACCAACGACCCGAGCAGCGGCAGCGGCAAGAACCGTACGGCCGCCCGACTGGGCACGCCGGTGATCGACGAGGCCACCTACACGCGGCTGTTGGCCCGGGTTCGGCCGGGCACGCCGGTCGACGGATCGGCGGTGGTCGTGCTGCCGGCGCCGCGCACCGAGCCCGAGCCGACCGCCCGGGACGGCGAGGCCCCGCCGGCGCCGCCGGCCGCGCCGGTCGAGGCCGTCGTCCCGCCGAACACACCCGCGCCCGCCGTCGACGCCCCGCCGTCCGCCCGCCCGACGGTGCGTCAGGTCCTGGTCCTCCAGGGTCGGGACGAGCACGGCGAGGGCGGCCGGGTGCGCCAGCTCGTGCTCGAATCGGGCGCCCGGCTGCGGATCAACCTGACCTCGACGGTGGATACCGTGGTGGTGTTGCCCGGCGCGGCGGCCGACCCCCGGATCGCCCGCGCGCAGGCGTTCGGCGCGGTCTGCCTGACCGAGGCACAATGGCATGCCGCATTGGCCGAGGCGCGGGCGCCGGAGCGGGCCGGCGCGGATCCGGGCACCGACGCGGGCACGAGCGCGGGCAACCTCCCGCGCGGCGGCACGGTGCAACTGCCCGGCGGCGCCGCGCCCGGCCGGTGGACGCTCAACGCCTCCTGGGCCTGGGAGCGCCCCGACGAGGACATCGACATCGTGGCGTTCCTGCTGGACGAGCACGAACGGGTCCGCGGCGATTCCGATTTCGTGTTCTGGAACCAGCCGGTCGCTCCGCTGGACGTGGTCGCCCTGGACGCATCCGGCCCCGCCGAGCAGACCGTCACGCTCGAACTGGATGCGCTGCCACGTGATGTACGTCGCGTCGTGATCGCGGCCTCGGTCGACGGGACGAGCACGTTCGCGGCGGTCGGGCCGATCGAGATCGACGTGGCGCCGTTCCAGGCCACCTCGTTCGTCCGCTCGGTGCTGGACGCCGCGACGGTCGAACGGGTGTTGCTGCTCGGCACGTTCTACCGCCACGGTGCCGGTTGGAAGTTCCGTACCGAGGGCCAGGGCTACGAGTTCGACCTGGCCGGGCTGGCCGGTTCGTTCGGCGTGGAGATCGCCTGAGACCCGGTACGGACCGACGGGTAACCCGGGTGCGATTCGGTGCCCGGGCGGCGGAGTGGTTTGCTTGACCCGGCCGACAGCAATCGAGGGCAAGGAGTGGTCATGGCGCAGGTCAGGGCAACCGCACACACGACTGTGGCGGCGGAACCGGAGGCGGTTTTCGCGGCCGTCGCGGATTACGCGGTCGTGCGGCCCAAGCTGCTCACCGAGCACTTCTCGGAGTACGACGTGCGCGAGGGCGGCAAGGGTGCCGGCACGGTGGCGCACTGGCGGTTGCAGGCCACCAGCAAGCGTTCGCGCGACTGCCTGGTGACGGTCACCGAGCCGGCCGCCCTGACGCTGGTGGAGACCGACGCCAACTCGTCGATGGTCACCACGTGGACCGTGTCCGCGGCCGGTGCGGGCAGCCGGGTCGAGATCGTCACGGTGTGGAACGGAGCCGGGGGCATCGGGGGCTTCTTCGAGAAGACCTTCGCGCCGGCCGGGCTCAAGCGGATCTACGACGGCGTGCTCGCGAAGCTGCCCGACGCGCTCTGAGCAGACCTCGACCGCACGAAGGACGACGCCGGCCGACCCCACCACCGGGTGGAGCCGGCCGGCGTCGGCCCGATCCGGGTCAGGTGAGCAGCGACCCCGCGCCGATGCCCAGGGCCGCGGCCGAGACCAGCCCGAAGAAGCCGACCCACACCGCCCCGGGGATCCGGGTCAGGTCGGCGAGCTGATCCGCGTCCGACCACGGCGCCCGGCCGCGACTGCGCATCTGCTGGAGTTCGAACACCGGCCGCACCCCGGACACCAACAGGAACCACACCAGCAGGTAGGCGAACGCCGCCTGGATCCGCGCACTGGCCAACCAGGAGATCGCGAAGATCACCCCGCCGGTCAGCAACAACACCAGCGCGCCGAACCAGTTGCGTATCGCGATGAACATCAGCCCGAGCAGCACCAGCGCCACCCACAACACCATGGTTATGTGCGCGCCCGCCAGCAGTGCCGCGCCGCCCGCACCCAGGATGGACGGCGTGATGTAGCCGGCCATCGCGGTGAGCACCATCCCCGGGCCGGTCGGCCTGCCCACGGACACGGTCACGCCCGAGGTGTCCGAGTGCAGCCGGATGCCGGACAATCGGCGCCCGCTGAGCAGCGCGACCATCGCGTGGCCGCCCTCGTGCGCGATCGTCACCACCGACCGCAACGGCCGCCAGGTCGGGCGATACAGCACCACCACGACCGCGACCGCCCCGGTCACGAGCGCGAGCCAACTCGGCGGATCCGGTTGGGTCCCGACCACCCGGTCCCACAGATCCTGCAACGACACCGTGTCGACGCTGCTCACGCCGCCCCTCTCGTCCTACGTCCGTCCCCGACCCGAAACGCTACCGCCCACGCCACCCCGCCCACCGCGCCCGGACCTCCCCGTGACGCGACTGTCGCCGACTCGATTCCCCCACCGCACCCCGACCCCGCGCCTCGGCGAAGCTCGGCAGGACCAGCCGGCGCCCCGGCCACATCCACGATCGCGTCCCACAGACCGTCCCCCCGGCCGAGCCCTCGCCCGATTCCTGTCCGAAACCCGGTCGCCCCGCTGCGCGACACGCCCTAACGTGCCACCGTGATCCAGACCCTGGCCCTGTCCCGGCAACCCACCACAACCGCCGACCTTTTGGCCCGCGCCGCCACAGCCCGCGGGATGTCGGTCGCGGTGCTCGCCGGCCCGCGTCCCGACCTGGCCGGATCCGCGGCCTACTACGGCGGACCGCGATTCGCCGACACGGTCGCCGACTCGCTGGACGTGGCCCTGCTGGAGCCGGCCGACGACTGGTTGATCACCTTGCCCCAGCGCTGGACGCGGCGCGAGATCATCGCGACGACCATGGCCGAGGCACGCCGGCTGCGCATGCCGGCGTTCGTCAAGCCGCCGAGCGACAAGTCCTTCGAGGCGGCCGTGTACACCGACGGCACCCGGTTGCCGCGGGCTGTGCCCGGCGAAACGCCGGTCCTGGTCAGCGAGATCCGGACCTTCGTCGCCGAGTACCGGCTGTTCGTGCTGGACGGTGCCGTGCACACCGGTTCGCGCTACGCGACCTTCGGTCGGCTCGACCCGCTGCCGCTCGTCGAGGACGCCAGGTCCGGCGAACTCCTGTCCTTCGCAGCAGAGTTGCTCGACCGACCGGATGCCGACCTGCCCGGCGCGGTGGTCGTGGACATCGGCCTGGCCGGTACGGCCGACAGCGCCGAGGAGCACTGGGTCGTGGTGGAGGCCAACATGGCGTGGTTCAGCAACATCTACGCCGCCGAGCCCGCCCGCTGTCTCGACACGGTTCTGGCCGCCGCCGGCCCCGGAGCCGCCCTGGCCACTGCGGATCGACGCTTCGTTCGCCCCGGAACCCGCGCGTGGTCCGGGGCCGGGTGAGCGGATGGGGCAGCGGTGGGCCCGGGTGCGTCCGTGGTTCCCGGGAGGGGTGTCAGGTGGTGGGGGTGGGGTGGGTGGATTCGGCGTGCAGGTAGGCGGCGGCCAACGTGGTGACGCAGGTCAGGTTGGTGCCCAGGCCCGGGCGGACGATCCAGGTCATCGACGAGCCGGGATGGGGGTGCGGGCCGGGCAGGGTGAGGCAGCCGCCGTGCCCGACGTAGTGGTACCGCGTGCCGTCGGACGGGCCGACCGCGGCAAGCCACACCTCGGCGCTGCCCGGGCCGACCAGGTAGGCCCACTTGCCCGCGTGCTCCTCGGCGATCACCGCGCCGGTGGGTTCGGCCGCGGCGGTGAGCAGGTCGAGTACGGCGGCGCCCAGCTCGGCCCGCATCACGACGGCGTCGAACAACCGGCCCGTGTCCGCCGCGCGGCGTGCTCCCGGGTTGGTCAGCCAGGTGTACCGCGTGTCGCGCGGATCGCGGGTGGCGGCGCTGATCCATGCGATGCCTTCCCGGTTCACGCCGGCGTCTTGCTCCTGCAGCATGCTCCCTCGCCTCCCAACGGTCGGGAAAAGGCGCGACCGGTCGCTCGCGAGCGCCCCGGCGGGTGGTCGAGGGGTCGCTGTAAGTAGCGTCCCCGGTGGGCGTAATAAGTGCAAGTCAAACAACTCACTCGACTTGCAACGTGTCGGATATGAGTACCATGACGGCGACTCGCGGGGTGCAATCCCCGAAGACTCGGAAATACGGAAGCTCGAAAAGGTTCCACGCAGGCTCACGAAAGACTCGAACGCGGCTCCGGAGAAGCTCGGCGCAGTTCGAACGCGGCTGGAAAGAAGACTCGAACGAAAGCTCGAACGACCTGGAGAACCGCGGCACGGGCAGTGCGGGATCGGGAGGAAACATGGGCGCCGAGCAATATCCGACGGTGCGCAGGCGCGTTCTGGGCGCCAACCTGCGTCGCCTGCGCGAGGATGCGTCGCTGCTGCTCGAAGACGCCGCCGATGCCCTCTCCTGCCATCCCGCGAAGGTGAGCCGGATCGAGTCCGGCCGCAGCGGGATCCGTGCGCTCGACCTGAAGGCGTTGCTCGACCTGTACGAGGTGCACGATCCGACCGCGCGCGAGGGCTGGCTGGCGCTCGCCCGCGAGGGGCGTCGGCAGCGCTGGTGGCGCGATCTGGCCGACCGACTGCCGCAGGACTTCCTGGACTTGATCGGGCTGGAGGCCGAGGTGGCGTCCTGTCTGGGATTCCAGCCCAGCATCATCCCGGGGTTGTTCCAGACCGAGGAGTACGCCACGGCGGTGATCCGCGGCGGCACGGTGGGACCGGTCGACGAACAGTGCCGTACTCGGGTCCGGGTGCGCCTGGATCGACAGCGCGTGCTCACCCGCGAGGAACCCGCGCCGCTGGAAGTGTTGATGGTG
This sequence comes from Embleya sp. NPDC050493, assembly GCF_044458105.1. Classification (NCBI taxonomy): domain Bacteria; kingdom Bacillati; phylum Actinomycetota; class Actinomycetes; order Kitasatosporales; family Streptomycetaceae; genus Embleya; species Embleya sp. NPDC050493. The sequence goes on from NZ_JBITHP010000006.1 coordinate 212,604, forward strand.
ATCGGCGAGGCCGCGCTGCGCCAGGAAATAGGCGGCCGACGGGTGCTGCGCGAGCAACTCGTGCGCTTGATCGAAATTGCACAACTATCGAACGTGACCGTGCAAGTACTACCCTTTTCGGCAGGCGCCTATCCGGGCGGCCCCACGCCGTTCTCGATCTACGGATTCCCTCCCCCATCGGGGATGGAAGTGGTCTCGCTGGAGAACATCACCAGCCACGCGTACCTGGAAAGAGCCCAGGACACCGCTCACTACGGCAAGGTCTTCGCCGACTTGCGGGGCATCGCACTCAGTCCCGTCGAGTCCGAGGCCTTCATCGCGGCCAGTGCCCAGCAACTCGCAGACCGAGTCACTCGACCGGAGCGACTCGCCGACTGAGTAGGAAGAACGCCATGTCCCAGAACACCTTGCCCGCGAACTCCTCGCCACGGAACACCTCGTCCCGTTGGGTCAAGAGCTCCTACAGCATGCAGAACGGCGACTGCACCGAGATCCGTCCGCACCCGGACGGCACCGTCGACGTCCGGGACAGCAAGGACCCGGCCGTGGGCCGGTTGACCATCGCCCGTACCCCCTGGACCACGTTCGTCGGCACCCTGCGCACGAACGCCTGACCGACCACCACCGCCGACCGACCGCGCCGGCCGACCACCCCGACCGAGGTCTGCGGGCCGCCCCACCCCCCGAAGGGCGGCCCGCCGACCCGACCGCACGCCGCACCGCACCCGCCGCACCACCGCCGCCGACCGGACCCACGTGCACGCCGCCTCGCCACGCCGCCACGCCGCCGCGCGGGAATCGGGTCGAGTCGGGCCGCGGCTCCCGGTACGCTCCGGGGGCATGGTCGCCCCCTCCGGTTCCGCCCGCATGCCCGACAAGCCCACTCTCGACGGGCTGGAAGCGAAATGGTCGCGCGTCTGGGAAGAGACGGGCGTATACCGCTTCGACCGGAGCCGGACCCGCGACGAGGTCTACTCCATCGACACCCCACCGCCCACGGTCAGTGGATCGCTGCACGTGGGACACGTGTTCTCGTACACCCACACCGACGCCATCGCGCGCTACCGCCGGATGTGCGGACGCGAGGTCTTCTATCCGATGGGCTGGGACGACAACGGTCTGCCCACCGAGCGGCGGGTGCAGAACCACTTCGGCGTGCGCTGCGACCCGGCGCTGCCGTACGACGCCGACTTCGTGCCGCCCGAGCAGCCGGGCAAACAGCAGATCCCGGTCTCCCGGCGGAACTTCATCGAATTGTGCGAACAACTGACGCACGAGGACGAGAAGGCGTTCGAGGAACTGTGGCGATTGCTGGGCCTGTCCGTCGACTGGACGATGACCTACCAGACCATCGACGCGGTCTCGCGTACCGCCTCGCAACGGGCCTTCCTGCGCAACCTGGAGCGCGGCGAGGCCTACCCGGCCGAGGCGCCCACGCTGTGGGACGTCAGCTTCCGCACCGCGGTCGCGCAGGCCGAGTTGGAGGACCGGGAGCGTCCCGGCGCCTTCCACCGACTGGTGTTTCGCGGGCCGGCCGGCGACGCGCTGGAAATCGCGACCACCCGGCCGGAGTTGTTGCCCGCGTGCGTCGCCCTGGTGGCGCATCCCGACGACACGCGCTACACGCACCTGTTCGGAAGCAGCGTGCGCACGCCGCTGTTCCGCGTGCCGGTTCCGGTGTACGCACACCCGCTGGCCGACCCGGAGAAGGGCTCCGGGATCGCCATGGTGTGCACCTTCGGCGACACCACCGACGTCACCTGGTGGCGTGAACTGCGCCTGGACACCCGGGCCGTGCTCGGCCGGGACGGCCGCTTCCTGAGCGATCCGCCGGCCGGGCTCGACACCCCCGAGGCGGTCGAGGCGTACGCCCGCCTGGCCGGTGCGACCGTGTTCACCGCGCGCGAGCGGATCGTGGCGATGTTGCGCGAGAGCGGCGAACTCGTCGGCGATCCCAAGCCGATCACGCACGCGGTCAAGTTCTACGAGAAGGGCGACAAGCCGCTCGAAATCGTCACCACCCGACAGTGGTACCTGCGCAACGGCGGGCGCGATGCCGAGCTGCGGGCCCGACTGCTGGACCGGGGAGCGGAGTTGGCCTGGCACCCCGCGCACATGAAGGTCCGCTACGACAACTGGGTCGAAGGCCTCAACGGCGACTGGTTGATCAGCAGGCAGCGCTTCTTCGGGGTCCCAGTGCCGCTGTGGTATCCGCTGGACGAGGCCGGACAGCCGCGCCACGACGCGCCGTTGCGCCCCGCCGAGGCGGATCTGCCGATCGACCCGTATACCGATGTGCCGCCCGGCTACCGGGCCGAACAGCGCGGCGAGCCGGGCGGGTTCGTCGGCGACGCGGACGTGATGGACACGTGGGCGACCTCCTCGCTCACGCCGCAGATCGCGGGCGGCTGGTGTCGCGACGACGACCTGTTCGCCCGGGTCTTCCCGATGGACCTGCGTCCGCAGGCGCACGAGATCATCCGTACCTGGTTGTTCTCCGCCGTGGTGCGTGCGGACGCGGAGAACCACAGCCTGCCGTTCGCACACGCGGCGATCTCCGGCTGGATCCTGGACCCGGACCGCAAGAAGATGTCCAAGTCCAAGGGCAACGTGGTCACTCCGGTGGACCTGCTCGCGCAGCACGGTTCGGATGCGGTGCGCTACTGGGCGGCGAGCGGCCGGCCGGGCGTGGACACCGCGTTCGACGTCGGGCAGATGAAGGTCGGCCGCCGGTTGGCGATCAAGCTGCTCAACGTCGGCCGGTTCGTGCTCTCGATCGGCGCGGCCGAGGCGCCCGACGCGGTGCGCGAACCGCTCGACCTGGCCCTGCTCGCCGAGGTCGCGGAGGTGGCCCGCGCGGCGACCGAGGCATTCGAGGACTACGACTACGCCCGGGCGCTGGAGCGGACCGAGCGGTTCTTCTGGTACTTCTGCGACGACTACGTCGAGTTGGTCAAGGCCCGCGCCTACGGCGAGGCGGGCACCGCGGCGGGTGCCGAGTCGGCCCGGGCGGCGCTCGCGAGTGCGCTGTCCGTACTGCTGCGACTGCTTGCGCCGGTGTTGCCGTTCGCGACCGAGGAGGTGTGGTCGTGGTGGCAGGACGGATCGGTGCACCGGGCGGTTTGGCCGGCCCCGCAGCCGCCGGCGGCGGACCGGGCCCTGCCGGGTGTCGCGTCCGAGCTGATCGCCGCGGTGCGCAAGGCCAAGTCCGCCGCGCGGCTCTCGATGCGTGCCGCCGTCGCGGGCGTCACCATCACCGGCGACCCGGCCGAACTGGCCCGGGTGGCCCTGGTCGAGACGGACCTGCGCGCGGCCGGACACATCGCCCGCATCGACCTGGTGCCGGCGGACGGGCCGCTCACCGTGGAGGTCGACCTCGCGCAATGATCGCCGGCCGGGGTCACCGGCCGCGATCGTCGGCCGGGATCGCCCGGCCGCATCGATGGTCGGGAGCGCTCGCCGGGGATCGACGGCAATAATCATTGACTCGGCCAAGTACCCGTAGTACCCGTTGGCCATGACCCCTGAGCATGTCGAGCACCACCCCGACGATCGTTTCCACCCGCCGACCAGCGACGACCCGTACTGGTCGGAGACCTCCTGGTTCACCTTCACGGTTCCGGAAAAGCGGCTGTCCGGGCAGCTGTATCCGTTCTTCCGGGCGAACCAGGGGGTTGCGGCGGGCGGCGCGTACTTCTGGGACGACAGCGGGCAGCACCCGCACGAGGCGGTCTACGCCAAGAACTTCTGGCATCTGCCGATCCCCGACCAGGACCTGACCGACCTGCGGCTGCCGAACGGGTTCCGGGTGCGCTGTGTGCGGCCGCAGGCGGTGTACGAGGTCGGCTACGACGACCCGGACGGCGGCGACGAGATCCACGTCGATCTGACCTTCACCGCCGTGCTGCCGCCGCATTACCTCGGCGACAAGCACGTGGACCAGCCCGGCCGGTACACCGGCACGGTGGTGCTGCGCGGCGAGGAGATCCGGGTCGACTCGTACGGCTTCCGGGACCGTTCGTGGGGGCCGCGCTCGCAGTTCGGTCCGGGCCTGATGCAGTCGCCCGCCAAGCGGGGCGGCTACAGCTACGCGACCGCCTCGGAGCGGGACGCCTTCCACAGCATCACCATGGACTTCGGTTCGGGGTGCGTGTCCATCCACGGCTATCTGCTCCGCGACGGCACCTGGGCCAAGCTGGCCAAGGGGCGCCGCGAAGTGGTCGAACGCGACGACGCCACCGGCTGGGCCACCCGGATCGTGCTGGAGGGGGTCGACGAACTCGGTCGCGAACTGCACGCCGAAGGGCGCATGCACAACCGGCTCGGCTTCTTCCTGAACCCGAACCTGTTCACCGTCAACGGCCTCACCGAGTGGACCTTCGACGGCGTCACCGCATGGGGCGAGGACCACGAGAACTTCTCCGCGGCCGAGATCCGCCGGCACAGCCGCGCCTGGCGCGAGCGCTGACCGAATCGACCGACGCGGGGCGAAGGGCCTAGGCCGTGTCCGGCGGATCTTGGTGGGGCCGCGCCGCCTGGCACCGCGTCTCGCCGCACCGGAGAAACAGCCGAATAGAACCACTATGCGGCTGCTCCTCCGGCACGCCGAGCCACGGCACCAGACGACGCGACCTCATCCACCAAGATCCACCGGACACGGCCTAGCCCCCGGCGCACGGGGTGCTCGATCCCGCCCGCCGGGGGAGCGCGCCGCCGCCCGCGTGTGACGTTGTGCACCCGGCCCGGGCTTGAAGTTAGGCAAGCCTCACCTCTAGGTTGCGGAGTGGGACAAGGCAAGGCTTGCCTAAGAACGGAACCTCCTCGTCCGCTCACTCCACAGCTCGAAAGGCCGCCTGATGCGTCTGCGTCGAACAAGCTTGAAGGTGGCCGCGGCCGTCCTCGCCGTCACCGCGTTCGCCACGGCGTGCGGCGACGACGACAAGAAGTCCGACGGCAAGTCCGACAAGGCCCCGGCGGGTTCGGTACTGCCCGCCACCGTGGACACCACGATGGGCAAGGTCACCGTCAAGGACGCGAGCCGGATCGTTCCGCTCGGCGGCGACGTCGCGCAGACCGTATACGCACTGGGCCTGGGCTCGAACGTCGTCGGCGTGGACACCTCGGGTGCGGTCCTGCCGGAGAGCAAGGGCAAGCCGACCTTCGGCAACTCGCGCGGCCTCAACCCCGAGGGCATCCTCGCCCAGCGGCCCACGGTCGCCATCGGCAGCGCCTCGGTCGGCCCGCGCACCGCGATCGACCAGCTCAAGGCGGCCGGCGTGCCGATCGTGCTGATCCCGGACAGCAGCAAGCCCGAGGACGCGGTCACCCGGATCACCACCATCGCCACCGCGCTGGGCGTGCCGGACAAGGGCAGGACACTCGCCGACCGGACCGCCGGCGAGATCGCCACGGCCAAGGCCAAGGGCGCCCAGGCCGCCACCAAGCCGCGCGTGGCGTTCCTCTACATCCGCGGGCAGGCCAACCTGTACCAGATCGGCGGCAAGGGCCTGGGCCCGGACAGCATGATCACCGCCGCCGGCGGCATCGACACCGGCACCGAGCTCGGCGTGCAGATGTCCGCCGCGCTGACCCCCGAGGCGATGGTCTCGGCCAAGCCCGACGTCATCCTCGTCTTCCAGAAGGGCCTGGAGTCGGTCGGCGGCGTCGACGGCGTGCTCAAACTGCCCGGCGTCGCCCAGACGCCTGCCGGCCGGAACCGCAAGGTCGTCGCGATGGACGACCTGGAGCTGGGCGGCGGCGGGCCGACGGCCGGTGTCGCGCTGAACAAGCTCGTCGATCTGCTGCATGGCTAGGGCCACCCGGGTCGGCCGTCCGCAAGCGCCGGACGGGCCGACTCGGCTCGTCCGAACCGCAAGGACACCCGACGGGAAGATGCGGGGGAGACCGTGGCCACGGTGACGGAGCGTCAGGAACCCACGGACGAACCGGGTACACCGGCACCGGCGGTCGAACTCGCCACGACGACAGTCGTGGTGTCGGCGGCGCCGCGTCGACACGGCCGTTGGCTGATCCCGACCCTGGTGTTGCTGCTCCTGGCCACGAGTGTCGTCTCGGCCGGCATGGGCGCCTTCGACATCCCCTCCGACCAGGTGCTCTCCTCGGTGCTGCACCATATCGGCCTGGACGTCGGTCACGTGTCGCAAGCCAACGAGGCCGTGTTGTGGAACATCCGCTTCCCGCGCATCGTGCTCGGCATCATGGTCGGCGCGTGTTTGGGCTGTGCCGGGGCCGCCATGCAGGGCGTGTTCGGCAACCCGCTCGCCGAGCCCGGCGTGATCGGGGTGTCCTCCGGCGCGGCGCTCGGCGCGGTCGGCGCGATCGTGCTGGGCGTGTCCACCTTCGGCTCCTGGACGGTGACCGCGTTCGCCTTCGCCGGCGGCCTGCTCACCACGCTCTTCGTCTACCTGCTCTCCCGCTCCGACGGCCGCACCGAAGTGGTCACCCTGGTCCTGACCGGCATCGCGATCAACGCGCTGGCCGGCGCCGCGATCGGGCTGTTCACCTTCGTCGCCGACGATGCCGAACTGCGCAGCATCACGTTCTGGAACCTGGGCAGCGTCGGCGGGGCGAGCTGGAAGATCATCGGTGCGCTCGCACCGTTCGCGATCGTCGGCCTGCTGATCCTGCCCCGGTATGCCCGGGCGCTGGACATCATGGCGCTCGGCGAACGCGGCGCCCGGCACCTGGGCGTGGACACCGAACGGGTGCGCGTCGTGGTGGTCGTGCTCAGCGCCACCCTGGTCGGCGCGGCCGTCGCCGCGGCCGGCGTGATCACCTTCGTCGGCCTGGTCGTCCCGCACATCATCCGGCTGATTGCCGGCCCGCGACACCGGCTGCTGCTGCCCGCGAGCGCCGTGCTCGGTGCGCTGGTCACCGTCGGCGCCGACCTCGCGGCGCGCACCGTCGCGATGCCCAAGGAGGTCCCGCTCGGCGTGCTCACCGCGCTGATCGGGGCCCCGTTCTTCCTGTGGCTGCTGCGCAGGACCCGTTCCCGGCAAGGAGGTTGGGCCTGATGAGGCTGCTCGCCCGGAACCGGACCGCGGCACTCGCGCCGGCGCCCGAAGTCGGCGCGATCGGCGTCCGGGCCGAGGACGTCGGCTACGCCATCGCCGGCCGCAACCTGGTCGACGGTGTCTCGTTGACCGTGCGCCACGGCGAGATCGTCGCGGTGCTCGGCCCCAACGGCGCGGGCAAGTCCACCCTGCTCGGCCTGCTCACCGGCGACCTGACGCCGCATCACGGCAGCGTGCGGATCGCCGATCGGGCGTTGTCCGACTACTCGCAGCGCGAACTGGCGCTGCGCCGCGGGGTGTTGCCGCAGAGCGTCACGCTGTCCTTCCCGTTCACCGTGGACGAGGTGGTGCGGATGGGCCGCGCGCCGCACGCGGGGCTGCCGAGCGAGGAGTCCGAGGACACGATCGTGGCCCGGGTCCTGGCCGAGACCGACGTGGCGCACCTGGCCGACCGCGCGTACCCGTCGCTGTCCGGCGGCGAGCGGGCCCGGGTCGCGCTCGCCCGAGTGCTCGCGCAGGGCGCGCCCGTACTCTTCCTCGACGAACCCACCGCCGCCCTGGACCTCAAGCACACCGAGGACGTGCTGCGGTTGGCCCGGGACCGGGCCCGGCGGGGCGACGCGGTGGTGATCGTGCTGCACGACCTCAACCTGGCCGCCGCCTACGCGGATCGCATCGCCCTGCTCGCCCAGGGCCGACTGGTCGCCTGCGGCCCGCCCGAACAGGTCTGCACCGCACCGGTGTTGTCCGAGTTGTACGGCCATCCGGTGGAGGTGCTGCGCCGACCCGGCACGGACGAGTTGCTGATCCTGCCGTCGCGCCGAGGCGGCCCCACGGCTTAGGGATGCAGCGCCTTGCGCAGTGCGGCGAAGGAGCCCGAGGCGCACTCCGCGCAGCGCGGCACCAGGTCCACGAAGCTCATGAAGCCGTGCACCATGTCGTCGAACAGTTCGCACTCGACCGCGCCGCCCGCCTCGCGCAACCGCTCGGCGAAGTCCGCACCCTCGTCGCGCAGTGGATCGTGGCCGGCCAGGACCACATGCGCCGGCGCCAGGCCGGACAGGTCCGCGATGGTGCCGATCGAGGCGTACGGGCCCAGTTCGTCGAGTCCGCGCCCGCCGAGGTAGTGCGCCATGAACCACGCGATCGACTCGGCGGTGAGCAGCGGCGCGTTCGCGTTCTCGATCCGCGACGCGGTGCCCTCGACGCCGGTCGCCGGGTACCACAACATCTGCAACACCGGTTGCCGAAGCCCGTGTTCGCGGGCCAGCAGGCATGTGGTCGCGGACAGCGTGGCGCCCGCGCTGTCGCCGGCCAGCGCGATCCGGTCGGGGTCGACACCGAGTTCGGCGGCGTTGTCGAGCACCCATCGGTACGCGGCGAGCGCGTCCTCGATCGCGGCCGGGAACGGGTGTTCCGGGGCGAGTCGATAGTCCACCGAGAGCACCACACACTCGGCGTGCCGGGCGATCCGCCGAGCCAGCGCATCGTGACTGTCCAGGCCGCCGATCACGAACCCGCCGCCGTGGAAGAACACGGTCACCGGCAGATCGGGCTCCGTCGAGGGCCGGTACACCCGAACGGGCAGCGCGTCGACGGCGCCCGGGATGGTGCGATCGTGCACCCGGGCCAGCTCGGTCATCACCGGAAGCAGGCCGATCCCGGCGTCGATGGTCGCCCGCGCGGTGGCCGCGTCGCCCACGAACAGATCCTCCGGCATGACACTCAACAACTCCACGAGCTGCGGATCGATCGACACCGTGTTCCCTCTCCGTCATCCACATACCGGCCGGTACGGAATGTACGACGCATCCCTTCCCGGGGGAACCGGCAGAGCCCACCCAGTGCCGTCGAGGGCTCGACGCCACCGACGTGCGGGCAGGCGCGGGTGGGGCGGATCGATTCCGAGGGCGAGTCGGGATGGTCCCGGCCGGGTTCGAGGCCGGGGCATGTCAGGTGAAGTCCACCGGCGGGCGCCAACTCAGGATCGAGTCCAACGGCCGCAGGGCCGCGTCCGGCGCCCATCGCCCGGCCACCCGCAGGAGCCCGTCCCGGATCGCCACGGCGCCCCGGCCCTCCCATTGCGCCATCGCCCCCAGCCGGCGCGACTTCCGCACGACCTCCGAGGTCCGGGCCAACCTGCGCTCGGTGTACTCCGGGAGCGCCCGAACCACCCCGTCGGCGGGCACTTCCGTGAGTACGTCGGCGAGTTCGATGGCGTCCTCCAAGGCCTGGTTGCCGCCCTGACCCAGGTTGGGTGTCATCGCGTGTGCCGCGTCGCCGATCAGCGCGACCCGTCCCCGGTGGTGCGCGGGCAGCGGATCGGCCATCTCGTGTACGTCCAGGTGCAGGATCCGTTCCGGCGTCGCGGCCTCGATCAACCGGCCGATCGGCGCGTGGAAGTTCCGGTACAGGCGCAGCAGTTCGGCCCGCTCGTCGCCGTGCGTGAGACCGGCCGGGCGGTTTGCGGTCGCGTACCAGTACACCCGGCCGTCGGCCAGCGGCATCGCGCCGAAGACCAGGCCGCGACCCCACGTCTCGCCCGGCACGATCTCGATTCCCGGCACGATCGCGCGCCACGTGGTGAATCCGGCGTAGCGCGGGCCGGGGTGCTCGGGGAAGAGCGCGTGTCGGATCGGCGAGCGGATTCCGTCGGCGCCGACCACGAGATCGGCGGTCAGCGTCTCGCCGGTCGTGGTGGTCACCGACGCCCGCTCGTCGGGGCCGCCCGGCCGGGCGGTCAGCACGGTCGTCCCGGTGCGCAGCGCGTCCGCCGGCAGGCCCGCGAGCAGCACTCGCATCAGCTCGGCCCGCGGCGCCAGGACCATCGGTTCGCCGAAACGCTCGACGAATGCCTCGCCGCTGGTGGGCGCGAGCACCCGCCCGTCCGGTCGTCGCAGCGTCGCGGCGCCCCGGATCGCGGCCAACCCGCGGAGCGGCTCGCCCGCGCCGACGGCGTCCAGCGCGCGCAGCCCGTTCGGCGCGAGGGCGATGGCCGCGCCGATCGGCTCCAGGGTGGCGGCGCGTTCCAGGACCACCACCGACCATCCCTTGCGATGCAGGGCGGTCGCGGCGGTGAGCCCCCCGGGGCCGGCGCCGACGACGATCGCTTCGGGCTTGGTGACGGACATGCTTCCCCCAGTGTCGGTGCCGGTGTTGGTACCGGTCTCGGCGTCGATGCCGATGCCTCGACGGCGGTGCTTCGACGTCGATGCCTCGTGGTGATGCCTCATGGTGAGGTCGACGTCGGCGCTTCGACGGCGGTGCCTCGATGTCCACTACAGGTGTAGAGGTCGTGACATTGACTCTACACCTGTAGTGACGATTGCCTCTACAGATGTAGCGCTCGGATCTCTACAGGCGTAGCGGGCATGGCAGGCTGGCGCGGTGACCACCGCGAAGCGCACCAGCCCCGACCGTCCGGACCGTCTCGTGCTGATCGGCGACACCGCGATCCGCCTGCTCGTCGAGCGCGGCATGCGCGGTCTGACCCATCGTGCCGTCGACGAGAGCGCGGGCCTGCCGCCCGGATCCACCTCGTACTACGCGCGCACGCGCGCCGCGCTCCTGGAGGTGGCGCTTGCCCGGATGACCGTCCTGGAGGCGGGCGAGTTCGCCCCGGCGCTGGCCGACGGCGCGTCGCCCCCCGCGCTGCCGGGCGACCCGGCGGGCGTCGCGGACCTGGTCGCGGAGATCGTGGACGCCGCGATCCGGGAGGGGCGGGACCAGAAGATCGCCCGCTACGAGCTGGCTCTGGAGGCGACTCGCCGGCCCGAGCTGCGCACGGTGTACGACGAGGCGGGTGCGGTGTTCCGAGGTGCGGCGGTGGGCATGCTCGCCGCCCTCGGCTCGCCCGCGCCCGAGCGGCACGGCCGTTTTCTGGTCGCGTGGTGCGAAGGGGTGATGTTCGACGCGATCGCCGGCGCGGGGTGGGCGACGCCGCCGTCCCGGGCCGACATCCGGGTCGGAGTCACCGAACTCCTGGCCGGGATGCTCGTCGGTGCGGCCCCTTCGGCCCCCGGTCCGCTCGGCGGAAAAGCCCCAACGAGTGACATGAACGACTCACCGGATCGTTCGTGACCCCCTTGGTCAAAAGTCGTTTCATCCTGACTTAGTCTGTTCGCTTGTGAGTAATGAGCACGTGCGCCAAAAGGGCGATAGGCACCACCGGGTAGGCGAGTCGCACTACCTCCCGGAGTCCGATCTCAAGGACAAGGGGCTGAACCGAAATTCCATCGGCCTGCTGGGGAGTGTGGTCGTCGCCATCTCCACGGTGGCGCCGGTGTACACCCTCACCGGCGCGCTCGGGCCCACGGTCAACAAGGTCGGCACCCACGCCCCGGCGATCTTCCTGGTCGGCTTCGTCCCGATGTTGCTCGTCGCCTTCGCCTACCGCGAACTCAGCAAGGCGGTGCCGGACGCGGGTACCTCGTTCACCTGGACGGTCAAGGCGTTCGGCCCGCGGGTGGGCTGGATGTGCGGCTGGGGCCTGGTGATGGCCACCGTCATCGTGTTGTCCAACCTGGCCGGCATCGGCACGTCGTTCTTCTATCTCGCGCTCGGCGAGGCGGTCGGCAGCGACTGGGTCAAGGAGCTGGACGACAACAAGCTGGTGCACGTGCCCACGTGTCTGGTCTTCATCGCGATCGCCACCGCGATCAGCTATCGCGGCATGACGGTGACCAAGCGGGTCCAGTACGTGCTCGTCGCACTGCAACTCGCGGTGCTCGCCCTGTTCGTCGTGATGGCGATCGGCAAGGCCACGGCCGGCGACGTACCCACGTCGATCCCGTTCTCGTGGGACTGGTTCAACCCGTTCGGGATCGACGGCGGCTTCACCGCGCTGACCGCGGGCCTGTCGTTGTCGATCTTCATGTACTGGGGCTGGGACACGGCCCTGAGCATCAACGAGGAAACCGCCGGCGGCCCCAAGGTCCCGGGTCGGGCCGCGATCATCTCGGTGCTGTTCATCGTGGTGGCCTACCTGATGACCGGCGTCGCCACGCTGATGTACGCGGGTACCGGAACCACCGGGCTGGGCCTGAACAACGACGAGGACGACAACATCTTCGCGAAACTGGCCGACCCGGTGATGGGTTCGGGTCTGGGCATCCTGATGTTCGTCGCGGTGCTCGCCAGTTCGGTCGCCAGCCTGCAGACCACCTTCATCCCGGTCGCCCGCACGCTGTTGTCGATGAGCGCGTACGAGGCGGTGCCCAAGGTGTTCTCCCGGGTGCATCCCAGCTTCAAGACGCCGGGCTTCGCGACCATCTCGGCCGGGGTCGCGACGGGCGCGTTCTACACGATCATGACGATCCTGTCGGAGAACGTGCTCACCGACACCATCTACGCGCTCGGCCTGATGATCTGCTTCTACTACTCGCTGACCGCGTTCTCCTGCGTGTGGTACTTCCGCAAGGACCTCTCGCGCAGCTTCGAGGACCTGATGGTCAAGGGCGTCATGCCGGCGCTCGGCGGGCTGATGCTGGGCGCGATCTTCATGAAGACGCTGGTGGACGTGGCCGACCCGAACTACGGCGACGGCAACCGGGTGGCCGGGGTGGGCAGCGTGTTCATCATCGGCGTCGGCCTGTTGCTGCTCGGCGCGGTACTGATGGAGGTCCGTCGAATCGTGAGCCCGGCGTTCTTCCGGGGCGAGATCCTCAAGCGGGACACGCCCGTACTGGTGCCGGACGAGGGCTGAGCCATCCTCGTCGGTCGCGCACGCCGCGGGGTGTGTGCGCGACCGTGCGACCCTCGCCCGGTCCCGGACAGGGCCTAGGCCTAGCGGTTCTGGATGGCGTCCATCGCGACCGCGACGCAGATCGCCAGGCGGCGGTCCATGGTCGGGTCGGGCAGCTTCACCAGGTACTGGTCGCGAAGCTTCATCTGCCGCTCGACGGTCAGCACCGCGTTGCCGCCCTCGTCGACGAAGTCGAAGTGGTAGGTCGGCGCCGGCAGCCACGCGCCGACCACGGGTATGAAGCCCCACACGCGGCGCAGTATCGCGCCGAACAGGCTGCGCTCCTGGCCCACCGCCTTGGCCGCGTCCGGGCGTTCCAGGTTCCAGGTGGAACGCAGGAGGGACTTCTTGAAGTCCTTCGAGAACATGCCGAGGTTGCTGCCCTCGACGCCGATCACGTCGTGCTGGGCACGGACGTCGAGCATCTGGCGCGCCTTGAACCGGGCGAGTTCGGTGGTCTTGGTGTCATCCGTGTAGAGGATGACCTCTTCCTTGAGCTTGCCGCGCTTTTGCTGCGCGAACGCGATCACCGGTCCGTGGTTGCCGTCCGGACCGACCAGGTGCACCACGTACTGGTTCACGATCGGGCGGAAGTTCTGGCGGATGATCAGCTGTGTTTCGTTCTGGAACGGCATGGTCATGACGTGCGGGATCCCCCAGGAAAAACGGAGCGTTGGCGAATCTGTCCGCCGGAAGCGCACAACCTACAGGTGTTCGAACGACATGGGCAGCCGAGATTTCGAGCGCTCGCTCCTCGTTGCGCATTCGTGTTCGGCGCGCCCGCGCGAACTCGCCGACCGGAAGTCGCGGCGAAGGCTTCGGGGTTCACCACACGGCTTCCGGGGGTGACGCAGAGTCAGAGTGTGTACCGGATGCCTCCGGCGACGGGAACGAGCTTGTCGGGGTTGGCGATCACCCGGATCCCCACGATCCGGCCCTCCGCGTCCGGCTCGACCGTGACCACCGTGATGGGCCGTCCGTTGCCCAGGGCCAGGACGGCGGGCTCGCCGTTGATCTGCACCACCTCGGCGCGCATGTCCTCCAGGGCCACCCCCTGGTAGGGGCGCTTGCCGATGCCGATCAGCCAGGCCGCCACCTTCTCGGCGCCGTGGATGGGGCGGAGCGCGGCGCGTACCTTGCCGCCGCCGTCGGTCCAGATCGTCACATCGGGGGCGAGCACCTGCATCAGCTCGTTCAGGTCGCCGCCCATCGAGGCGGCGAAGAATCTCTCGGTGACGACTCTGCGGGATTCGCGGTCGGCGGAGAACCGGGGCCGCCTGGCCTGGACGTGTGAACGGGCCCGATGTCCCAACTGCCGGACGGTCGCCTCGGACCGGTCGATCGCCTCGGCGATCTCGCCGTAGGGAAAGCCGAAGACCTCCTTGAGGATGAACACCGCCCGTTCCAACTCGGTCAGCGATTCGAGCACGACGAGCATGGCCAACGAGACGGACTCGGCCCGGGCCGCATCCTCCGCGATGTCCGGGCCGGTCAGGATCGGCTCCGGGAGCCAGGGGCCGACATAGCTCTCCCGCTGCACTCGTGCCGAGCGCAGCGTGTCGACCGCCAGATTGGTGACGATCCGTACCAGGTACGCCTTCGGCTGGGTGATCCGTGCACGGTCCGCGGAGGACCAGCGCAGCCACGCGTCCTGGACGACGTCCTCCGCATCGGCCGCGCTGCCCAGCATCCGATAGGCCACCGAGAACAGCAGGCTTCGGTGCTCCTCGAAAATGCTCGTCGCTTCCACGTGACTTCCCATGCGCCGGGATCATTCCGCGTTGCGGGTGATCTTGCCGCCGTGCGACCACACGGCCCGGACACCGTACTTCTTGTTCAGTCGAAGACCCTTCCACGGGCTGCTGCTGACGAACTCCTTGTAGGCGACCGCCGGCCTGCCGGTCAGGACGAAGCCGCGCGGGGTGTCGTCCGGCCGGGTGAACTGGATCACCGCGTCGTTGCGGCCCAGGCTCACCGGCTGGTGGATGTAGCCGAACCGGAACGGCTCGGGCTCCTTGCCGCGCACCTGCCGGGCGATCGAGTCGGCGGCGTGCTGCGCGGTCGGGATGCCGCTCTGGCAGGTGCCGTGGATGACGCCGTAGGTCTGCCGGACGGCGGCGGCGTCGCCGATCGCGTACACGTCCGGGTGCGACACCGACCGCAGGGTCGCGTCGACGACGACGCGGCCCCGGTCGTCCACCGTGAATCCGGCGTTCTCGGCCAGTGGCGACACCCGCACCCCGGCCGTCCACAGGCAGGCGTCGGCGAACACGCTCTCGCCGCCCTCCAATTCGACCGTGTCCGGCAGCACCTTGCCGATCGACACGCCGGTCCGCACCTCGACGCCGAGACGGGCCAGCGCGGCGTGCAGGTAGGCGCGTGCCTTCTCGCCCATCGTCGAACCGGGGACATCCCGGCTCAGCAGGACCACCCGCGACTCCGGGTGGCGCTCGGCGATCTCGGCGGCCGCTTCGACACCGGTCAGACCGCCGCCGACGACGACCACGGTTCCGCCGATCGCATCGAGTTCGGCGAGCCTTGCGGCCAGGCGCCGGGCCTCGGCCGCGGTATCGAGGGTGTACGCGTGCTCGGCCACACCCGGCACCGTCCCGGTGTCGGTGATGCCGCCCAGCGCATAGACCAGCCTGTCGTAGCCGAGCACCCGGGTCCCGTCCACGCGGACCTCGCGGGCGTCGGGGTCGATGCCGCTCACCCGACCGAGCACGAACCGCACGCCGCTGCCGTCCAACATCTCGGGGATCCGCAGGTCCGCCGGCTCCTGCCCCGAAGCCGTCTGGTGCAGCCGCAGCCGCTCGGTGAACCGCGCGACGGGGTTGACCAGAGTCACCTCGACATCCCGCCCGCGGGTCGCCCGCGCCGTACCGATGGCCGCCTGCATCCCGGTGTAACCGGCCCCGATCACCAAAATCCGCTCGCTCATCACAGTCCCCTCGATCGTCGTGAACCTTCGCCCCCGTCGACGGGAGGGGACACGAGAACGTGACATGCGAGCGAGAGTGATCCGGGTCACGCGGCGGGTGGTTGCCGTCGGGAGGGCCGACGGGTGCGTACCGGTGGGAAGGCTGCCGAACACCGCGACGTCGCGATCGCGGGGTGCGGCGCGAGCAGGCTCTCCGGGTTCAGCCCGCGAGCGCGGCCAGGCGGAGGTCGACGACCAGGGTTTCGATCGCCTCGCGGTCCGGGCGGTCGGGGAGGACCGAGTCGATGGCTTCGAGGGCGGCCTTCTCCTGTTCGAAGCGCCGCGCGAAGGCCGCGGGATCCTCGGCGGCCAAGCGGCCCACGGCGAACAGGTCTTCGCGGTGGGCGCTCACGTCGAGAAGCAATTCGCCTGTGCGCAGCAGCTGTTGCCCCTGGAGCAGCAGCCGCAGGCAGTGTCGGCCGTGTTTGGCGGTGCGCTTGGCCGTGTCGGCGGAGAAGCCCTCCTTGCCCGCCTCGTGCCGGCCGAGCAGCCGCTTGGCCTGCTGGACGGCGTAACCGCCGTAGGCGGAGCGTACGTACTCCGTGGACAGGAACGCACCACGCAGCGCCCGGAGTCGGCGGCCGGCCTCGGTCTCGACCCGGTACTCGGGAAGCCAGAGCAGCTCGGTCACCGTCGGGTTGCACTTGAGGGCCAGCCCGCAGTACTTGCCCAGCTCGTGCATCGTCACGTCGGGTTTCGTGGTCACCCGCGAGCCGCTGGTCACGTTGGCGCCGCCCAGCCCGAGGACCTTGCGCGTGTCGGCGATGTACAGGCCGAGCAGGTCCTCGTCCGACTCTGCCGTGGCCAGCCCGTAGGCGGTCGAGCCGACCACCCCCATCAGCAGTGTGTGCATCCCGCCGATCCTCGCTTCCCCGTGGTCCTGGCGCCGAGTCCGCAGTATCCGACATCGCGGGTGCGATGCGAATCCCGTTTTCCCGCCCGGTCGCCGCGTCGGGACCGCCGGGACGGTGCCCGGCCCGGGGCGGCGACCCGGATCGGCGACAGCGGCGGGGAGAGCGGAGCGAACCGCGCGAGTGCGGTGCTCGGGGGCAGCCGGCCGAGGCCGGAGGGGACGCTCGAATGAGGCTGACGGTGCCGCCCGTCACGTGGTTCCGATCACGCTCCCGTCACTTGCGAGATACCCCCTGGGGGTATAGATTTCCGATGTGGCCGCCACCAAGGCCACCGAGCGGCCCGACCCGGGACCCGCTCGGACACACCGCTCGACGCCCGGGAGATCGCCATGACCGTCCACGCCCACCACGCCGCCGCCCCCACTGCCCCCGAGGGCCTCCGGGTCTCCCGTGACGGCTACACGCTGGTCCCGGTCGCTGCCCCCGCCGGCACCTTCGCGTTCCGCATCGACGGTCCCGACGGAGCCCCGGTGCGCGAATACCTACCGCAGCACGACAAGGACCTGCATCTGATCGTGGTCCGCCGCGACCTGAGCGGCTTCCGCCACGTGCATCCGGTACTGGGCGAGGACGGCGTCTGGACGCAGGAGCTGACCCTCGACCGAGCCGGCACGTACCGGGTCTTCACCGACTTCGCCCCGGCCGCGACCGGGACCCCGCTCACCCTCGCTGTGGACGTGCACGTGGCCGGCGACTTCCGGCCGGTGCCGCTGCCCGCGCCCGCTCCGACCGCCGAGGTGGACGGCTACACGGTGACCCTGGCCGGTGAGCCGGCCGCCGGGCAGGGTGCGCACATCACCCTCTCGGTCGCCCGGGACGGCCGGCCCGTCACCGACCTGGAGCCCTACCTCGCCGCGTTCGGCCACCTCGTGGTGCTGCGTGAGGGCGACCTCGCCTACCTGCACGTGCACCCGGGCGGCGCGCCCGGCGACGGGGTTACCCCGGCCGGCCCGGAGATCGCGTTCCACACCGAGCTGCCCAGCGTCGGCACGTACCGGTTCTTCCTCGACTTCAAGCACGGCGGGGTGGTGCGGACCGCCGAGTTCACCGTCGAGGCCGGCAAGCCCGCCGCCACGGCCGGCGAGTCCGGACACGGGCAGCCCGCGGCCGCGGACCCGCACGCGGGCCGGCACGGGCACCACGGCCACCACTACGGGTGATCCGGACCCGACACCGATACCGACCTCCGCCCCGACCTCGACCTCCGCACCGACGCGGCCCGCGGCATTCCCGGGCCGCGTCGGTGTCGTGTTTTTCCGGACAGGGGGTACCGGAGCGATGCCCCACCGCCCGACCCGCCCCGCCCGGAGGACCCACATGGCCGACGACCGGCCGCAACCGGCCCGAGCCGTCACCCGAACGGCCCTTCCGGCTCGTCCGGGCCGCTCGGCCCCTGTGGTTCACCCGGCCCGGCTCGCCCATTCGGCACGCCCCGGGGACGGCGGACGCCCGGCGCGCGGCATATCGCCCGACCCTTCCGTAGCCAAGTGACCGGCCGTTAACATCCGGAAGTTGCCTTGGACACGCGTCGAGACGCGTCGACACGCGTGGAGATGCACGAGTCGCATGAGAACCGTCGCGATCCGTCGCGATCCGTCGACATGCTTCGTCAGGCGAGGAGGCGAGTTCGTGCCCGTTCTTCGTTCCCGGCTCGATCCCCGGTCGGACACCTACCGGGACAACCGCACGGCACAGCTCGCCGCGCTCGCGGCGCTGCACGAACAGCTCGACCTGGCCCGCGCCGGCGGCGGTGAGCGCTACGTCGAACGGCACCTGGCGCGGGGTCGGCTGACCGCGCGTCAGCGGATCGAGCTGCTGCTCGACCAGGACGCGCCCTTCCTCGAACTGTCCTCGCTCGCCGCGTGGGGCACCGAGTTCACCGTCGGCGCGGGCCTGGTCACCGGAATCGGTCCGGTTTCCGGCGTGGAGTGCGTGTTGATCGCCAACGACCCGACGGTGCGCGGCGGTTCGCTCAACCCGTACGCGCTGCGCAAGAACCTGCGCGCGCTGGAGATCGCCCGCCGCAACCGGCTGCCGGTGATCAGCCTGGTCGAGTCCGGCGGGGCCGATCTGCCCACCCAGGCCGAGCTGTTCGTGCCCGGCGGGCGGGTCTTCCACGACCTGACCGAGCTGTCCGCGCTGGGCATCCCCACCATTGCGCTGGTGTTCGGCAACTCGACGGCGGGGGGTGCGTACATCCCGGGCCTGTGCGACCACTCGGTGCTCGTGGCGGGGCAGGCCAAGGTGTTCCTGGGCGGCCCGCCGCTGGTGCGGATGGCCACGGGCGAGGAGGCCGACGACGAGGAACTGGGCGGCGCCGCGATGCACGCGCGGGTGTCCGGTCTGGCCGACCACTACGCCGTGGACGAGTACGACTGCCTGCGGATCGGCAGGCGGATCGTGTCCGAGCTGAACTGGCGCAAGCACGGCCCAGGGCCGAGCCGACCGGCGGACGATCCGCTGTACGACATCGACGAGGTGCTCGGCCTGGTCTCGGCGGACCTGCGCGTCCCGTTCGATCCGCGCGAGGTGTTGGCGCGGGTGGTGGACGGTTCGCGGTTCGGCGAGTACAAGCCCGGCTACGGGACCAGCCTGGTCACCGGGTGGGCGTCGGTGCACGGCTTCCCGGTCGGGGTGTTGGCCAACGCGCGCGGTGTGCTGTTCGGCGAGGAGTCCAGGAAGGCCGCCGAGTTCATCCAGTTGGCCAACCGCTCGGACACCCCGCTGCTGTTCCTGCAGAACACCACCGGATACATGGTGGGCACCGCGTACGAGCAGGGCGGCATCGTCAAGGACGGCGCCAAGATGATCAACGCGGTGACCAACTCGACCGTGCCGCACCTGACCCTGAACATCGGTGCGTCCTTCGGCGCGGGCAACTACGGCATGTCGGGCCGCGCCTTCGACCCGCGGCTGCTGTTCGCCTGGCCGACCGCGAAGCTCGCGGTGATGGGCGCCGCGCAACTGGCCGGCGTGTTGTCCATCGTCGGCCGACAGGCCGCCGCGGCACGCGGGATCGCCTTCGACGAGGAGGTGGACGAACTGCGCCGGAGTGCGATCGAGGCGCAGATCGAGCGCGAGTCGCACGCGTTCTTCGTCACCGCGCGGCTGTACGACGACGGTGTGATCGATCCACGCGACACCCGCACCGTGCTCGGCATCGCACTGTCCGCGGCCCACTCGGCACCGGTCGCGGGCACCACCGGATACGGGGTCTTCCGCATGTGACGCCGCCCGACGTGACGCCGCTGACGCCGCCCGAAGACACCGCACGCAACCCGAGCACCCGGAACCCGGCCGAAGAGCACCGCACGCAACCCGCCGCTCGGGACCCGGCCGAACAGCAGCGCACGCAACCCGCCCACCGAGAAGCCGATTCCGTTCCCGACCCGTCCCGGCGCGCAAGCGCCCCCGCACCGACCCGGAACCCGCACCCCCGAGGGGATCGTATGCCGCTCATCCGCAGGCTGTTGATCGCCAACCGCGGCGAGATCGCGGTCCGGATCGCCCGCACCGCGCACGCCATGGGCATCGACACCGTGGCCGTGTACGCCGATCCGGACACCGACTCGCCACACGTCGGGGTGGCCGATCAGGCGGTCCGGCTGCCCGGCGCCGCCGCCGCGGACACCTACCTGCGCGGCGATCTGCTGATCGAGGCGGCCCGCACGACCGGCGCAGACGCGGTGCACCCCGGCTACGGATTCCTCTCCGAGAACGCCGACTTCGTGCGGCGGGTCGAGGCCGCCGGGCTCGTCTTCGTGGGACCCGCGGCGGAGACCGTCGCCGCGATGGGCGACAAGCTCGCCGCGAAGGAACTGCTCGGCGCGGCCGGCGTGCCGGTGCTGCCCGGCGGGATCGTCCGCGAGGACGGCGACGCACCCGAACTGGCCGCCCGGATAGGCTTTCCGCTCCTGGTCAAGGCCGCCTTCGGCGGTGGAGGCCGAGGCATGCGCGCGGTACACGAACCGGCCGCACTGGTCGAGGCGGTGGCCGCCGCGCGGCGCGAGGCGGGCGCCGCGTTCGGCGACGACACCGTCTTCCTGGAGCGCCTGGTGGAGCGCCCCCGGCACGTCGAGGTGCAGATCTTCGGGGACACCCACGGCAAGGTGCTCGCGCTCTTCGAACGGGACTGCTCGATCCAGCGCCGGCACCAGAAGCTGATCGAGGAGAGCCCGTCGCCGGCCGTCGACCCGGCGCTGCGCGAGCGGTTGTGCGCGGCTGCGGTGGCCGCCGGTCGGGCGATCGGCTATGTCGGGGCAGGCACCGTGGAGTTCGTGCTCGACCCGGCCGGCGCGTTCCACCTCCTGGAGGTCAACACCCGACTCCAGGTCGAGCACCCGGTCACCGAACTGACCACCGGCCTGGACCTGGTGCGGCTGCAACTCCTGGTCGCCCAGGGCCATCCGCTGCCCACCGAACCGGTCGCCACGGGCCACGCGATCGAGGCCCGGCTGTACGCGGAGGACCCGATCCGCGACTACGCGCCCTCGGTCGGCACGCTGCACCGCTTCCACATCGCCGAGCGGGACGGCATCCGGGTGGACGCCGGGGTGGCCGACGGCAGCCGGGTCGGATCGCACTACGACGCACTGCTGGCCAAGGTGATCGCGTACGCGCCGACCCGTGACGAGGCGTGTCGCAGGCTCGCCCACGCGCTCTCCCGGGCCCGGCTGCACGGCGTCCGCACCAACCGCGACCTGCTCGTGGGCATCCTGCGCTCGCCCGAATTCGTCGCCGGCGACGCGGACACCGGCTTCCTGGACCGGCATTCCGCCGCCGAACTGTGCGCTGCGGACCCGGCGGCGCCGGCGATCCACGCCGCTGCCGCGGCGCTCGCGGGGCAGGCCGAACGACGCGCGGCGGCCCCGGTCCTGGGCGGTATCCCGAGCGGCTGGCGCAACGTCCGCAGCGCCGACCAGCAGGTGACCTACGCAGACGCCGGCGGCGGCCGCGCGGTCGTGTGCTACCGCCTCCCCGACCATGTCGCGATCGACGGAAAGCCGTTGCCCGGCCTGGTCGTTCACGCCGCCCACGCGGATCGGGTGGACCTGACGGCGGACGGTGTGCGGCGCACGATCGAGGTACATCGGGTCGGCGACACGATCCACCTGGACAGCCCGCTGGGCGCGAGCGAATTGACCGAGCTGCCACGGCTGCCGGAACCGGCCGAACCCGCCGCCGAACCCGCCGGCTCGCTGTTGGCCGCGATGCCCGGCACGGTGGTCCGGGTGGCGGTGGCCGAGGGCGAACACGTGACGGCCGGACAACTCGTGCTGGCCGTGGAGGCGATGAAGATGGAACACGAGGTGACCGCACCGCACTCGGGCATCGTTCGCCGACTGCCGGTCGGCCCCGGCGAACCGGTGGACGCCGGAGCGGTGTTGGCCGTCGTGACCGCCGACGCGGAGGCGACCGGATGAACGAGAGGACGGCCGAGCCGACGAACGAGCCGACGAACGAGCCCACCGACGGGCCGACGAACATGCCCACGAGCGAGCCGACGAGCGAACCGATGAACGAGCCGACGAACGACACCCCGACCGACGCGCCCGCCTCCCGCCGCCCGGTCCGGATCGCGAACTGCTCGGGCTTCTACGGCGATCGCCGGGCCGCCGCCCGCGAGATGGTCGAGGGCGGCCCGATCGACGTACTCACCGGCGATTACCTGGCCGAACTGACCATGTCCATCCTGTGGAAGGCTCGCGCCAAGGACCCGACCGCCGGCTACGCGCGCACCTTCGTGGCCCAGCTGGAAGAGGTCATGGGCACCTGCCTGGACCGGGGCATCCGGATCGTCTCCAACGCCGGCGGACTCAACCCGGCGGGCCTGGCCGAGCGATTGCGGGCGAGTGCCCAACGCCTGGGCCTGGCCCCGCGGATCGCCCACGTGACCGGCGACGACGTGCTGGACCGGATCGACGCCGGGCCGCGGGCGGTGACCGCCAACGCCTACCTCGGCGGCTGGGGCATCGCCGAGGCGCTCGCCGAGGGCGCCGACATCGTGGTTTGCCCGCGCGTGACCGATGCCTCCCTGGTGGTCGGCCCGGCCGCATGGTGGCACGGCTGGCGGCGCACCGACCACGACCGGCTCGCCGGCGCGATCGTCGCGGGCCACGTGATCGAGTGCGGCCCCCAGGCCACCGGCGGCAACTACCCGTTCGGCGAGCTCCCACAGCGGCAACGCCCCGGCCGCAACACCGACTTCGCGCTGGACACCCGCCGTCCCGGCTTCCCGATCGCGGAGGTGGCCGCCGATGGTTCGTCGGTGATCACCAAGCACCACGGCACCGGCGGCCTGGTGTCGATCGGCACGGTCACCGCGCAACTCCTGTACGAGATCGCCGGACCCGCCTACGCCAACCCCGACGCGGTGGCCCGCTTCGACACCATCACGCTCGACCGGGCCGGCCCCGACCGGGTGCGGATCCGCGGGGTGCGCGGGCTGCCGCCGCCGCCCACGCTCAAGGTCGCCGTCAACGAACTCGGCGGCTACCGCAACACCATGACCATGGTGCTCACCGGCCTGGACATCGAGGCCAAGGCCGCACACGCCGAACGCATGCTCTTCGACACGCTCGGGGGCCGGGACCGGTTCGCCGAGGTCGACGTGCGGCTGCTGCGCTACGACCGACCCGACGCGCCGACCAACGAGCAGGCCACCGCGCATCTGCGGGTCACCGTCAAGGATCCCGATCCCGGCAAGGTCGGCCGGGCCTTCTCCGGCGCGGTGGTCGAACTCGCGCTGGCCGGCTACCCGGGCTTTCACACCACCACCCCGCCCACCGCCGAGACCGCCTACGGCGTCTTTCGCGCCGCGTGGATCCCGGCGACCGAGGTCGAGCACGCCGTGGTGCTGCCCGACGGCACCTCCCGCCCGATCGCGCCGCCCGAGCACACCGCGCCGCTGCCCGATTCGACCCCGCCGCCCGAACCACCCGTGCACACCGTGGAACCGACCCGCCGGGTCCCGCTCGGGCTGGTCTGCGGCGCCCGCTCCGGCGACAAGGGCGGCGACGCCAACCTGGGCCTGTGGGCCCACGACGACGCCGGATTCCGTTGGCTGCGCGGACATCTGACGGTGGATCGGCTGCGCGAGCTGCTCCCGGAGGCGGCCGCTCTGCCGATCGAGCGGCACGTGCTGGCGAACCTGCGCGCGCTCAACTTCGTGATCGTGGGCCTGCTCGGCGAGGGTGTCGCGGCCTCCACGCGCCCGGACCCGCAGGCCAAGGGCCTGGCCGAGTACATCCGGTCCCGGCACACCGACATCCCCACGACGCTGTTGGACGGGTGAGCCATGCACTTCGAGGAGAGCGACGAACACCGGGCCCTGCGCGCGGCGGTGGGCGCGATCACCGACGGATTCGGCCCCGGCTACTTCGCCGAGCACAGCCGCGACCGCACACCCACCACCGAGTTGTGGCAGGCGCTCGGCAGACACGGCTACATCGGCGTCAATCTGCCCGAGGAGTACGGCGGTGGCGGTGGCGGTCTGGTGGAACTGGCGATCGTGTGCGAAGAGGTGGCCGCGCACGGCTGCCCGTTGCTGCTGCTCCTGGTCTCCGGCGCGATCGCCGGCGAGGTGCTCACCCGGTTCGGCACCGCCGAGCAGAAGAGCACCTGGCTGCCGCGCCTGGCGGCGGGCCTGGGCAAGATCGTGTTCGCGATCACCGAACCGGACGCGGGCTCCAATACCCACCGCCTGGCCACCACGGCCACCCGGGACGGCGACCGCTGGTTGTTGCGCGGCACCAAGCAGTTCATCTCCGGAGTCGACGAGGCCGACGCCATCCTGGTGGTCGCCCGCACCGGCACCGACCCCGGCTCCGGTCGCGGCCGGCTCTCGCTGTTCCTGGTCGACGCCGCCGACCCGCGGCTGAGCGCGACCCCGCTGGCGATCGAAGGCTCGGCACCCGAACGGCAGTTCACGCTCTTCTTCGACGACGTACCGGTGCCCGCCGACCGGTTGATCGGCACCGAGGGCGACGGACTGCGCCAGGTCTTCCACGGCCTCAACCCGGAGCGGGTGACCGGCGCGGCACTGGGAGTGGGCATCGCCCGGTACGCGCTCGCCCGTGCCGTCGACTACGCCCGCACTCGCGAGGTGTGGGGCCGCCCGATCGGCACCCACCAGGCGATCGCCCACCCGCTCGCCGAGGCCGCCATCGAGGTCGAACTGGCCGCGTTGATGACGGCCCGGGCCGCCCGGCTGCACGACGCGGGCGCGGCGATGGCCAAGGCCGCCGGGGAGGCCGCCAACATGGCCAAGTACGCCGCCGCCGAGGCCGCCATCCACGCGGTGGACGCCGCCATCCAGACCCACGGCGGCAACGGCATGAGCCGCGACTACGGCCTGGTCCCGCTGTGGGGCATGGCCCGGACGCTGCGGATCGCGCCGGTGAGCCGGGAGATGATCCTCAATCACGTGGCGCAGCACACCCTCGGATTGCCGCGTTCGTACTGATCGCCCCGGATGAGGAGGGTTCGCGGTGGTCACCCCCTACGCGCGTGCCCCTCACCCCTGTGACCACGGAGGACTCGGCCCGCTCGTGTGCGACTTGTGAATGACCCGGTTCGGGACTCGGGATCGACGCGGCAGGATGTGGCCGGGCACAAAATAGACAGGCAGGCTGCTCCGCTCCCGGCGCGACTGTGCGGGTGCTCGCCGGGACCGGCGCCATCGGTCGGCCCGGCGAAGAAGGCAGTGGGAGTGTGGATCAAGTATTGGCGGGGCGCCCCTTCTGGGACGTGGACATCACGAGCGTGTGGTTCGTCATAGGCATGGCGGTGGCCACCGCCGGTACCGCCTTCGCCACCATCTGGTTCTGGAACCGCCCCACGCTCCAACGCACCCGCCGGATCTGCACGCTGCTGTTCACCCAGCTCATGGTCACCTTCACCATCCTGGCCGCGGTCAACGCGCAGATGTACTTCTACTCGACCCTGTCCGACCTGATGCACATCGCGGACGGACCGCCGGTGCCCGACGTGCCGGTGTCCACCGTCAAGGTCAAGCACCTCGATCCCAGGCCGGCCGTCCCGTTCTCCGACGACAACGGCAAGGGCCTGCCGTTCATGGTCACCAAACCCCCGCTGACCGACCAGCCCAGGACCCCGCACCCGCGGCGGCGCGGCGCGGACCCCAAACACGGGGTGCTGGTCAACACCACCATCCAGGGCACCCGCACCGGCTACAAGCTGGACACCTTCGTCTACCTGCCCGCCGCCTACTTCACCCAGGAGAACGCCCGCGCCCGCTTCCCGGTGATCCAGCTCACCTCCGGCTTCCCCGGCACCCCCGACACGTGGCTGCGCCGGATGAAGGTGCACCAGATGCTCTCCGGGCTGATGGAATCGGGCCGGATGCCGCCGACGATCGTGGTGATCGCCGCGCAGAACCCGATCGCGGGCCGGGACAGCGAGTGTGTGGACGCCCCGGGCGGGGCCCGGGCCGACACCTATCTCGGCCAGGACGTGCCGGACGCGATAGCGGCCAACTTCCGCACCGCGCCCGCGCCGGCCGGGTGGGGCCTGATGGGCTACTCCACCGGCGGCTTCTGCTCGGTGAACCTGGCCCTGCGCCACCCCGACCGCTACCTCGCCGCGGCCAGCCTCTCCGGCTACTTCAAGGCGATCACCGACATGACCACCGGCGACCTGTACCGGGGCGACGAGGCGTTGCGCCGGGCCAACAGCCCGCTGCACACCATCGACGACGCGCGCAGGCCGCCGGTACGGATGTACCTGTTCGCGGCCAAGGGCGAGGGCAAGACGGCCCGGGAGGCGCGCGAGTTCGCCCGCAAGATGCGGCCGACGGACACCGTGAAGGTGCGGATAGAGCCGTCCGGCGGGCACAACTTCGGCACCTGGGCCCGGGGCCTGCCGGCCGCGTTCGAGTGGCTGGGGCGCGAGTTGGCCACGGCACCGGGCGGCGAGGTGCGCGGGCCGGCCTTCACGGGCGGCCGACCGCTGCACTGAGGGCGTGCCGTGCCCGGCGCGGCCGGTCCGACACGGTCGATCTCTTCAATACGGGCAGGTACGGTGCGAGACTTCTGCGGCGCCATCCGAACGGAAGCTCAGGAGCCCGCGCCCGGCTCGGGGGGCGGGACACCGTCGCACCGAGACGAGGATCGCCATGCATCCCGGTGTCATCGCCGCCGCGCACCCCCACCGCCCCGCCGTGATCATGGCCGGCACCGGCCGGGTCGTCCGCTATGCCGAACTGGACGCGGAGTCCAACCGCTTCGCCCACCTGCTGTACGACGCCGGGCTGCGCCCGGGGGACCACCTCGCCATCGCACTGGAGAACCATCCGCTCTACCTCGCGCTCACGTGGGCCGCGCAGCGTTCCGGGCTGATCTACACGCCGGTGGGCGTACGGCTGCACCCCGACGAACTGGCCTACGTCGTGGACAACTGCGGAGCCCGCGTGTTCGTCTCCTCGGCCGCCCTGGCCGACCTGGCGAGCGCCATCCGCGACCGGGCACCCCGGGTGGAACGGTGGCTGATGCTGGACGGCGCGGCACCCGGATTCGAACCGTACGAGGTGGCGGTCCGCACCTGTCCGAGCACGCCGATCGCCACCGAGGTCGAGGGCGCGGACATGCTCTACTCCTCCGGCACCACCGGCCGGCCCAAGGGCGTACTGCCCGACCGCGCGCACCACCCGCTGGGCACCGGCCCGGCCCTGACGCTGTATCACCTGATCGGTGCGCTGTACGGGATGAACACCTCGGGCGAGGGCGGCGACGTCTACCTGTGTCCCGCGCCGCTCTACCACGCTGCGCCGCTGCGCTACTGCATGCAGTTCCTGCGCGGCGGGCACACCGTGGTCGTCCTGGACCGCTTCGACCCGGAGGCCGCGCTGGCCGCGATCGAGCGCCATCGGGTGACGCACAGCCAGTGGGTGCCGACGATGTTCGTCCGAATGCTCAAGCTGCCCGCCGAGGTGCGCGAACGCTACGACCTGTCGTCGCTGCGCTACGCGGTGCACGCCGCCGCGCCGTGTCCGCCCGAGGTCAAGGAACGCATGCTGGACTGGTGGGGACCGGTGCTGTACGAGTACTACGCCGGCACCGAGGGCAACGGCTACATCGGCTGCACCCCCGAGGAATGGCTCGCGCACCGGGGCACGGTGGGGCGGCCGATCCTGGGCACGCCGCACATCTGCGACGACGCGGGCCGCGAACTGCCGGTGGGTCGGGACGGCATCGTCTACTTCGCCGACGGGCCGCGGTTCTCGTATCACCGCGACCCGGCCAGGACCGAGGCCGGCCGCGACCCGGCCGGCCGGGGGTGGACCACCCTGGGCGACATCGGCCACCTGGACGCGGACGGCTACCTGTATCTGACGGACCGCCAATCACACACGATCATCAGCGGCGGGGTGAACGTCTATCCGCAGGAGGTGGAGAACCTGCTCGCGCTGCATCCCGCGATCGCCGACGTCGCGGTGTTCGGTGTCCCGGACGCGGAACTGGGCGAACAGGTCAAGGCGGTCGTACAGCCGGCCGAAGGCACCGCGGCGGGGCCGGAGTTGGCACACGAGCTGATCGCCTACTGCCGGGCGCGGATCGCGCACTACAAATGCCCCCGCTCGGTGGACTTCCGCACCGAGTTGCCGCGACACCCGACCGGAAAGCTGTACAAACGCCTCCTCGTCGACGAGTACCGGGCAGCGGCGCGGGGTTCGGCCTGAGCCCCCCGAAACCGCCTTGACGCACGGCGTGATCGCCTTGGTACGGTCCGCGCGTGTTCACCCTCGCCGAACCTCCGGTCTTCGCCCGCCTGCGGGACGCCCGCTCCGTGTTGATCGCGGGGGCGGGTGGCGGATTCGACGTGTTCTCCGGACTGCCGCTGGGCCTCGCACTGGCCGAGCAGGGTAAGCGGGTGCATTACGCGAACCTGTCGTTCGTGACCGTGGACCGGTTGCCGTCGTCGAGTCGGCTGTTGCCCGGACTCGCCGCGGTGCGGCCGGATACGCCCGGCAACGACGACTACTTCCCGGAGCGCACCCTGGCGACCTGGCTCGGCCGCAACGGGTTCGTGGACACCGTGTACGCGTTCGCGAAGACCGGGGTCGTACCGCTGCGGGCCGCGTATCGGCGACTGGTCAAGGACCTGGAACTGGACGCGATCGTGCTCGTGGACGGCGGCACCGACATCCTGATGCGCGGCGACGAGGCGTCGTTGGGCACCCCGGAGGAGGACATGACCAGCCTCGCCGCGGTGGCCGGCGTACGGGTGCCGACCCGACTGGTCGCCTCGCTCGGCTTCGGCATCGACGCCTACCACGGCATCTGCCATGCGCAGGTGCTGGAGAACCTGGCGGCGCTCACCCGGGAGGGGCACTATCTGGGCGCGTTGTCGATCCCGCGCGAATCGCGGGAGGGCGCGCTGTTCCTGGACGCGGTGGCGTATGCGAACCGCATCACCCCGCTGCGCCCGAGCATCGTCCAGGGGTCGGTCGCCTCGGCGTTGCACGGACGGTTCGGCGACGCGCATTTCACCGAACGCACGGACAACAGCGAGCTGTTCATCAACCCGTTGATGAGCATGTACTTCACCGTCGACCTGGCCGGCCTGGCCGAACGCTCGTTGTACCTGTCGCGGCTGGAGGGCAGCGTGAGCATCTGGGACGTCGCGCGCCGGATCGCGGACTTCCGGGACGAGTTGGCGTTCACCCGGCCGCGGCAGGCGATTCCGCACTGAGGGGTGGGCGGGGGCCGCCGCGGGCGCGGGCACGACGGCGGTCCGCGCGGCCGCAATGATCGGGTGTCAGGTCTCGTGCAGTGGGCGGTAGTTCTCCGGGCTCAGGCCGAAGGTCCAGGCGACGCCCTCGCGGGCGGTTCGGGTGTCCGGGGGCACGCGCAGCCAGTACGTGCGGGTGCTGCCGTCGGGTTCGGGGGTGGAGTTGAGTACCTCGACCATCACGATCGGTTCGTCGTCGTCGAGTTCGATCTCCCACAACACGCCGGTCTCGTCCCGGTCCAGCGGCTGGGCGCCGACCTCGCGCAGGTAGCGGTCGTAGCCGTAGATCTCCAGCATCACCCGGCGCAGTTCGGCATTGTCCTCGTTGTGGATCGCGCGCACGGTCAGCCGGCTGCCGCCGGGGCCCAGGCCGCCGACGAAGTCGGCCGGGACGGGCATGCCGCGCCACGCGTGCAACGCGAAGCCGTCGGCGTAGGTCAGTGCCGGGCCGTCGCCGTTGTGCAGCCGCGACTGGTCGTCCCGGTGCATCGTGGTGGGCCGCTCGCTGACCAGCACGACCCGCTCGTACGGCCACCACCAGCCGATGTGCCGGGCCACCTCGCCGAGTTCGGCCAGGACCGGGAAGTCGAACTGCGGGAAGCGCTCCTTGAGCCCGTCGAAGACCGCGAGCCAGGCCGCGTCGTGCTGGCCGCCCAGGGCGCTGTGCGTGGTCGCGCGGACCTTGTCCGCGACGTCCCACCGACCGCGCGAGGCGGGGGTGCGCACGGAGGGATCCCACGCGCCCACACCGGAGTGCACGGCCTCGCGGATCCGCTCGGTCAGCTGCCGGGTGGGCTCCCACAGCCGATCGGCGCCCTCGGCCCAGGCGAGATCCCAGCCGGCCGTGCCCAGCAACGCGGTGGCCTCGGCCTTGGCGGCCGTCCAGGGGCCGCTCCAGAGCCGTTCCTGCACGGGACGGCCCGGGCGGCCGGGCACCTTCACCGACAGCCGGGTGGCGGCCAGATCGGCGGGCTTGCAACTGCCCGCCGCCACGGCCGCGGCCACCGCCGCCGCGAGCGGCGAGTCGTACCAGACCACCCGCTCCGGCTCGGGCAATCCCGCGGCCCGGTACACGGCCCGGATGGCCTCCTCGGCGGCCGGCCGACCGGCGGGGCCGGTGGCGGCGGCGACGTGCGCCCAGTCCGTGGTGGCCTCCGCCAGCGCCAACCGGTCGGCCAGGCCGAGTACGGAAGCGTGCCGCGGAGCCGGGGCGTGATGCGGGGCGGGCCTCCTGCGCTCGCCGGCCGGGGCCGACCGCGCGCTCTCGGAGGCCGTCCGGGCGGGCTCGCCGGTCGCGCGGGCCGGGGCGTGCAGCGGGGTTCGATGCGCCCGGTCGGCGGCCGGTGCCGCTCCTCGGGCAGCCGGCCGCGCCGAGTCGGCGGCCGTCCCGGCGGGAGCGGAGGCCGGTGTCGGGGCGGCGACGCGTGGGCGCGGGCGAGCGGGCGCCGGTGCGGCCGCGCGGGCGGCCTCGGCCTCGCGGGCCCGCAGTGCCGCCCAGGCGGCGGCCGCCGGGTTGGCGGGCGCGGCGGGCGGGGCCGGCGGTCGCGGCGCGGGCGCCTTGCGGGGCAGCGCGATCCCGGGCAACTTGCGGGGCGGCGTGGCCATCGTGTCTCCCATGACTTGCGGTTGCGTCCGGGTCGGGTCGGGATGCGTACGCACGGTGCTCGGGCCGGCGCCGGCCGGGCGGCGCGGTCGCGCCGAATTCCGCCGACAGAGCCTAATCGGCGACCATCCGGACCGCGCCCGGGATGTATTCGCGTTGGCGGACCACGCGGTACCAGCCCTTGGGGAGGTCGATCGTGGCGTGTTCCTCGTGCACGATCCGGGTTGCCTCGTCCAGGTGCAGGTGGCCGATCAGCATCGGTTCCGGGGCCAGGTAGAGGGTGCCCTCGCCGACGACTGCGTGGGCGTGCCCGGTGGCCTCACCGAGCGCCAGCACCAGCCGGCCGCGCGCGTCCCGGGGCTTGGTCGGCAGCGCCTCGACGCCGGTCGGCACGGCCCGCTCGCCGATCGGCTGCAACAGGATGTCGCCTTGACGGAACACGGCGAACCTCCATCGGGATAGTCGAATTGACGGTGGCTCAACTCCACCGCCGCACACGCTAACCACCTCGACCGACAACCCGCGCCCGCCCACGAAGCCCACCACGCGCCCCCGACGTCGGCACCGCAACCCCGAAGGGCCCGAGCACCGCCCCCTCGTCGGGCGCACGCTCAGTAGCCCGCCGGTCGCACCAGGCCGGTTTCGTAGGCGTAGACCGCGGCCTGGGTTCGGTCGCGGAGGCCGAGTTTGACCAGGATGCGGCCGACGTGGGTCTTCACCGTCTGCTCGGCCACCACCAGGCGGGCGGCGATCTCGGCGTTGGACAGGCCCTGGGCGATCAGGGACAGGACCTCGGTCTCGCGTTCGGTGAGGTCGCCGACGCGGTCCTTGAGCGGGGCCCGCGGGGCGCCGGCCAGGCGGGAGAACTCGCCGATCAGCCGCTTGGTCAGGTTCGGCGCGAGCAGCGCGTCGCCGGCCGCCACCACCCGTACCGCGTGGGCGAGTTCCTCGGCAGAGGCGTCCTTGAGCAGGAAGCCGGACGCGCCCGCGCGCAGCGCCTCGTACACGTATTCGTCCAGGTCGAACGTGGTCAGCACGAGCACCTTGGCCACCGCGTCGGCGGAGCCGGTGATCCGCCCGGTGGCCTCGATGCCGCCGAGCCGAGGCATCCGGATGTCCATCAGCACCACGTCGGGCGCCAGTTCGGCCACCTGCTCGACCGCGTCGAGGCCGTCCACGGCCTGACCGACCACCTCGATGTCGGGCTCCGCGTCGAGCAGTACGGTGAAGCCCTGCCGGACCATCACCTGGTCGTCGGCGATCAACACCCGGATGGTCACGAATCGTCCTCCAACGGAAGTCTGGCCACTACCTCGTAACCGCCGCCGGGAATCGGCCCGTCGGCGAACTCGCCGCCCAGCATGGCGACTCGCTCGCGCATCCCGAGCACCCCGTGTCCGCCGCCCGGCGGGGTCGGCCGATCGGGCCGGTCGGCCGGTGCGGTCGCGGTGTTGGCGATCCGGATGGCCAGGCCGGTCGCCTGATATCCCAGCTCCACCCGAGTCGCCGCTCCCGGCGCGTGCCGCAACACGTTGCTGAGCGCCTCCTGCACGATCCGGAACGCGGACAACTCGACCCCGGGCGGCAGTGCCCGTCGCTCGCCGGTGATCCGGGTGTCGACCCGCAGACCCGCGCCGCGCACGTTGTCGACCAACTCGTCCAGCCGGTCCAGGGTGGGCTGCGGCGTGTGTCGCGTGGCATCGGACAGCTCGTCCTCGGAGCGCAGCACGCCCAGCACCCGGCGCAGTTCGACGAGCGCGTCGATCGCGTTCGCCCGGATGCCGGTCAGGTTCTCCTTGAGCGCGTCGGAGGGGTTGTCCACCAGGTGCGGCGCGACCTGGGCCTGGATCGAGATCACCGACATGTGGTGTGCGACCACGTCGTGCAACTCGCGGGCGATCCGGGTGCGTTCCTCCAGCAGTGTGCGGCGGGCCCGTTCCTCGGCGGTGAGTTCGGCCTGGACCACCAACTCGGTCCGGGCCTGCCGCCGCCCGCGCAGCGAGGCGCCGACCACCGCGGCGACGGTCAGGGTCAGCCCGGCCGAATACAGGTCGAGGTTGTGCATGGGGGAGAGGAACGCGACGTGGACCAGCAGCCCGACCAGCACGCTGAGCGCCAGCACCTCGACCGTGACGCGCGGCCGCGCCCGCAGCGCGACCAGGAACACCGCGGCGGCGTGCAGCACGATCCCCGCTCCGGTCCACGGGAACATCTGCGGGCTGTGCGGGTTCGCCACCAACGCGACCACGGCCATCGCCGCGGTCACGGCCCACCAGGCCTGCACCGGCCGGAACATCGCGGCCACGACCGCCACCGGCGCGATCGCACCGAGCAGTACGCCGGCCCAGAGACCCAGGCCGTACTGCCAGATCAACTGGTTGATGTTGATCACCCCGACCGGGACGGCGAGGACGACCAACAACACCGCGGACGCGGGCTGCCAGTCCCGCCAGCCGCGCGGGAGCGGGTCGGGCGTGGCCGTCCACAGGTCCGTACGCAGCGTGCGCGCCACCGCGCCCGCCACGCTCCCGATCCGGCCCCCACCCTCCCCTCGCACAAGATCAACCCTAGGCACGCCGCACCTCCGCCGTCCGGGCGGGCCCCGAGCGCGCCCCCGGCACCGACGCTAGGCGCCGTCCCCACCCGCGGACGTCCCGCCCGGGGGCTCACTCGCCGAGTGGCTCCGAAGTACTACGGGTATCAGGCCGCCGACCCGCGCGCGCCACCCGCACCCGCCCCGTCCGAGCGGCCCGACCGGGCGCACCCCACCCGCGCGGCCCGCCTCGCGCACACCCCGCCGGGGCGGCGGCTCGACCCGCGCGCCCCACCGGAGCGGCCCGACCCGCACCGGTCACCCGGGGCAGCCCGACCCGCGCCGGCAACCGCGCGCCCGCCGGCCCACACCGCCCCGCGGACAGGGGCCGCCGGTCGAGCCGGCCGGCGTGCCCCCACCGTCAACTGCGTTCCTTGACCCCCGCCAACATGCCCTCGATGCGATCCGGCGGCCCGGGCCGGGAGAAGTACCAGCCCTGCCCCGCGTCGCAGCCGATCGCCCGCAGCCGCTCCGCCTGGACCGCCGTCTCGATGCCCTCGGCGGTCACCGTCAGCCCGATCGCGTGCGCCAGTTCGACCAGCGAGGCCACGATCCGGCCGTCCACCGGGTCGGAGTCGCCGGGTTGGCGCAGGCCCTCGACGAAGGAGCCGGCGATCTTCAGCTCGCAGACCGGCAGTCGGCGCAGATAGGCCAGGTTCGAGTAGCCGGTGCCGAAGTCGTCGATCGCGATCCGGATACCCATCGCGGCCAGTTCGCGCAGTCGCTCCAGCGGGCCACCGTCGGTGGACATGATCTGACTCTCGGTCAGCTCGAATTGCAGCCGGCCCGGGTCCAGACCCGTCTCCGCCAGCACCCGCTCCACCTGGCGGACCAGGCCCGGTTCGCGGCACTGGCGTTCGGCCAGGTTGACGCTGATGAACGGGGCGCCGTCCGGCTCCAGGTCCTGCCAACGGCGCGCCTCGCGGCAGGCCTGCTCCAGCACGTGCATGCCCAGCGGCACGATCAGCCCGGTCTCCTCGGCCAGGCCGATGAAGCGGTCCGGGCCGACCAGGCCGTTGCGCGGATGGCGCCAGCGCACCAGCGCCTCGACGCCGAGCACACCGCCGTCGGCGAGCGAGACGAGCGGCTGGTAGTCGACGTAGAACTCGCCGTGGTGCAGTGCGGCGGGCATCTCCGCGGACAGCGTGTAGCGGGCCACCTCGCGGTCGTTGCGGTCGGTGTCGAACACCGTCCAGCGCCCGCGTCCGTCGGACTTGGCCCAGTAGAGCGTTATGTCGGCCGCGCGCAGCGTGTCCGCCGGGCTGGTGCCGGCCACCGGCCGCTCGACGATGCCGATGCTGGCGGTCACCGTCAGGTCGTGGCCGCGGATCCGGAACGGTTCGCGCAGTGCGGCGAACACGCCGTCCGCCAGCGCCACGACCTGCCCGGTGCCGGTGGAGTGCTCGACCAGGATGACGAACTCGTCGCCGCCCATCCGGGCCATCAGGTGCCCGGCCTGGCCCGCGTAGCGGCTCAGCCGTCGGGCGACCGCGACCAGCAACTGGTCGCCCACGTCGTGCCCGAGGCTGTCGTTGACCACCTTGAACCCGTCCAGGTCCAGGTAGCACAGGCCGACCCGGTCACCGGGGCCCGGGTGTTCGAACGCGGCGGTCAGCCGCTCGACGAACAGCGCCCGGTTGGGCAGCCCGGTGAGCTGATCGTGCATCGCCTGATGGCGCAGGCGGGTGTGCAGGCGATGCCGGTCGGTGACGTCCTCCAGCATGCAGACCTGGTACTCGGGGTTGCCCTTGGAGTCGCGGACCAGGGACAACGACAGGTGTGTCCACAGCGTCTCGCCGTCGGCCTTCTCGAACTGCTTCTCCAGGGCGAAGTGGTCGCGTTCGCCGGTGATCAACTCGTCGTAGAGCTTCCACATGTGGTCGGTGTCGCCGTCGTGCATGAAGTCGCGGACCTGCCGCTTGCACATCTCCTCGACGCTGGCCGCGAACATCGTGGTCATCGCCTGGTTGACGTCGATCACGTTGCCGTCGACGTCGCCGATCCCGATGCCGATCGCGGCCTGATCGAAAACCGCCCGAAAGCGCGCTTC
This sequence comes from Embleya sp. NPDC050493, assembly GCF_044458105.1. Lineage (NCBI taxonomy): Bacteria > Bacillati > Actinomycetota > Actinomycetes > Kitasatosporales > Streptomycetaceae > Embleya > Embleya sp. NPDC050493. The sequence continues at coordinate 248,271 of NZ_JBITHP010000006.1, forward strand.
ACTCGTGTGCAGTGCGTGCTCGGCGCTGTCCCGGGCGACCAGGACTGCGGCGTGGATGGCCTCCTGCTCGTCCAGGGTGCGCCGGCGCAGCGCCTCTGCGTAGCCCGCGGCGAGGGCGCCCATCAGGGCGGCGATCCGCTCCAGGTACGCGTCGGGGTCCTCGCCGCGGCCGACCGCTTCGCGACACAGGATGGGCCACCAGGGGCCGACCAGGCCCAGCGTGCGCTCCAGCGTGCCGCTGCCGGTGAAGTGTTCGCCGACGAGGGACGCGCCGACCTCGCGCGCGATGGCCGGGTCGAACGGCTCGGTGCGCAGCGCCTGCGCCAGGCGCAGGGCCTGCTCGCGCAGGTATTGCTCGATCTCGGCACCACTCAACGGGACGAAACTGGTGCCCTCGATGGTGCGGGCCCAGTCGCGGGCGAATCGGCTCAGCGACGCCCCGGCCCCGTCGGCCCGCGCGTCGTCCGTACCGCCGTTCACCCTGCGCTCCCCACGGTGGTCCGGGCGCACATGCCGTCCCCCCGGCACGCCTGGACCCACGCTGTGCCCGGCGCCCACGATGGTCGATCCACCGCCCCACCTTTCCTCCTCGGGGGCGATCCGCCACCGCGCAATGTCGGTGCGGTCGCCGCTCGGACGAGCCGGCCGCAATCCCCAGCGGCCGTGTGAACGAGCCACATCACCCGTTATCACCCGTTCGGACGAGCCGGTTGGTACCTCCGGTGTGTCCCGACGATCGCGTGATCATCGTTGACGGTATCCGCCGCGGCGCGGAAACGTCTTGTAGTTGGACACGGCGCGAGGAGCATCACTCCGGAGAGGGACAGGTGGTGCGCGCGGGTCCGTACCGAATTGTGGCGTACGCCCTCGCGCTCCGGCGCACGCAGGGCTCCCCATCCGACGGCTGACGGACCATCAGGTTGCCGCCCCCGGGCAACGGTACGCTCTACCGGCTTGAGTCGGCGAGGTGGGGCGCCGTCGCCGCGGGTGAACGGCGGCCCGCCCGAGTGGAGGGTGTGGTCTCGATGTTGGTCGAACTCGCGGTCGCGGATGCGTACGGAGCGGGGTTCGAGTACGCGGATCGAGCGTTCGTCGTGCGAGGCAACACACTCGCCGGTTATGTGCAGCATCCTCGTCATCGTGACGTGCTGCCCGGCCGATACACCGACGACACGCAGATGAGTATCGCGGTCGCCGAATGGTTGCTCGGTGACGATCACGGGATACCGGCGCTCGCGGACCTGTTCGTGCGGGCGTACAAGCGCGACGCGCGCGCCGGATACGCGCGGGGATTTCGGGGCGTATTGGAGGAAGTCGCCGACGGCACGGAACTGCTGGAGGTGTTGCGGCCGGAGAGCGACAAGAGCGGCGCCGCGATGCGTGCGGGTGTGCTGGGCCTGTTGCCGGATCTCGCCGACGTGCGCCGCACGGCCGCGCTCCAGGCCCGGATCACCCACCGCACGCTCGGCGGGATGACCTCGGCGACCGCGGCGGCGCTGGCGGTGCACTACTGCCGGTACGACCTGGGCCCGGTCGCCGAGCTGCCGATGTGGCTGGTGGCGACGCTGCCGGCCTCGACGGGTCCGGCCGTGTGGGCGCAGCCGTGGCGCGGCAAGGTCGGCTCGCCGGGCATGGACAGCACCCGCGCGGCGATCACCGCACTGGCCGCGCACACCGGCACGGCCGCGTTGCTGAAGGCATGCGTGGCGTACACCGGCGACGTGGACACGGTGGCCACCATCGCGCTCGCGGCGGCGAGTTGCTCGGCGCAGTACACCCAGGACCTGCCGCCCGCCCTGCTGGCGGGCCTGGAGAACGGCCCGTACGGGCGGGACCATCTCGCGGGTCTGGACGCGCGATTGACGGCCCGGTTCGGCTGAGCCCGCCGTTCGGCGGCCGCTTCGCGGTCGCGCGCCGGTGAAAGCTCGGCGAAAGATTCGGTCCGGACGCCCCCGAGGGGTGTACCGGCGAAACACGAGAGGCCCCCCGGCGAACCGGGGGGCCTCTCGCTGTGCCTGGAGCCCCAATACGGAATCGAACCGTAGACCTTCTCCTTACCATGGAGACGCTCTACCGACTGAGCTATTGGGGCCTGCGCGGCGAAAACTTACCGGATCCGCGTTCGGTTCGCCAACTTGATCCACGAGCGGCTCCGTGGCGCCCTCACCGGGCGGCGCTCACCACTCGCCGGGGTTCATCGTGAAGTGCGCGTACGGGACGGTCCACTCCACCTCGCGGGCGGCCTGCGCGCGTTCGTCGTAGGCGGTGCCGTGGTCGCCGGTGACGATCGCGAAGCAGGGCCTGCGGCAGCTCATCGCGCGAAACAGCCGGCCGATGTGCCGGTCCACGTACTCCAGTGCGGCGGCGTGGGTGTCGCGGTTGTCGCCGTCGGCGGCGGTGGCGCCCGGGGTGTGGAACCAGTTCGGCCGGCCGATGGCGGCGACGTCGACGAGCAGGAAGAGCCGGCGGTCCGGGTCCAGGCCGCCGACCACCAGTTCGGCGCGGGCGACCTGGGCCTCGAACGAGATCGGTGAGGTGACGCCGAGTTCGGGGTCCCAGTGGCTCTCGGCGAACATCCCCGGCAACACCGAGTCGAGCGCGCCCTGCTTGTCGAAGCAGCCGACCCCGCCGATGCAGGCGGTGTGGTAACCCGCCTTGGTCAGCGCGCTGGGCAGGTCCGGGGTGTCGAACAGCCATGTGTGCGCGTTCGTGGACTCGGTGTCGCCGAGCCGGGCGGCGAACAGGCGCGGGTGCGGGCCGGGGCCCTCCGGGGTGGGCAGGTAGCCCGCCAGGAACGCGGTGTGCGCGGCGAAGGCGAGGTTGGCCGGGGTGTAGCGGCGCTGCCAGCCGCCCTCGGGCAGGACCCGGGAGAGGTTGGGCAGCCGGCCGGCGGCGGCGAGCTCGACGGCCACGTCGTAGCGCAGCGCGTCGAGCGTGACGAGCAGTAGGTCCTGCTCGCCCACGACGGCGTTCATGTCGGGACCGGTCATATCGGACATGCCACCTTCTCCGCATCTGCTCGGGTGTTCGGGGCCGCCGCCGGTGGCCCGCACGCGGGCGGCGAATGGATCGCCCATGCCTACCAGAGGGAGGCGACTCTTCGAGGGATAACCCCCTCGCCGGTGTTCGGGTCGCGGTGTATGTTGTTCTCAACGTAAGAACATCTCAACCGGAGAACAACCGTCGAGTCGGTGTCGGGAACGTGAACCGCCGGGGCTGCGTCGGACCTGCATCGCAGCGGGCACATCGGAGGGAAGTGCGACATGGCCGACACCGCCACCACCGAACGCGACTGGCTCGCGTCCTACGACCCCAGGGCCTGGGATCCGATCGCGGTGACCGTCGACATCGTCGCGCTGACGATCCGCCCGCTCGGCGGCGCCGGTCGGGCGGGCACCGACCCGGACGGTACCGGCGAGGATCCGGCCAAGGCGCTGCACGTGCTGCTCGTGCGGCGCGGCGAGATGCCCTTCGCCGGGCGGCTCGCGCTGCCCGGCGGCTTCGTGCGGCCGGTGGTCGGCGCGGACGGCACCCGCCGGGAGGAGGACCTGGGCGAGGCCGCCGAGCGCGAACTGGCCGAGGAGACCGGGCTCGCCGCCGGCGCCCGGCCGGCCCGGGTCCACCTCGAACAACTGGGCACCTACGGTGCGCCCGGGCGCGACCCGCGGATGCGGATCGTCTCCGTCGCCCACCTGGCCTTCGCGCCGGACCTGCCCGATCCGACCGCCGGCGGTGACGCCGCCCACGCGCTGTGGGTGCCGGTCGCCGAGGTCGATCCGGACACGCTGGCCTTCGACCACGCGCGCATCCTCGCCGACGGCCTGGAGCGCGCCCGCGCCAAACTCGAATACTCGCCACTGGCCACCGCGTTCGCGGGTGAGGAGTTCACCGTCACCGAACTGCGCGAGGTCTACCAGGCGGTGTGGGGACAGCCCATGCACGCCGGCAATTTCCACCGCAAGGTGCTGTCGGTGCCCGGCTTCGTCGAGGACACCGGCGCCACCACCGCGCGCGGCGGGGCTCGCGGCGGTCGCCGCGCCCGGCTGTACCGCGCGGGCCCCGCACGTCTGCTGCACCCGGCGCTGTTGCGCCCGTCCCCGGAGGAGGACTCCCGATGACAAGGACGCCCGGCACCACCTCGACCACCCCCACGACCTTCACGGCCGCGCTCGACCTGCTGAGCGAGGCGCCGGACCCGCAACGCGTCTTCGGGCCCTACGACGGCACCCCGGAGGCCTGTCTGCGAGCCGGCAACCGCACCTACCGACAACTCGCCCGGCTGCTCCACCCGGACACCGCGCCCGCCGACCGACGGGCCGAGGCCGCCCGCGCGTTCACCGACCTGGGCGAGCTGTGGAACCGCTATCAGCAGGACATCACCGGCGTGACCGGCCGTCAGGTGGTGATCACCACCAAGCGCCGGGTCTACTCGGTCGGCGAGGAGCGCGCGCGGGGCGACATAGCCACGCTGTACAAGGTCGGCTACCGGGCCGAGGACGACGGCGAGGCACGGGCGTTGCTCAAGCTGCCGCGGTCGGTGAGCGACAACGACCTGATGGAGCGCGAGGCCACCGCGCTGGAGCGGATCGCCCGCGAGGGCGATCCCGAGTACGCGAACTACGTGCCCCGGCTGATCGAGACGTTTCGGCACCGGGACGCCAAGAGCGGCGTCGAACGGCGTGCCAACGTCATCGAACGGGTGCGCGGTTTCCGCTCGTTGACCGAGGTGCGCGAGGCGTACCCGGACGGCCTGGACGCGCGCGACGTGGCCTGGATGTGGCGTCGCCTGCTGGTCGCGATCGGGTACGCGCACCGGGCCGGCGTCGTGCACGGCGCGATCACCCCCGACCACGTGCTGATCCACCCGCGCGACCACGGCCTGGTCCTGGTCGACTGGTGCTACTCGGTGCTGCTCGACGGCCCGGGCGACGCCGACCGGCCGGAGGCGGTCCTGCGCGCCAAGGCGGTCGAGCACGTGCCGGCGATGATCGACCGGCATGCGGACCTGTATCCGCCGGAGATCCCCGGCAAGCAACCGCCGGAGACCGCCGCCGACGTGTACATGGCGACCCGGTGCATCACCGACCTGCTCGCGGCGGACGCGCCCAAGCCGCTGCTGCGCTTCGCCCGGGGCTGCTCGCTGCCCGCTCCCGCCCGGCGTCCGCACGACGCCTGGAAGCTGCTCGGCGAGCTGGACGAACTGCTCGGCAAGCTCTACGGCCCGCGCCGCTTCCGGCCGTTCGCGATGCCCACGCGCCGCGAGAGCAAGGACCCGGCAGCCGGCACCGGCCCCGTCCGCACCGGCGACCAGCGCCGCGACCGGAACCGGCCGGTCGATTCGGTATGACGCCGACTCGACCCGATGCCGCACCGCGCGGAGTCCGGTCGATTCCGCACGGCGCGAGGCCGGCCCTCCGGCCGACCTCGCGCGCACAGATCCCAACGCCTTGATCGATCGGGGAGTGAGCACCATGGGCAGTGGCAACTGGTCCACCAACGTCTACGACGCGGCACAGAGCTACAACGCGGCCTCGGGCCGCAGCGCGTTCCACTACGACCACGTCACCAAGCGCAGCACGCCGCGCAGCGCCTGGAAGGCGCACGACGACCTGGACCCGCGCCTGGCGGGTGTGCGGGAGAGCCGGGACAGCGACGAGCACCCCACGTCGCTGGCCATCTCGGTGCTGTTCGACGTGACCGGTTCGATGTTGCAGGTCCCGCAGACCCTGCAGACCAAGCTGCCCGAGCTGTTCGGCCTGCTGCTGCGCAAGGGCTACGTGCAGGACCCGCAGATCATGTTCGGCGCGATCGGCGACGCCACCTGCGACCGAGTCCCGTTGCAGATAGGCCAGTTCGAGTCGGACAACCGGATGGACGACCAGCTCGGCAACATCCTCCTGGAGGGTGGCGGCGGCGGACAGAAGCGCGAATCCTACGAACTGGCCCTGTACTTCATGGCCCGGCACACCTCGATCGACTGTCACGAGAAGCGCGGCAAGCGCGGCTACCTGTTCGTGATCGGCGACGAGATGCCCTACCGCAGGGTGCGCCGGGCCGAGGTGAAGGAGTTCATCGGCGACGACCTCGCCGAGGACGTCCCGATCGAGCGGATCCTGGCCGAACTCCAGCGCATGTACGAGGTCTACTACATCCTCCCGGCGGGCTCGTCGTACGTGGGCGACACGGAGGTGCTCGGCGAGTGGAAGGGCCTGCTGCGGCAGAACGTGATCGAACTCGACGACCCGGACGGCGTCTGCGAGACGATCGCGCTGACCATCGGCCTCGCCGAGGACGCGATCGACCTGGACGAGGGCCTGGAGCACCTGCGCGAGGTCGGCGCCACGGCGCAGGTCGCCAACGTGTCCAAGGCGCTCGCCTCCTACGCCCGCACCGGCGGCGCGGTGGCCGTCTCCGGCTCGCTGCCCGGACTGGACGGCGCCGGCGACGCGGGCACCACGCGTCTGTGACGGCACGTCATATCGCGGTCGTCGACCTGGGGTTCGGCGACGCGGGCAAGGGCACCACGGTGGACCGGCTGTGCGCCCGAGCGCGCGAGGAGGGGCGGTCGGTGCACGCCGTGGTGCGCTTCAACGGTGGCGCGCAGGCCGCGCACAACGTGGTCACCGACGACGGGCGGCACCACACGTTCGCCCAGTTCGGCTCGGGCACCTTCACCCCGGGCACCCGCACCCATCTGTCCCGGTTCATGCTGGTGGACCCGCTCGCGCTGGCCGCCGAGGCCGAGCACCTGCGCGCGCTCGGCGTGCCCGAGCCGCTCGCGCTGCTCACCGTGGACCGGGAGGCGCTGTTGACCACGCCGTACCACGCGGCGGCCAACCGGGCCCGGGAGCTGGCGCGCGGCGCGGCGCGGCACGGGTCGTGCGGGATGGGGGTGGGCGAGACGGCGGCGTTCGCGCTGGCCCACCCGCAGGACGCGCCGCGGGTGGGGGACTGCGCCTCGCCGGGGCTGCTGCGCCGCCGGTTGACGGCCGTACGGGACGCGCTGAGCGTCGAATTCGGGACACCCCTGGGTCCGGACGTGTCGGCCTGCGTGGAGGCGTTCCTGGGCTTCGGACGGGCTGTGCGGATGGTGGATCGCGCGTACGCGCGCGAGCTGCTGCGCGGTGGACCGGTGGTCTTCGAGGGTGCGCAGGGCGTGCTGCTGGACGAGTGGCACGGATTCCATCCGTACACGACGTGGTCGACCACGACCTTCGCGAACGCCGAGACGCTGGCCGCCGAGGCGGGCGAGGAGGTGTACCGGCTCGGCGTGCTGCGCACCTACACGACCCGGCACGGTGCCGGTCCGCTGCCCACCGAGGACGCGGCGCTGACCGCCGCGCTGCCGGACCCGCACAACGGGACCGGGCGCTGGCAGGGCGCGTTCCGGGTCGGACACTTCGACGTGCCGGCGCATCGGTACGCGGTCGCGGTGTGCGGGGGAGTGCACGGGCTCGCGCTCACCCACGCGGACGTACTCGGGCGGGCGGGTGCGGCGGTGGCCGGGTCGTACGAGGGCGTCGAGCCCTCGGTGGGCCCGGCGCCCGACCTGGCGCATGCCGAGCGGCTGACCGGGCACATGTTCGCCGCGCGGCCGGTGTTGCGGCCGGCGCCGGAGCCCTCGCGGTGGCCGGAATTCGTCGCCGCCGAGCTGGGCGCCCCGGTGACCTTGCTCTCGTTCGGTCCGCGCACCGGTGACAAGTGCGAGCAGCCCGTACTAGGCTCGTATTACTCTCCGGTAACATAGCGGTCCGAGGGTGACTCGAAGAGCGATTCGAGGAGCGCTCCGAGGGGTGGTTCGCGAGGTGTCGAGGGATCGGGGCCGGGTCGGTGGTCAGCGGCTTTACCAAGACCGCGTACTCTCGAAGCAGAAGTTGACGGACCGTCAGAACTGAATGTGCCCTGTGTCACGCGTGCGCCTTCGCGCGGGCGTGGCATCGTGGCGCGGAGATTGATGGATCTTGGGGCCGGAACCGTGGGCCTGTCGCCGTCCCCGTCGACGGGCATGACACCCTCGGACCGGCACCTGGGTGACCGGACGACCACAGGAGAACTGTTGTGAAAATCGTTGTCTGCGTGAAGTACGTACCCGACGCGACCGGGGACCGGGGCTTCAACGACGATGGCACCACCGATCGCGAGTCGGTCGACTCCCTGCTCTCGGAGCTGGACGAGTACGCGATCGAGCAGGCGCTCAAGATCGTGGAGTCCGGCGTCGAGGCCGAGATCACGTTCCTGACGGTCGGTCCGGACGACGCCAAGGACGCGCTGCGCAAGGCGCTGGCGATGGGCGGCGACAACGCCATCCACGTCAACGACGACGACATCGCGGGCACCGACGCACTGGGCACCTCGCTGATCCTGGCCAAGGCCATCGAGCGGGCCGGCTTCGACCTGGTCGTCTGCGGCATGGCCTCCACCGACGCCTCGATGGGCGTCGTGCCGGCCATGCTGGCCGAGCGCCTGGGTGTCCCGCAGGTCACCTACCTGGACGAGGTCACGGTCGAGAACGGCACCGTCAAGGGTCGTCGCGAGGGCGACGTGGCCACCGAGCGGATCGAGGCCGCGCTGCCCGCCGTCGTGTCGGTCACCGACCGCACCGGCGAAGCCCGCTACCCGTCCTTCAAGGGCATCATGGCGGCCAAGAAGAAGAACGTGGAGTCGCTGGACCTGGACGACCTGGGCATCGAGTCGGACCAGGTCGGCCTGTCCGCAGCGTGGTCGATCGTGGACACCGCGACCAAGCGCCCGCCGCGCGCCAAGGGCGAGGTCGTCGAGGACGAGGGCGAGGGCGGCGTGCAGCTGGCCGGGTTCCTCGCCGCCAAGAAGTTCATCTGAGTCGGTCAGCAGCACCGGACTGTTTCGACACGTTTGTGGAGGTCGCCCCCGGGGCGACCGAGCATCGCAACCCGGCCGGAGAAATCCGGGCTGTACCGGACAAGGAGAGAACCCCACATGGCCGAGATTCTCGTTCTCGTCGACCACGCCGACGGCGCGGTCCGCAAGCCGACCCTGGAGCTGCTGACCCTGGCCCGCCGCCTCGGTGAGCCGTCCGCGGTCTTCCTGGGCAAGGGCGCCGAGGGCGCCACCGAGACGCTGGGCAAGTACGGCGCGCAGAAGGTCTACGTCGTGGACGCCCCCGAGGTGGACGACTTCCTCGTCGCCCCGGCCGTCGACGCGCTGACCCAGATCGCCGGGAACGGCGAGCCGGGCGCGATCCTGGTCGCCTCCTCCGCCGACGGCCGCGAGATCGCGGCGCGCGTCGCGGTGCGCCTGGAGTCGGGCCTGATCACCGACGCGGTGGACATCGAGGCCGGCGCCGACGGCCCGGTCACCGAGCAGTCGGTGTTCGCCGCGACCTACCAGGTCAAGGCGCACGTCACCAAGGGCACCCCGATCATCACGGTCAAGCCCAACGCCGCCACCCCGGAGGAGGCCCCGGCCACCCCCGCCGTGGAGGCCGTGACGGTGGACTTCACCGCCCTCGCCACCGGCACCAGGGTCGTCTCGCGCGCCCCGCGCGAGAAGTCCGACCGCCCCGAGCTGACCGAGGCCGACATCGTCGTCTCGGGTGGCCGCGGCGTCAACGGCGCGGAGAACTTCCACGTGATCGAGTCGGTCGCGGACGCGCTCGGCGCGGCCGTGGGCGCCTCCCGCGCGGCGGTCGACGCCGGTTGGTACCCGCACAGCCACCAGGTCGGCCAGACCGGCACCCAGGTCTCGCCGCAGCTGTACATCGCGGTGGGCATCTCCGGTGCGATCCAGCACCGCGCGGGCATGCAGACCTCGAAGACCATCGTCGCGATCAACAAGGACGAGGACGCGCCGATCTTCGACCTGGTCGACTACGGGGTGGTCGGCGACCTGTTCAAGGTGATGCCGCAACTCGAGGCGGAAATCAACAAGCGCAAGTAGCGGCGGGCGGGCCCACGGCCCTCCCCGCGCACGCGACGACCCCGCACCGGCACGACCGGTCGCGGGGTCGCCGCACATTCCACGACGCCGAGAAGGTACGGGAGGAACCCCCGCCCGGGACTACTTCGCCCGGGACTACCTGCCGAGTGTGGGCCCGTACCACCGGAGGGCCTGCCCGGTGACGGCCGCGATGCCATCGCGCGGACGATCCGGGACGGGCCGACGTTCCGGGGCGTCGTGCTCGAAGCGTTCGGTGCGGCGAGGGCCGCCACCTGACGGGGGTCGGCGGCGGCCGGGGCGAGATCGGGCCGGTGAGGGGCTACTTGCGGGTGCCGCTCATGTCCGCGTTGCCGGCCGCCTTGGCGACCAGGTCGGGGATGACGTCGGTGAGTTCGGCGGGGGACCAGCGGGCGCCCTTGTCGACCGTGGGGCCGTTGGACCAGCCCTCGGCGACGCTGATCGAGCTGCCGGTGACGGAGAAGACCCGGCCGGTGACGCCGGCGGAGGCGGGGCTGCCGAGCCAGACCACGAGCGGCGAGATGTGCTCGGGGGCGAGCTGTTCGGCGAGCTTCGCGGCGGCGGCCTCGTCGGCGAACCCGGCCAGGTCCTCGGTCAGCCGGGTGAGGGCGGTGGGGGCGATCGCGTTGACCGTGACGCCGTAACGGCCCAGTTCCTGCGCCGCGATGATGGTGAAGCCCGCGATGCCGGCCTTGGCCGCGCCGTAGTTGGTCTGGCCGACGTTGCCGAAGATGCCGGACGGCGAACTGGTGTTGATGATCCGGGCGTCGACCTGTTCGCCCGCCTTGGCCAGGCCGCGCCAGTACGCCGCCGCGTGATGCGCGGGCGCGAACGTGCCTTTGAGGTGGACCTTGATCACCGCGTCCCACTCCGCCTCGGACATGTTGGTCAACATCCGGTCGCGCAGGATGCCCGCGTTGTTGACCAGCACGTCGAGCCGGCCGAACGTCTCGATCGCCTGCCCGATCAGCGCCTCCGCGCCGGCGAAGTCGGAGATGTCGGAGGTGTTGGCCACCGCCTCGCCGCCCGCCGCGACGATCTCCGCCACCACGGCCTGCGCCGGACCCGCCGACGCGCCGGTACCGTCGCGCGCACCGCCGAGGTCGTTCACCACGACCTTGGCGCCCTCGGCCGCGAACGCCAGTGCGTGTGCCCGGCCGATGCCGTTGCCCGCACCGGTCACGACGACGACGCGTCCCTCGCAGATCCCGCTCATATGGCCCCTCCGAATGCTTGTCGATCGCTTCCGACGACCGCTACGGGGGCCACAGTATGGCGAGACCGTTGCCGCGTACATCCTTTGTCCGGCCACGCTGCGGGACCCCGCGCGCACGCCGCGCTGGTCGCGAAAGGACCTGCCACACGGGGAACATGGGGAACATGCCGTGCGGACACGACACGCACGTGACGTGCCCGCCGGGTGCGTGCGAGCTGCTCGCGGCCGACTCCCGACGCCTGGCCGACGGGTCCGGCGTGCGCGGGCGAGGACGTGGGAATGGCCCCCGCTCTCCGGGGAGAGCGGGGGCCATTCGGGTCGGATGGGGACTACGCGCGGCTACGGCTGCGCGCGCGGTAGGCGAACATCAGGATCACGCCGAGGACGATGGCGATCGCGCTGCCGGCGATCAACATCGCGGCGTTGCCCGTCATGCCGCTGTGGGCGAGCTGCGATCCGCCGGATCCGCCGATGCCACCACCGTGGCCACCGCCGTTACCGCCGCCCGGGCCGCCACCGTGGCCGCCCGCGCCACCGGCGCCGCCGCCGTGCGGCTTGGTGTGCGCACCGGAGGGCACCGCCGAGTGGCTGGCGGAGGGCGAGGCCGAGGAGGAGCCGGACGGGGATGCCGACGGCGAGGCCGACGGCGACGCGGACGGGCTGACCGACGGGCTGACCGACGGGGAAGCCGACGGGCTGGCCGAAGGACTCGCCGACGGTGAAGCCGAGGGGCTGGTGCTCGGGCTCATCGACGGCGACGCGGACGGACTCGCCGAAGGACTTGCCGACGGACTTGCCGAGGGCGACACCGACGGCGAGGCCGAGGGAGACGCGGACGGGCTGACCGAAGGCGAGGCCGACGGGGAAGCCGACGGCGAAGCGGAAGGCGACGCGGACGGCGAGGCCGACGGTGATGCCGACGTGGACCCGCCGCAGTCCGGCAGGTCGCCGTCGAACGGGTACCGATGGAACTCGGACCCGGACGTCGACTGGTGGACCAGCGAACCGGCCGTGAAGAACCGCCCGTTCATCCCCGGCACGGACACCGTCGTGGTGCTCGCCGGGTTGCCCACCAGCACGCTGCCCTGGAACTGGGCACTGCCCTTGATGGTCATCGAGGTGGCCTCCGGGAAGTTCCACAGCAGGTGCTCACGCAGCCCGGTGGGGATGTCCGCGCTGCCGATGAAGGTGCCGATCACCCGGGTCGGCCCGGTCAGGTTGACCAGGACCGTGGCGCCCGCGGGGATCCCGACGAACGAGATCCCCTGGTCCCCGCCTCCCATGGGATTGACCATGTCGAAGTCGACGTTGAACACCTGGAGCGGGGACGTGCCGTCACCGGTGAACAGCGTCTCGAAGCCCACGTTCGTGGCGGTGCCGGTGGCCGCGCGCGGCCGTCCGTCCGGGAACGCGTAGCAGCTCGACGAGTCGGTCAGCTGGGGACGCAGGCCGGCGTACGGGGCCGCGGCGGACCCGTCCTTGACGGCGGTGGGCGTCACCGTGCCGGTCAGGGTGCCGGCGTAGCGCACCACGCCGCTGACGGTCCCCTCCTCGGCGATCACGCTCTGGCCGCTCGCGACCGTGAGGTTGCCGCCGACGGTGAGGAAGTCGGTGCCGTTGTCGGGGGGCACCCGGGTGCCGACACCCACGATGCCCACGTTGTAGATGCTGGACCCCGAGGTCTTGTTCATGTCGAAGTTGCCGAGGGCGACCAGCTTGCCCTCGGCCTCCGCGGCGGATCCGCTCACGGACCAGTCGCCGCCGACGAACATGTTGATGCCGTTGTCGCGACCCGCGATCGGGCCGTTGTTGGGTTCGGGATTCACGGTCGGGCAACTGCCGGGAATGCAGGGGCCGAGTCCGCCGGGCAGCGGCTTGGCGAAACCCATGACAGCGAACACGCAGACGAGGATCACACCGCCGAGGGTGACGACTCCGGACAGCGCGAGGCCCGTCGCGCGGATCCGGGCGTTCGGTTTCCTGTGCATTCACGAAGAATCAGACATAAGTCTACAAATCGTCATAAGGCGCGCAGGAGATTCCCCCGAATGCCCCTGCCGGCAGGGCGCTTCGCTCGTCGTCAACCGAGATGCGTACGGCCCGAGTACGCCGCAGGTATGGGATGTGATCCACGAGCCGGAATCGGAAACCGGCTGCGGAACACGATCGTTGGCGTGGCGAGACGAGGCGGGGAGGGCTCCGCGGTCGGGCCCGAACCGGTCCGCCGCGGGCCGGTCGGCACGAGGGTCGCGGGTCGGACCCTCGCGAGGCCGGCAGGGTGTCCGTAGCCGCCCTCGCGGCATATCCGAATCCGGGTGAATGGGAGTCTTCTGTGCTCGTCGGTCTGGTCACCGCTGTCGCGGCCTCCGCGTGTTACGGCGTGGGGTCGGTGCTGCAAGCGGTCGGGTCGCGGCGATCCGCGCGCGAGGAGGCGGCCAAACGGGCCGAGCGGGGCGGTGGCAGCGCTCAGGTGACCGGGTACGGCGGCCCGAGCCTGTCCTCCACGGCCAAGGCCGCGGTCACGTGGGAGTTCATCGTCGGGACCGTGCTCGACTTCGTCGGCTTCGCGCTCGGCGCGTTGGCGGCGCGGCTGCTGCCGCTGTTCCTGTCGCAGACCATCATCAGCGCGAACCTGGTGATCACCGCCGTACTCGGCATCAAGCTGCTCGGGATCAAGCTGTATCGGGCCGACTGGACCTCGATCGGCGTGGTCTGCGGAGCACTCGTGCTGCTCGGCATCGCGGCCGGTCCCGAGGGCGACGGGCACAGTTCGCGGGCCACCCACTGGTGGGTGCTGATCATCACGTTCGTGGTGATCGTCGGCGGCACACTGCTGGTCCGCTTCCTGGGCGCCAACGGCGCGATCGTCGCGGGTCTGCTCTCCGGGCTCGGCTTCGGCGGGCTGGGCATCGGCGTGCGGATCCTGGACGGGGTCGACCCGTTCGACCTGGGCAAGCTGGCCGCGGACCCGGCGCTGTACGCGGTGCTGATCGGCGGCATCGGCGGCATGTACCTGCACACCATCGCGCTCCAGATCGGCTCGGTGAACGGCGCGACGGCGGCGCTCGTGGTCGGCGAGACGGTGGTGCCGGGTGCGGTGGGCGTGTTGTGGCTCGGCGACACCTCGCGGGACGGGCTGGCCTGGATGGCGGTCATGGGCTTCGTGCTCGCGGTGTCCGGCGCGGTGGCCGTCGCCTACTTCGGCAAGCACGAACCGGAGGAACCCTCCGCCGGACCGGGCTCGGGACCGGGCGGGGGTACGGAGGCGAACCCGGCGACCGGCACCGGGGCCGCCGCCCGGGGCTGATCCGCCGTACGCCGCGCGCCCGCCCCTCGGCCGCGCGGCATACGGCCGCGGTGCTCCGCAGTTCGCGGCGCCACCCGGTTGCCGCATCGGCGCTGCCGGTTGGCATCGGAAGGTATGGGGCCGCGTTGCTCCCGAATCAACCGGTCGGACCGGCCACCGCACGGCTCGCGCCGGCCTCGCGCGCATCCCGGGCGCGCAATTCCGCACCGACCGCGCGCAGCGTGGTCAGCAGTGGGGACGGCCCGTAGCCTCGGCGGACCGCCGCCATCAGGTGCCGGCGCGGCGCGGGCGCGGCGATCGGGCGCAGCAGCACCCCGGGCGGCAGCGCCGGCTGGGCCAGTCGGGGGATGATCGTCACCCCCAGACCGGCCGCCACCAGGGCCAGTTGCGCGCCGAAGTCGGTCGACGTGTGCACCAGACGCGGCTGGAATCCGGCCTGATGACAGGCCGTCAGAAGCAGTCCGTGGCACGCCGTCCCCGGTGCGGTGATGATCCAGTCGGCGTCGGCGAGGTCGGCGGCCAACGAGACCTCGGCCCGCTCGGCGAGCGGGTGGCCGGTCGGCAGCGCGATCTCGAACGGCTCGTCCAACAGCGGGTGCAACTCGATCCGCGGATGGTCCGGCGCGGGCATGTCGGGGTGCGTCATCACGACCGCCACGTCCAACTCCCGGGCGGGCAACAACGGGAGCGCCTCCTCCGTCTCGTACTGGACCACCTCGAACCGCCACCCCGGGTGGCTCACCTTCAGCCGGGCCAGGGCCGGCCCGACCAGGCCCGAGATGCCGGACGGGAAAGCGGAGATCCGAGCCCTGCCGATCCGCCCGTCCCGCTGCGCGGCGAGGTCGGCGCGCGCCTGCTCCAGGCGGGTCGCGATCGCGTCGGCATGGCCGAGCAGCACGTGCGCCGCGGCGGTCAGCCGCACCCCGCGGCCGTGCTTCTCCAGCAGCGCCGCGTCCGCCTCGCGGGCGAGCACGGCGAGCTGTTGTGACACGGCGGACGGGGTCAGGTGCAGCGACTGCGCGGCGGCGGCGACGGTGCCGTGCTGGTCGAGCGCGCGCAGGATGTTCAGCCGCTTGAGTTCCATGCAGGAAAACTACCGATTGAGGTCCGGAAAATGTAGATGGACCCGATGGATGGTCCAGCCACACACTTTCCCTCATGACCCGTACCGATTCCCTGTGGGCCGCGCTCGTCAGCGTGATCTGGGGTGTGAACTTCGTCGCGATCGACGCGAGCCTCGACGACTTTCCGCCCCTGCTGCTCGCCGCGCTGCGGTTCGCCCTCGTCGCGTTTCCGGCGGTGCTGTTCGTCAAGCGGCCGCGGACGAGTTGGCGGCTGATCATCGGGGTCGGGCTCACGGTGAACGTGGGCCAGTTCGCGTTCCTGTTCAGCGCGATGCACGCCGGGATGCCGGCCGGGCTGTCCTCGGTGGTGATCCAGTGCCAGGCGATGTTCACGGTGCTGTTCGCGGTGCTGATGCTGCGTGAGATCCCGGGCCGCACCCGGCTGATCTCGCTCGCGGTGGCCGCGCTCGGAATGGGCGTGATCGCGTTCGGCCGGGGCCAGAGCGCGTCGCTGTGGCCGTTCGTCCTGATGATCGGCGCGGGCGCGTCGTGGGGCTTCGGCAACATGCTCACCCGGAAGGCGGGCATCCCGGGCGGCACGGGCCTGGTGGTGTGGTCCGCCCTCGTCGCGCCGCTGCCGCTGCTGGCACTGTCGCTGGCCGTCGAGGGGCCGGGGCAGGACCTGGACGCACTCACCTCGGCCTCGTGGAGCGGCGTGGGCGGCCTGGCCTTCACCGTCGTGCTGTCCTCGTGGCTGGGCTACGGCCTGTGGTTCGCCCTGCTCGGGCGCCGCTCGGCCTCCGCGGTCGCCCCGTACGGCCTGCTCGTCCCGATCGTCGGCATCCTCGCCGCCTGGGCCGTGCTCGGCGAACGCCCGAGTCCGATCGAAACGCTCGGCGCCGCCATCGTCCTCACCGGCATCGCCCTGTCCGGCATGCAACGCGGCACACCGCCCACGGCACCCGCACCGCTCACCCGCACCGCCCCGGCCGCGCCCCACCCGATCCCGACGACCGGCCCACGGCCCTGACCGAAGCGCCCGGTACGCCCCCGGCCCCGGCGGTCCGACGTGAGCGTCACCGGAACGGGCACCGCCGGCCGCACCCGGGGGAGGGGGCGGCCGGCGGGGGGTCGGTGAGGGTTACTTCGTGATCCCGAAGCGTTCCAGGCCGAAGGCCTTGATGGCGTTGGTGCGGAACAGCTTGTCGCACTCGGCCTGGGTCAGGCCCGCCTTGGTGGCGATGTCGAGGGCGACCTTGTGGGTGTTCGGGAACGTCGAGTCCGCGTGCGGGTAGTCGACCTCGAAGCAGATCTGGTCGATGCCGATCACGTCGCGGTTCCGCAGGCCGATCTCGTCGTCGAAGATGCAGCCGTAGATCCGGTCCCGGATGTACGAGCTGGGCTTTTGGGTCAGCGACGAGCCGAACGCGTTGTCGTCGCGCTCCTCCCACAGCTTGTCCGCGCGCTCCATCACGTACGGCATCCAGCCGACCTGGCCCTCGGCGTAGGCGATCTTCATCTTCGGGAAGCGGTCGAAGACGCCGGAGAAGATGTAGTCGACCATCGAGCCCATGGCGTTCTGGAAGGTCAGCACCGAGGAGACGATGAACGGCGCGTCCGGCGACGTGGACGGCATCTTCGAGGACGATCCGATGTGCATGCACACGATCGTGTCCGTCTCCTCGCACGCCTGGAAGAACGGGTCCCAGAAGCGGTCCTTGTCGTGCACCGACGGCAGGCCCAGCGGGACCGGGTTCTCCGAGAAGGCGACCGCGAACGAACCCTTCGCCGCGCACCGGCGCACCTCCGCGGCGGCCAGGTTCGCGTCCCACAGCGGGACGATCGTCATCGGCAGCAGGCGGCCCTTGCCGTCGCCCGCGCACCACTCGTCGATCATCCAGTCGTTGTAGGCCCGGACGCACAGCAGCGCGAGTTCCTTGTCCTCACGCTCGTAGAACGCCTGGCCGCAGAATCGCGGCAGGATGTTCGGGAAACACAGCGACGCGTCGACGTGGTTGGTGTCCATGTCCTTGAGCCGCTCGGACTGGATCCACGCACCCGGCCGGATGTCGTCGAAGGTGACCGGCGTCACGTCCAGCGTGTCGAAGCCGACCGCGGCCGAGAGCTTGGGGAACGGGTAGACCAGGTCGTCGTACAGCCACCAGTCGCACCACTCGCCGTCCTCGACGCCGCGCTCGTAGGAGAACACGCCGCCGATGAAGTTGAACTTCGCCTTGTCGCGCACCACGCGCGGGCCGCGGTCCTTGTACTTGGCGGGCAGCCGCGAGGTCCACAGGTCCGGGGGTTCCACCACGTGGTCGTCCACGGAGATGATGCGCGGGATCTCGAGCGTCATGGCCTGCTCCTCATTGCGATCGGGTGGGACTGGCGCGACTGGGCGCGACTGCGTGGGCCTGGTGGCGGTGGCCCCGCTTGCGACGCGTGGACCCTGCGCTACCCAGGAAACCTGCTGACGGGGCGTCAGCCAAGCCCCTGTTGTTGCTAACGTTATGCCGACACGGCATAGGTGGGTTTCCATGGAACTGCGTGACCTGAGATGTTTCCTGGCCGTCGCCGAGGAACGGCACTTCGGCCGCGCCGCGGCACGGCTGTATCTGTCCCAACCGATGGTCAGCAAGGCGGTGCGCCGCCTGGAACAGCAGCTCGGCGCCCGGCTGGTGGACCGATCCTCGCTGCCGGTGGCGCTCACGCCGCTCGGCGAGGTGTTCCGCAGTCGGCTCGACGAGTCGCTGCGGGTGCTCGACGACGCGTGCGCCGAGGTGCGTCGGCGGGCCACCTGGGACGCCGGACAGGTGCGCGTGGGGTATACCTCCGGCCTGGGCCCCTCGCTCGTGTCGGCCGCGATCTCCGCGCTGCACATCCGCCACCCGGCACTGCGCGTGCAGTGGACGAGCGAGCCGACGGCCCGTCAGGTGGCCGATGTGCGCGAGGGCGTCCTGGACGCGGGGCTGGGCTGGCTGCCGGACCTGGGCCCGGGCTTCGAGTCCGCCCGGGTCGGTACGTTCGCCTTCGTCGCGCTGCTTCCGCAGGAACACGCGCTCGCCGGGCGGTTGTCGGTGAACCTGACCGAACTGGTCGGATGCGGTGAACCGATCGTGGTGTGGCCGCGCCAGCCGCACCCCAGGCTGTACACCCGCGTCACCGAGGCGCTGCGGCGCTCGGGCGCGACCGAGATCGTCGAGGCGTACGGCAGCGTGGACGACGTGATCGCGCGCGTGGTGGACCGCCAGGGAGTGGGCCTGTCGCCGCGCGGGTGGGCCCGGCAGCGTCCGGTGCGCGGGGTCGTCCAGGTGCCGCTGACGGGGGCGCCGGACGTCGCCGTCACCGCGTTCTGGCGCGCCGACCAGGAGCACGAGGGGGTCGGCGTGCTGGTCCAGTTGCTGCGCGAGGTGGCGGCGGCCAGCGACCTCGCCGACCAGCTGTGAGCGATCGGGCCACCGAAGCGACCCGCGCGGTCCGGGAGCCGGAAGCGACCCGCGACCCTCACGCCCGAACGGGCCCGAGCGCGCGAAGCCACCCCGGTCGCTCCGCGCCGCCCGCCCGTCCGAAGCATTGGCGAGGCCCCTCACCGTCCCCAGTGAAGGGCCTCCCCAGGTCAAC
The DNA here is from genome assembly GCF_044458105.1 of Embleya sp. NPDC050493. Taxonomy (NCBI): domain Bacteria; kingdom Bacillati; phylum Actinomycetota; class Actinomycetes; order Kitasatosporales; family Streptomycetaceae; genus Embleya; species Embleya sp. NPDC050493. The sequence continues at coordinate 267,412 of NZ_JBITHP010000006.1, forward strand.
GGCGCGGCCCCGGCGCCGGTTCCCGCCGGGCCGACCTCATTGCAGCAGGCGCCCCAGCCGACCCGGGATGTTCGGCAGCCCGGGAATCCCCGGCACGCCCTGTTGCCCACCGGGCGGCTGATTGCCCGCCGCGGCCTGGGCCGGGATCAGGTTCGGGTCGATCGAGATCTCCGAGGACTGCATCAGCACCGTGCCGGCCCCGACGAAGTCGTACTGGTGCTCCTCGCCGGACGCGCCGCCGAGACCGGTCAGCCGGCGCGCCATGCCCAGCGCGCCGCGCATGTACTTGGTGTCGAAGTGGTGGCACGGCGTCGGGCAGTCCGCCCAGCCGAGCAGCGCCTCGGGGTCCACCCGGATCGGCGGCTCGACGAAGTGCACCGCGCCGTTGGAGGCGGCGACGAACTTGCCGGTGCCGATCAGCGTGACGAACCCGGGCACGATCGACTGCTTCAGGTCCAGGCCGGGCTGGAAGGCGAGCAGGTTGGCGGCCCGGATGGTCAGGTTGCCCTGTTCCAGGTCGAACGAGTTGACGTCGAAGCCGCGGTCGGCGAGCAACAGTTGGCCCTTGCCCTGCGCGACGATCCAGTCCTGGATGTACAGCGGCGAGTTGAAGTTCGCGGTGACCAGCCGGTCGAGTGCGCCCACGCCCAGGGCCTCGAACTTGATCCGCCCGTAGTAGGCGATCATCTTGCCCTTCTGCACGAACCACTCGCCGTCGAGGGCCACACAGAAGGTGTACGGATTGACGTTGTCGTCCTCCGGCAGCGTTCGCGCGTCGAACACCGCGGGGCCGGAACCGGGGGCGGTCACAACTTCTCCTCGCTCGCCTGGACGTAGACGGTTCCGGTGCCGGACAGCTCCAACTGGAACGCCTCGCCGGAACCGCGCCCGATCACGTCGCGCCAACCCACGTTGGCGCCGATCCGGTTGTCGATCTGCCCTCGATGCGCCACGTACGCCTGCGGGTCGACGTGGATCGAGCGACCCGGCTGGACCGGCAGCTCGATCACGCCGCCGTGCGCGAGCACCCCGCACCAGCCGTGGCCGGTCAGCGTCGTGGTGAACAGCCCCTGGCCGGTCACCTGGCCGCGGATCATGCCGCGGACGCCGCCCTGCGAGCCCATGAACATGGTGCCCTGTTGCAGTGAGTCCTCGAAGACGAGCAGCCGGTCCGCCTCGACGTGCAGCGTGTCACCGGTGATCTGGATCAGGTGCACGTGGCGGCCCGCGTGACCGAACATCACCGTGCCGTCGCCCTCGGCCTTCATCAGCGGTACCGACTCGCCCGCCAGCCGCCGGCCGATCATCCCGCCGACACCCTGCGCCCCGGTGGTGGTCGGGGTGAAGGACACCTCGCCCCGGTAGGCCAACATCGCACCGCGCAGGCAGTACAGCGTCTGCCCCGGCCGTACGGTGGCCTCGATCATCTTGGAGTTGATCTGATCGAACGTCACGTCTGGCCCCCGATGGTCTGCCGCTCGGTGGGCTGTACGTAGACCAGCCCGTCGCCCTGGAAGCGCAACTGCACGCTCTCGCCGGATCCCTCGCCGATGAAGGTGCGCCAGTTGACGTCCTTGACGAACTCCTTGCGGAGTTGACCGGTGTGCGCGACATACGCTCCCGGGTCCACCGACAGCGGCTCGTTCTGCGAGACCCGCAGTACGATGGCCGGGCCGTCGGAGGTGACCGCGACCGTGCCCTGGCCCGAGACGGTCGTGGTGAACAGGCCCTGGCCGCTGGTCGCGCCGCTCAGGCCGGTGAACTCGGTGCCGGTGCGCAGACTCTGGTCGACGGCGAGCAGGTTGCTCGACTCGACGTGCAGCGTTTCGCCGGTCAGTTGGACGAGGTTGATCTCGGTGGCCCGGTCGGCGAACCAGCACGTGCCCTCACCGCTCACCTCCATGAGGGTCATGCCCTCACCCGTGAGTCGGCGGGTCACCATTCCGCGCAGCCCCTCACCCCCACCGGACAGTCGTTTGAAGGACATCCGTCCGTCATAGGCGATCATCGTCCCGTTTCGGGCCTTGACCGCCTCTCCGCTCATGCCCACCGCGAGAACTCGCGTGCCATGCATCACAAAGGTCGCCACGATCGGGAAGCTAGCAGCGCCCCACCGCGCGCCGGAGGGTGGAAACCCCTCATCTTGCCGGGCCTTTACCAGCGGCGGGGCAGCCACGCCGTTGCCTTCGCCACACGGGCCTCTTGCTAGCTTGAGTGGCAGCCGGCGGAGCCCGGCGCACCGGCCGGCCGCAGATCGCCCCGCGAGGAGTGCACCACCATGACGATGTTCGCCTCGCCCGAGGACGCCCGTACCCGGCTCGGAGCCGTCGACTACCTGACCGACCCCGGCATCGCCACCGCCGTCTTCCTGGCCGACGCCCTGGGCAAGCCGCTGCTGATCGAGGGCCCGGCGGGGGTCGGCAAGACCGAGTTGGCCAAGGCCGTCGCGGCGGCCGCGTCCGCCGAACTGATCCGGTTGCAGTGCTATGAGGGCCTGGACGAGGCGCGCGCGCTGTACGAGTGGGACTACCGCAAGCAACTGCTGCGCATCCAGGCGGGCGTGGACGGGTGGGACGAGGCGCGGGCCGGGATCTTCGCCGAGGAGTTCCTGTTGGCCCGGCCGCTGCTCACCGCGATCCGCCGGGACGAGCCGACCGTGTTGCTGATCGACGAGACGGACAAGGCGGACGTCGAGGTCGAGGGTCTGCTGCTTGAAGTGCTCTCCGACTTCCAGGTCACCATCCCCGAACTGGGCACGATAACCGCCTCGCGGCGCCCGTTCGTGGTGCTCACCTCGAATGCGACTCGCGAGTTGAGCGAGGCGCTGAAGCGGCGCTGCCTGTACCTGTACATCGACTACCCGACGCCGGAGCGCGAACGGGACATCGTGCTCACCCGGGTGCCCGGGATCCGCGCGCAACTCGCCGAACAGGTGGTGCGTACCGTCGCGTCGCTGCGGGCCCTGGAGCTCAAGAAGGCGCCGTCCATCGCCGAGACGCTGGACTGGGCCCGGACGCTGATCGCGCTGGCGGCCGACGAGTTGGACGAGGAAACCATCGCGAGCACACTCGGCGTCGTGCTCAAGCACGCCTCCGACCACACGCGGGCCACGAAGGAACTCGGCCTGCCCGGCTTCGGCGGCTGACCGCCGATGTCCCTCCTCGACCGACACACCGGCTTCGTCCGGGCACTGCGACACGGCGGATTGCCGGTGTCGCTCGCCGAAGGACTGGACGCCGCCCGGGCGTTGACCGTGCTCGACCTGGCCGACCGAGAGACGCTGCGGGCCGCCTATGCCGCGTCGCTGTGCAAGCGGCACACCCACCGGGCGGTCTTCGACACGCTGTTCGAGCTGTGGTTTCCGGTCGGCACGGCGACGCCGGAGCACGCCGATCAGGCGGACGACACGGCCCGCGAGGAACCGGACGGCGCGGCCGAGGGCGACGCGGACGCCGTCGACGCCGAGGTCTTCCGGGACCGGCTGCGCGAACTCCTGCTCGGCGAGGACGACATCGCGCTGCGCCGGCTGGCGCGTGAGGCGGTCGGGCGATTCGGTGGCTTCGACGGGCCCTCGGGAGCCTCGTGGTCCGCGCACATGGTCGGTCGGGCGCTCGACCCGCGGACGCTGATGGCGGGACTCCTGCGCGCGGTGCTGGGCGGGCGACTCCCGGGCGGGGTGGCCGAACGCAACGCGCGGCGGATGATCCAGGCCCGGGTGGACCGGCTGAACGAGCACATCCTCTCCGACGTGCGCCGCCGGCTCGCCGAGGAGCGCGGCGTCGAGCGGGTCGCCGAGACCGCGGTCAAGCCCGCCGTGGAGAACCTCGACATCCTGCGCGCGAGCCGGACCGACCTGATCGCGCTGCGCCGGGAGATCCAACCGCTCGCCCAGCGGCTGGCCACCCGGTTGACGATCCGGCAACGGGCGGGCCGACACGGCCGCCTGGACTTTCGCCGGACGGTCCGCGCGTCGTTGTCCACGGGTGGCGTACCGCTGACCACGCATCACCGCCCGCGCCGACCGCACAAGCCCGAGCTGGTGGTGTTGTGCGACGCGAGCGAATCGGTCTCCTCGTTCGCCCACTTCACCCTGATGCTCGCCTACGCACTGCGTGAACAGTTCGCCCGGGTAAGGGCGTTCGCGTTCATCGACACGGTGGACGAGGTGACCCGGTTCTTCGAACGGCCGGGCGGCGACGTCACCGAGGCGATGCGCCGGCTGACCGCGGAGGCGAACCTGGTCCGGTTGAGCGGACACAGCGACTACGGACACGCGTTCAAGGTCTTCGTGCAGCGCTACGGCGACGTGATCGGCCCGAAGTCCTCGCTGCTGATCCTGGGTGACGCGCGGAACAACTACCAGGACCCGGCCCTGGCAGCACTCGCGGCGATGGTGGCGCCGGCCCGGCACGCCTGGTGGCTCAACCCCGAGCCGGAACGGGACTGGGACACCGGCGACTCGATCGCCGGCGTATACGGCCGGCGGATCCCGATGATCGAGTGCCGCAACCTGACCCAACTGGGCCGGTTCGTGGGAGAGCTGGCCTGACCGTTCCCGGCAATCCGGCAATCCGACAGCCCCGCCATGCGGGCCGGCGAGCCGCTCCCGTGCCGCTTCGAAGGGCCGGGTCGGATCTGGCAGGCTCGGCCGCATGGACCGGAATCGCCTTGCCGTGGACTATTGGGACAACGCCTATGCGGGCGGGATGTATGCGGACGCCGGGCCCGATCCGTTCGTGGACCGCATCCTGGCGGTTGCTGCGCCGGGCACCTCGGGCGTCGAGATCGGCTGTGGCAACGGCCGCAACCTGATCCCGATGAACCGCGCCGGCCTCGACCTGGTCGGCGTCGACCCCTCCCGTACCGCCCTGGAGCAACTCGCCGACCGGGCGCCGGGGTCGACCCTCGTGCACGGCACCCAGGAGGATCTGCCGCCCGGTCGATGCTACGACCTGGTGATCGGCATCCAGGTGCACCAACACGGGACCCGCGCCGCCGCGCATGCGCTGCTGCGCGGCTCGCTGGCCCGGGTCGCCCCCGGCGGCCTGTTCGCGCTGCGCACCGCCTCCGCCGACACCGAGGCGGTCGAGGCGCACGAGGTTCTGGACGCCGACGAGGACGGCGGTCACACCTTCCGCTACCTGGCGGGCTTCAAGGCCGGCCTCACCGTGCACTACTACGGGCGCCGCGAACTGGAGTCCCTGCTCGCCGACTTCGAGCCGGTGCTGCCGTTGCGCGCGGAGCACACCGAGCGCCGCGAGCCGCCGCCGGGCATCTGGGCGCACTGGGAGACCATCGTGCGCAGGCCGGCGTGATGCCGGCGGCGCCGCGCGACGGGTGGGTGCCGGCTCGGCCGACGGCCGGCCGCGATCAGCGCGTCCGAGGACATGAAGGAGGGCGTCGCCGCGTTCCCGGCCAAGCGGGCGCCGGAGTGGACCGGCCGCTGACGCGCCGACGCGACCGCCCGAACCGCGCCGGGCCCTATGCCTCCACGTCCGCGGCCTGCCCACCCGTCATCCGCAACAGTTCCGCGTACGTGGTCGGGTACATGTGGTTGTGGTCGCCGGCGCCGGCCCAGACCACCTCGTGTTTGGCCAGCCAGGTGTCGACCAGCGTGCGGATCCGGTGCGGGTGGCCGACCGGGGCGACCCCGCCCACCTCCTGACCGGTCGCGGAGAGCACGAAGGCCGGGTCGGCGCGACGCATCTTGCGAATGCCGAGGAGGCGGGAGATCACCCGGGTGTCCACCCGGTGCGCCCCGCTGGTGATCACCAGCAGCGGTTGGCCGTCGGCGGAGAACACCAGGCTGTTGGCGATCGCGCCCACGTCGCAGCCCAGCACCTCGGCGGCTGCCGCCGCGGTCGGCACCGTCTCGGTGAATTCCCGGATCTCTCCCGTGGCTCCGAGCGCCCGCAGCGCCTCGGCGACCTTCTCGACCGGCGTGTTCATGAGGTGAGGGTAGTACTCCCGCGGTGCTACCTTGACCGGCCATGACAGCGAATCGTCGGGTGCTTCTGATCAGTGGATCGCTTCGTGCGGAGTCCACCAACTCCGCGCTGGTCCGGACCGCCCGGGAGGTCGCGCCGCCCGGCGTGCACGCGGTCGTGTTCGAGGGGCTCGGTCGACTGCCGCACTTCAACCCGGACGAGGACCACGAGCCGCTGCCGCCGGCCGTCGTGGAACTGCGGGCCGCGATCGAGGCCGCCGACGCGGTGCTGTTCTCCACCCCCGAATACGCCGGCGCGTTGCCCGGCTCGTTCAAGAACCTGCTCGACTGGACCGTCGGCGGCGTGGAGACCAGCGAGAAGCCGGTCGCCTGGATCAACGCCTCCGCCAACCCGGGCGGCGCGGCCAAGGCGCACGAGTCGCTGCGCATCGTGCTCGGCTACACCGGAGCCGACGTCGTCGACGCGGCCTGCGTACGTGTGGGCGTGGCCCGCGACGCGGTGGGCCCGGACGGCCTGATCGCCGACCCCGACGTGCGCAGGGACATCACCGCCGCCCTGACCGCACTCACCGAAGCGGCCCGCGTCACCCACGGCTGAGCGCGACCGGCAGGCCGCTCCGCCGCCCGGTCGCGCGTGCGCAGCACGGCCGTTCGCCGGTCCCCTCCGTCGGCTCGACCGGGCCGACCGGGGATCGGCTGATCGATCGTCGAGAGTGCCCTCCCGAACGGCGTTTCGCCGCTCTATGCTGACCCCGCCATCGAGACGGGAGTTGCACGTGCCGGTGATCGTGATCGCTCTGGGGATCGTCTTTCTGGTCGACATCCTGCGGGTGTGGTTGCCCTCGCTGATCACCGTGTTCGGGGATGCCGGGGCCACGCCCGCCGCACAGCTGGGCCTGTTCGCGATCGCCTGGTTCGTGGCCGCGTTCGCGGTGGTACCGCTGTGCCGTCGGGTCGGTGGGCGGCCGGTCGCGGTCGTGGCCGGTGTGGCGATGGTGATGGTGCGGTTGTGGTTGCAGTTCACCGACGGTGGTGACGCGCAGCTCTACCTCGCCTGTGCGGCGCTGGTCGCCGCGTTGTGCTGGCTGGTGGCGGTGGCATACACCGGCTGGGACGCGGGTGTCGGGGTCGTGGCCGGCCTGGCGGCGGCGGTGGCGCTGCACGCGGGGCTCGGCACGTTGGACCCGATGTGGCTGGAGGTCTGGCGCGGCTGGGCCGTACTGGGCACGCTCGCCGTGGTGTTCGTGGCCGCGCAGGTGTGGATTTCGGCACCGGCGGTGCCCGCACCGCAGCCGGTCCTGTGGGCCGTGCTCGGGCCGGTGTTGTTCCTCACCGGCGTGTTGTTCGGCAACGTCGGCGTCGCGCACGCCGCGGCCGGCGAACCGCGTTGGGGCGTACCGCTGTTGGTCGGCGCATGGGCGCTCGCGGTGCCGGTGTCGCGGCTGCGCGGCGTGTGGGTGTTGCCGCTCGGCCTGGTGTCGCTGGTGGCCGGTGTGATCGGCGCGGGCTACCTGGAGACGAGCGCACACGAGGGCATCGTCGGCCTGGCGCCGAGCGGCGCGGCCGGCTGGCAGGCGCTCGGCGTGCTCGGGGTGGGCCTGGTCCTGGGCGACGCCGCCGGGCGGGTGCGGCCCGCCGTGCGCCGGGCGCCGGCCTGGAGCATGGTCGGCTTCTTCGCGCTGACCTTCCTGCACTACGCCCGCTACGACATCGGGATCGACGTGTTGGCCCGCGGCCGGGTACTGCTCCTGGGCGTGCTCGCGCTCGCGGTGCCGGCCGGTCTCGCGGCGGTGCGGGATCTGCGCGCGCCCGCTCCGGCCGAAGCCGAGGCCGCGCCGGTACCCGCTCACGCACCCGCGCGGACCCGAGGCCGGACCGTCGCACACAGCGGTGGGCACGGTGGGCTTCGGTCCGACGTCCCGCTCGGCGGCCGTACTCGCGCCGGCCGGGATGCGCACCGACCGGGCCGGCGGGCCGGCACGCGCCCCGGGGCCAAGCCCGCACCCGGTCGCGCGGGCAGCCGGCCCGGTGCGCCCGCCACGCCCACGGCCGGCGGAGCCGGTGCCCGCAAGGCGGATCGGCTCCGGGACGCCCCGCCGCCTCCGTCCCTGGCCGAACGCATCCATGCGCCGCTCGCCCTGGCGACCGTGTTTCCGATACTGCTCGCGCTCGCCGCGTTCGGACTGCGTCCGGCCGCCGGATCGGCGCCGGTGCCGGACGCGGCGGCCGGCACACTGCGAGTGGTCACCTACAACATCCGGATGGGCTTCGGCGTGGACGGTCGGTTCGATCCGGACCGCACGGCGGACACGATCCGGGCGCTGAAGCCGGACGTGCTGCTGCTCAACGAGGTGGACCGGGCCTGGTTCCTCAACGGCGGCCACGATGTGCTGACGCTGCTCGCCCGCCGGCTCGACCTGCCGTACCGGTTCGCACCGGCGGCCGATCCGCAGTGGGGCGACGCGGTGCTCACCCGCAAGCCGATCCGGCACCTGGAGTCGATCAAGCTGCCGGCGGGTGGTGCGCCGACCGGCGCGCAGGCCCTGGGCGTGGTGGTCGAGGCGGCGCCCGGCAAGTCGGTCGCCGTGGTGTCCACCCACCTTCAGGACGCGGACGACGAGGTGCCTCGGGTACAGGCCGAGCGGGCCGCGGAATTCGCCGTGCGGATGGGCACCTCGGCGCCGGTGGTGGTGCTCGGGGACATGAACGCGACGATCGACAGCCCGCAACTGAAGGCGTTCACCGGCCGGGGACTCGTGGACGGCCTGGCCCGGGCCCGACCGGTCCGGACCTACCCCGCGGACAAGCCGAAGAAGGAGATCGACCAGGTCCTGGTGGACTCCAGGTTGCGGGTCGCCGCCGTCGACTCCCCACCGTCGAAGGCATCCGACCACCTCCCCGTCGCCGTGACGCTCGTGTACTGACGAAGCCGCCCGCCCGGCGTCGAGGGCACCGGCCGAAGGCCGCATTCGCCCGCACGGCTGCGAGGTCACCCGCCCGGCGGCCTTGCCGGTCCCGAATGTGGGCACCGTCCTTCGGATGGCCACCACATGGGTGGCTCCGGAGGAGGGGTGCGCGACGGTGACCGAGCGCGACGAGCCCGACCCGCGTCGCTGGAAGGCGCTCGCGGTCTGTCTGATCGCGGGATTCATCACCCTGCTGGACGTGTCGATCGTCAACGTCGCGCTACCGTCCATCCGCGAGGGTCTCGGCGCGAGCGAGAGCGACATCCAGTGGGTGCTGTCCGGCTACGCGCTCACCTTCGGACTCGTCCTGGTACCGGCCGGCCGGATCGGCGACGCGCGCGGTCGCCGGATGATGTTCATGACCGGTCTGGCCCTGTTCACCGGCGCCAGCGCGCTGTGCGGCGCGGCGCAGACGTCCCTGTGGCTGGTGCTGGCCCGATTGCTCCAAGGCATCGCCGGCGGCATCCTCACCCCGCAGGTGTCCGCGCTGATCCAGCAGATGTTCTCCGGCCGCGAACGCGGCCGCGCGTTCGGCATGTTCGGCACGGTGATCGGCATTTCCACGGCCGTCGGCCCATTGCTCGGCGGCCTGATCATCAAGGTGTTCGGCGCCGACGAGGGCTGGCGCTGGGTCTTCTACGTCAACCTCCCGATCGGCATCGTCGCCCTCGTGCTGGCCCGGCGGTTGTTGCCCGGCCCCGACCACGAGAACCGGGCCTGCCTGCGCGATCTGGATCCGATCGGCGTGCTCCTGCTCGGCTCCGGCGTGTTGTTGCTGCTGCTGCCGCTGGTCGAGGCGCGGCAGTGGGAGGGCCCCGCCAAGTGGTTGCTGGTGCCGATCGCGGCGGCGTTCTTCGGCGCCTTCGTGTGGTGGGAGATCCGCCAGGGCCGGCGCGGTCGCATGCCCGTGGTCGACCTGGCGCTGTTCAAGGTCCGCTCGTACACGCTGGGCCTGTTGGTGATGTTGTTCTACTTCGCCGGCTTCACCTCGATCTTCTTCGTCTTCACCCTCTACCTCCAGTCCGGCCTGGGCTACAGCGCGCTGCTCGCGGGCCTGGCCATCACCCCGTTCGCGCTCGGCTCGGCGGTGGGCGCCTCGATCGGCGGGCGCCTGGTGAACCGGTTCGGCCACGCGCTGGTGACCGGCGGGCTGCTGATGGTCGTGGTCGGTCTGGTCGGCGCGATCGTGGCGGTGGACGAGGTGCCCGGGCACCGGGTCGGCTGGGCGATGGTGGCGCCGCTGGTGTGTGCGGGGCTGGGCAGCGGCCTGGTGATCTCGCCGAACCAGACGCTGACCCTGGCCGAGGTGCCGCCCGTGCAGGGCGGCGCCGCGGGCGGGGTGTTGCAGACCGGGCAGCGGATCGGCTCGGCGATGGGGATCGCCGCCGTCGGGTCGGTCTTCTTCTCCCGGCTGGCCGCCGACCAGGGCCGGGACTGGGCCGGGCCGCTGCGCCACGGGTTGATGGTCTCGGTGGGCTTCGTGCTCGCCGCGTTCGTGGTCGCCTTCCTGGACCTGCGCAAGGGGCGCACCTCGATGCCTCCCGGGCACGCCGGCCCGAGGGCGCGCTGACCCCGGGGACGGTCCGCGCGACCCGGTAGCGTCCGGGCATGACTTTCGACATCCACGCGGCACTGCCCGCCGCGCTCGCGGATCGGGCCGGGGCCTGGCAGTTCATCCGCGCCTTCGCCGCCGACCGGACCGAGGCGATCGGTGCCGCGGACGGATACGACCGGGCGGAACTGGACGCGAGCGCCGCACGGCTGGGCGTGGCGGTGCCGACCGCGCTTCGGGAGCTGTACGAACTCCTGGGTCGGCGCCACGACCTGACAAGCAATCACGACGTACTGCTCGCGCCGGACAAGCTCTACGTCGAGGACGGGGTGCTGGTCTTTCGCGAGGAGAACCAGGGCGTCGCCTGGTGGGGGGTGCGGCCGGACGGCGACGATCCTGCGGTGCTGGCGCGCTACAGCCTGGCCGAGCCGGCCGAGGAGACCTGGTCGGCCTGGCTGCCGCGGTTGTCGGTCGCGGCGGTCGAGATCGTGCTGTCCGAGGTCCTGCTGTTCGACGACGAACTCGTCGAGGCGATCGAGCTCGCTCCCGAGGAGATCGAGCGGCTGCCGGAGGAGATGCGCGAACTGCCCTTCCCCGGGTACCCCGAGTGCGAGGAGCCCGGGAACCGGGTGCGCTGGTTCGCGAGCGCCGAGCTGCTGGCCCGCTACGACGGCGGGATGATCGTGTTCCGAGCACGCACGGAAGACGACATGGAGTACTTCTTCGACGTGGTCTGCGGCGAGGACGACGGCGAGGGGGAGCCGGCCGCCTGACCGGGCGTCCCGAAGGCCCCGGACCCCGAAGACTTCAAGGCACCCGGCCCCGACGCTTCGGACGCCTACGACGGACCGAGGCCCGCCGCCCCGCACTGGGGACGCCGGGCCTCGGTCGCGCTGTCCGCTCCGGATCGGGATCCGGATCAGAATTGGCTGTTGCGGAACGGCTCCTTCGGCTTGCCCAGGTTCGGCTTGCCGAGTACGTCCTTGGCCGACAGCGCGTAGATGCCGTGGTTGGTCAGCACCCACACCACGTTGCGGTCCCACTCGACGTAGACGCCGTGCGTCTGGTTGCCCATCGCCCACTCCGGGAAGGTGCCGTCCTCGGTCGGCCAGTCCCTGGTCTTGGTACCGAACGCCTTGGGCACGAAGTACGCCTCGATCTCCGGCCGGGCGGGGTTCTTGACGTCGAAGACCTGGGCGCCGGCGTTGTAGAAGCCGTACACGAGCGTGCCGTCGTCGTGCCGGCCCGGGTTGGTGTAGTAGCCGGTGCGCTTGGGTCCGAAGCTGCCCCGGCGCTGGCAGTAGTCGGTGATCCCGGCCGACCGCGGCGGGGTGGGTCGGGGCAGTTGGCCGACGATCCGGGGGTTGGCCACGTCCCGCGCGTCGATCTGGTAGATCGGCTTGTACGGCTCGTAGCAGTCCTCGGTCAGCGGGTAGCCGGAGAGATAGATCATCCCGGTCTTCTCGTACTGCGACACGTCGATGTTGTCGCCCTCGGTGCCCGCCACCGACGGCGGCAGGTCCACGTGGCCCACCTGGCGCATGTGTGCCGGGTCCGAGATGTCCAGGACGGTCATGCCCAGACCGCCCTGCACCGCGAAGCCGTAACGGCCGCCCTGCTCGACCGGCTTGGGCACGAACAGCGACATCCGCGCGCCCAGCCAGCTGGTCCGGTTGCCGCAGCGCGGGTTCTTCGCGTAGGCGTCCTCCTCGCCGGTGACCTGGCCGGGCAGGTGCCAGGTGTCCAGGAGCTTCGGTGCGGCCGGGTCGGACATGTCGTAGGACTGGTAGCCGGCCGAGTGCAGGTTGGTCGGGTACTCGGTGTTGGCGAAGGTGTCGTTCGGCGCGACGGCGATGAACATGTACTTGCCGCCGTCCCAGTGCGGCACGTCCAGCGAACCGGAGCCCTGCTGGGCCTTGGTCGGGTCGCTGTTCAGCGGGTTCGGCTGGGTGGAGTCGGTGCTGACGGTCGAGATCAGCCGCCAATCGGCCTTCCTGGGCCCGTCCAGGCGATAGACCTTGAAGCCCTTGAGCCCGGGCTTGGTGCGCAGCTTCGCCACGCCCTCCGGGTTGCCGTACTTGTCGTGGCCCGGCTCGTCGGTCAGTTCGCTGATCTGCCGCTTGTCCTCGAAGGACTGCACCATCACGTAGGCGTTCAGCCGCTTGTTCCACTGGATCGTGGACGCGCCCCAGTAATCGCCCGCGGCCCAGGTGCCGTTGGCCTTGAGCTCGTCGCCGCCCACGTCCTCGCGGGACATCCGCTCCACCACCGTGACGTGCTTGACGTCGGTGATGTCGTAGACGCGACCCTCGGAGCGGTCGTACTGGAACATGTACCGGCGTCCGCCGAAGTCGACGATGTTCTGCCACGTGTGGAAGAAGTCCGGGGTGAAGTCGTAGCCCTCGTAGGCGGCTTCGACGTTCATGTTCTTCACGTACTGCCTGCCGTCGTAGTCGGCACGGCGGCCCGCGAAGGGGTGCGGGTTCTCCTCGTCGAGCGGGGTGGACGCGGGAGCCAGGAACGAGCCGTCGAGCTGCATGCCGTAGGCGTTCGGGTCGGCCGGCTGCGGCCGGCGCTCCTGGCAGACGAAGGGGATGTTCGGGTCCGGCGCGGCACCGGCGGCATTCGTGGTGTGCGGCGCGGAGGCGGCGGCGGTGCGGCCGGGGTCGCCCAGGTAGGTGCTGCCGGTGACGGCCACCAGGGCGGCCAGCGCGACCGCGCCCGACCTGCCGTATCTCCGGGATCTGCGGGATCTGCTGCCGAGGGCAGGCGTACGGCGCATCTGACGAACCTTCCGACACGGGACGATGACGGGGGAGTGCGCTTGCGTGGGGCGGTGTCGGGCCGAGGGTGCCGAGGCGGGTTCGGCCCGCCGCCGATCCGGCGGGCTGCGTGGCGAGCGCGCCGTGATGGCCGGCCGAACCGCCCTCGTCACCTCTTCGCAGGCGAAGTGCACCTCCTGCGAAGGAACCCGACCCGGCGACCCCGGATGTTCCGGTGTCGTCGGGCGTTGGTCGAGGACCGCGGTGTCGACGGACCGACCCGCTCCGCCGGGGCGGAACGGGTCGGCGTCGTGGCCGAACAACGACGGCGCGCCGGATTCGATCCGGCCATCCGTACCCGGTGGATGGCTCGTCAAGAAGCTGTCGCCACGTGCATGATGGCTGCGCCGGCGCATGTCCATCCAATGCCGATCCGGCGCCACTGCATCACCAAACAGGTATGCGTGCCCGGGCGGTACGCAGCACCGAACCGGTACGGGAGCCTGCGTGGACCTGCTCGACGGACGCCTGAAGTTCCGGCATCTGACCCTGATCACGGCGATCGCCGAGCACGGGGGAGTCAGCCGCGCGGCCGAGGCCCTGCACCTGACCCAGCCCGCCGCGACCCGCACCCTGCGCGAGTTGGAGACGATGGTCGGCGTCCCGCTGTTCGAGCGGGGTCCGCACGGGATGAGTCCCACGCTCTACGGAGACGCCCTGGTCGCCCACGCGCGGGTGATCCTGGCCGAGGTGCGCCGGGCGGGCGACCACATCGCGAGCCTGCGCGAGGGGCAGACCGGTACGGTCACGGTCGGCACGCTGCTCGCGGGCACCAGCGTGCTGCTGCCGCGCGCGGTGTCCGCGCTCAAGCGGGACCGGCCCGGGATCACCGTGATCGTCCGCGAGGCCACCTACGACGTGCTGTATCCGCAACTGCTCGCCGGCGAGATCGATGTCGTGGTCGGCCGGCTCGGCCGGGCCGAGGACGCCGGGCGGGTACGGCAGACCGCGCTGTATCGCGAGCCGATCCGGCTGGTGGTGCGGCGCGGCCACCCGCTCCTGGAGACCGCGCGCGTGCTCGCCGACACGATCGCCCACCCGTGGATCCTGCCGCTCGAACAGACCGCGCTGCGCAGCGAGTTGGCCCAGTTGTTCACGCGCAGCGGGCTGCCCCTGCCGGCCGACCGGGTCGAGTGCACCTCGATCCTGACCGTGCGAGCGCTGCTGTTGGCCACCGACATGATCGCCGCGCTGCCCGAGCTCGTGGTCACCGGCGACGAGCGGCTCGCGGTGCTGCCGGTGCCGCTGGAGTCGGTGCGCCGCACGGTGGGCACCACGCTGATGGCGGACCGCACGCCGACGCCGGCGGTGAGTGCGTTCCTGGCCTGCATCGGTGATCAGGCGGCGGCGCTGCGGACCGCGCTCGGCGAGGAGGCGGCGCTCGATGCGGACTGAGCGCCGCGGGTGCGCCACCGCATGCCCGGCTCCGGCGGTTCGCCCGGGGGTACCACGCCGGCCCCACGCCGGCCCGCGGCACCGCGCGCACCGCGATGCGTGGGTACGGGTCGGTCGATTCCGGGATATTCACTGGCGGAACGGGTAGCCGGCACCCCGATCAAGATGCGACAGTTCGAATAACGCGGCGACGGTGCCCAGACCCCGTGCCGGCCCTTACCGGATCGCGCCGCGTGTGTCCATGGTGCTCGACCCCCTCGCGGGGGGCGCAGCCTCCCCCCGTAATCGGGGGGCTTGTCGGATCGTCCCTCGGACGGGCGGTCAATAGCGTCGAGATGGCGCCAAGCCACCGCGCTCGAAGACCACCCTTCCCCCAGATACAGGGACGCCCCATGACCTTGACCGCACCCGTGCTGGACAATCCGGAGATATCGCCGCCTCCGCGTCGGGGCAGCGACTTCGCGCCGCTGCTCGCCGACCTCAAGGCGGCCGGACTGCTGGAGCGGCGCACCGCCTGGTACGCCCGGATGATCGGGCTGAACCTGCTCTTCCTGCTCGGTTCCTGGGCCGCGGTCGTGTGGGTGGGCGACTCGTGGTGGCAGCTCGCCATGGCCGTTCCGGTCGCGCTGTTCACCACCCGCGCCTCCTTCGTCGGCCACGACGCCGGCCACCAGCAGATCGGTCGCTCGGCCCGTACCCACCGGGTGCTCGCGCTGCTGCACGGCAACCTGCTGATGGGCATGAGCTGCGGGTGGTGGAACGCCAAGCACAACAAGCACCACGCCAACCCGAACCACCTGGAGAAGGACCCCGACGTCTCGGTCGGCGTGCTGGTCTGGGATGCCGACCAGACCGCCGGGCGAACCGGCCTGATGGGCTGGCTGACCCGGCACCAGGCCCGGCTGTTCTTCCCGCTGCTGCTGCTCGAAGGGCTCAACCTCAAGGTCACCGGCCTGATGGCGCTCAAGGAGCGGACCCCGCGCGAGCGCCTCGTGGAGGGCTCGGTACTGGCCGTGCACTACGCCGTGTACCTCTCGGTGCTGCTGATCGCGATGTCCCCGGTCAAGGCGCTGGTCTTCGTCCTGGTCACGCACGCGCTGCTCGGCCTGCACCTGGGCATGGCGTTCGCGCCCAACCACAAGGGCATGCCCACGCCCGAGCCGGGCGTGAAGTGGGACCACCTGCGGCGTCAGGTGCTGACCTCGCGCAACGTCCAGGGCGGTCCGGTCACCGACTGGATGCTCGGCGGACTGAACTACCAGATCGAACACCACCTGGTGCCGAACATGCCGCGGGTGAACCTGCGGCGGGCGCAGCCGATCGTGCGTGCGCACTGCGACCGGCTCGGCGTGCCCTACCTGGAGACGAGCCTGGTGCAGTCCTACCGGCAGGCACTGGGCCACATGCACGACGTGGGCGCCTCCCTGCGCGCCGAGCGGACCGGACGCGGCGAGCCGACCGGGCAGGCGAGCTGACCACCGCGTCGGCACCGTGGCGGACGGTGGAACGGCGGATGGTGGAGCGGCGGACGGCAGAGCGCGGGCACCCGAGCACGCCCGCCCGAGCACGGACGGCAAAGCGGCGGACAAAGGTGCACGCAAACGATTGATGTGTTCTACATCTATCTCTAGGGTGGGGCCGACCATTTCCGTCCCCACCCAGGAGCGCGTCCCGTGGCCGGCCCCGCCTCAACCCCGCAGGACCCGCGACAACGTTTCCTGGTACCGGTCCTGGGCTCGTGCGGCATCGTCGCCGCGCTCATGCAGACCGTCGTGGTACCGCTGCTCCCGGACCTGCCCGCGCTGACCGGAAGCTCCGCCTCGACGGTGAGTTGGACGGTCACCGCGACCCTGCTCAGCGGCTCGGTGTGCACACCGCTGCTCGGCCGGGCGGGCGACATGTTCGGCAAGAAGCGCATGCTGGTCCTGGCGATGAGCGTGCTCTCGATCGGCTCGGTGATGTGCGCGCTGACCTCGGACATCGGCATCCTGATCGTCGGCCGCGCCCTCCAGGGCACGGCCACCGCCGTGGTCCCGCTGGGGATCAGCATCCTGCGCGACGAATTGCCGCCGGCCAAGGTCGGCGGCGGCGTCGCGATGATGAGTCGACGCTGGGCATCGGCGCGGCCGTCGGACTGCCGTTGGCGGGTCTGGTCGTGGACCACGCCGACTGGCACGCGATGTTCTGGGGAGCCACCGCGCTCGCCCTGCTGGTCCTGGGGCTGGTCCTGCTGGTCGTCCGCGAATCGCCGGTGCGCAGCCCCGGCCGGTTCGACGTGGTCGGCTCGCTCGGCCTCGCCGCGTTTTTGGTCTGCCTGTTGCTCGCGGTGTCCAAGGGCACGGCCTGGGGCTGGACGAGCACCCGGACACTGGGTCTGCTGGGTGCCGCCGCCCTGATCGTGCTCGCGTGGGGGATGCACCAGTGGCGGGTGAGCACCCCGCTGGTGGACCTGCGGGTGACCGCGCGACCGGCGGTGCTGCTGCCCAACATCGCCGCGCTGTTCATCGGCTTCTCGTTCTACGCGAACAGCCTCTCCACCGCTCAATTGGTGCAGACGCCGAAGGAGAGCGGCTACGGACTGGGCGTCTCGGTCGCCATCGGCGGGCTGTGTCTGCTGCCCGGCGGGGTGATGATGGTCGTGCTCTCACCGATCTCCACCCGGCTGACCGCCTCCCGCGGACCCCGGTTCTGCCTCGGCATCGGCGCGATCCTGCTCGGCCTGGGCTACGTGGTGCGGATCTTCACCAGCCACGAGTTGTGGACCATCATCATGGGCGCGACGGTCGTCGCCTCCGGCACCGCGATGTGCTACTCGGCGCTGCCGATGCTGGTCATCCGGGCGATCCCCGCCGCCCAGACCGCCGCCGCCAACGGCATCAACGCGCTGATGCGCACGATCGGCCAGGCCGTGTGCAGCGCGGTGGTGGCGGCGGTGCTCACGTCGTACACGATGTCCGTGGGCGGCCGCGTGCTGCCCACGCTGCACGCCTACATGGTCGTCTTCGTGATCGCCGGCGTCGTGGCCGGCTGCGCACTCGTCGCGTGCCTGTGCATCCCCGAACCCGCCGGCCCGACGGCCGTGGCGGTCCCGCTCGAATCGGCGAGCCCCGCCCGGGCCGTCGAGCCCCGATCCATCGCGGCTACGCCGGACCCAACCGGTCGAACATGATCAGCCCGTCCTCGAACACGGTCAGGTCGGCCACCTTCGCGTCCTTCGCCCGGATCGCCGCGGTGAATGCCTGCTCGTAGGCGAACATCGGGACGTCCTTGGCCAGTTCGCGCTGTACCACGGCGTAGGCGGCCCGCCGGGTCGCGGCGTCGGTGGTGGCCCGGGCCTGGTCCAGCGCCTGGTCCACCGCCGGGTTCTTCCACTGCATGTGGTTGTCCTGGCCCTTGGAGTGCAGGAAGTTGTACAACACCGGCTCCGGGTCGTCGAAGGACAACACGAACTCGCCCGCGTCGAACTGCCGCTGGATCTGCACCTTCTGGAGGTATTGGGTGCCCTCCAGGAACTCGGTCTTCATGGTGATGTTCTTCATGTCGGCCACCTGCGCGAGCCAGTACTCGGCGGTCAGATGCGAGCCCGGGCTGTTGTAGGTGCTGTACGTGAAGGCCAGCGGCTTGCCCTCGGCGGCGAGCGCGTCCAGCAGTTGCTGGGCCTGGACCCGGTTGTTCGACGGCAGCGTCGCCTCCGGCGCGGCGAAGTCCGATCCCGGGCGCAGGAAGGTGCTCAGCGGTTTGCCGGTGCCGTCGGTGACCACCTTCGCGCGCGCCGCCGGATCCATGATCAGCGCGAACGCGCGCCGCGCACGCGGGTCGTCGAACGGCGGCCGGCTGGTGTTGAACAGCGTCATGAACCCGCCGCTCTTGCCCTCGGTGAGCACCGGCAGACCGGCCTTCTGCGCATCGCCGAGCAGCTTGGCCTGGGCCGTGGTCAGCACCTGGGCCTGGTTGGCGGCCAGCATGGTCAGTCGCTGCGACTGGTCGACCACCGGCTTGAGGGTCAACTCCTTCAGCGGCGGCCGCCCGCCCACCTGCCAGTACTTCGGATTGCGCTCCAGAACCATCTGCTGGTCGCGCACCCAGCTCTTGAGCCGGTAGGGCCCGGCGCCCACCGGCTTGGCGCCGAATCCCTTGGGATCGGCCCGAATCGCGGTCGGCGAGCCGATGAACGCGAGGTTGTGCGCGATCACCTTGTCGAAGTGGGCGTTCGGCGCCGGCAGTGTGACCTTGACGGTCCGGCTGTCGGTGACGGATATGCCGAGCCCGGTGACCACGCGGGCCTGCAGCGACTTGTTCGCCGGATCGGCGTGCCGCTCCCAGTTGAACTTGACCGCCTCGGCATCCAGCGCGGTGCCGTCGGAGAACTTCAGGTCGGGCCGCAGCCGCAACGTCCAGACCCGACCGCCCTCCGCCGCGGTCGCGCTCTCGGCGAGTTGGGGTTGCGCGCGACCCGTCTTCGGGTCGATCCACAGCAGTACGTCGAACACGGCCGCGGCCTGGGTGCCGCCGGTGATCTGGGACAGACTCGCCACGATCGGGTCCAGGCTGCGCGCTTCCTGGGTGACCAGGACGGTCATCGCGCCGCGCGCCGAGCCGCCGGCGCCGTCGTCGGAGCCGCACGCGGCGGTGGTCAGGATCAGTCCGGTCAACGCGGCGAACAGGGCCGCCTGCCGGGTGGGCACGGATCGCACGGTGATCTCTCCTCGCACGGGCCCACCGGGTCGGGCAGACCCTGGGTCTTCGTGGATGCTGCGTGTCAAGGATCAGCGAGGATCAACCTAGGTCTCTCCTGACTCACCGTCAACAACTGTTCCATGCAGAGTGATCGGCGTGCGAGGGCGGCCGGGCGCAACCGAGGGCGCGGCGCCGGTTGCGGGCCGGTCGGGTGATTCATGCGATTTCCCTGTCGAATCGGGCATAGGACGCTGTGTTTGTCGATGCCATGAGGCCGGAACGCACGCCAGGAGACCGCATGACGACCGCCGCACTGTCGCCGGAACTGCTCGCCGAGCTGCGCCGCCCGCGCGCGTACCCTGCGGTGTCCCTGACGCTGCCCACGCACCGGCACCGCCCGGAGAACCAGCAGGACCACATCCGACTGCGGAACGTGCTGGCCGAGGCGGAGAAACGGCTCGCGGCGGATCCGGAGGTGGGCCGGGAGGCCCGGATCAAGACCGTCGACCGGCTCAAGGCCGCGGCGGCGGAGCTGGATCCCGAGCACTTCCTGGACGGCCTGGTGCTCTACGCCTCGGCCGACGAACACTACGCGTTCACCGTGCAGGCACCCGTAGGTGAGCGGGTGGTGCTCGCGACCACCTACCTCACCCGCAACCTGGTGGCCGCGGCCGAACGGCTCACCCCCTACTGGGCGCTGGTGCTCAGCGAGCACGAGGTGCACCTGTGGCACGGCCGCGGCGACGAGGTGCACGAGGTCCGCGACGGCGGCTTCCCGATCACCTCGGCCGGTCCGGAGCGGGACGGACCGCCCACGCGCGAGGGCGGCGGCCTGGGCGTGAGCGAGGACTTCCGCCGATTGCTGAACGAGGCCGACGAACAATTGGCGCGCGCGCTCGCCGGACGCGAGGACAAGGTCGTGTTGGTCGGTCTGCGACCGCAGGTCAAGGCGTTCCGGGAGAGCACCCGCAACGGCGCGCACCTGGCCGAGACCGAGTTGGAGGTCGGCGGCGTCAGCGAGGCGACGCCCGGACAGTTCGCCGAGATCCTCGCACCGGCGCGGACCGCGCTGGCCGCGGAGGCGACCGCCGCCGCACTGCGGGCGCTGGACGACGCGCGCAGCGGCAAGCGGTACGCCGAGGGCATCCAGGAGGTGTGGGCGCCCGCCCGGGCCAGCCGCGGCGCGCTGCTCGTGGTCGAGGAGGGACTGCGGGTGACCGGTCGACTGGTGACGGTCGATCGCACCGGGGAGGTCGTGCTCCAGGTGCTCACCGGCCCGCACGCCGAGGACGCGGTACTGGCCGGCCGAGCCGAGGACGACATCGTGGACACCGTGGTCGAGGCGACCCTGGAGGCGGACGGCAAGGTCGTCTTCGTGCCCGACGACACGCTCGCGGACGCCGGCGGCATCGCGCTGGCGCTGCGCTACTAGCCGGCGCTGCGCTACCAGGAGCGTGTCCGGCGGACTGCGGTGGGGGCGTACGGGGCGTACGGGGCGGCCGATCGTGGGTCGTCGCACCCGCCCGGCAAACGACGAGTGCGGCGGTGGCCCTTCGCGGGTCGCCGCCGCACTCGGTCGTCGAGGGATGTGCGGGGAGCGGGTCGACGGCTCGGTCGACCGGTCAGTGCAGGTCGCGCTCCAGCGCCTCGAGGTCGTCCTCGTACGCCGTACTGGTCTCGAACCGGTAGATGATGCTGCGCGGATCCGCGTCGTCGAACGGGGCGTCCAGCCATTCGCCCGGCTCGGTCGGCTCGATCGCCGATACCCACAGGGTGGAATCGCCCGGTTCCAGGCCGAGTTCGTCGGCGCGCTGGGCGATCTCGTCCGGGTCGTACACGTCGAAGAGCACCGCGACCGCGCTCGACGCGCTGTCGGTGCCGGCGTCGCGCGGGGACGGCGACGGTTCCGTGTCGCCCGCCTCCGCGTCGGCCCGGCGGGCGTGGTCGACGAGCGTGATCAGGTCCTTGATCGCGTAGTCCCGGCGGATCAGCACGGTGACCGCCTCCGGGTTGGTGGGGCCCTCGTACTCGGTTTCCTCGCTGCTGCTCGGCACCTCGAAGGGGGTGACCTCGTCGTAGGCGTCGTACAACAACTCGTCGTACGCCTCCGCGGCGGCCGCGAGCGCGTCGTACGCGGCGAACACGGCCGGGTCGCTCTCGCCCTGGCGGGCTTCGACGGCGGCCAAATGGTCGTCGATCGCCGATTTGAGAACGTCCGCGGCGGCACGGACCTGCTCTGGCGTGGGCTGCGCAACACCGGTCATGGGGTGACGTTATCCGCAAGACCCCCACGCGCGCACAATGGTTCACTGATGGCGGAGTCGGAGAGTTACCAAAAGGCCGGTCACCGTGCCTCGGCACGGCTGCCGGGGAACGGAAACATGGCGGAATACGAGTTTCGGCAACTGGACATCCCGCGCGGCACCTCCCGGACCGACGCGTGTCGCATCCTGACCGAGCAGGCCGAGTACGGCTACTGGGAGCTGGACCGATTGCTCCTGCGCGGCGACGGCAGCCGACGAGTGGTGCTGCGGCGCCGGATCATCCGACAGGTGCGGACCATGTGACGGGCCGTCACACCACGAGGACTGCCCGCCCCTGTCCTCCCAGGGGCGAGCAGTCCTCGCGTTCATCCGTCGTACGGGTCGTGCTCAGTCCTGCGCGGGGCGGGAACGGCGGTACAGCACGAAGCCGCCGAGCAGCAGCGCGGCGCCGATCGGGGCCACCGTGAGCGCGTTCGAACCGGTCTCGGCAAGCGAGCCGGCGTGGCTCGTGGACCCACCGGTGTCGCCCCCGGTCGCACCACCCGAGCTGCCACCGGTGCTGCCGCCGGTCGTCCCACCCGTGACGCCGCCCGTCGTGCCACCGTTGCTGCCACCGGTGGTCGGCGGCTTGGTGGTCGGCGGCTTCGTGGTGGGGGGCTTGGTGGTCGGGGGGTGCGTGGTCGGCGGCTTCGTGCACGGCGGGCACGAAGTCGGCGGCTTGGTGTGCGGCGGCTCGGTGTGCGGAGGGCGCGTGGGGTTGGACGCGTTCACGCAGTGGTTGCCGAACGCCGGGTTCAGGGCGCCGATCACGTTCACCGTGTTCCCGCACACGTTCACCGGAACGTGGATCGGGACCTGGATGTTGTTGCCCGAGAGCACACCGGGCGAGCCGACGGCCGCGCCATCGGCCGCACTGCCGGCGTTGGCCACGCCTACCGCCGCGGACGCGAGTGCGCCCGTGGTGGTGATGACGACCAACAGCCCCTTCTTTGCGAACTGATGCATGTAAGTACCCCTGTGTCTCTCTCGCGAGGGGCGGGGGACGATGACCCCGCACGGACGTCAACGAGAGCCGACACAGGAGGTCACCGAAGCGGGGTGGATTCGCTCGTACGGCTGAGTTTCGGGATTCCTTGCAACCAGGATCTGATCGCTTTTGGACGCTTTTCATCCCAGTCGCATGCTTGGCTGACCGATGGCGATCAACGCCCATGCGGGCCGGTCGGGGCGTCGGCGAGCCGGTCCCGCGTGTCCTCGGGGGCCCGGGATCACCGCACAGCGGGACGGCCCCGAGACCGTGTGGGTCTCGGGGCCGTCCGCACACCAACGAGCGTGTGGGCCTGGATCAGGCGTTGATGCAGGTGTTGCCGAACGTGGGGTTCAGCACACCGATGATGTCGATGGTGTTGCCGCACAGGTTGATCGGCACGTGGATCGGGACCTGGATGTTGTTGCCCGAGAGCACACCGGGGGAGCCGACGGCCGCACCCTGCGCCTCGGAGTCGGCCATGGCGCCACTGGCGCCGGCGAGCACAAGACCACCGCCGGCCGCGACGATGAACGCGACCTTGCCCATCTTCTTCATGATTCTTTCGTCCTCCTTGTCGACACCACGACGCGCTTGCGCGCCGCACAAGGGGAAACGACGGGACCGGACGGAGGCTACGCGTCGGCCGAGGTATTCACTCGTTCGGGCCCGGCCCCGGAAACGCCGGGCCACGGGACCGAGCCGGCGCGCGGACGCAGTGCCGGGAGCACTCCCGGCGCCCCGTCCGCACGCCGTGCACTCTCACGCGTTGTCGAGGAAGTGGTCCAGCACCCGCACGCCGAACTTGAGGCCGTCCACCGGGACCCGCTCGTCGACGCCGTGGAACATGCCCGCGAAGTCGAGGTCGGCCGGCAGCTTCAGCGGCGCGAAGCCGAAGCAGCGAATGCCCAGATCGGCGAAGGACTTCGCGTCCGTGCCACCGGACAGGCAGTACGGCACCGCCCGCGCGGCCGGGTCGTGCGCCCGCAGCGCCGCCGACATGGCCTCGACGAGCGCACCGTCGAAGCCGGTCTCCAGGGCCTGGTCGGTGTGCACCGTCTCGCGCCGCACCCGCGGACCCAGGACCGCGTCCAGTTCGGCGTGGAACTCGTCCTCGAAGCCCGGCAGGAACCGGCCGTCCAGGTGCGCGGTGGCCTGGCCGGGGATCACGTTGACCTTGTATCCGGCATTGAGCATGGTCGGCTGCGCGGTGTTGCGGATGGTCGCGCCGATGATGCTCGCGATCGGGCCGAGCCGCTCGATCGTGGACTCGATGTCGTCCGGGTCGAGTTCGATGCCCAGCGCGTCCGAGACCTCGTCCAGGAATGCCCGCACCGTCTTGGTGACCCGGATCGGGAACTTGTGCCGACCCACCCGGGCGACCGCCTCGGCCAGTTCGGTGATCGCGTTGTCCTTGGCGATCATCGACCCGTGGCCGGCGGTGCCGTCCACGATCAGCCGCATCCAGTCCATGCCCTTCTGCGCGGTCTCGACCAGGTACAGCCGCAGATCGTCGTTGACCGTGAAGGAGAAACCGCCGACCTCGCCGATGCCCTCGGTGACCCCTTCGAACAAGTCGGCGTGGTTGTTCACCAGATGCCGTGCCCCGAAGAGGCCGCCGGCCTCCTCGTCGGCCACGAAGGCGAGCACGATGTCCCGCGAGGGCAGTCGGCCGGTGCGCACCCGGTCGCGCAGCACCGCGAGCACCATCGCGTCCATGTCCTTCATGTCGACCGCGCCGCGACCCCACACGCAGTCGTCCGCGACCTCGCCCGCGAACGGGTCGTAGGTCCAGTCCGCGGCGTGGGCGGGCACCACGTCCAGGTGGCCGTGGATCAGCAGCCCCGGCCGGGACCGGTCGGTGCCCTCGATCCGGACCACGGTGCTGGCCCGGCCGCGCTCGGACTCGTAGATCTGCGGTGCGAGCCCGACCTCGGCCAGCTTCTCGGCGACGTACTCCGCGGCGGCGCGTTCTCCCGGACCCGAGCCGTCACCGTAGTTGCTCGTGTCGATCCGAATCAGATCGCGGCACAGGTCGACGACCTCGTCTTCCGCGGTGGTGGTGGGCTGGGGACGGACAGCCTCCGTCATGACGGGCTCCTCGGGAAAGGCGGAACGGCACGTGTGTACGGGTGTACCCCCCATCCTGCACCCGCGGGCGGAGTCGGTATGTCCCGGGCGGTGTTCTGACGTCCAGTCAGTCGAGGCGGGACGGCCACGGGCCGGGGCGGGCAGGCGGCGAGGGCCTCGCCGACGGCTCCGGCGAAGCCTCGGCGGCGGCCTCGGTGAAGGCATCGACGGCTGCCTCGGAGGTTGCGTCGGTGACGCCTCGGCGACGGCGTCGGCGAGGCTTCCGCACGAACGTAGGGAGATGCCTCTGACCGGGTGCGACGGGCCGCTGCTACCTTCCGGATCAGGCGGAACAAGCCGTACACGGAACAAGCCGTACAAGTCGAACAAGACGTGGAAAGCCGCGAGTCGGGCCATCGGGAGGGACGTCGCATGAACGGCACAGCGTGGGGCCTGACCGGTCCCGAATTCCTCAAGCTCTACGGCGGCCTGCTCGCCGGCCTGATCGTCCTGGCGATCGTGTTCCGGATCGTGATGGCCTGGGCGATCCGGGGCCAGGCGAACCGGGCGCCGCTCGGCGCGTACGACGCCGCCTACCTGGCAGGCGGACCCGTCCGGGTCGCCGAGACCGCGGTGGCCTCGCTGATCACCGAGGGATACGTACACGTCCAGCGCGCCGGGCAGGTCACCGCCGCCACCGGGTCACGGCCGACCGAGCCGGTCGCGGCGGCCGTGATGGACTGCGTGCGCACCACCCGGGGCACCCGGCTCGCACTGTTGCGGGCCTGGAGCCGCAGCAGCATGCTCGCCGAGATCGAGGACAGCCTGGTCGAACGCGGCCTCGTGCACTCCCGGTTGGCCCGACGGATCGGCAAGGTGCCACCGCGGCTGATGCTCGTGCTCGGCCTGGTGGGCATCGCCCGTTTCGTCAACGGCCTGGCACACAGCAGGCCGATCGGATTCCTGGTCCCGCTGATCGTGCTCACGTTCGTCATCGCGGGCATCCTCAGCACGCCGTTCCGGGCCACCCGCGCGGGGCGCAGGGCACTGCGCGACCTGACCACGCAGCTGCGTGCGGACCGCCGCTCCGGCGTCCTGGTCGGCGCCGGTGCGCTGGCGGGCCTGTTCACGGTGGCCTGCCTGGGCCTGGCCGCGCACCCCGACCCGGACGCCAGGACGGCACTGGTGGCCTACGGCGGCAGCAGCGGTGGCGGCGGCGGAGACGGCGGCGGCGGAAGCAGCTGTGGCGGGGGAAGCAGCTGCGGTGGCGGCGGCGGTTGTGGCGGTGGTGGCGGCGGCTGCGGCGGCTGAACCGGGGGATCCGTACCCATCCGTGCGCCGTACGGCTCCGAATCCTGTCCATGAGGACGCGGAAGCGGCACGGCGCACGCGATGGGTCGGGCCACGACGAACACGATCGGCCCGGCGGTATCGGGGACGGCGGCGGAGCCGACCCGACCGCCGGGCTCCGTGTGCTCCCGCCCGCGGCGCGCGATGCGCCCGGGCGCTACGCGTTGGTCGGGTCGGGTATCGCCGGCCCGACCGCCGCCTACGTCCTGCGCGGTGTTGCACACCGACGAGCGGGCGTTCCGAACGAGCGCGGGCGTCCCGGAACTGCCGGCTCCCGGCCCCGCGGACCAGCGCGACCGAGGGTCGGGTCGGCTACGACATGAACCGGCTTCAGGGGCCGGCGACGGCGACCCGGTACGTGGTCACGCTCGACGACGCGGCGGCGATCGCAGCGCAGCGGGTGCTTGCGACGATGAATGACGAGCATCCCGTGTTCACCCTAGAAGCCGTTGCCGCGCAGCGCAGGTTGCCCGAACTCGACCGGAACCGGCTTGCGTTCGCGGGGGCCCGCCACGGGTGGGGCTGCCACGAGGACGGTTGCCGCGCAGGTGCCGCCGCGGCGCACGCGCTCGGCGGGCGGTGGTCACCGTGACCGGCGACGCAAATCCCAGGCGCGGATGTTCGGTTACGTGTTCAACCCGCTGTCGCTCCACGGGTGCCGCGACCGCGCCGGCGCACCCGCGTGTGTGGTGGCCGAGGCGCACGACACCCATGGCGGCCGGCACGCGGATGTACCGCGCACCGACGGTCGGGGAAGAGCCACGATCGAAAAGGGGTTCTACGTTTCGCCGTTCCTCCCCGTATCGGGCAGCCGTCGACCGAGTCTGCCCGAGTCGGACGGGGACTCGGCGACGACGGTCACGTTGCACCATCCGGGTGCGCGGCCGTTTGTGGCTCGGGTGCGAGGGGAGCGGGCCCATACGCGGTGCGCTCCCTGGCCGGACCCGACCCTGCGCCACCCGGTGGCGTCGCGTCTCGACATGGCGCGGATCCGCTGGGCGTGGCGTCGGTTCGGGGCTGTGCGGCACCCGTGGAGCGGCACAGGACTGGAGGGAGTCTGCGTTGAGTGTGATCGAGGTTGCCCCGACTCGGATCGACCCGGTGCGCTGGCCGGACGTGGCCGAGGTGCCCAGGCGGCCGGTGCGTGCGGCGGCCGCCCGGTTCCTGTTCGAGCGGGCGGTGGCGCGGTTGCCGCTACGCGTGTGGATCGACGGTGCGGTGTTCGGGAGCGGCGGCGCGGCGGCGCCCCGGATGCGGATCGTCCGGCCGGAGGCGTTCTTCAACCGGGTCGGCGCGGGCGGGCTGATCGGTTTCGGTGAGGCGTATCAGGCGGGCGACTGGGAGGCCGACGACCTGACCGCCGTGCTGACGGTGTTCGCGTCCCGGGTGAGCACGCTGATTCCGCCCGCACTACAGCGACTTCGCCCCGTGGTGGTGCCCCGGATGCCGCGTTCGCAGCGCAATACCGTGGCGGGTGCCAAGCGCAACATCCATCGGCACTACGACCTGTCGAACGAACTGTTCGCGACGTTCCTGGACGAGTCGATGGCCTATTCGTCGGCGGTGTTCGAGCAGGGTGCGGACGGCGGCCCCCGAGCCGTGGAGGACGCGCTGACCGAGGCGCAACACCGCAAGATCGACCGCCTGCTCGACCTCGCGGACGTCGGTCCGGGCACGCGCGTGCTGGAAATCGGCACCGGGTGGGGCGAGTTGGCCCTGCGCGCGGCCGAACGGGGTGCCCACGTGCACACCATCACCATCTCGGCCGAGCAGCGCGACCTGGCCGTCGAGCGGATCGCCAGGGCCGGTCTCGCCGACCGGGTCGAGGTCGAACTGTGCGACTACCGCCGGGTGCGCGGCACCTACGACGCGATCGTCAGCGTGGAGATGATCGAGGCGGTGGGCGAGGAGTACTGGCCGATCTACTTCGGCGTGCTGGACCGACGGCTCGCGCCGGGCGGACGGGTCGCGCTCCAGTCGATCACCATGCCGCACGACCGCATGGTGGCCAGTCGGGCCACGTACACCTGGATCCACAAGTACATCTTCCCGGGCGGCCTGATCCCCTCCGACGACGCGGTGCGCAAGGCGACCGCCGCAACCCGGCTGCGGGTTGCCGACAGCAGGTCGTACGGCCTGCACTATGCCGAGACGCTCCGGTTGTGGCGCGAGCGGTTCAACCGACGCGCGGACGAGGTGGAGGAGTTGGGCTTCGACCACGTGTTCCGGCGCATGTGGAACCTGTATCTGTCCTGGTCCGAGGCGGGTTTCCGGTCCGGCTACCTGGACGTGCGGCAATATCTGCTGATGGAGGCATGACCGGAGGCGGGGGCCGCCCGGCCGCCGGGGCGGCGCGCGGTGCGGGACTCCCTCACCGGCTCCTCGGAAGTTGAGGGCTTCCCCTGAAGTGCCGGGAGTGGCACACGTGATCTGCTGGGGTCGTGGACGAGGAGCCGCTCCGGTCGGCCGTCGCGGGGGTGTGGCCGGGTGGAGCGGTGATTCGACGTCCGCAGTGGCGAAGGAGTCGGTACGAGCGGCTCCTCGCGAAGAAAGGCCCCGACCGGGACATCCCGGTCGGGGCCTTCGTTCGCGACGAGTGGCCACGGCCTTCCAGGGGTCGGCCGCCGGTGTTCGCGCCGCGGGCGCGGCTCCGGAGCACGCTCGTCTCGGTGCATGACGCGGTGCTTGTCTCGACGTTCGTCTCGGCGTTCGTCCCGGCGCTTGTCTCTCGGGTGGTCGGCCCGGTCCTCGGGACTCGCCGCTCGGTCGCGCTGTTCCGCCGCGGGTGGTCGACCCTCGGGTCAGAGGGCCACGCCGAGGATCGCGTCCAGGGCGCGTGAGGCCACGCCCGGGGCGGACATGTCGTCGCCGCCTTCGGCGAGTTGCCGGGCCGCCCACGCGTCCATCGCGGCCAGTGCACCGGGCGCGTCCAGGTCGTCGGACATGCGTTCGCGGATCGTGGCGAGCAGTTCGGTGGTGTCCGGTCCGTCCGGGCGGCCGACCGCCGCGCGCCAGGTCGCGAGCCGGGTCTGGGCGTCCGCGAGGACATCGTCGGTCCATTCCCAGTCGCTGCGGTAGTGGTGGGCCAGCAGCACCAGGCGAATCGCCATCGGGTCCACGCCTTCGCGGCGCAGCTTGGACACGAACACCAGGTTGCCGCGCGACTTGGACATCTTCTCGCCGTCCAGCGCGACCATGCCGGCGTGCACGTAGACCTTCGCGTACGGCACCTCGCCGGTGACCACATGCGCGTGCGACGCACCCATCTCGTGGTGCGGGAAGACCAGGTCGCTGCCGCCGCCCTGCACGTCGAAGCCCATGCCCAGGTACTTGAGCGCGATCGCCACACACTCGATGTGCCAGCCGGGTCGGCCCGCGCCGAAGGACGCGTCCCAGGACGGCTCGCCGGGCCGCGCCGCGCGCCACAGCAGCGGGTCGAGCGGATCCTTCTTGCCCGCCCGCTCCGGGTCGCCGCCGCGCTCGCCGAAGATCTCCAGCATCCGGGCGGCGGTGTAGCCGGACACGCCGCCGAAGCTCTCGTCCGACGCGATCGAGAAGTAGATGTCGCCGTCCACCGAGTAGGCCGCGT
This sequence comes from Embleya sp. NPDC050493, assembly GCF_044458105.1. Classification (NCBI taxonomy): domain Bacteria; kingdom Bacillati; phylum Actinomycetota; class Actinomycetes; order Kitasatosporales; family Streptomycetaceae; genus Embleya; species Embleya sp. NPDC050493. The sequence continues at coordinate 297,071 of NZ_JBITHP010000006.1, forward strand.
CCTTCGCGAGCAGGTCCTCGATCAGCGGCACGATCAGCGGGATCGCCTCGACCACGCCGATGTAGTTCGCCGGCGGGAGCACCCGCAGCGAGGCCATGTCCTCGCGGAACAGCGCGGTCTCGCGCTGCGCCAGCTCGACCCAGTCCACTCCGTCCCGTTCGGCCCGTTCCAGGAGCGGGTCGTCGACGTCGGTGACGTTCTGCACGTAGTCCACGTCGTGACCGGCGTCCCGCCAGACCCGCTGAAGCAGGTCGAACGCGACATAGGTGGCGGCATGCCCCATGTGGGTCGCGTCGTACGGCGTGATGCCGCACACGTACAGCCGCGCGACCGGTCCCGGGGTGATCGTCACGAGATCGCGCACGGAGCTGTCGTGCACGCGCAGGGACGCACCCTGACCAGGGAGAACGGGGAGCTCGGGTGCAGGCCAGGCATACATACGTATGAGACTAACGTCCGCGGGGGCGGAAGATCTTCCAGGGTTGGCGGACTAATTTCCGCGTCTTTGCCGAACGACATACACGGTCTCGGGCGCCGGCGATCGGGTCTCGGCGCCGGAGTGGGGCCGGGACCGGCCCGGGTGGGCCTCGCTCGCACCGTGCCGGAGGCGCTCGCGCCCTTCGGGCAGGACTCGGCCGACCCTGCGTGCGGTCGTGCGTCCGGCCGTGCGTCCGGCCGGGTTCAGATCGGCGGCCAGGGGATCACGTGTCGGCGGCCGTCCGGCTGCGGCAGCCGGTTCTCGGCGAGCAGGACCCGCACCCGTTCGCGGGTCGCGGCCACCTCGTCCGGCGTGATCAGCTCGGCCAGCCGGACGCCGAGCGGTCCCGCCAGGTCGGCCGCCAGCGAGGTCAGCGCCTCCCGCGCGGTGTCCGGCAGCGGCTCGCCGGCCCAGCCCCACAGCAGCGTGCGCAGCTTGTCCTCGACGTGGAAGCAGATGCCGTGGTCGATCCCGTACACGTGGCCGTCGGGACCGGGCAGCAGGTGGCCGCCCTTGCGGTCGGCGTTGTTGATCACCGCGTCGAACACCGCGATCCGGTGCAGCGCGTCGGCGGCGGCGTGCACGAGCAGGGCGGGCTGCTCCTTGCCCTGCTCGTCCGGGACGACCACGCGCGCGATCGGCTTCCAGGCCGGACCCGGGTCCACCGCGGGCAGGATCGCCACCGGCTCCGGTTCGTCGTCGGCCGGCTTGTGGTCGATCCACAGCTGGCACATGCCCGCACCGTACGGCCCTTCGCGGAACACGGTCGTCGGCACGATGTTCCAGCCGAGCGCCTCGGACACCTCGTACGCGGCCACCTCGCGCCCCGCCAGCGTGCCGTCCGGGAAGTCCCACAGCGGCCGCTCGCCCGCCACCGGCTTCCACACGCACGGCAGGGATATCCCGTCCAGTGTCGCCATGCAGTACAGCGTCGCGTTGGAGGCGTCCTCCAGCCGCGCCTGCACCGTCAACGCGCCCCGGCGCAACAGCTTCGGGACGGCCGCGGCGTCGAGAACCGTGTCGGTCAACGCCGGTATCCGTTGGCGCGCGGGCAGATGTGACCCTCGGGGTCCATCGGCAGTCCACAGAACGGGCAGGCGGGCCGGCCCGCCGCGACCACGAGCAGCGCGCGCTTGGCGAACGCCCGGGCCTGGCCGCCGGTGAGCCGGACCCGGAGCAGCGGCGGGCCGTCCTCGTCGTCGTCATCGCCGAGCAGGGTGTCCTCGGGCGAGTCGTCGTCGGGCACCTGGGCCTGCGCCTCGACCACGAGCCGCTCGTCGTCGGCATCCCACGCGAGCGCCATGGTGCCGACCCGGAACTCCTCCAGGATCGGCGGCAACAGCGGGCCGGAGTCCTCCAGTTCGGCCGGCGTCACGGCGGGCACGGCGGTCTCGCCGCCGGTGCGACGAACCAACTCGTCGAGCAATTCGTCGACGCGTTCGGCCAGGACGGACACCTGGGTCTTCTCCAGGGCGACGCTGGTGACGCGGCCGGCGGCGGAGGCCTGGAGGAAGAAGGTTCGCTGGCCGGGCTCACCTACGGTGCCGGCGACGAACCGCTCCGGGGGGTCGTACAGGAAGACCTGGCGGGGCACGAGCTGCTCCGTGTTTCTGTCGAGAGCGGGACGGGGGTGGGTGGCGGTGCCGGTGGCCGGCGGTGATGCTGCCGGCGGTGGCGGTGCAGGCGGTGCTTTGTCGGTGCTTTTCTCGGTGGTCTGTCGGTGGGGCGGGTGGTGCTCGATGGACTCGGGGGTGGTCCGTCGGGCGGTCGGGACGTCGGTCGGGTGGTCGGGTGGGTCGGTCGGGCCGGTGGTGCGGCGGGTGTGGATCGGGCGTGGACCCGAGGTGGGTCCCGCACGGTTGTATCCGCCGGGTCCGGGGCGGTATTCCCGAGTGATCCTGCCCGTTCCTGCCGGGTTCGATCTTGTCCGGGTGTTCCCGCCGGTCGGGGTCGGCGAGGGCGTGCGGGGGGAGTACGCCCTCCCAAGCACCCTACGGCGCGCCGGCTCCACCGCCCACCACCGCGTCACCGGACCCCGACGCGTGGCGCCCGTCGGGCGGCGGCAACAGGCCGGCCACCGATCCGCCCGTGTCGTTGAGCCGGCCGACGCTCGGCCGCTGCTCGCCGTACGTGATCACCGTGAGCGAGCACGGGTCGACCTGGATCCGCTGGAACAGGTCCAGGTGCATTCCGAGCGCGTCCGCGACCAGGGCCTTGATCACGTCGCCGTGCGAGCAGACCAGGTACATCGCGTCCGGCCCGTGCTCGGCGGCGATCCGCTCGTTCCATTCCCGCACCGCGTCCACGGCCCGGGCCTGGGTGGTGCGCAGCGCCTCGCCGCCGGGGCCGGGGAAGGTGACCGCGCTCGGGTGGTTCTGCACGGTCTTCCACAGCGGTTCCGCGGCAAGCTTCTTCAGCTCCTGCCCGGTCCAGTCGCCGTACCGGCACTCGCCGACCCGCTCGTCCACCTGCGCACCGGCGTCCAGCGCGAACTTGGTGCCGAGCCGGGCCGCCAACACCGCCTCCGAGGTCTGCCGACACCGCTCCAGCGGACTGGTCACCACGGCCGCGAGCGGTACCTCGGCAATACGCTTGCCGAGCGCCGAGGCCTGTTCCTCCCCGCGCTCGTCCAGGAACACCCCCGGCGTCCAACCGGCGAGCACTCCGGTGGAGTTGGCCGTGGTCCGCCCGTGCCGAACAAAGAGCACCGTCGTCATGGGTGTAAGCCTATGCGTCGGCCCGGGACGGGCGGCTGCCGGTCGGGGGCGGGTGGCGCGGGGCGGGCGTGCTTCGGCGTGGCGCCGCGGGCGGTGTTCCGGATCGGGTCGGTGCCCGCGGCCCGGGGGCGGCTCGACTCGCCGTGCTCGCGACGGCGGCTTGCTCGTACCGTCGTCCCCGCGCGTGTGCCCGCCGCGGCCGTGCCGGCGTGCCTCGATGTGCGGGCCTTCGAAGGTGCGCCCACGCGGCCGACCCTGCTCGCGGACGCGGTCGGCGGCCCGGACCCCGCCGCCCTGGCCGCGGTGCGCCCCGGCGAGCTCGGCTGTCCTGTCGACGGGCAGCCGGCAAAATGGCCCGGTGATCGTCGACTGCGCCATTTATACCAACGGCCACCGGACCCAGGGTCCCGCCGACTTCTCGGATGCGCTGGACCAGGCCCGGCGGGTCGGCGACTCGTTCCTGTGGATCGGGCTGCACGAGCCGACGCCGAGCGAGTTCGATCTGGTCACCAGCGAGTTCGGGCTGCATCCGCTCGCCGTCGAGGACGCGCTGCACGCGCATCAGCGACCCAAGCTGGAGACGTACGACGACTCCGTCTTTCTCGTCCTCAAGACCCTGCACTACTACGACGAGACCTCCTCGGTGGAGACCGGCGAGCTGATGATGTTCGTCGGCGACTCGTTCGTGGTGACGGTCCGTCATGGGCCGGGCGCGGAGCTGAAATCCGTCCGGCGTCGGGTCGAGAAGCAGCCCGAGCTGCTCAAGCACGGCCCGGGCGCGGTGATGTACGCCGTCGCCGACGCCGTCGTGGACGCCTACCTCGCGATCGCGGGCGAATTGGAGACCGACCTCGAGGAACTGGAGGCACGGGTCTTCTCACCCAGCCGGGAGAACGACGCCGAGCGGATCTACCTGCTCAAGCGCGAGGTCCTGGAGTGCCGCCGTGCCGCGCTGCCGCTGATCGAGCCGATACGCAAGCTGGCCACGGCGGACGTCGCCTTCGTGCCCGCCGAGACCCGGCCCTTCTTCCGCGACGTGGCCGACCATGTGACCAGGGTCACCGAACAGATCGAGTCCTTCGACCGCCTGTTGTCCGACGTGCTCGGCGCGCACCTGGCGCAGGTGGGTGTCCGGCAGAACGAGGACATGCGCAAGATCTCCGCGTGGGCGGCGATCTTCGCGGTGCCGACGATGATCGCCGGGGTTTACGGCATGAACTTCGATCACATGCCCGAACTGCGATCGGTGTGGGGCTATCCGGGGGCGCTCGCCCTGATGGTGTGTTCGTGCGTCGTGCTGCGTCGCATGTTCCGCAGGAGTGGGTGGTTGTAGCGCCGGTCCGCGGGCATCGGACGTGTTCTTCGATGTGGCGTGGCCTGCGGCGTGGTGTGGGGTGTGGCGCGCGGTGTGGCCTGCGGCGTGGCCTTCGTTGTGGGCTTCGGTGAGTTGTTTCGGCCTGTCGTTCGGCGCGCCCCTCGGGGTGCCTTGGCGTGTCCCGCGACGTGCCCTCGGCGTGTCCTTTGGGGGGTGCGGTCGTTGACCCATGTACCGGCCGTGGCGGGGATGCACTGGACTCCCCCGCCGCGGCCTGATTTCGATCCGTGATCGATCAAGCGGTGGACGCCGGCACCGCCCACGCCGGACTCTCGTAGGCTTCTGCTTGTACAGACGCGGCGGAAGCAGGTGGGGATGTTCGGCAAGTCGGGCAGGCAGCGCACATCGGGTACGCGCCCGGCCCAGGTTCCGGGGGCCGGAGCCGCCGGGGCCGACTGGTCCTCGCATACCCAGTTGGAGGACGCGGTCCGGTCCTACCTGCTGCATCCGGACGTCGCCCTGGAGGCGCTGGGCTCGGTGCTCGGCCGGCGACCGGTACGCGGATTCACCCTCGAACGCGTCGTGGACATCAACGCGAACGGCACCTCGGTGTGGCAGGAGGCCGCGGTCTGCGACGACCGACGGCTCGTGTTGTGGCACAGCGAGGACATGACCGACCCGTCCGCGCCCGGCGGCACGGTGTTGGATTCCTCCGTGCAGGTGATTCCGCTGGGTTCGGTGTCGCACGTCGGGATACGGACTCTGGTCGGCACCGACCACGACGGACGACGGCAACTACGCGGCGCGTTCGTGTTCCTGGCCACGCCGACCCTCCAGGAGGTGGCCACCGTGCGCGGCGAGGACGGTGCGTCCACCGGGCGCTTCCGGCAGGAGGCGTACCGGTTCAGCAAGTCCCTGGAGGACGGCGGACCGGGCCAGATCCGCCGCCTCCTCGAATTCGCCGAGGTGATCGCGGCACGGGTGCCGGGGCCGCGCTGACTGGTCGGCCGGTCGGCGGGCTCGGAGCGTGGGTCTGTCGCGGCGGTTGTGGCTGCGGTTGTGGCTGCGGCTGCGGCTGTTGGTGCTGCTGCCACTGTTGCCGTTGTTTTTGGTGGTGCTGTTGAGGTCATTGCCGTCGCCGCCGTCGCCGCCGTCGACGGCTCCGGCCCGGCTGCGATGGTCGAGTCGAGCCGGGCCGGGTGGGTCGGGTCGGGTCGGGTCGGGCCTTGGGCCGGCGGACCTGCTAGGACCCCGTGCCGGACAGGTCCAGGGCCTCGGCGGCGATCCGGAGTGCGGCAACCCGCTCGTCCAGGGTGGTGCCGTTCGGAGCGATCGTCAGCGTCGTCACACCCGTGTCGGCGTACGCCTGCATGCGCTCGGCGATGCGTTCCTTGCCGCCGAGCAGGCTGGTCTTGTCGATGAAGTCGTACGGGACGGCCGCGCCCGCACCCGCGTAGTCCTTGGCCAGGAACTTGTCCTGGATCTCCTTGGCTTCGGCCTCGTAGCCCATCCGGACCGCGAGCCGGTTGTAGAAGTTCTGGTCCCTGCTGCCCATCCCGCCCACGTACAACGCCGCGTAGCCGCGCACCTGGTCGGCCGCCTGCCGCGGGTCGTCGCCGACCACGAGCGGGACGGTGGGGACGACGTCGAAGTCGGCCATCGCCGAACCGGCCTTCTCCCGGCCCGCGCGGATGTGCTTGAGCGATTCCTCGGCGTGCTCCGGGGCGTAGAAGACGCCCAGCCAGCCGTCGGCGATCTCGCCGGTCAGTTCGAGGTTCTTCGGGCCCACCGCCGCGATGTACAGCGGGATGTGCTCACGCACCGGGTGCACGGTGAGCTTGAGCGGCTTGCCCGGACCGCCGGGCAGCGGCAGCGTCCAGTTGGCGCCCTGATGGTCGACCCGCTCACGGCGCATCGCCTTGCGAATCACCTCGACGTACTCGCGGGTGCGCGCGAGCGGCTTGTCGAACTTGACCCCGTACCAGCCCTCGGACACCTGCGGCCCGGACACGCCCAGACCGAGCCGGAACCGGCCGCCGGAGAGCACGTCCAGCGTCGCGGCGGTCATCGCGGTCATCGTGGGCGTCCGGGCCGGGATCTGGAAGATCGCCGAGCCGACGTCGATCCGCGTGGTCTGCGCGGCGACCCAGGACAGCACCGTGGCCGCGTCCGATCCGTAGGCCTCCGCGGCCCAGCAGACGGCGTAGCCGAGACGGTCGGCCTCCTGCGCCACCGCCAGGTTGTCGGCGTCGTTGCCGGCACCGAAGTAACCGAGGTTGATACCGAGTCGCATATTCGCGGACCCCCTGCTTGTTGGACGTGGTTCGAACCGATTCGAGGCGGTTCGACTGGTGGTGGGTGAAGTGGTGCGGTGTTGTGCAGTGTGGTGCGGCGTGGTGCGTGCGTTGCGGGTGTTGCGGTGTGGTGCCGTGGTGTTGCGGTGCCGGGTGCCGGGTGCCGGGTGCCGGGTGCCGGGTTGCCGGGTTGCGGTGCCGCGGAGGTGTCGGCGTACGTAGTGCGATTTCGTGCTTGGCGGGGTTCGTCGGGTGAGCCGGCGTGGTGTCGGCGTGGTGTCCGGGTCCGGAGGCGTTCGTGGTGCCCGGATGGGCGAACGATCCGGGTGGGTCGAGCAGGTTGCCTCGGCCGACCATACCGCGTGTCCTACCCGCCGGTAACCTGCTCGGACGCCATACCGCCGAACGGCCCCGCCACCGCCGGCACGGGGGAGGGAACGGCTAGTCTCCCGTGCCATGGAGCAGCGACATCTCGGCCGCACCGGCCTGCGGGTCTCCCGCATGGGCCTGGGCACCATGACGTGGGGACGAGACACGGACGAGCACGACGCGGCCGACCAGATGAAGGCATATCTGGACGCCGGCGGCAACCTCGTGGACACCGCCGACGTGTATGCGGACGGCGAGGCCGAGTACATGATCGGCCGACTCCTGGACGGGTACATCCCCCGCTCGGAACTGGTCATCGCGACCAAGGCCGCGAGCGTCCCGTACAGCGAACGCCGCTTCGACGGCTCGCGCGGACACCTGCTCCAGGCCCTCGACCACTCGCTGGCCCGCCTCGGCACCGACCACGTCGACCTGTGGCAACTACACGCCTACGACCCGTCGACGCCCCTGGAAGAGACCCTGCACGCGCTCGACCTCGCCGTCACCAGCGGCCGGGCCCGCTACGTCGGCGTCTCCAACTTCTGCGGCTGGCAACTCGCCAAGGCCGCCACGTGGCAATCCGCCGCCCCCGGCCGGGTCGTCGTGGCCAGCACCCAGATGGAGTACTCCCTCCTCCAACGCGGCATCGAACGCGAGGTACTGCCCGCCGCCCTCGACCTGGGCGTCGGCCTGCTCCCGTGGTCTCCACTCGGCCGAGGCGTCCTGACCGGCAAGTACCGTCACGCCATGCCCGCCGACTCCCGAGGCGCCTCCGCCCACATGGGCCCCTTCGTCGCCCCCTACCTGGACGAGCACTCCCGCCGCATCGTCGACGCCCTCGCCACCGCCGCCGACGGCCTCGGCGCCGCCCCCATCGAAGTCGCCCTCGCCTGGGTCCGCGACCGCCCCGGCGTGGTCTCCCCCATCGTGGGCGCCCGCAACGCCACCCAACTCCGCGCCTCCCTCGCCGCCGAAACCGTCGTCCTCCCCACCGAAATCCGCTCCGCCCTCGAAGACGTCTCCCAACCGATGACGGGCTACCCGGACCACACTTGGAGCCAGGCTTAGGGGCGGCGCGTAGGTCGGGGCGAAGCGCCGGGGGCTGGGCGGCGGGGGGTCTGGCGGGTCGGGGGTCTGGCCGGCCGACCGGCCGGGGGCGCCGAGGCCTGGTGGCGGGGGCGGACTGGGCCGGGCCGGTCGGGGCCAGGTGGCGCGAGGGGGGTGGGCCGGGCGGGCCGGCGGGCCGGGGGCCGGGCGGGCCAGCGGGCTTGGTGGGCCGGGCCGAGTCGGGTGGGGCCGAGCTGAGTCGGATGGTCCTTGCGGGGGCTTGGCGGGTCGAACGGGCCGGCGCGTGGGGCCGAGCCGGGCGGAGGCGAGCCGGGTCGGATGGTCCTTGCGGGGCTTGGCGGGTCGAACGGGCGAACGGGCCGGCGGGCGGTACGAGGCGAGCCGGGTGGGCCGAGTCGGGCCGGGGGCGGTCAGGTCGGTGAGTGGGTCGACCCGGGGTGGGGCTGCGGCGGGACGGGCGCGGAGGCCAACTCTGGGCGGACGGCGGGTTCGTGGCGCAGGCGGGGCGAGTGGCCCGGTGTGGGCGTGGCGTGTGGGTGTGGGCCGGCCCCGGTCGGGAGGCAGATTCGTGGAGCCGGGCGCGGCGTCCGAGCGGGCCGGCAGGTCGGAGAGTCGGTCGACCGTGGTGGGCGAGTGAGCCGGCGTGGGCGTGGCGTCGCGGGCGTGGGTCGGGGCTGGTGGGGAGGCGGTTTCGTGGAGCCGGGGGCGGCGCGGTGAGTGGGCCGGCCTGGGCGCGGCGCGGCGTCTGCGGCGGGTCGGCGAGTCGGTCGACCTTGGGTGGGCGGCGAGTTCGCGGCGCAGGCGGGGCGAGAGCCCGTGTGGGCGTGGCGTGGCGTCGCGGGCGTGGGTCGGGGCTGATGCGGCGGCGGTTTCGCGGAGCCGGGGCGGCGCGGTGAGTGGTCCGGCCTGGGCGGGTCGGCGAGTGGGTCGACCGTGGTGGTGCGGCCGGTTCCCGGCTGGCGGGGCGAGTGAGCCAGTGTGGGCGTGGCGTGGCGTGGCGTCGCGGGCGTGGATCGGGGCTGATGGGGAGGCGGTTTCGTGGAGCCGGCGCGGCGCAGTGAGTGGGCCGGCCTGAGCGCGAGGTGGCGTCCCAAGTGGTCGGCGAGTCGGGTGAGGTCCTGGTCGGGAGGCGGATTTGCGGCAGATGATGAGGATCTGCGAAAACGGCCAGGCCTGCTCTTCGTTCCCCACTTGCTTGAACGCTCAGCAAGGTACGGGAGCCGCCCGACGGTTGAGGGTCGGGGCCGTGCCGGCCGGTCAAGGGCGCCTTCGGCTGCCGCTGACGCGATGGCTACGCCACCCTGGACAGTCCGACCCGACTCCTGGAAGCGCGGGTTGTCGGGCGGCTCCCACGGTCCGGCGTCCGATCCCAGGTCAGGGGCCTGCGGGTGGGGAATCGAGGTGGGCAACTCTGTCCCGACCCCCAGTAGGGGGTGGGGAGATTCAACGAGCCTCATCACAGGCGGAGCGACTGTGCCGGCGCGGGCGTGGGTCGGCTCTGGTCGAAAGGCGGTTTCGAGGAGGCGGGCGCGGCGCGGTGAGTGGTCCGCCCTGGGCGCCGCGTCGCGGGGCGGGTCGACGAGTCGGTAGACCTTGGGGGCGGCGGGTTCGCGGCGCAGGTGGGGCGAGTGAGCCGGAGTGAGCACGGCGCGGCGTGGCGTCGCGGCCGCAGGTCGGCGAGTGGGGCGACCCTGGTGGGGCGTGGCGGGCAGGTCGACCCGGCTGAAGTCGCAACGCTGCGGCGCGGATGGAGTACGTGATGCCGGTGGAGCAAGTGGTGGTGTGGCTGAAGCCGGCGGTGCGAGTGGAGTGGACGCAGCGAGCGGTGTGAAGGGTGCAGGCGGGGTGAGCGGGGCGAGAAGTGCGAAGCAGCGCGGGTGATACGAGTAGTACGGGCAGTGTGGGTGGTGCGAACAGTGTGGGTGACGTGAGTGGTGATGGTACGGGAGCGGATGGTACGGGCGGTGCAGGTGGAGCGGATGGTGTGGGCATGAACGGCGACGACTTGGCCGGCGGCGCGGAGGGCGCGGCCCAGGATCCACTCGCGTCCCAGTCCGAGGCCCCTACCGAGGGTCGAGTGGAGCCTGGGCCCGGGGACCGTGAGGGCCAATCCGGTGTGTCAGCCGAGGGTCGAGTCGAGTCTGGGCTCGGGAAACGTGAGGCCCTATCCGGTGTGTCAGCCGAGGGTCGAGTCGAGCCTGGGCTCGGCAAACGTAAGGCCCTATCCGGTGTGTCAGCCGAGGGTCGAGTGGAGCCCGGGCCCGGGGACCGTGAGGGCCAACCCGGTGTGTCAGCCGAGAGTCGAGTCGAGCCCGGACGTGAGGACGGCGAGGGCCGTTTCGGGACGCCGGCCGAGGGCCGCGTCAAGCCCGAGGGCAAGTACGATGCGGACCGTTCCGGAGTGTCAGGCAGGGGGCAAGTCGAGGTCGGTCGCGAGGACGTTGGGGGCCGTTTCGGCGCGCCGGCCGACACCGACGCCGACGCCGACGTCGGGCGCAAGGACCGCAAGGACCGCAAGGACCGCAAGGATCGTTCCGGAGCCGACGCCGGAATGGACGGTGGTCGCGAGGACCACACGGATCGCGTAGGCGGTGCCGGGGCTGCGGCCGAGGCCGGGATGGGCGGCGGTCACGAGGACGGTAAGGGTCATCTCGGGGCGCCGGCCGACGCCGATGTTGGCGTCGGCGTCGGCGTTGCGCACGAGGACCACACGGATCGCGACGGCCGTTCCGGGGCTGCTGCCAAGACCGGGACCGACGCCGGTCGCAACAACCGCGAGAGTCGTCTCGGGGCGCCGGCCGAGGCCCGAGTCGAGGACGGCCCGAAGGATGGCGAGGGCCGGTCCGCGGCCCCGGCGACACCGAAGACCATCGAGCCCGCCTCCCCGATCGCGCAGGCAGGCTCGATCGGTACCTCCGATAGCCGAACGAAGCCCGACCCGGTGGCCCTCCTGCGCGACCAACTCGCAAGATTGGCGCGCGGCGAAGCGCCAACAGTCGTCGGCGGCGTGGCCCATATCGACACCCCTCAGTCGGACGGCGCCGAGCGTGCCCGCCGACGTACCGCACTGGCTGCCGAGGCCGCCGAGGCCGCCGAGGCCGCAAAGGCGGCAGCCCTTGCCGCCGAAGCCGCCACCAGTGCGGAGACCGGCCTGGAGCCAGAGCCCTCGGTCACCAACTCGTCGGAGCCCGACGAGGAGAGCACCGCTCTCGCTCCCCGCTCGGTACGCGACATCGAACTCCCACCCAGCTCGGACAACGAGAGCACCGCTCTCGCCACGTCGGGTGATACCGACCCGACGCCGTCTACGTCTCCGCCCGCCACCAGGTCGTTCGCCGCCCCGACTCCGAGCAACGAGAGCACCGCTCTCGCCGCCCCGGGCGATGCGGGCCCGACGCCGTCCACGTCCGCACCCGCCGAAGCCGCGTCGTTCGCAACCTTGAACCCGAGCGCCGAGAGCACCGCTCTCGCGGGGTCGGGTGATGCGACCCCGCCATCGGGAACGATCGACGAGGCAGATTCGGCGACTGCACCAAATCCGGACCCCGAGAGCAGTGCTCTCGCCGTTTCGAAGCTCGCGAGTCCGATGCCGGTCGCCAGTGCGGATGAGGCATCGGACGCGACGCCGGCCCCGAAAGCCGAGAGCACTGCTCTCCGTAGTCAGGATCCGACGCCCTCAACGTCATCTGCCACTGCCGACGATGGGTCGATCGCGCCGCAGAACCCGGACGCCGAGAGCACTGCTCTCGCCAGGTCGGGCGAAGCAGGCCGGGCGTCGGCTACGGGAGCAGATGATGCGTCGGCGGCGGTGCCAAGCGCGCATGCCGAGAGCACTGCTCTCGCCGCGGACGTCGCCAGCCCAGCCGCGACCTCGGCGGGCGACGCCCAATCGCCCGGAATGCCGAATCCGAACATCGAGAGCACTGCTCTCGATGCTCGGGAGGCCATCAACCCAACGTCGGCCGCGGCCGACGACGCCGAACCCGAGGCGATGCCGAATCAAGGTGCCGAGAGCAGTGCTCTCGCTGGTCCGGTGACTAGCGGCAGCGCGCCGCAACGGGATCGCGAGAGCGCTGCTCTCGCCGACCGGGGTAGCGCGGTTGTGTTGACGGGGTCGAGTGCCGAGAGCAGTGCTCTCGCGGACCGGGGTACCGCGGTTGCGTCAACGGCATCGAGTGCGGAGAGCGGTGCTCTCGGTGTGTCGGCAGGCGGTCGGTCGATGGCGGAAGGTTCGGTAAGCGAGAGCGGTGCTCGCGCCGATTCGATCGACGCGGGTGCGTCCCCGCAGCAGCGGGATGTCGAGAGCAGTGCTCTCGCGGACGGGGGTACCGCGGTTGCGTCAACGGCATCGAGTGCCGAGAGCGGTGCTCTCGGTGTGTCGGCAGGCGGTCGGTCGATGGCGGAAGGTTCGGCAGGCGAGAGCGGTGCTCGCGCCGATTCGATCGACGCGGGTGCCTCCTCGCATCGAGATCGCGAGAGCGGTGCTCTTGTCGGTGGGCGTCATCTCGGTGGTGGGGCCGGCTCGGGTGGGGAGAGCGGTGCTCTCGATGGAGAGCGGTGGCAACCAGCGGGGCGGGCGCAAGCGCATGTCGGCCCGGCCTCGGACGGCGGTGCCGCCCGGCGGAGTTCGCCACGGGGCGACGGTGGGGCTGCCGGCGGCAGTTGGGTGGGCCCCGGTATGGGATCCTCACCGGCCGACGCCACGCCGCCCGCAGCGGCGCCGGCCACCCCGACCGACCAGGCCCGGCGACCCTTCGCCGACGTGGTCGCGGATGTCGCCCGACTCCTGACCGCCGCAGGTGCCCCCGAGCGCATGGCCCCTCAGGTGGCCACCGCCCTGGGCAGTGAGGCCGCAGAACTGTTGGCGGCAGACCCCTGGGCCCTACTCGCAGTACCGGGAATCGCCCCCCAACAGGCCGACCTGCTCGCCCGCGGAGCCCTCGGCGCCCGCTGGGCCGCCGACGACCCCCGTCGTGTGCGCGCCATCGTGTTGTGGTTGCTGCGACGGGCCGCCCGGCAGGGCGATACCGCGATCGAGGCCGACGCCGCGCGTGCCGCGCTCGCGCATTTCGAGGTGAGCGACCCGGACACGGCGCTTCGGGCCATACTCGCCGAGGGCCGCGTGATGGCCTTCGCCGCTGCCCCGTCCGGACCGCGCGAGAGCATCGACGACGTCGACGAACTCGGCCAATCCGACCACGACTTCGAGGCGGATCTCGACGACGACTTCGAGGACGACTTCGAGGAACCCGACGAACTCGCGGCCGTCGGTGGTGTCCTGCTCGCCCTGGACGACTACGCCCTCGCCGAGGAGGCCATCGCCGAAGCGGTCGTCCGGCTGCTGTCGACGGTCGAACCATGGCCGGAGATCGGCGACACCAAGCTCGACCGTGCGCTGGACACGAACGGGGTTCTGCTGTACGCCGCAGGCCCCGGCGAGGAACCCCCGACCGCAGTCCTGAACGTCGCCGCGCACGCTCGGGAGGCCGGCCTGCGGGTGGCCGTCGTCGCACCGACCATCGACGGCCGGGACCGGCTCGGTGCGGGCACGATCGGACTCCGGGAACTCGCCGCGATGGAGCGCGGTCCGGACGGCACCCTCGAACTCGACCTCCTCGTGGTCACCGACGCAACGCTCCTCGACGTCACCGCCGCCGCCGCGATCTTCGAAGCGGTACCGGACGGCGCCAGGCTTCTCCTCGCCGGCGATCCGGCGGGGCTCGAATCGACCGGACCGGGACGGGTGTTCACCGATCTCGCGGCGACCGGTACGATCCGCGCCCTGGTTGCTCCGACCGTCCCCGAAGGTCCGCTGGAGGCACTTGCCGACGGGATTCGCGACGGTCGCCTGCCTCCGATCCAGGACCCGGAGCGCCGCGCGGTACTGATCCCGGTCCGCACCGGAGAGGAGGCCGCCCACCGGTGTGCGCAGTTGGTCTGCGACTCGATTCCGCGTGCGATCGGCATCGCGGCGCGGGACGTACTCGTGGTCGCTCCGCTCGCAACCGGCCCCGCCGGCGCGACCGCGCTGAACGCGGTGCTCAAGGCAAGGCTCAATCCGAGCCCCGAACCAGGTCCCGGGGCCGGGAGTTCGGCTCGTCAGGACCAGGGCGCGGTTGGAGCGATCGACGTCGGCGACTGCGTCATTCGGGCCACGCCCGACCCAAGTAGCGGTGTGGTTCGAGGCGTTGTTCGCGATGTGCTCTCGGATGGCCGAGTTGTGGTGGCGTTCGGCGTCGCTGCTCCCGAAGCGATCCACCGGACCGAGTTGCGCCACGGTTGGGCCTTGACGGCCCGTCAATCGCTGGGCGTCCGCCGCCCGGGAGCGGTGGTCGTACTCCCGTCCGAAGGCGCCGACGCCTACACCCGAGCCCTCGTGTACACGCTGATCACCCGAGGCGCACAGCACGTCTCGATCGTCCACGCGGCCGGCCCGGCCCTTGCCGCTGCGGTGGCCGCCGACCCGACCCGTCGGCGAACCACCCACCTTCAGCAGGCGATGCGGGAGGCGATGAACTGAGCCGGAGCCCTGACGCCGCGTCCGAGACCGCCTGAAGCGACCGCTCGGACGCGGCTTCGGCCAAGGCTTGGAGGGCGGCAGACCCCCCATTCGGTTCGGTACGAGTCCCTGCGGCGGGCTCGGGATGGTGTCGCTCCTTGGCGCGCCGACGCCGCGGCTGGTCGTTGCCCACCGGCGGCTGTTGGGCATGGGTGGGACTCGGCTTGTCGTGCGCCGATGGGGCAGCCGACTGTGCGTTGGGGCGGGGAGAGCCGGCCGGTGCGATTGTCCTGGGCGGTCGGCCCGGGGAGTTGGGCAGGATGCCGAGTTCCGTTTCCCACCCGCCGATTGCGCGATCGCCGACCGGTTGCCGTGGTCGGACGTGGCTGGCCTCGTTGCGGAGCCCCGGCCCCAGGCGCCCTGATCGGGCCGGTTGCGCGGTTGCCCGGCTGCCCGGCTGCCGAGATGGTGCGGGGTTCGGCGTTGTGCAGGTGCGCCGTTCGCCGCGCGATGCTCGAATCCGTGCACTCGGTGAGCAGCCGACTGGTCGAAGGCTCCATTGGGCTTTGGCTATTGGCGATGCGGCGTCCGGACCTTGGCCTCGGGGACGGACGGATGTGTGCCCCGTCAGGGCGTTGTCCCATGTCGCTCGCGGCAAGCCGTTGTCAGCCTTCATCATCACGGCGTGTACACGATCGCGCACGACTCCCTTGACGACGCCGATGCGTTCTTCGGCTGTCCCCGCCGGGCATGACTCGGCGAGTGATTGCCGGGGAGGTCAGGCCGAGAGGTGGTCGAACACGCTTTCCCAGAAGGGGGAGTTTCGCACCTCGGGTTCGATTGCGGCCATGTGGACGCGGAGTTCGGATATTGCCGCGTGGCGGATCTCGTCGTCGTCGGTTTCGAGGGCATCGCGTCGTTCGACGACCAGGCCCAGGAGTACGGCGAGCGTCGGCAGCGAGGAGGTGGCGATGCCTTTGTCGCCGTCGCCGTGGTCCCAGCCGGACGGATCGTAGTGGTTGATCTCACCGAGGTCGGTGTCGAGCATCAATTGTTGGTCGAAGTGGATGCCTATCGTGAAGCAGAAGTTCTCGGGCGGCGAGTCGTCGTCCGGATAGCGGCGACCGTACAGTTCGTCGGCGTCGAACAGGTATGGCTCGTCGGCGTCCCGTAGGTGCGTGGAGTCGAACTCGACGAGGTCGATCGCGACAGCGGGAAAGCCGGTCGTGGTGAGGAAGTTGCGAGTTTCGCGGTCGGTCAGTTCTGCGGGAAGGTCGGCCTCGTGCGGCCGCCAGAGCGAGCCGCTGCCGAATCGGGCTTCCAGCCATGCGGCGTCCGGGACCCGAGGCGTTTCGTTGGCTGCTTTCATCGGTGTCTGAACCCCCTGTGCTCCGTTCTCGCATCCCAGTCAATCGCACGGTTGCGGCGGTGGTTGCAGGTGGGGCAGCGCGGCGCGGGCAGGGCGGGGACGCTTGCCGGGCGAGGCGGGCGCAGCGGGCGTAGATGGTGGGGATGGTGCTCGGGTACGGAGCGGGAGGGCGAGGGGCTCGCGAGTAGTGACGTGTAGGGCCGGGTGTGTGGGCGGTGGTAATTCGCAATGCAGTGGTGACACCGGCCGGCCTCGGTCCGGTGGTGCTTGTTGTGCGTGATGGCTGCGGTGGCGGGAGCTGCGGGTGTGCCGGGTATGGCGAGCATCACGGCGATGTCGGATGCGGAGAGCAGTGCTCTCGCGGGCAGGGACCGCCTTGGGCGCCACTTACGGCCGAAAGCGAGAGCCTGCTCTCGAATCTGGGTCGGATTTTGATAGCTGGGGAGAGACCCGAGAGCAGTGCTCTCGTCGTCTGAGATCGCCGCGGTGGGGCGTTGCCTGGCGGTTGGTTGACTGGTTCGTTGATTGATTGATTGATTGATTGATTGATTGGTTGTGGTGTCGTGAAGTGACGGAGAGCGGTGCTCTCGTTGCGGTGGATCGGCCTGAGGCGGTTTCGGAGCAGGACTGGAAGGCCGGGTGGTCCCGGAGGCCCCGGCGAGTCGGGCCGAGGCAGTCCGTCCGGTTTGAGATTGGTTCGGGTTCGGATTCGGGTTGGGTTGGTACCGCGCCGGGCCAAAGTTTGCGCGAGAGCAGTGCTCTCGGTTTGGCGCGCTTCCCCGGGGCTGCGGTGTGGGCGTCGGCGCTGCGAGGTTGTCTCGGCGGGTGGATGAGGATGTGGGTGCTCGGGCGCTGGGGAGCGCAGGTGCCGTGCCGGGAGCGTGCCGGGTCGTCAGTCGGCCAGGCGTTCGCCGGTGGACGTCGAGAACTTGTGAATCTCGTCGGGGCGTGGGGTGAGGTACAGGGTGTCGCCCTTGCGTGGGACACGGTCGCCGGGGACGCGGACTACCAGGGTGGTGGGGGTATCCCCGACCTGGGTGGCGGTGCCGTATACGTAGGCGTCGGAGCCGAGTTCCTCGACCACGTCCACCGTGATGGCCAGTCCGCGCGCCTCCGTACCGGACGCAACCTCCAGGTGCTCGGGGCGGACGCCCACCGTGATCCGGTCCGCGTTCTCCGCTCGGGCGGTCTCGTGCGCCTCGCGGGTGAGCGGGACCAGGACGTCGCCGAAGCGGATGCCGTCCTCGGTCAGGTCCGTGTCGATCAGGTTCATCGAGGGCGAGCCGATGAAGCCGGCGACGAATACGTTGATCGGGCGCTCGTACATCTGGCGCGGAGTGGCGACCTGCTGGAGGATGCCGTCCTTGAGTACGGCGACGCGATCGCCCATGGTCATCGCCTCGACCTGATCGTGCGTCACGTAGACGGTCGTCGTCCCCAAGCGCCTTTGCAGTCCGGCGATTTGGATGCGGGTCTGAACTCGGAGCTTGGCGTCGAGGTTGGACAGCGGCTCGTCCATCAGGAATACGCGGGGTTCGCGGACGATCGCACGACCCATCGCGACGCGCTGACGCTGGCCGCCGGAGAGGGCCTTCGGTTTGCGGTCGAGATATTCGGTCAGGTCGAGAATCTTCGCTGCCTCGATGACTCGACGGGAGATCTCTTCCTTCGATTGGTGTGCGATCTTGAGCGCGAAGGCCATGTTCTCGGCCACCGTCATGTGCGGATAGAGCGCGTAGTTCTGGAACACCATTGCGATGTCGCGTTCTTTGGGTTCGAGGTTCGTGACGTCGCGGTCACCGATGTGGATCGCGCCGGAATTCACGTCCTCCAGGCCGGCGAGCATGCGCAGAGCGGTGCTCTTGCCGGAGCCGGACGGGCCGACCAGGACGAGGAATTCCCCGTCCCCGATTTCGAGCGAGAGCTCGTTGACGGCGGGCTTGTCGCCCTTGGTGTAGCGGCGGGTGGCCCGGTCGAAGGTGACGGTAGCCATGGTGTCGTTGCCCCTCACCCGGCAGGAACGTGCCGGACGGTCCGAGGTAGTGGGGGCATCAGCGTGCCGGTCGCGGAGCGGTACCGGATCGGGGCGCGCGGGGCGTATCACCCACGTGAGTGACGCCCCCTGCGCCAAGCGGCCCGCGCGGCACGCTCTTGTGGCGTACGGACACGAGATCAATGGGCGACCGTACGCTGACGCTGACGCTGACGCTGACGCTGACGCTGACGCTGACGCTGACGCTGACGCTGACGCTGACGCCGACGCCGACGCCGACGCCGACGCCGACGCCGACGCCGACGCCGACGCCGACGCCGACGCCGACGCCGAACCCGAACCCGAACCCGAACCCGAACCCGAACCCGAACCCGAACCCGAACCCGAACCCGAACCCGAACCCGAACCCGAACCCGAACCCGAACCCGAAC